>WTGH01000027.1 GCA_011523655.1 Rhodospirillaceae bacterium
ACACCCTGTTCGGCTACGAGTGGGAAGTGACGAAGAGCCCCGCCGGCGCGTGGCAATGGGTGCCGAAGGACGGCGCCGGCGCGGACATCGTGCCGGATGCCCACGATCCGTCGAAACACCATGCGCCGATGATGACCACGGCGGACATGGCCATGCGGATGGACCCGGTCTACGAGTCGATCTCGCGGCGTTTCCACGAGAACCCGGACGCGTTCGCGGATGCCTTCGCCCGGGCGTGGTTCAAGCTGACGCACCGCGACATGGGTCCGCGCGCGCGCTATCTCGGCCCAGAGGTTCCGGCAGAGGAGCTGATCTGGCAGGACCCCGTCCCCGCCGTCGCCCATGACTTGATCGACGAACGGGACATAGCCGATCTCAAGGCCGGGATCCTCGGTTCGGGGCTCTCTGTCTCCGAGCTGGTCTCAACCGCCTGGGCATCGGCTTCGACCTTCCGCGGCTCCGATCTGCGCGGCGGGGCGAACGGCGCGCGCATCCGTCTTGCGCCGCAGAAGGACTGGGAGGTCAACCAGCCCGCCCGGCTGGCGTCCGTGCTCGAAACCCTCGAGGGCGTTCGGCAAGCGTTCAACGACGCGCAGGCCGGCGGGAAGAGGGTCTCGCTCGCCGACCTGATCGTCCTGGGCGGGTGCGCGGCCGTCGAGCGGGCGGCGGCGAACGCCGGGTACGAGGTGACGGTTCCGTTCGAGCCGGGCCGCACGGATGCGTCGCAGGAACAGACGGACGTCGAGTCCTTCGCCGTGCTCGAACCGGCTGCGGACGGGTTCCGCAACTACCTCAACGGCCGGCGCGCCGGGCCGGCGGAAGCGCTGCTGGTCGACCGGGCCCAGCTGCTGGGGCTGACGGCGCCCGAGATGACGGTGCTCGTCGGCGGCATTCGGGTCCTGAACGCAAACTTCGAACAATCCCGGCACGGGGTCTTTACCGACCGGCCGGAGTCGCTCACCAACGACTTCTTCGCGAATCTGCTCGACCTGGGCACGACGTGGGAGGCAGCTTCCGCATCCGAAGACCTGTTCGACGGGCGTGATCGCGCTACGGGCGATCTTAAATGGACAGCCACCCGGGCCGATCTGATCTTTGGCTCGAACTCGCAGCTTCGGGCGATCGCGGAAGTCTACGGATGCGAGGACTCCGGGCGGCGTTTCGTGGACGACTTTGTCGCTGCCTGGGACAAGGTGATGACCCGGGACCGTTTCGATATTGCGTGATCTCAACGGGAAGGTTCTCGACGGGTCGCGTCGGGAACCTTCCTCACGCGCGCGGGAACGATGATTGCTCGAAACATCCGGCCGATTCCGGCCGGCGCCGGAGGAACCGATTGCCGCGACGCGCATCGGATGCGTGTGTGCGCCGGACCGCCGGCCGGCCCGGAGCTCCCGCCGCCGTCGCAACCTTCATCCGGTACCCTCTGCGGAATGGGGTTGACAGCGGCATCAGGAACATTATATGAACATACGCGGGTGCGGCGGATGCAGGCGGATGTAAACGCAGCGGAAAGGCCGGATGCAAAAAAAGACTGTAGATAGACCGGTCTGTCCCGTTTTCCGAATTTCCCGAAAACAGCGCAATTTCAAGGTGTTAGGCGGAATTGGAAAAATGAACGATCAAACAAAAATGTAGAAATCCCGGCCTAAAGACCGTCGGCGGCGACAAGTCTATTCGACCGCCTGAGCCCGATTGGCCGGGTTTCGCGGGTCGTCGGCCCAGACGATGTAGGGCTTGCCGTTATCGACCGGCTCCATGGTGATGCAGCCGTCGACCGGGCAGACATACATGCACAGGTTGCAGCCGACGCATTCCTCGTCGATCACCTCGTAGCGCCGTTCGCCGTCGACCCTGAGCGCCGCGATCGACTGGTGGGAGGTGTCTTCGCAGGTGACGTGGCACAGGCCGCACTTGATGCACAGGTCCTGGTCGATGCGGGCGACGATCTCGTAGTTCATGTCGAGCTCGCCCCATTCGACATAGTTGCGCACCGCGGCGCCCTGGAAGTCCGCCAGGGTGCGGTAGCCCTTCCCGTCCATCCAGTTCGACAGGCCGTCGATCATGTCCTCGACGATCTTGAAGCCGCGATGCATGGCCGCCGTGCAGACCTGGACGTTGTTGGCGCCGATGGAGAGGAATTCCGCCGCGTCGCGCCAGGTCGAAACGCCGCCGATTCCCGAGATCCCCATGCCGCGGCATTCCGGGTCGCGCGCCAGGTCGCCGACCATGCGCAGCGCGACCGGCTTGACCGCCGGCCCGCAATAGCCGCCGTGCGTCCCCTTGCCGTTGACCAGCGGCAGCGGCGCCATCGTGTCGAGATCGACGCCGATCACCGAGGCCAGCGTGTTGATCAGCGACACCGCATCGGCGTTGCCCTTGCGCGCGGCGCGGGCCGGGTAGCGGATGTCGGTGATGTTCGGCGTGAGCTTGACGATGACCGGCATCCTTGTGTGCTTCTTGCACCAGGCCGTGACCATCTCGACATAGTCCGGCACTTGGCCGACCGCCGAGCCCATGCCGCGCTCGGACATGCCGTGGGGGCAGCCGAAATTGAGCTCGATCCCGTCGGCTCCGGTGTCCTCGACGTCGGCCAGGATGCTCTTCCAGCTGTCCTCGTCGCACGGCACCATCAGGGAGACGACCAGCGCCCGGTCCGGCCATTCGCGCTTGATCTGCTTGACCTCGCGCAGGTTGACCTCGATCGGCCGGTCCGAAATCAGCTCGATGTTGGTGAAGCCGGCCATGCGGGAACCGTTGTATTCCACCGCGCCGTAGCGCGACGTGGTGTTGACGATCGGCTCGCCGACGGTCTTCCAGACGACACCGCCCCAGCCGGCCCTGAAGGCGCGCTGGACATTGTAGTACTTGTCCGTGGGCGGCGCCGAGGCCAGCCAGAACGGGTTGGGCGATGTGATTCCGGCGAGGTCCGTTCTCAGGTCGGCCATGGTCCTTGCCTCCCGCTCATCGGGTCAGGTAGCGGTGGATCGACTGCGCGGCGATCTTGCCGTCTTCCACCGCCTGCACGGTCAGATCGAGTCCGTCGATGCAGTCGCCGCCGGCGAACACGCCGGAGAGCGACGTTTCAAGGTCATCGTTCACGACGATCCGGCCGCCGCTTATGTCGAGCGGCTCGCCCGCGCCGTCCGCCACCGGATCGGCGATCAGGATCTGGCCGATCGCAGTGAACACGCTGTCCGAAGGCAGGGTCGTCGTATCGCCGGTGCCGGCCAGCCGGCCGCTGCCGTCGAGCGTTGTGTATTCCAGTTCGATGCTGCCGACATGGCCGTTCGCGCCGTGCAGCCGCACCGGGCGGACCCAGTGCTTGATCCTGACGCCGCTGGTCTGGGCGACCTCCTGCTCGTGCCAGGTCGCGCCCATCTCCTCGGGTCCGCGGCGGTAGCAGATGGTGACGTCCTCGGCGCCCAGCCGCTTCGTCTGGACGGCGATGTCGATGGCCGTGTTGCCGCCGCCGATCACAACGACCCTGCGCCCGACGGGCAGCGCCGCCAGATCGCCGGCCTGGCGCAACTCGGCGATATAGTCGATCGCCGGCCGGACGCCCTCGAGCGCCTGTCCCTCGACCTCCAGCGCCTTCACGCCGGCCTGGCCGGTTGCCAGGAACACGGCGTCGTAGTCCCGGCGCAGCCCGGCGAGGGAGATGTCCGCGCCGAGCGCCTTGTTGAATTCCAGCGTGATGCCGCCGACCGCGAGGATGAAATCCAGCTCGCGCTGGGCGAAATCGTCGATCACCTTGTAGGCGGCGATGCCGTATTCGTTGAGCCCACCGGCCTTGGCGCGCGCCTCGTAGACGGTGACCGCGTGGCCGAGCCGGGCGAGGCCGTGGGCGCAGCTGATGCCGGCCGGCCCGGCGCCGACGACGGCAACCCGTTTGCCGGTCGGCGCCGCGCGCTCGAAGGGCTGCTCGCCGCGCTCGAAGAACCGGTCGGTGGCGTAGCGCTGGAGCAGGCCGATATTGACCGGCTTGCCTTCCTGCGCGGTGCGTACGCAGGCCTCCTCGCACAGCTCCTCGACCGGGCAGACCCGGGCGCAGGCGCCGCCGAAAATATTGGCCCCGAGAATGTCCATCGCCGCGCCGCGGATATTGTCCGAGGCGATCTTGCGGATGAAGCTCGGGATGTCGATGCCGGTCGGGCAGGCCTCGATGCAGGGCGCGTCGTAGCAGAAGTAGCAGCGGCTCGCGTCGATCGGCGCCTGCTGCGGGGTCAGCGGCGGCTTGATGTCGCCGAAGTTGCGCGCGTATTCCGCCTGCGAAAGCCGGCCCGCCGCGATGTCAGGCTGCGCCGCCATCCTGCTTTCCCTGCGTCATGCTGCCCTCCAATCCTACGGCGCTGAAATGGCTCGTTTCCGCCATTTTCCAGCTGCTGCGCCCCGGCGCCCCGGCACTGCCGGTGCATCGGAAAAAAAGAATTGACCCTAATTGCGGCCCCGGAACCCGTCAAGCATTGCCGCACGGGAAGGCGCCGGCTCCGGGATCGCGGCTGCGCCGCTCCGGTCCAAATGACGGGGAGGGGCGAGGAGAGGCGCGCGTTTTCGCGCCGCCGCATACTCTGTTATTTCGAACGGACGCACGACCGACGCTTGACGGCATTCGGATCATGGGGCTAATGCTTGCGGGCTTGGCGCCCCGATCCGGAAGGGGAGGGGCTTAATAGGGAATCCGGTGCGATCGGCGGATCAAGTCCGGAGCTGTCCCCGCAACTGTAGACGGTTGGCCGCGCTCGGAATGCCACTGGTCGAACGGCCGGGAAGGCGAGCGCAAGACAGGCCGCTAACCGTGAGCCAGGAAACCTGCCGGGCGACCGCGACTGTATCGTTGTCGGGTGCTACGACGGAGAATTGCATGACTGCCCAAACCCAGAGCAGGACAGGAATTTCGGCGAAGCTCGCCGCCATCGCGCTGTCTGCCTTCATCGGCCTGGCGATCGTGACCCTGGCCGGCCATGTGCAGACGGCGGCCCTGCATGACGCTGCGCACGATTCGCGCCACGCCATGGGCTTCCCCTGCCACTAGCGATGTTTACCCGCATAGCGGTCAGCGCGCTGTTCGCTGGCTTTCTGGCGGGGCTGATCGCGGCCCTGCTGCAGTTGGTCTTCGTCCAGCCGGTGCTGCTCCATGCCGAGCTGTATGAGAGCGGCGCGCTGAACCATTTCGGCGACGGCGGGGAGGGCGCTGCGGCCATTCCCGGCGTCGATCTGGAGCGCGACGGCCTGAGCGTGCTGTTCACGACCCTGACCTATACCGGCTACGCCTTCCTGCTGGTGGCCGCGATGGCGCTGGCCGAAGACCGCGGCGTCCGCATCGGCGTCCGGCAGGGGCTGGTCTGGGGCGTCGCCGGATTCCTGGCGGTGCAGTTCGCCCCGGCGTTCGGCATCCCGCCGGAGCTGCCCGGGTCCGCGGCGGCGGAGATCGGTCCGCGCCAGGTCTGGTGGTTCGGCACCGTCGGTGCGACCGCGGCCGGCCTCGCGCTGATCGCGTTCGGGCGAGGCTGGGCGCTCCGGGGCGTCGCCGCCCTGCTCCTCCTGGCGCCGCACGTGATCGGCGCGCCGCATCCGGACGAACTCATCGGCCCGGCGCCGCCGGAACTGGCCGGCCTGTTCGCCGCCCGGGCGCTCGGCACCGGCCTCGCCGCCTGGAGCCTGCTCGGCCTGCTCGCCGCCTACTTCTGGCAGCGCGAGAGCCGGCGGGCCGAAGGGATGGCGCAGGCGGTGTGAGGAGCGGGGGCCGGCGGCGGACTACCTGCCTTTCCGCCATTCTGCAATCGTCGCCTGCGCCATAACGAGACGACAAAACGGGTACGACCAGTCCGGTTCGGAATGTGTGGCTATAGCGACCCTACACTTCGTCCAGCCATCGAGTCAGGCCGCTTCCATAAAGCGCAGGGGCTTTGCAGCAATCTGTTAGGTTTTTCCGAGCATACCGTCGTGCAGGTACTTCGGATCGAAATCTGCAACGGGCACCATAGGGTCTATAATGTCGCCCCAAATTCTCCGCCGCTCGTCCGATGACAACGCCCAGAACAGTTCCAGCGTCGTCGTGTTGCCGAAGTGTGTCCAGAGGGTCTTTTGATTAATTATCCGCGCGAGTGCGTTGCGTGCGATGTATTCCACAATCAATTCTTTCTTCACCAAGTCGAGCCGAACATCGCGGTCGAATGGCTCCAGATACCGATTCTCATGGAGATGTTCGACATGGCTTCGGATGTCGAAAAGTGCACCCATCAGGTCGTGATGGGCCGGTCCAATGAACAATTCGCTTCGGCTTTTGAAATGTTTCTTGGTGTTTCCGACTGCGGGCAAAATTAGCCCCTCGATCGAGCGGCAGTATTGGTGAATCCGATCAAGAATATCTTCGACCGCGCGTGCTTCAACGTAGATTTGCAGCGTCCGAATGAACCGCCACATCTCGCCGGATGCCGTCACTGGTTGCATCGCGTCGAGGTTCTGTCCGAGTTGTGCCGCCAACAGGATGTCGTTGGCCTCCACTGGCGGGTAAGGCCGGAAGACCTGCGGCATGGGAACCTCTAGGTCTTTTTGCTGTCGGACATCAATCATGCCGTCACGTCGCGCGCCCGTCAGTAGGACTGGCTTGTGGGAGGGCGAGAACATTGCTGACAACAGGAGCCCGACGTAGAAATGGTAGACACGTCGTTCCAACGACTGGTTCTCACCGTCCAGAACACCGGGCGTCGCCGAGGCGAGCTTACTTACAAGGAATAGGTTGCTGCTCGCGACCTGATCAGCACGAATGCTGCCCAGCCATTTTTGCCATTCTGATGGAATATCGAATGTGGTGTCGGTGAGAACCCATAAATTGGGCGCGACCTGCACCGGCGTTGGCGGCCCTTCGAGCTTCACCTCAAGACCGACCAATGCATATTTCTCGCCATCAGCAATCCACACAGTTCAACATCCTTTGCACGCCATGTTGGCCCTATTATATACGCCCGCCGCAATCATCGTGGCAGCGCGCGAGTTTGAAATCGCTGCCGCCGACATTTTCGGCGGCCGCAGGGTCGTGCTGTTCGCCCTGCCGGGCGCCTTCACGCCGACCTGCTCCGAGACCCACCTGCCGCGCTACGAGGAGCTGCACGACGACTTCATCGCGCTCGGTGTCGACGAGGTGATCTGCCTGAGCGTCAACGACGCCTTCGTCATGTTCCGCTGGGCGCAGCACGAGGGCGTCGAGAAGGTGACGATGCTGTCCGACGGCTCGGCCGCCTTCACCCGCCGGATGGGCATGCTGGTCTCGAAACAATCTCGGCTTCGGGATGCGCTCATGGCGCTATTCCGCCTTCGTCGACGACAGCGAGATCGTCAAGATGTTCGTCGAGCCCGGCTTCGACGACGAGTGTCCGGCCGACCCGTTCGAGGTCTCGGACGCCGATACCATGCTGGACTGGCTGCGCGGCTATCTCGCAGACCGGGCGGACCGGGCGCCGCAGGCTCGGGCGGCTTGAACCGGGAAAACGGCTGCGGCGCCAGCTACACCGGCATCCTGCCGAAGTTCGGCTTGCGCTTCTCCCTGAGCGCGGCAAGGCCTTCCTGCGCCTCCGGACCGTCCCAGGCGAGGAATTCGTAGCCCAGCGAGGCGTCGAAGCTCGGGCCGTTCATGCGGTACCAGTTGTTGAGCGCCATCTTCGTATGGCTGATCGCGGTGCGGGCGCCGCCGGCGAGCCGCGTGGCGACGCGCAGCGCTTCGGCCTCCAGGGCGTCGTCCTCGACGGCCAGCGAGATCAGGCCGATCCGCTCCGCCTCCTCGCCGGTCAGCGTTTCGCAGGTCATCAGGTAATATTTCGCCTTGGCCATGCCGCACAGCAGGGGCCAGCTGATGACCGCATGATCGCCCGCCGCGACGCCGAGGGCGGTGTGGCCGTCGATGATGCGACAGCTCTTCGTGGCGATGGTGACGTCGCAGACCATGCCGGCCGCGAGTCCTGCGCCGACGGCGACGCCGTGCATCGCGGCGATCGTCGGCCGGGAACAGGCGATGACGTTGTAGACGAGGTCGCGCGCCTCCTTCATCGCGCGCATGCGGTAGCCGTGGTCGCCGATGATCCCGTCGATCATGCCGAAGTCGCCGCCCGCCGAATAGGCCCGGCCGGCGCCGCGCAGGATGACTGCGCCGACATCCCTGTCGGCGTCGATGTCGGGCCAGACTGCGACCAGTTCCTCGTGCATCTTCGCATCGACGGAATTCATCGGGTTGTCCGGATTGTGCATCGTGACCCGCAGCACGCCATCGGCCGGCCGGTCGAATATCAGGCGTTCGTAGGCGTCGTAGCGGTTTCCGGGCATGGTTTCTTCCCTTTCGGCGAATTTCGGATTCTCCGGCTGTAGCACTCCGGCGCCCGTACGGCGTCAGCGACAGGCTGACGCACGAAATTGTCATCGCAGCGCCGCCGATTTTGCGTGACGAGGCAGGCGGTTATGTGCATGTTCCCGCGCCGCCGCATTCCATGCATATTGCGGCCGTCGGCGCGGGTTTGTTGTCCAGCGCCGCCGCGCGCTCCGAGGGATGGTGCCGTCATGTCCGACGACGACGATCTCGTTCTCAGCGAACTGAACGACGAGGAACTGGTCGAGCAGATGCACGACGACCTCTACGACGGTCTCAAGGAAGAGATCGAAGAGGGCGTCAACATCCTGCTCGAGCGAAAATGGCAGCCCTATTCGATCCTGACCGAAGCGCTGGTCGAAGGCATGCGCATCGTCGGGATCGATTTCCGCGACGGCATCCTGTTCGTGCCTGAAGTGCTGCAATCGGCCAACGCGATGAAAGCCGGCATGTTCATTCTCCGGCCGCTGCTCGCCGAGACCGGCGCGCCGCGGGTCGGCAAGATGGTGATCGGCACCGTCAAGGGCGACATCCACGACATCGGCAAGAACCTCGTGTCGATGATGATGGAGGGCGCCGGCTTCGAGGTGGTCGATATCGGCATCGACAATCCGGTCGAAAATTATCTCGCGGCCATCGAGGAGCACGAGCCCGATATTCTCGGCATGTCGGCGCTGCTGACGACGACGATGCCCTATATGAAGGTCGTGATCGAAACCTTGAAAGAGAAGGGTATTCGCGACGACTATACCGTTCTGGTCGGCGGCGCCCCGCTGAACGAGGAATTTGCGCAGGCGGTGGGCGCCGACGCCTATTGCCCCGATGCCGCGGTCGCCGTGGAAATCGCCAAGGATTTCATGAAGCGCAGGCACAACCTGCTCGGCGGCGCGACGATCAACTGACCCATGGAGGCTGCGCTGGCGCGTCGCCCGACTGCAAGAACCGGCAGGAGCGGCCGAATTCGGGGCGGTTCGGCACCGCGCGTTGCCGCTGCTCCGCCGGGCAAGGCCCTGGACGTGGCGCCGGATAGCGCCCTGACTCTCGCCGGACGCCGCAAGGCCGGCACGGTAGTGATCGCCTGCGGCGCACTCGCCCGGGAGATCGTGCACTTCCGGGACATGAACGCGGTTCCCGCTTTCGACGTCGCCTGCATTCCGGCCTGGCTCCACAACGCGCCGCAACTGATCCCGGACCGGGTCCGCGAGAAGATCCGCGAGTGCCGCACGGCCTACGACCGCATTCTCGTCGCCTACGCCGACTGCGGCACCGGCGGACTTCTCGACAGGGTGCTCGACGAAGAGGGCGTGGAGCGGATCGAGGGCCCGCACTGCTATGCCTTCTACACCGGCCAGGCGGCGTTCGACGCGCTTGCCGAAGCCGAAACCGGCACATTTTATCTGACGGATTACATGGTCCGCCACTTCGACCGGCTGATCGTGGAGGGCCTCGGCCTCGACCGCCATCCAGAGTTGCGGGACGATTATTTCCGGCATTACACCCGCTGCCTCTATATCGCCCAGACCCGCGACGCCGGGCTCCAGGTCAAGGCGCAGGCGGCGGCGGCACGGCTGGGCCTGGGCTACGCCTTCCGCTATGTCGGCTATGGCGAACTGGAAGAATTCCTCGGCCGGGCCGCCGCTCCGCTGCCGGATCCCGGGGTCTGAAGCGTGGCGAAGCTCCAGATCATCTACTGGCGCGACATCCCGGCCCAGATTATCGTGTCGGCCGGCCGGAAGAAGGCGCGCCGGCAACTGGATGTGCGGTTCGAGAAGGCGATCGACCGGGCCGCCATCCGCGCCAAGCTGCACGGCACCGACGACTATCTCGAACAGTGGCGCCGCAGCGCGCCGGTCGATTGCGGCGACGATCTGGAAGCGGCGGCGGCCGAAGCCGCCGGGCGCATCGAACAGGAGTATCCCGAAGACCGGGTCGAACGGATCGTCCGGTCGAACGGCGTCGACGATACGGCCCGCTAGACATCCGAACCTGAGAGCCAGCCCGACATGAGCCGAACCGTTGTCAGTTCCGCGACCCGGGAGGTCGTGATCGGTTTCGACCGGCCTTTCTGCATGATCGGCGAGCGCATCAACCCCACGGGGCGCAAGCTTCTGATGGAGGACCTGCGCCGCGGCGACTACAGCCGGGTCGAGACCGACGCCGTCGCCCAGGTCGAGGCCGGGGCGCACATGCTGGATGTCAACGCCGGCGTGCCGCTGGCGGACGAGCCGAAAATCCTGGCCGATTGCATCAAGCTGGTGCAGTCGCTGGTCGATGTCCCGCTGTCGATCGACTCGTCCATCGTCGCGGCGCTGGAGGCGGGGCTGTCGGTCTATCAGGGCAAGCCGCTGCTCAATTCGGTAACCGGCGAGGAAGAGCGGCTGGAGGCCGTCCTTCCGCTGGTGAAGAAATATGGCTGCGCCGTGGTGGCGATCTCCAACGACGAATCGGGCATTTCTGAAGACCCGGACGTCCGCTTCGACGTCGCCAGGAAGATCGTCCATCGGGCCGCCGACTACGGCATACCCAAGGAGGACATCGTCGTCGATCCGCTGGTCATGCCGATCGGCGCGATCAACCAGGCGGGCCGACAAGTCTTCTACATCCTGAACCGGCTGCGCGACGAGCTGGGCGTCAACAGCACTTGCGGCGCATCCAACATCGGCTTCGGCCTGCCGAACCGGCCCGGCCTCAATGCCGCCTTCCTCGGCATGGCCGCCTGTTCGGGCATGACTTCGGCGATCATGAATCCCTTGCATTCCCACGAGGTCGATGCCGTGATGGCGGCCGATGTGATGAACGGCAACGATCCCGACTGCCGGCGCTGGCTGAAGAAGTTCCGCGATCCCGCCGCCGAGAGCGAAAGCCGCCGCGGCCGGGAAGGGCGCCGCCGCCGCCGTGCCTGAAGCGCTGACCGGCGTAAAGGACGAGGCGGCCGAGGCGGAGGCCAAGGTCGTCTTCACGCCGTCGGGCAGGCGCGGCACGTTTCCGGTCGGCACCAACCTGCTGCAGGCGGCGCGCGACCTCGGCGTAGACCTCGATTCCGTGTGCGGCGGCCGGGGCATCTGCGGCCGCTGCCAGATCACCATCAGCACCGGCCGCTTCGCCAAGTTCGGGCTTGAAAGCGCGGCCGGCCATCTGAGCGCCTTCAGTGCCAACGAACAGCGCTACAAGGACCGGCGCGGGCTGGCCGAGGAGCGGCGCCTCGGCTGCCACGCGACGGTCCAGGGCGACCTGGTGATCGATGTGCCTCCGGACAGCCAGGTCCACAAGCAGGTCGTCCGCAAACGCGCCGAAGTTCGCGACATCACCGTCAACCCGGCCGTCCGGCTGCACTATGTCGAGGTCGAGAAGCCAGACATGCACCACCCGACCGGCGATTTCGAGCGGCTGGCGACGGCGCTGCGGGAACAGTGGGGCCTCGGCGAGCTCGAGAGCGACGTGCGGATCCTGCAAAAGCTGCAGAAAAGCCTGCGCGAAGGCGACTGGAAGGCAACCGTCGCGATTCACCGCAAGGAGCGGATCATCGCCATTTGGCCGGGGTTTCGGGGCAAGGCCTACGGCCTGGCCTACGATGTCGGCTCGACGACCGTCGCTGCCCATCTCGCCGACCTTTCGACCGGAGAGGTCGTCGCCTCGGTCGGGGTCATGAACCCGCAGATCCGCTTCGGCGAAGACCTGATGAGCCGGGTCTCCTACGCCATGATGAACCCGGGTGGCGACATCGAATTGACCGAGGCCGTTCGCGAGGCCGTGAACCGGCTGGTCGCCGATGCGGCTGCGGAGGCGGGGATTGCGGCCGACGACATCCTAAACGCGACCTTCGTCGGCAACCCAATCATGCATCACCTGCTGCTCGGCATCGATCCGGTCGAACTGGGCGGGGCGCCCTTTGCGCTGGCGACCAATCGGGCGCAGACGCTCTGGGCGTCCGAAATCGGCCTGGCGGTCAATCCGGACGCGCGGGTCTATTTCCTGCCCTGCATCGCCGGCCATGTCGGCGCCGACGCGGCCGGCGTGATTCTCTCCGAAACGCCCTATCTTTCCGACGATACCGTGCTGATCGTCGATGTCGGCACCAATGCCGAAATCGTCCTGGGCAACAGGGAGCGCATTCTGGCCGCGTCCTCGCCGACCGGGCCGGCCTTCGAGGGCGCCCAGATCGTCTGCGGCCAGCGCGCCGCGCCCGGCGCCATCGAGCGGGTCCGCATCGATCCCGAAACCCTGGAAGCGCGGGTCAGGGTGATCGGTTGCGACCTGTGGTCCGACGAGCCCGGCTTCGATGCGGCGACAGGCGATACCGGCGTCACCGGCATCTGCGGTTCCGGCATCATCGAGGCGCTGGCCGAGATGTATCTCGCCGGCCTGATCCGGCCGGACGGAACGATCGACGGCGGCCTGGGTGGACGGACCGACCGGCTGCAGGCCGAGGATCGGACCTTCAGCTACCGCCTGTACAGGGCCGGCGAGCGCGACATCCGCATCTACCAGGTCGACGTGCGGGCGATCCAGCTTGCCAAGGCGGCGCTCTATGCCGGCGCCCGGCTGCTGATGGACCGGCTGAGGATCGCCGCGCCGGACCGGATCGTGCTCGCCGGCGCCTTCGGCACCCATATCGAGCCGAAATACGCCATGATCCTGGGCATGATCCCGGACTGCGCCCTGGACAAGGTGACCTCGGCCGGCAACGCCGCCGGCACCGGGGCCACGATCGCGCTGCTCGACCAGGCGGCGCGCGACGAGATCGAGCGGGTCGTGCGCGGAATCGAAAAGGTCGAGACCGCCGTCGAACCCGAATTCCAGCGCCATTTCGTCGACGCGATGGCGCTGCCCCACGCGACCGCCGACTATCCGCACCTCTCCCGGCAGGTAACCCTGCCCGCGCGCCTGGCCGACGACGGCGGTGCCGTGGCGGAAAGCGGCGGACGCCGCCGGGGCCGCCGGCGCCGGTAGCGCGTAGCACAATTAAGTATTTTATTACAATGTATTAAAAAATGAAATTAATCTTTTCTGTGAAAATTTCTGCCTGCGGACGGATGCCTTGAAGGTGCGCCATCAGCCGATCCCGTCGGGCAGGCTTTCCTTCTTCTTCGCGATGAATGCGTTGAGCGCCTCGTCGATGGCCGGGTCGAGCGACGGCGCCTCGTAGCTCGCCAGCATGGCCTTCCAGCGTTCGTTGGCGCGCACGACGATGTCCTTTGAGCCGTCGCTCTGCCATTGCTCGAAGCTGTTGTTGTCCGCGACGGCGGAGCGCCAGAAGGCGGTCTCGAAATTGTCCTGGGTGTGCTGGCAGCCGAGATAGTGGCTGCCGGGCCCGACCTCGCGCACCGCACTGAGCGCCTGGCCGTTTTCCGACAGGTCGTAGCCGCCGGCCATTACCTGGTGCATGGCAAGCTGGTCGGCGTCCATGATCAGCTTCTCGTAGCTCGACGCCAGCCCGCCCTCCAGCCAGCCCGCGGCGTGGAGCACGAAATTCACCCCGGCCAATACCGTCGGCATCAATGTATTGGCGCTCTCGTAAGCCGCCTGGGCGTCCGGCAGCTTGGAGGCGCAGAGCGAGCCGCCGTTGCGGAAGGGCAGCCCGAGCCGGCGGGCCAGCGCCGCAAGGCCAAACAGGGCGAGGGCGGGCTCCGGCGTCCCGAAGGTCGGCGCGCCGGACTGCATCGAGATCGAGCTGGAGAAGCTGCCGAACACGACCGGCGTTCCCGGCCGGCACAACTGGGTCACGGCGATGCCGGCCATCGCTTCGGCCAGCGTCTGGGCCATCACGCCGGCCACGGTCACGGGCGCCATGGCGCCGGACAGGATGAACGGGCTGACCACCGTTGCCTGGCCGGCTTTCGCATAGGCTTTCAGCGCGCCCAGCATGGTGGCGTCGAACACCATCGGCGAGTTGGCATTGATCAGGCTGGTGCAGACGCAGTTCTCGTCGACGAAAGCGTCGCCGAACAGGATTTTCGCCATGGCGACCGTATCGGCGGCGCGCTGCGGATGGGTGACCGAGCCCATGAAGGGTTTGTCCGACCAACGCATATGGGCATAGACCATGTCGAGGTGCCGCTTGTTGATCGGCACGTCGACCGGCTCGCACACCGTCCCGCCGGAATGATGCAGCGCCGGCGACAGGTAGGCCAGCTTCACGAAATTGCGGAAATCCTCGATCGTGCCGTAGCGCCGGCCGCCGTCCAGGTCGCGCACGAAGGGTGGGCCGTAGACCGGCGCGAACACCGTATGGCCGCCGCCGATCTCGACCGAGCGCTCCGGGTTGCGGGCATGCTGGGTGTATTGCGCCGGCGCCGTCGAGCAAAGCTGCCGGGCGAGGCCGCGCGGGAAACGGACCCGCGTTTCGCGGACATCCGCGCCTGCGTCCCGGAACATGTCGAGGCATTCCTGATCGTCGTGAAACTCGATGCCGACCTCTTCCAGGATCGTGTCGGCATTATGCTCGATGAGTTCGAGTCCTTCGGCCGACAGCAATTCGACCTTGGGGATTCTGCGCAGAATCGCGCCAAGCTGCTCGACCGGACCGGCCGTCCGCGCCGCGCGCCGGCTTTCCCGGCCGCCGCCCGCACGACCCGCGCGCCGGCCCGCACGGCCTTCGCCGCGCTTTCGGCCGCGTTCTTCGCTCATGGCCGGGCCTCCGCACCCTGCGCGGGGATGTCAGGAAATGTCATGATTCGCCGGAAATTTCCTCCAGTTGCGCCCGTCATTCCGACCGGAGCGGCCGCTAGGACGCGGAGTGGAGGAATCTCGTCGCAGCATTTGGGCGCCCGCGTCTCGGATCGAGCCGAGATCCCTCCACTCGCTCCGCCCGGTCGGGATGACGGATAGGGTGTAAGGCAGCGAGCGAAGCATTCGCCGATGTCAGGAAATGTCATGTTCTGTCGTGCGCCCCCTCGTAGCGCGGACATGCTTCCGGCGTCGTCGCGCTAGCGCCCGGCGCCCGGATGTCAGGATATGTCAGGAAATGTAAGTCGGGACCGGCGAATGGCCCGCTATACCTCCCCCTCGACAGAGGGGGAGGCCAGGACAGGAATTGGGCGAGGGTGGCGCGTCTGCAGACGCGCACCGCTGCGAGGCGGTCCATGCCGGACAGCGACCGTACCCCCATCGACCTCGCTGCGCTCGGCCACTCCCCCCTCCGAAGAGGGGGAAGGACATAATTCGCAGGATTGAGAATGTCAGGATATGTCATGTTTTGTCATGAACCCATACACAGCCATCATTTTTCGCAACATCCCGGGACGCTCGCTGCGGCAAAATATAGGGCACGAGAACCTATATTTCAAGGAAATTGCGCCTATGACCGCAGCGCCGCATTGTCCGGATCGTAGGGGCTTTCGGCTATGATCCGGGCCGGGCGGCGCTGGTCGAGCACGCGGACTTCGCACGCCCGGCCGATCTCCGCTACGTCGCTGCGCACATAGCCGAGCAGCAGGCTCTTGCCGACATGGTGGCCGTAGCCGCCTGCGGTGCCGCGACCGGCGACCTCGCCGTCGATATACACCGGCTCGTTGCCGAACGGGTCGGCGTCGTCGGCGTCGATCTCGATGGTGCGGTAGGCGTTCGGCACGCCCTGTTCCTTCTGCGCCAGCAGGGCGGCGCGGCCGGTGAAGTCGGCGTTCTTGTCGAAGCGCACGAAGCGGTCCAGCCCGGCCTCCAGAACGCTGTTCTCGGCGTTCAGGTCGGTGCCGAACAGCCGGTAGCTCTTTTCCAGCCGCATCGAATCCATCGCGCGCATGCCGACCGGGCCGATGTCGAATTCCGCGCCGGCCTCCATGAGCGCATCGTACAGATGGATCTGGTATTCGATCGGATGGTGCAGCTCCCAGCCGAGGGAGCCGACGAAGTTGACCCGAAGCGCGCGCACGTCGGGGCAGTAGCCGACCGGGATGTCCCGGCCGGTGAGCCACGGAAAGGCTTCGTTCGAGACGTCGGCGTCGGCCAGCTTCTCCAGCACATTGCGCGCCTGCGGGCCGGCGAGCACGAAGACACCGTATTGCGTCGTCAAGTCCTGCAGGAAGACCGAGCCGTCGCGCGGCGCGCGGCGGGTGAGGATGTCCCAGTCCATGTCGTGGGCCGCGCCAGGGCCGACCAGGTAGAAGCGCTCGCCGTACAGGCCGTCGGGCAGGCGCAGGATGGTGAATTCGCTGCGCACAGAGCCCGACGGGTTGAGCGCGTGGGCCAGCGTCATGCGCGAAACCTTGCGCGGCACGTTGTTGGCCACCATGCCGTCAAGCCAGGCGCGCGCGCCCGGGCCCTCGACCAGGTATTTCGCGAAGCTGGAAAGCTCCATCAGCCCGACCCGCTCGCGCATGGTGCGGACCTCGTCGCCGACATGCGCGAACCAGTTGGAGCGGCGGTAGGAGTAGTCGTCCTTCCGCTCGACGCCGGCCGGCGCAAACCAGTTCGGCCGCTCCCAGCCGAAGCGCGCGCCCCAGACGGCGCCGGCCCGGTCGAGCCGCTCGTAGCAGGGCGGCGCCTTGGCCGGCCGGCCGAGCAGGCGCTCCTCCATCGGATAGTGGTTGATGAAGACGTGCTCGTACGCCTCTTCGTTCTTGATCCTGGCGAAGTTCTTCGAGACGACGCCGAAGCGCCGCGGATCGACGCCGATCATGTCGACAGTCGGCTCGCCGTCGACGATCCACTCGGCGAGCTGCCAGCCGGCGCCGCCGGCCGCGGTGATGCCGAAGCTGTGGCCCTCCGAAAGCCAGAAATTCTCCAGGCCGAAAGCCGGGCCGACCATCGGGTTGCCGTCGGGGGTATAGGCGATCGGGCCGTTGACGATGTCCTTGATGCCGGCATTCTCGAAGCTCGGCACCCGGTTCATGGCGGCTTCGACATGGGGCACGAGCCGGTCGAGGTCGCCGGGGAACAGGTCCTTCTCGAAGCTCTCCGGCACGCCGTCGACGAAGCAGGCCGGCGCGTGGCGTTCGTAAGGGCCGAGGATCCAGCCCATCCGCTCCTCGCGCAGATAGTAGGAGGCGTCGGATTCCCGGAGTACGGCAAGTTCTGCGTTACCGGCTTCCCTGTACTCCTGCAGCACGGGATCGACGTCGGTGACGATATACTGGTGCTGCACCGGGATCGCCGGAATTTCGAGGCCGACCATCCGGGCCGTGGTGCGGGCATAGTTGCCGGTCGCGCTCACGACATGCTCGCAGCGGATGTCGCCCTTGTCGGTCTTCACGATCCACTCGCGGTTGTCGCGCTCGATCCCAGTTACGGTGGTGTGCTGATGGATTTCGGCGCCGCGGTTGCGCGCGCCCCTGGCGAGCGCCATCGTCACATCGACCGGCGCGATATGGCCGTCCGTCGGGTGCCACAGGGCGCCGACCAGCCCTTCGGCGTCGATCAGCGGCCAGAGCTGTTTGATGCGTTCGACGTCGACGATCTCGCATTCGACGCCGATGGTCTCCGCCGTGCACTGGTAGAGGCGGTATTCGTCCATGCGGTCGCGGTTGGTCGCGAGGCGCAGGTTGCCGTTGACGTGGAAGCTGACGTCCTGGCCGGTCTCCGCCTCCAGCGTCTTGTACAGGTTGACCGAATACTGGTGCAGCTGGCCGACCGAATAGCTCATGTTGAACAGCGGCAGCAGGCCGGCGGCGTGCCATGTCGAGCCTGCGGTCAGCTCGGTGCGCTCGACCAGCATCACGTCGGTCCAGCCCTTTTTCGCCAGGTGATACAGGGTGGAAACGCCGACCACCCCGCCGCCGATCACGACGACGCGCGCCTGGTTCTTCATCCGCAGGGCCTCCCCATTTCCGCTGCCCGTCGAAACCGCCGCCCGAAATGTCGTAGCGGGCGTTAGCTTACGGCGCGGGATACTATGCCGAACCGGCGGAAATCCACGCTAAATTCGGCGTGATCGGGGCGCGACCCGCGGCGGCGGAAAGCGGCAGGAAGGGAAGGGGCTGCAATTCTCTCCAATTCGATCAGGTTTGACTTCTTTGCTGAATTAATGTACATAAAAAAAGTACATATCTAGACAATGGGGCTGACCATGAAAACAATCGCTGCCACCGAATTCAAGGCCAAGTGCCTCCGCGTGATCGGGCAGATGTGCGAGGATCGGGAGCCGGTGACGATCACCAGACATGGCCGGCCGTTGGCAGTGCTGTCACCATACGCGCCGGCGGACGGAACCGACTCGATCTTCGGCGCCATGCAGGGGTCGGTGCTGGGCTATGATGACCCGTTTCTGCCCGCGGCCGATCCGGACGACTGGGACGCCAACCGGTGATCGTTCTGGACACCCATACACTGATCTGGCTCATCGCCGGCGACAGGCGTCTCGGCGAGACCGCACGCGCCGCAATCGAAGAGTCCGCGCAGACGGACCGCGCCGCGGTTTCGGCAATCACGCCGTGGGAAATCGCCATGCTGGCGGAGAAGGGCCGGCTTCGGCTCGGGCGCGAGGTCCGGTCGTGGATCGACGAGGCGCTGGCCTTGCCGGGCATTTTCCTCGCGCCCATCGAACCCGCGGTCGCGATCGACAGCGTGCGCCTGCCGGGCGGCTTTCACGCCGATCCGGCCGACCGCTTCATCGTCTCGACCGCGCGCCGCTTCGATGCGCCCGTCATTACGGCGGACCGCGCCATTCTCTCCTATGCGGCGACCGGACACGTCCGGGCGATGGACGCCGCGGCGTAGAGCACCGACGGCACGAGCGCCGGCGCCGGTTCAGCCGCCGAACACGCGTTCGAAGATCGTCTCGACCCGGCTTGCGAAGAACGCCGGATCGAACAGGGCGTCGATTTCCGCTGCCGTCAGATGCGCGGCGATCTCCGCGTCGGCCTTGAGCGCAGCGGCGAAATCGCCGCCGTCCTGCCAGACCGTCATGGCGTTGCGCTGGACGGCGCGGTAGGCGTCTTCCCGGCTCATCCCGGCCTGGGTGAGCGCGAGCAGGACGCGCTGGGAATTGTGCAGGCCGCCCAGGGCGTCGACGTTGGCCTGCATACGCTCCGGGTAGACAACCAGCTTTTCGACAACGCCGGTCAGCCTGGCGAGGGAGAAATCCAGCGCGACCGTCGCGTCCGGGGCGATCTGCCGTTCGACCGAACTGTGGGAGATGTCGCGCTCATGCCACAGGGCGGCGTTTTCCATTGCCGGCAGGACCATGCCGCGGATCAGCCGGGCCTGGCCGGTCAGGTTTTCGGTCAGCACCGGATTGCGCTTGTGGGGCATGGCCGAAGAGCCTTTCTGGCCCTCGGAGAAGAATTCCTCGGCCTCGCGGACCTCGGTGCGTTGCAGATGGCGGATCTCCACCGCCAGCCGCTCGATCGCGCCGGCGATCACGCCGAGAGTGGCGAAATACATCGCATGGCGGTCGCGTGGGACGATCTGGGTCGAGACCGGCTCGGGCGTCAGGCCGAGCTTTTCCGCGACATGGGCCTCGACCCGGGGATCGACGGTGGCGAAGGTGCCGACGGCGCCGGAGATGGCGCAGGTCGCGATCTCGGCCCGCGCCGCCTCCAGCCGCGCCTTGCAGCGGGCGAACTCGGCATGGTGGCCGGCCAGCTTGACGCCGAAGGTGGTCGGCTCGGCATGGATGCCGTGGCTCCGGCCCATCGTGATGGTGAATTTGTGCTCTTCGGCCCGGCGCCTGAGGGCGGCGAGAAGGTCGTCCAGACCGGCCAGCAGCAGGTCGCTTGCCCGGCAGAGCTGGACGGCGAAGGCGGTGTCCAGCACGTCCGACGAGGTCAGGCCCTGATGGACGAAGCGGGCTTCGGGGCCGACCTGCTCGGCCAGCTCGGTCAGGAAGGCGATGACGTCGTGCCTGACCTCGGCCTCGATGGCGTCGATGCGGGCGATGCGCTCTGCCGTGTAGGGTCGGTCGCCCTTGCGCCACACGGCCGCCGTCGTGCCCGCGGGTATCGCGCCGAGTTCCTCCAGCGCGTCGCAGGCGTGGGCTTCGATCTCGAACCAAATTCGGAAGCGGTTGGCCGGTTCCCAGACGGCAGCCATCTCTGGGCGGGTGTAGCGGGGGATCATGAACGGGCTCCTGTCGGAGGCTGGCAACCGCTGCTACACCGGAAGGCCGGCTGCCGCCAGCAGACGGGTCGCCGCGCGCCCGATGTGCCGTCCGCCCGATGCGTCGTGCAGCAGTGGCGCCGCTTCGGGGGCGATGCTATACCGCCGCCGAACGCACGCCCGATCCACCGTTTCCGGAAAAACCCCATGCACCGCCGGGCACGCCTGCTGCTCCTGCATCTCGCCGCTGCCGCCCTCGTCGTCGGCGCTGTCGCTGCCGCAGAGGCGCAATCGACGTCCCAGGCGCAATCCGGGTCCGGACAGGAGGCGGCGCCGGCCCGCGGCGACAGGCTGGCCGGGGCGCTGCCGGAGCCCCTGGAGGGTCAGACCGCGCGCGAGCGGATCGAAGATAATTCCGAAACCGGACAGGTTCGGGTCCAGCGGGTCTATCAGGATGCCGAGGGCAAGCCGATCATTGCAATCGTGGTGCGCAGCGAAACGCCGGAGTCGCTGAAGAAACGCAAGGCGACCTTCATGGATCCCGACGTGGTCCGGGCGAGAAAGGGCGAATTCCGGGAGATTGCCGGCCAGCGGTTCGCAATCGTGAAGATCCAGGGCGAATACACCGCCGCCACGTTCGTCGCGGACCGCTATTCGGTGCTGTTCTTCGGCACGGCGGACCTGGCGACCCTGTTCGCCCACATCGTGTCGACGGATTTCAGCCGGATCGCCGCCGTGCCGTAGGGGCCTGCCGCGGCGGCCGGCCCTAAACGGCACGGGCGGCGCGCGCTAGCGAGGAGCCGCAAATGCGCTTCGATCCCGCGTCCCAGGACGTCGGCAACATCGTTTTCTTCGAGCATGTCAACCTGACGATCCCGGACCAGGAGACGGCGACGGATTTCTACGTCGCCGGACTGGGGCTGACCCGCGATCCGCATATGACGGTCGGCAGCAACAATATGTGGATCAACGCCGGCCGCCAGCAGTTCCATCTGCCGAAAGGCGAAGCGCAGCGTTTCCGCGGGACGATCGGCCTCGTGCTGCCGGACCTGGACGCCCTCGAAGCCCGGCTGCGCCGCGTCGCGCCGCGGCTCGGCGGCACGCACTTCTCGTGGCGCCGCCAGAGCGGCCACGTCGCGCTGACCTGCCCGTGGGGCAACCGTTTCCGGGCGCACGGGGCCGGCGGCGGCCATGGCGGGCCGCTGGGCATCCCCTATCTCGAAATGCCGGTCGCCGCAGGGACGGCGGCGGGCATCGCGGAATTCTACCGTTCCGTCATGGGTGCGCCCGCTGAGGCCGGCGACGGCTGCGCGCGCGTTACGGTGGGGCCGGGCCAGCATTTCGTGTTTCAGGAAAGCGGCGCGCCGGCCGCCGTTTATGACGGGCACCATGTCGCGGTCTACGCCGCCGATTTCTCCGGCCCGTACCGCGCCCTCGCCGAACGCGACCTGGTCACCGCCGAGGACAATCCCAGCCAGTATCGCTTCGCCGAGATCGTCGGGCCGGGCGCGGCGGAAACGCTGTTCGACCTCGAACACGAAGTGCGGAGCCTGCGCCATCCGCTCTACGCGCGCGCCCTTGTAAATCGGACCGGGTGAACCGAACCGGCGTGTGACGGGCCGGATGGGTCCTGCCGGCCGGCTGCCCGGCGCGCGCGCCGCCGCTGTTTTCGTCCCGATGCAAATTTCTTGGGGATAACTTTATCCACAACCCGAATCCGCGGAAATGCGCGGCAGCCGCGTCGAATTGTGGAAAAAATTGCCGGCATTCGTGCGCTAACTCTTTGGTTATCCACCGAAATTTCGAAGATCCGGCACAATTTTTTGTTGCCAGACGGCGGGGAGCGAAGCAGTATCCAGTCACGCGATAGGCAACCGCAAGGAAGCAGGTCGCGGGGCGTTGGAAGCCTTCGGGCGGAAGACGCGCGAGCCGGAGAGCCGGACCCTTCGGGGAAAGGATCGAAGGCGGAACGGCCAGGCGGCTTCGGTCGTCGAGGTCGGGAGCCGGGGAGCCTTCGGGCGAGCCGGCGGCCGGGAAGCGGGCCTTCGGGAACGTGGAACGGCAGGGCGGCCCGCAAGGGCGAGCCCGCGGTCAAGGCCTTCGGGCCGGGACCATGTGGGAAGCCCTTCGGGGCAGGCCCGCAGAGAAGGTGTCAGGGGGCTCTTCGGAGCCATGCTGGGACGTCCGCGTCGAAGCACCTGGCGCCTTCTTTGCGTTTGGGGCCCGGAAATCGTGCCCCGGCGCCCGCGACTTCGGCCCACGCGATTGCCGCCGCCCATACCGCCATCGGGCCAAAACAAAACCCGGCCGCACCGGAGTGCAGCCGGGTTTGCTGTGCCAGGGAATGTCCGCGTCTATCGCACCTGTGCGGCGCCTGTTTATCGACAACAGGAAAATTTGTCAACAAGATTTTGTGGTGCGACCAAAATACTATCAAGATTTTGTAATATTCGCGCCCTGACGGCCTGAAGAAGCGCCACCGCCCGGCCGGCGGAGGCTCCGGCGGCAGATACCGCCGGAGCCATTCCGCACCGGCCGGGCCGGGAATCCCGAAATGCGTTCCGGACGCTTCGGCCGGATATAGCTCCAGCCCTGCTCCTGCAGCTCCATCAGGCGCACGACGCCCGACGGCACCTTCTTCGCCTCGGCGATCAGCGTCACCGGCCGCGAGGCAGCTAGAATTCGAGAATGTCCTGTATCGCCTCGATGCCCTCGACGGCGCAATCGTGATCGAGTTTGCCGCCAGGCGCGCCGGACACGCCGACGCCGCCGACGATCGAGCCCGCCGCGGTGACCCGGACGCCGCCGCCGACGAACAGCGCCTGGCCGATCTGGCGCACGCCGGGATTGACCGTGCCGTCCTTGATCAGCCCGTACATCTCCCATGTATTGGTGCGGAACGAAACCGCCGACCAGGCCTTGCGCCTCGCGGTCTCGACGGTATGGGCGCCGGCCAGCCGGTCGCGCAGTGCCACTTGCACGCTGCCGAACCGGTCGGTGACCACGACCGCGACCTGATAGCCGCCCTTGCGGCAGGCTTCGAGGGTCGCCTGGGCCAGCGCGAGCGCCGTCTTCGGGGTCATGACCTTGAAGGTCGCCAGCGGCTTTTCCTCCGCGCCGGCAGGGGTTGCGGACATCAGCGCCAGGGACAGTGCAGCGGCGGCGGCCATCCTTGCGATTCCGTTTTTTCGGGCGATATCGTTTTTCAGCATGATCATGGTCATCCTTTCGTGCGGCCCGCCGGGTCACGCTGCGCCGCCGGCAGCTTGTCGAGCAGCCGCTCCAGCAGCAGCCAGAAGAAATCTTCGCCCGGATAGCCGACCAGCCTGCCGATCTCCCGGCCCCGGTGCCACAGCACGAATGTCGGCGTGTAGGCGATGCCGCGGACCGCGCGGTAGGCCGCCGGGACCGTGCGGTCGATATCGATCCGGCGCAGCGGCGCCGCGCGGCCGTAGCGCGTCTTGCCATAAGCGGGGCCGATCTCCTCGTGCCAGCGCTCGCACCACTCGCAGGTCTGCGATTCGAACATCAGCAATTCTGCCGCGCGCGCCTGCCCCGGCGTGGCGGCAAGGAGGCCCGTGGTGACCGCTGCGACAAGGAGCAGGAAGCGGATATTCGGCATCGGAACCCTTTGAATTTTCCCTTTGATTTTCAGGGCATTTGCGGACCGGCGCGGCCGGCGAACCGGCGGTCTCGATTCGCGCTTGTTAAATTAGAAAGTTTGAATATGATACCGCAACCCCGGCGGGGCCAACACCGGAATCGCGCCGTTTTTCGGCACATCCGGGCCCGCCATTGGACCATCGGCCTGCCGGTGAATGCCGGCAGCCGGTTGCGGTCAGGAGGACAGAGATTTGAAGGTCGGTCGACGTGTCTTGGCAACCCTTTTCGCAGCCGCGATTGCGGCAGCCCCGTTCGCCGCGCAGCAGGCCGTTGGCCAGGGCAAGGCGCCAGTCGTTAAATACAAGATCGTCGATGAAGACAGCATCCCCGAATCGCTGACCGGCAAGCCGGGCGATCCGGAAAAAGGCAAGAAATGGGCGATCGCCGGCCGGCTCGGCCATTGCATCGCCTGCCATGTCATGCCGGTCGACCAGCCCTATATGGGGGAGGTCGGGCCGTCCCTGGTCGGCGTCGCGTCGCGCTACGAGGCCGGGCAGCTCCGGATGCTTATCGTCAATCCCAAGGTCATCAACGAAGACACGATGATGCCGGCCTTCTACAAGGCAGACGGATTTCACCGGGTGCGCAAGGCGTTCGTCGGCACGACGATGCTGAGCGCCCAGCAGGTCGAGGATATCGTTGCCTACCTCATGACGCTCAAGGAAGAGGAAAAGGACTAGCCGGCCGCGCCGGCCGACCGCCGCGCACCGGCCCAGCAACGTAACAGGACAGGAGCCATGTCACAGACAGACGTATCCGGCGGCGTCCATCGTCGCAGTTTCCTGATCGCCGCCGGCGCCGGCGGCGCGGCACTCGCCGCCGCCCAGTTCACGCCGGGCGTCGCGCTGGCCGACAAGGCGCTGACCGCGGAGGCGATCAGGAAGGCGATCGGCGACCGCAAGCCGATCGAAGGCAGGGTGTCGATCGACGGACCGGAAATCGCCGAGAACGGCAACACCGTGCCGATCGGCTTCGAGGTCGACAGCAAGATGGCCGGCGGCGACCTGGTCAAGGCCGTGCATATCTTCGCCGAGGGCAATCCGCGCCCCGAAGTCGCGAATTTCTGGTTCTCGGAGCAAAGCGGCGCGGCCCGCGGCGCGTTCCGGATGCGCATGGCCAAGACCCAGAACATCATCGCCCTCGCCGAGATGGCCGACGGCAAGGTCTATATGGGCCAACGCCTGGTGAAGGTGACGATCGGCGGCTGCGGCGGCTGACCGCCCTTCGCACCGGCAGGACCGACACCTTCAGGACAGACATCGGGACATAGAGGATATCGAACCATGTCACGACCCCGCGTGCGCGTTCCGCGCAAGATCAAGAAGGGCGACACGGTAACCGTCAAGACGCTGATCGCGCACAAGATGGAAACCGGCGTGCGCCGCAACAAGAAGACCGGCAAGCTGATCCCGCGCAAGATCATCAACAGCTTCGAAGCGAAGATCGACGGCAAGACCGTGTTCAAGGCCGCCCTGCATCCGGCGGTCTCTTCCAACCCGTATATTTCGTTCGCGATCAGCCCGGAGAAGAGCGGGAAGATCGACTTCGTCTGGACGGAAGACGGCGGCAAGACCTTCACCAAATCGGCGAAATTCACGGTCGCCTGACGGCGCTTCCGGAATCCCGCCCGCCAACGACAACAGGCAGGAACCCTACATGTTGCGAAAATCGATCGCTGCAGCCGCCCTCGCGGCGTTCGTCATCGGTGTCGTGTCCGGCGCCGCGGCCGACGACAAACCGCTTGAGCCGTGGGAGCGGAAGGAAAACCACGTCAAGCCGCCGAAGGACAGCCCGCTCGATTATCTGGTCTCCGGCTACTGGTTCCGGACCCCGAAGACCCGGGCGTTGCAGGACGACGATTTCGAAAATCCGGCCTTCCTGTGGGTCGAAACGGCCGAAATCGAATGGACGAAAGTCGACGGCAAGGCCGGCAAGGCCTGCGCGAGCTGTCACCAGACCGCCGAAAAGAGCATGAAGGGCGTTTCGGCCCGCTATCCGGTCTATTCCGCCAGGGACAAGAAGCTGATAGCGGTCCAGCACCAGGTGAACCACTGCCGCAAGAACTACATGAAGGCCAAGACGTGGAAGTGGGAATCCGACAAGATGCTGGGCATGGCCGCCTATATCGGCCTGCAGTCGCGCGGCATGCCGGTCAACGTTTCGATCGACGGGCCGGCGCGGCCGTTCTTCGAGGCCGGCAAGGCATTCTACCATGAGCGCCGCGGCCAGTTCGATCTCGCCTGCAAGCACTGCCACCAGGCGAATTTCGGCCAGTACATCCGTGCCGATTTCTTGAGCCAGGGCCACTCCAACGGCTTCCCGACCTACCGCCTGAAATGGCAGAAGCTGGGCTCGCTGCACCGCCGTTTCCGCGGCTGCAACAACAATATTCGGGCGATTCCCTACAAGCGCGGCTCGCCGGAATACACCAATCTGGAACTGTACCTGGCGTGGCGCGGTTTGGGTCTGAAGGTCGAGACGCCGTCGGTCCGCCAGTAGGCGCCAGGCATACCCCGTTGAGGGGCGGCCGGGCCGGTTGGCCGGCCGCCCCTTTCTGTTAGGAGGTCGGACATGGCCGTTCGGAGCGAGGCAGCCGTATGATCAGCCGCCGCGATTTCGCCACCGCCGGCGCCGCGGCCGCCCTGCTGGCAGGTTCCGGCGCCCTCGGCCGCTTGGCCGCGCAGCAGAAGCTGACCCAGGATGCGCTGCTCGCCTTCGCGCCGGTCGGGCAGGTCACGCTGCTCCATTTTACCGATATCCATGCCCAGCTCTCGCCGCTCTATTTCCGCGAGCCGTCGGTCAATCTCGGTGTGGGCGCGGTCAGGGGCCTGCCGCCGCACATCACCGGCGCGGCGCTGCTGAAGAAATACGGGCTGAAGCCGGGCAGTGCCGAAGCCTATGCCCTGTCGAATGTCGATTTCGCCCGGCTGGCGGCCTCCTACGGCCGGCTCGGCGGACTCGACCGCATGGCGACGGCCGTCAACGCCGTCCGCGCCGAACGCCCCGGCAGGACGTTGCTGCTCGACGGCGGCGATACCTGGCAGGGCGACTATATCGCGCTGAAATCCCGGGGCGGCAGCATGGTCGCGGCCATGAACGCGCTGGGCGTCGACGTCATGACGGCGCACTGGGAATTCACCTACGGGTCCGACCGCGTGACCGAGATCGTCGAGGACGAGCTCAAGTTTCCGTTCTTGGCCGGCAATGTCCGCGACACGGAATGGAACGAGGGCGTTTTCGAGAGCACGCACTATTTCGAGCGCGGCGGGCTCACCATCGCCGTCATCGGCCAGGCCTTCCCCTTCACGCCGATCGCCAATCCGCGCCACTTGATGGAGACCTGGTCGTTCGGCATCCGCGAGAAGGAAATTCGGAAGGCCGTGGCGGCGGCCCGGAAGAAATCCGATCTGGTCGTTCTGCTGAGCCATAACGGCTTCGACGTCGACCGCAAGCTGGCCTCGCGGGTCGACGGCATCGACGTCATCCTGACCGGCCACACCCACGATGCGCTGCCAGAAGCGGTGCGGGTCCGGGATACGCTGCTCGTTGCCTCCGGCTCCCACGGCAAGTTCCTGTCGCGGCTCGATCTGGAGGTGAAGAACCGCAAGGTCTCGGATTTCCGCTACCGGCTGATCCCGCTGTTCAGCGACGCCATCGCGCCGGACACGAAGATGAAGGCGCTGCTCGACGGATTGCGCGCGCCGCACCGGGCGGTGACGGAAAAGGTGATCGGCCGGACCGACACGCTGCTCTACCGCCGCGGCAACTTCAACGGCACCTTCGACGACCTGATCTGCAATGCCCTGCTGGAAGAGCGGGATGCCGAGATTTCGCTGTCGCCGGGCTTCCGCTGGGGCGCGTCCCTGCTGCCCGGGCAGGACATCTTCATGAACGATGTCTACAACCAAACGGCGATCACCTATCCGGCGGCCTACCGGATCAAATTCACCGGCGCGTTCCTCAAGACCGTGCTGGAAGACGTCGCCGACAACATCTTCAACCCCGATCCCTACTATCAGCAGGGCGGGGACATGGTGCGCGTCGGCGGGCTGAACTACGACATCGACGTCGGCCAAAAGATCGGCCACCGCATTTCCAACATGACGCTGATGCGCAACGGTGCGCCGATCGACCCGGCGAAGGAATACACGGTGGCCGGCTGGGCTTCGGTCAATCCAGATACCGAGGGCCCGCCGATCTGGGAGGTCGTCGCCGGCTATATCGGCCGCAAGAAGGTCATCGCGCAGCCCGCACGCGGCAAGATCCGCGTCAGCGGCGCCTGAGCCGGCCGTGCTGGAGGACATCAGCTATCCGGGCGTCCTGCTGGCCGGCATCCTGACCTTCTTGTCGCCCTGCATCCTGCCCATCGTGCCGCCCTATCTCGCCTATCTCGGCGGCATCACCCTCGACCAGATCGAGGTGGAAGGGCGGACCGACCGGGCCAAGGCGCTCAAGGTCTTCCGCGCCGCCGTCTTTTTCGTGCTCGGCTTTACGACGGTGTTCGTCGCGATGGGCTTGGCGGCGTCGGCCATCGGGCGCTTCGTCGGCGACAATATCGACATTCTCGCGACCGTCGCCGGCATCCTGATCATCGTCCTTGGCCTGCATTTCATCGGTGTCTTCCGGATCGGCTTCCTGTTCCGCGAGGCGCGCTTCCAGGTCGACCGCAAGCCGGCGGGCGCGGCCGGCGGCTATGTCATCGGGCTCGCCTTTGCGTTCGGCTGGACGCCCTGCGTCGGCCCGGTCCTCACCGGCATCCTGATGATGGCGGCGGGCCGGGAAACCGCGCTGGAAGGCGGCTTCCTGCTCGGCGTCTACGCGCTGGGGATCGGCGTGCCGTTCCTGGTCGCCGCCCTGTTCGCAGGCGCGTTCCTGCGTTTCATGAAGCGGTTCCGGCGCTTCATCCCGTGGGTCGAGCGCACGCTGGGCGCCTTTCTCGTCCTCACCGGCATTCTGTTCATCACCGGCTCGCTTAACGAGATCGGATTCTGGATTCAGGAGGCGTTTCCCGGCCTGGCCAAGCTGGCGGGTTAACCCAGATACAGCCAGATCAGACGGTCGAAGGAGCGCAGCTCGCGCAGATTGTTGATGATGCGCAGCGCGCTCTTGTCCTTCGCCGCACGGATCAGGCGCTCGATGCTTTCCAGGCTGCCGGGGAACAAACGTTCGAAGGCGGGATCGGCGCGTTCGCGCGGCCCGGCCTCCCGGAAGCAGCGCTTGTACCAGTGCGCCAGCGCGGCGAAACGCCTGTCCAGTTCCGCGACTTGGGCGGCGTCGGCAAAGTCCGGCGGCTTCCGGCGGTAGACCCAGGCACCGTCCATCGCCCGGTTCATGGCCGCGATGCAATCGCTGTAAATCCACAGGCCGTTGCGCTTGCGCAGGGCGGCGAGACGGCCGGCGACCGGTTTCAGTTGCACGGCCGCGGCATCGCGTTCGTCGCTGTCCACCGCGTCGAGCGCCGCGTCCAGCGCACCGGCCACGGCCTCGATATCGGCCTTGAAGGCGCTGTCTTCGGCCAGTTTGCCGGGCGGCTTAGAACCGAACACGGCGGTTAAGGCGGCCCATTTTTCCGTCGCCTCGTCCAGTTCGGTTCCGGCGACCGCCAGATTGCCGGTGCGCAGGTAGAATTGCGCAAGACGCACATGTTTCATCGCCGCGCCGACCCTGTCGTGAAAGGCCTCCAGGGTGTCGGCCGCAGCCGGACCGGCCGGCGCGGCGAAGGACAGGCCGATTATCAGCATCAGCATCGCCCTCATTGGAACCTGTCCTCCAAGAATTCGGCCATACGATCGGCGACGTCCTCGGCGAAGAAGTCGAGGAACATGTGGTCGGCATCGTCGATGACCGCGAAGCTGACCCGCGGGTTCTTCACACCGGCCATCTTCGCGATCAGGTCGGGCACCACTTTGTCCTCCCGCCCGGCCAGAACGAGCAGCGGCGCGCCGGGATAGCCGTCAAGCAGGGCGGGCGTGTCGCGGCCGGGATCGTTGCGGTGATAGTCGACGAAGCTGCTGGCCGCCACTGTCGCGCCCGGGCAGGAGAGGAACGGGTGCTCCCTGAGCAGCGCGTCGCCCCTGGCGGCGGCCGCCTTCACGTCGGCCAGCCGGTCGCGCTTGTGGCGCGTCCGGTAGGCAGAGTCGGCCCGTTCGGCGCTCCAGGTCGCCGGCGCCAGCGCGACCGCAGCGGCAAGCGCGCCCTGCGGAGCCGTGCGCGCGTAAGCGACGATCTGGTTTCCTCCCCGCGAATGGCCGAACAGGGCGATTTTCCCTGCGCCCTGCCGGCTCAGCCAAGCGCGCCACAGGCCGATCTCCCGGATCGCGTTGCTGTGCTTGTGCCGATGCACCCGGTCGCACGGAAACATGCCGGTCCGCGCCGATTCGCCGAGGGACAGGGTGATTGCGAGCGACGGGATCTGTCGGTCGGCGAGCGCATTCTGGACGCCCGCGATGGTTTCCTGGCCCAGATGAGCCATGCTGCCGTGAACCATCAGAACGGCGCCCTGCGCCAGCGCCGCACCGCCCGGAACCGTCAGGTTGCCGAGCAGGATGCGATCGCCGTCCTTCAGCCGGACCGGCTCGGCGGCAGCCTGCGTTGCCGCCGCCGCTACCACTAGCAACGCCAGCATCGGGCGGAAAATCGTTCTCATCTGTCGCTTCGGCATTATCTTCGTCGTACGGGCGCATCGGATATTACATTCACGCCTGCGAATATGATAGACTTCCGACATTCGCGCAAAAGGGGGAGTTGGGGCGATGATCGAGCGGCGGCAGTTCCTGATCGGCGGCGGCGCGGCAGCCGTGGCGCTCGGAGCAGGCGGATTCGCCGGCCCGGCACGGGCGAGTAATCCGGACTGGGTCCCCCGCTACCGCGCGACCGTGGACGAAAACGGCCTCCACAGCCAGCCCTGGTTCCATCAGGGATTCCTGGACATGAAGGAAGACCTGGCGGAGGCCGCCGCGGCTGACAAGCGCCTCATGGTGATCTGGGAGCAGAAGGGCTGCCCCTATTGCCTGGAAATGCACAAGCGCAACCTCGCGCTGCAGGAGATCAACGACTACATCCGCAAGCATTTCCTGGTCGTGCAGCTCAACATGTGGGGCTCGCGCGAGGCGACGGATTTCGATGGCAAGGCGATGGAAGAGAAGGCGCTGGCGCGGCGCTGGCGGGTGAACTTCACGCCGACGGTCAACTTCTTCCCGCCGACAGTTGCGGAGGTCGAGGGCAAAACGGGCCTCGAGGCGGAGGTCGCGCGCATGCCGGGCTACCTGAAGCCGGCGCATTTCCTGACCTACATGGAATTCGTCAGGGACGAGGGCTACAAGAAGGACAGGTTCCAGCGCTATCTGCTGACCAAGTTCCGCGCCATCCACGACAAGGGCGGCGACCCGTTCCGCCTCGACAAGCTGACCCGGCCCCAATCGTAGGAGCGAACGTCATGCGCACGCTGATAACGGCCGTTGCGATCGTCTTCGCGCTGGGCGCCGCCGCGAAGGCCGACGAGGTCAAGGTCGGCGGCGACGGCCTGTATCACCAGGACTGGTTCCTCCAGAGCTTCCTCGACCTCAGGGAAGACCTCCAGGAATCCGCCGACGCCGGCAAGCGCCTGGTCATCCTGTGGGAGCAGAAGGGCTGCCCCTATTGCAAGGAACTGCACCAGGTGAATTTCGTCGACCCGGCGATCCGCAAGTATCTCCTGGATAATTTCGTCGTCCTGCAGCTCGATATCTGGGGCGCCCGGCCGGTGACCGATTTCGACGGCACGGAAATGTCGGAGAAGAAGCTGGCGCGCCGCTACGGCGTCCGCTTCACGCCGACAATCCAGTTCCTGCCGGCGACGGTGGCGGCGACCGAAGGCAAGACCGGCAAGGCGCTCGAAATCGCCCGGATGCCAGGCTATCTGAAGCCGGCGCCGTTCCTCATCATGTTCCGCTATGTCCGGGAAAAGGCGTACGAAAAGACGCCGTTCCGCAAATTCCTGCGCGCCGCGCTGAAGCGGTCGGGATAGATTTTTCTCCGGTATCTCCGGTCGATTGCCGAAATATTTGTAGGGAGGGTTTGAATCCCTCCCGTACCACGGCGTTTCGGCCGCTCAGGCGATTGAGATCATCTCGTTTGCCGCCCCGGCCGACCGCAGGGAGAGCCGGGGACCAGAGTCGACCCGAGAGTCCGTGCCGGGCGGCTCTGGCCCCCGGATCGTCGCTTCGCTCCGTCGGGGGTGGCAATCGAGGAATCTCGAAGGTGTTCGATTGATCGCAATTTATTCTAATTCTTTAAATTACCGGGATAATACATTGTTAATAAATACCTTACACATTCTTGATCACGAACCGATACACCCCGCCGTCCTCGCCGGATTCCATCAGTTCGCAGCCGGTCTGGCGGCAGAAGGCCTCGAAATCCGCCGTCGCGCCCGGGTCGGTCGCATGCACTTCCAGCAGCCCGCCCGACGCCATCTTCTTCAGTGCCTTCTTCGCCTTCAGAATCGGCAGGGGGCAGTTCAGTCCCTTGGTGTCGAGAAACTCGTCGGCCATCGGCGGGGGTGTTCCTTCCTGTCTGGTTCGGGCGCAACGGCCATCACCTAGGTTGCCGGGACCGGCTTGTCATCCGGAGTCCGCTGCGGGGCGGGTCCGGCAAATTGTCCGGGCCGACAAATTATCCGGGGCGGCGATTGCCATTCATTCAAATTATTGAATACAATATCCGGCACTCCGTCAACGGGACGGCCGGACCGCCGGGGACCATGGATTCGAAGCATCGCATGACCGGGATCGAAGCGCCGCCCGGCCCGGCCCGCCGCCCGCCGGTCTTTGTCGGCCACGACGTCTATCGCCGCGCCGCCTATGGCGGCAATCATCCGCTGGCGATACCGCGGGTCGAGACGGCGGTGGATCTGTGCCGGGACCTTGGCTGGGTCGATCCGGACGCCTGGGTCGAGAGCCCGGTCGCCGATGCGGAAACCCTGGGCCGGTTCCACGATCCGGCCTATGTCGAAGCCCTGCGCCGGGCCGACGAGTGCGGAGAGGTGACGCCGGAAACGCAGCGCCGTTACAATCTCGGCACCCTGGAAAATCCGGTATTTCCCGGCGTGTTCCGGCGCGCCTCGACGTCGGTCGGCGGTTCGATCGCTGCGGCGGAGCAGGCGCTGGCCGGCCGCATCGCCTATCATCCGGCGGGCGGCACCCATCACGGCAGGCCGGACCGGGCGAGCGGCTTCTGCTACTTCAACGACCCGGTCTTCGCCATCCTCACCGCGCTGGACGCCGGCGTCGGCCGGCTGGTCCATGCCGATCTCGACGCCCATCACGGCGACGGGGTGCAGGACGCCTTCGCCGCCGACCCGCGGGTCTACACGATCTCGATCCACGAGCGCGAGCGTTGGCCCCATACCGGCGTGCCGGACGACACCGGCGGCGGGCAAAGCTGCAACCTGTCGGTCGCGCCCGGATTCGCCGACGCGGACCTGGAACTGCTGATGGCCGAGGTCGTCCTGCCTCTTGTCCGCCGGGCCGCACCGGACCTGATCGTCGTCACCTGCGGCGCCGACGGGCTGGCCGGCGATCCGCTGTCCCGGATGGCGCTCACCAATCGGGCGCTGTGGGCGGCCGTGGCGGCGCTGACCGCCGCGGCGCCGGGCAGCGTCGTACTGGGCGGCGGCGGCTACAATCCGTGGACGGTCGCCCGCTGCTGGGCCGGGCTTTGGGGCGTGCTGAACGGCTTTGCGCTGCCGGACCGGCTGCCGCCCGCTTCGGTCCGGCGGCTGGAACGGCTGGATTGCGATCTGGTCGACGAAGAAGACCGCGACCCGCGCTGGTTGACGACCCTGGCCGACGAACCGCAGGACGGGCCGGCAACGCCGGAAACGGCGGCGATGGCGCGTCGTGCGCTCGACATGCCGCGGCGCGGACGCTGGAGCGCCGGCGCCCGGCGCGCAGCAGCATAGCGGAACGGCCGCGGGAGGGCACAGGCCTTGGAAACGGTAACCCTGATGGCGCTCGCAGGCCTCGTGATCGGCTTCGGCTTCGGCTTCGTCATCGAGCGGACGAATTTCTGCACCATGGGGGCGATTTCGGACGCCGCCACCTTCGGCGATTTCCGCCGCTTCCGGGCCTGGATGCTGGCGATGGCGGTCGCGATAATCGGCGCGCAGGCGTTGCACGGCGCAGAGATGATCGATCTCGACGAGTCGATCTATCTCACGGCGAATTTCGGCTGGCTCGGCGCGATTCTGGGCGGGCTGCTGTTCGGCTTCGGCATGACCATCGCCGGCGGCTGCGGCACCCGCAACCTGGTGCGCTTCGGCGCCGGCGACCTGCGCTCGCTGGTCGTCGTCCTCGTCCTCGGCATCGTAGCTTATATGACGCTGCGCGGCCTGACCGGGCTGGTGCGGGTCGGGCTGGAAGACGCGGCCAACGTCGATCTGGAGGCGGCCGGCATCGATTCCCAGGGGATCGGCACGCTGCTCGCCAGCGCCTTCGGTGTGGCGGCGGAGACCATGAACCTGATCGTGGCGGTCGTCGCCGTCGCCGGCCTGCTGATCTGGTGCTTCATGGACGGCGCCTTCCGGCGCTCGCCGCGCAACATCGTCGCCGGACTGGGCGTCGGCCTCGCCATCGTCGCCGGCTGGTACGCCACCGGCGTGCTCGGTTACGACGATTTCGAACCGGCGCCCCTGACCTCACTGACCTACGTCGCGCCGACCGGCAACGCGCTGGTCTACCTGATGACCTTCACCGGCGCGACGATCAACTTCGGCATCGCCAGCGTCGGCGGCGTGATCCTCGGCGCGTTCGTCTCGGCGATCCTGCGCGGCAATTTCCATCTCGCCACCTTCGCCGACGTTCAGGACATGCTGCGCAACATTACCGGCGGCGCACTGATGGGCTTCGGCGGGGTGATGGCTTTGGGCTGCACCATCGGCCAGGGGCTCACCGGCATTTCGACCCTTGCGCTGAGCTCTGTCATCGCCATTCTGGCGATCATCGCCGGCGGCGTGGCCGGCCTGAAATATATCGAGTGGCGCCTCTGATGGACGGATCCGTTTATCCCGGACCTACAGGCGGCTGGCTGGACCGCCTGCGCGGTATCGAGTCGCTGGAAGACGCGGAATTCGACGCCGCGCTGGTCGCGGAGATGCAGCGCGACGCGCCGGCGCTCGCCGACCGGCCGATCCGCTTCTCAACGCCGACCTTCAAGGAATACGAGACCGGCGAACTGGCCGGCTGCGGCAAGAACAGCTTCCCGGCCTTCTCCATCACGGCTGGTGGCTGCGCCCTGATGTGCGACCACTGCCAGGCCAGCATCCTGGAGCCGATGATCCCGGCGACGAGCGCGGAGATGCTGGACCGGAAGGTGCGCGACCTGGTGCTGTTGCAGGATCTGCAGGGCTTCCTGCTGTCCGGCGGCTCCAACCGGCGCAACGAGATCGCCTATGAGCGCTACTACCCCGTCATCGAGCGACTGAAGCGCGACTTTCCCCATCTGAAAATCGCCATCCATTCGGCGCTGCTCGACGAACGGCGCGCCCGGCTGATGGAGAGCGCCGGGGTCGATACCGCGATGATGGACGTGATCGGCGCGCAGGAGACGATCGAACAGGTCTACCATCTCGACCGGCCGGTCGCCGATTTCGAGGCGACGCTGGCGGCGCTGTGCGGCACGTCGATGGAGGTCGTGCCCCATATCGTCGCCGGGCTGCACTACGGCCGGCTGCTCGGCGAAACCAACGCGCTCGACATGTGCAGCCGCCACGGCATCCACGCCCTGGTGCTGGTCGTCATCATGCCGTTCTACGCGAAGGCCGGAACTTTCGAGACGCCGGACACCGCCGCCGTCGGCCGCCTGTTCCTCGAAGCCCGCCGCCGACTCCCGGACCGCCAGGTTCTACTCGGCTGCGCCCGGCCGGCCGGGATGCACAAGCGGGTGACCGACGCCTACGCCGTCATAGCCGGGCTGGACGGGATCGCCTTCCCGGCCGACGGCGCAGTTGCGGTCGCCGAGGCCGTCGGCCGGCCGATAGAGCAGCAGCACGCCTGCTGTTCGATCAAGGTGGGCGGGGAGACGGTGACCGTCCCTGCAAGCTGCGCCGCGTGACCGGGCGAGTCGATATCCTCGTCGTCGGCCTCGGGCCGGCCGGCGCGTCTGCGGCGCGGGAGGCGGCGCGTGCCGGCTGTTCCGTGCTCGCCGTCGACCGCCGGCGCGCCGCGGGCGAGCCGGTGCAGTGCGCCGAGTTCGTGCCCCGGCTGATCGGCCAGGACGTCGAGGGCATGGCGCCGGTTGCGGTCCAGAAGATCGACGCCATGCACACCTTCGTCGAAAGCGCGGCGTTCGACCGGACGGGCGGTTTCACCGGCACGATGATCGACCGCAGGCACTTTGACGCCCTGCTCGTGGAGCAGGCGCGCGATGCCGGGGCGGACTGCCGGTTCGACACGGTCTGGGAATGCGAATTCAAGGTTGAAGCGAAACTCGTCATCGGCGCCGACGGGCCGCGGTCGAAGGTCCGCGCCGCGGCGGGACTGCCGGAGCCGCGGCTGATCGAGACCCGGCAGATAACCGTTCCGCTGCTCGATCCCAACAATGCGACCGACATCTTCCTCTCGGCGGAAATCGAGGGCGGCTACGCCTGGCTGTTTCCGAAAGGCGAAGCTGCCAATCTCGGCGTCGGCGTGGCGCCGGCGAGCCGGTCGAAACTGAAACCGATTCTCGAAGACCTGCGCCGGCGGCTGATCGGCGAGGGCCGGATCGGCGAGGCGGTCCTCGGCCATACCGGCGGGGCGATCCCGGTCGACGGTATCGTCGGGCCTGAGGCCGCACTGCCCGACGGCACGCCCGTCCTGCTCGCCGGCGACGCCGCCGGCCTGACCAACCCGGTGACCGGCGCGGGCATTCCCGCTGCCGTCATGTCCGGCGCGCTGGCTGGCGAAGCGGCTGCCCGGTGGATTGCCGGTGCAGCGGATGCGCTGGACGACTACGCGGAAGAGATCGACGACCTGTTCGGCGCGTCGCTGCGCCGGGCCGTGGCGCGCCGGCGGGAACTGGAGCGGGCCTGCGCCGAATCGCTCCCGCAACCGGCCGACCTGCGGCGCGGCTGGATCGCCTATCCCGAATACTGGGCCGCCCGGCCGGCATTTCCGACGCCCGAAGCGCCGAACCCGATGGAAGCGCGATGACCTGCCTCAAGCCCGAAACCGCGATGCCCGCCGAAACGGGACCGCACGGTGCGGATTTCAACCCCTTCGCGGTCATGCAGCCGCGCCGGCCCGACGCTATCCCGCGGGACTTCCGCAACGGGGGACGGGTCAAGACGGCCGACGTCGCGCCGGCAGGCGTCTATCTGCCCAACAACAACGTCATGACGCCGGCGATGCGGTCGCCGGACTATGTCCAGATGTCGACCGCGGCGGCGATCACGCTCGGCATCATGCCGGGCATGCTCTACCGCTGCGCCTGCACCCGCTGCCTGAACCTGCTGCTGACCTATCCCGAGGGCTGCCGGGCCAACTGCGCCTATTGCGGCCTGGCGCGCCATCGCGAGGCCGAGCGCGACTATGCCGACCGCAACTTCATCCGGGTCGACTGGCCGGCGGTGCCGATGGCCGAGATCGTGGACAAGGTGGCGGCGGACGGCGAGAACACGCCGTTCCACCGCATGTGCATCAGCATGATCACCCATCCGCGCTCGGACGACGACACGGTGACGGTGCTGAAACAGTGGACCGACCGGATCGACCCGGCGACGGTTCCGGTCTCGATCCTGTCTAACCCGACGACGATGCAGCGCTCGGATGTCGAGACGCTGAAAGGCTTGGGCGCCGACATCTTCACCGTGGCGCTCGACGCCGCGACGCCGGAGATATTCGACCGGACCCGCGGCAAGGGCGTCGACAGCCCGCACAGCTGGAAGAAGTACTGGGAGATCCTGCTGGACGCCCGGGACGTTTTCGGGCCGCAGAAGTTCGGCGCCCATATCATCGTCGGCATGGGCGAAACCGAATTCGACGTGTTGAGCCTCGTACAGCGGCTCGTCGATCTCGGCGGCCACAGCCACATGTTCTGCTTCTTCCCGGAAAAGGGCTCGCTGATGGACCATCTGCCGGCGACCCCGCGCGACCAGTGGCGGCGGGTCCAGCTGGCGCGCTACCTGATCGACTATTGCGATGTCCGGGTGGAGCGGATGGCGTTCGACGGGGAGGGCAGGGTGGCGGATTTCAGCCTGCCGCAGGGCGAACTCGACTCGATCATCGACGCGGGGATCGCCTTCCGCACCTCGGGCTGCCCGGGCAAGTTTCAGGAAGACATCTCGGCCTGCGACCGGCCCTACGGCGATTCGCCGCCCAGCGACATCGCCAGCTATCCGTTCCAGCCCGCCGGCGCCGATATCCGCCGCATCCGGCATCAACTCGACATGGAGAAGCCGGGCGAGGCCTACGAACCGGGCGAGGAATTCGACGATCCTGAAGACTCCCCGGCGCCGGAAGCGCGCGCGCCTTGACCGAGACCGGCGACAAGTCCGGCTTCCGGGTCATCGATACCGGCGTCCGCGACGGCAGCCTCCAGATCGCTTTCGACCAGGCGCTCGTGGAACTGCGCAAGGCCGGCGCGGTGCCGGACACGGTGCGCTTCCTGCGCTTCCCGCCGACCGCGCTGATCGGCCGGCACCAGGACCTGAGCCGGGAGCTGAAGCTCGACCATTGCCACGCGGCCGGCATCGGCATCGTGCGGCGCATTACCGGCGGCGGCGCGATCTATCTCGACGAGGGCCAGCTCGGCTGGGAACTGGTCTGCGACCGGCGGAAAATCGGCGTCGCGACGCTAGCGGACATGACCGCCCGGATCTGCACGGCGGCGGCGGCCGGCCTCTCGACCCTCGGCATCGCGGCGGAGTACCGGCCGCCGACGGACATCGTGGTGGACGGGCAGAAGATTTGCGGCACCGGCGGCTATTTCGACGATGATATCGTCATGTACCAGGGCACGACGCTGGTCGATCTCGACCTGCCGGCGATGATGGCGGCAATCAACGTGGCGGCCCCGAAGGAGGGCGCACCCCCGCCGCCGCGGGTGACCACCCTGCGCGCCCTTTTGCCGGACGCCGACCTGTCGATGCCACGCCTTCAGGCCGCGCTGGTCGCCGGCTTCGAGGCCGGGCTGGGGATCGCCTGCACCGCGTCCGAACCGGGCGAGGCGGAAGAGGAATTGGCGCAGCGGTTGTGCGATGAGGAAATCGGCACGACGGCATTCATCGCCGGAATCGACGATCCGGGCGCCGACGCCGCGGTACGCCACGGCGAGAGCGGCCCGGTCAACGCCTGGCTGCGGGTCGAGGGCCGGCGCAACGACCGGGTGCGCGAAGTGCTGTTCACCGGCGACTTCGTCATGGTGCCGCCGCGCCTGGTCATGGACCTGGAAGGCAGCCTGCGCGGCGCTGCGTCCGGCGAAGTTGCGGCGCGCATAGCGGCCTTCTTCAGCGATGCGCCGCCCCAGATCGCGACCGCGCCGCCGGAAGCATTCGCCGGGGCCGTCGCCGCGGCCTTTGCCGGCGCATGAAGTCGCTCACGGTCATCCAGCATACCTCGGCCGAATATCTCGGCCTGATGGAAGACCATTTCGAAGGCCGCCGCATCCGCTTCACCTACGTCCGCCCCTTCACCGAAGGCGTGGCGCCGCCGCACCCCGACGCCGTTGCCGACGGCCTCATCCTGCTCGGCGGCGGACCATGGGGATCGGCCGGGACGCGCGACCTGCCGACGCTGGCGCAGGAAATCGCCGTCGCCCGGACCTGCCTGATGGTGGAGAAGCCGGTGATCGGCATCGGGCTGGGCGCGCAAATCCTGGCATTGGCCGCCGGCGGCTCGGTCGAGGCGGCGCCGCTCCGCTTCTCCGTCGACACGGCGCTGCGTTGCAGGGACGAGGCGCTGAACGGCTACCTGCTGGAGACCTGGCCCGTCGCCGTTTACGGCCGCGACCGGGCCGTGCCGCCGGATTATGCGCAGGTCCTGGCGCGCACCGGCGGCGGCGAACCGGCGCTGTGGCAGATCGGCGGCAACGCGTTCGGCTTCGCCGGCCATCCCGGCCTCAAAGTCGCGATGGCCGAAGACCTGATCATGGAGTTCGAAGAAGCGCCGGCCGATCCGGCGCCGGCCCTGCGCGACCTGCGGGCCGCCCAGCGCGCCATCGAGGACGCCTTGGTGCCGATCATGACCGGCCTCGTCCAGCTGACCGGCCTGATGCAGCCGGACGGTGCGTAACGGACGGCAATAAGGGGGCGGTTATTTCCCCGACCGCCAGTCCTGCCCGGATTCGTTCATCAATAAAGCCCAGTCGTCGGGCGGATTTCCCCGCGCGAGCATTCTGGCGAAGACCGTGTACGGATCGGTTCTGCTCCCCGAGGAGCGCAGCGTGGATCGGTCATTGACCCACGCGTAGACGATCACCTTCGCCCTCGCGTCATAGCGGAAGAACAATCGGAACCGTCTGCCGATCCTGGCGCGCCGCCAATGGCGGTAGCGCGAGCCGGGCGTACTGCCCTGACGGTACTCGTCGCGGGACGGATCCTGCGGGATGACCTCCAGCATCAGCCGGCTCAACGCATGGAACAGCTTGACGTTCGCATCGGAAGCGAACCCCGCCGGGTCGTTTCGTTGCGCGCGCTGGACTGCGTTGTGGAGCTTGCGCAGCTGATCAATGAGGCAATCGTGAAACAGCAACGTCCAACCGTGGCGCTGCATCAGAGGGCGACGGTGCCGTCGATGTCCCCGTCGATATCGCCCTCCGGCCCCGCTTCGCGCTGCGCATGTTCAATCATGCTTTGCGCCAGATCGTCCGGGATAGCCCGAACATGCCCGCCGGCCCGGATATCGGCGGCGAGCAGGTCGAGAAACGCGCCGATGGCCGGGTCTTCGTGCTCGGCGTCGGCACGGCTGACGACGATCTGTCCGTCCTCGTGGAGTTCGAAGGCCACCTTGGCGCCGACATCGACCCCCAGCGCCTGACGGACCGTCTTGGGCAGGGTGATCTGGCCCTTCGAAGTCATTGTGGCGACTTCGTGGATGATCGACATGATCGGCGCTCCTTACTGTGTCGCGCATGGGCGTAAGGAATATTCCTTACTATGTCAAGACCATGTGGAAGATGCCGGCGAGCGGGTCGGCGGTTCGAATCGAAACGGAAATACGCCGGCTCCATTTTGCCTGCTGCGGGGATTTGCCCGGCGCCGCTGACATATTCAAAAGTTGCTATCTTTCGGCAGTTTCAATACCCTGTCGGCACAGCCGGTCAGTCAACGGTGAGGGGGCATGTCGTGACGGACAAACTGGTCATCGTGATGGCGAACACGGACACGCGCAACGGCGAGGAACTGGGCGCGCCGATCTTCCAGGCGACCGTCGCTGCGGCGATGGAATACGAGGTCGACGTGATCTGCACGGCCACCTCGGGCCGCCTGATGAAGAGGGGCGTCGCCGAACATCTCGTGGTCAAGGAAGGCTCGCCGAAATCGGTCTACGATTTCATCCGGGACGCCCACGAGGCGGGCGTGAAATTCTATTGCTGCTCGCCCAATCTCGACCTGTTCGACATGACCAAGGACGACCTGATCCCGGAATGCGAGGGCATCGTCGGCGGCGCCCACCTGATCGAGGAGATCATGGAGGACGACGTCAAGGTGCTGACCTACTGAGGAGAAGGTTCCGGCAACGGATATGGACCACGGCGCCGCCACCCGCGTGCAGGAGCATATCGGCGATCCGCTGTCGGACGCGCCGCCGCTGGACCGCGACGACCTGGAAGAGATTTTCGGCGATATCCAGGCCGACCTGCGCTACGACCACGAACTCAACGGCTGCCTGAACTGCGGCATCTGCACCGCGACCTGCCCGGCGGCCCATTACTACGATTTCAGCCCGCGCGAGATCGTCCAGCTGCTCTGGACCGAGAATCTCGAAGGCATTTACGACGCGATGCAGGAGAAGATCTGGGCTTGCGCCCAGTGCTACACCTGCGCTGCGCGCTGCCCGTTCGGCAACAGCCCCGGCGGCCTCGTCATGCTGATGCGCGAGGTCGCGATCAAGCACGGCATGGAGTCGGCGAAGAACGTGCTGCGCCCGTTCAGCCGGGTCATGCTCAAGCTAATCTCGACCGGCAACCAGCTCGCGCCCGACATGATCAACCCCGACCATTTCGCCGACTGGGGGCCGAACATCACCAAGGTCGATGCGCCGCTCAAGCTGCTGCGCAAGGCGATTCCGATGCCGACGCTGAACACCACGGCGACGGCCTGGGAGGTCAATCTCAAGACCTCGGTGGAACTCTACACGATCTGGGAAATGACCGGCGTTCTCGACCAGCTCGAAGGGATCGACGAGAACCTGTTCGACGTCATCACCGACATCATGGACGAGAAGCGCGAGGACTGGGAAGACTTCCTGGAAGAGCAGGAAGACGACGACGAGGACGACGACTGAGCCGCTGCGGGCGGCTCACGCAGGAGACAAGGGATATGACCGGCACCACAAACGATACCGGGAACGCCACGGGCGAAAGCGGCGAACGCTTTACCGGCCACGGCAGCGAGTGGCGCGATTCGAACCTGTCGGCGCAGGACGCGCGCACCGCGACCGCCTGGGTCGAGGCGAAGGTCGACAAGCGCTCCATGCTGACCAACAAGGACCGCGTCGAGGACGTGCGCGATATCATGTGGCAGCTGGAGAAAGACGGCGAGATCGCCGTCCACCGGGTCGGCGACGGCCACGCGCCGGTCGAGGTCAAGACGCTCTACGGCTGGACCAAGCGCATCCCGACGACCCGGCTCTGGCACCACAAATCCTGCGGCCAGTGCGGCAACATTCCGGGCTATCCGGCCTCGCTGCTCTGGCTGATGAACGAGCTCGGCATCGAGTATCTCGACGAGACCGACCAGACCTCCTGCACCGCCTGGAACTATCACGGCTCGGGCATCGGCAACCTGGAGAGCCTGGCCGCCGTCTTCCTGCGCAATTTCCACCAGGCCTATGTCAGCGCCCGCGCCCAGGGCCTGCCCGACGCCTACTACTACCCGCTGGTCCATTGCGGCACGTCGTTCGGCAACTACAAGGAGGTGCGCCACTATCTGCTGCATTCGGCCGAACTGCGCGCGCGGGTGAAGAAAATCCTCGCCAAGCTCGACCGGCTGGTCGACGGCAAGCTGCTGATCCCGGAAGAGGTCGTGCACTATTCCGAATGGGTGCATGTCATGCGCGACCGCATCGCGGACCGCCAGACGATCGACGCCAGCGCCATCCGCGCGACCATCCACCCGGCCTGCCACGTCTACAAGATGGTGCCGGAGGACGCGATCTACGACGACGACATCCTGGAGGGGAACCGGGTCGCGGTTTCGACCGGCGTGATCGGCGCCCTGGGCGCCCAGGTGATCGACTATTCGACCTGGTACGACTGCTGCGGCTTCGGCTTCCGCCACATCATCTCCGAGCGCGAATTCACCCGCTCCTTCGCCATCGACCGCAAGGTCAAGGTCGCGGTGGAGGAGGCGCGGGCCGACGTGATGATCGGCCACGACACCGGCTGCATTACGACGCTGGACAAGAACCAGTGGATCGGCCAGGCCGCCGGCAAGGCCTACGACCTGCCGATCCTGGCGGACTGCCAGTTCGCCGCGCTGGTCTGCGGCGCCCATCCGTTCAAGATCGTCCAGTCGCACTGGCACGCTTCGTCGACCGAGACGCTGATGGAGAAGCTGGGCATCGACTGGCGCGCCGCGAAGGCGGAGTTCGAGGCCTATCTCAAGCAGGTCGAGGCCGGCGACCAGGAGAATCTCTACGATCCGCGCCTGATGATCACCTCGGGCCCCGGCTTCAAGCGGATCGAGAACGGAACACTCGAGACGGGCACATGACCAAACCGGTCCTCGTCGTCGGCGGCGGCCCGGCCGGGCTCGCCGCAGCCGAGGCCCTGTCCGGCGTCGGCCGGAATTCCGTCCTTGTGGAGAAGGAGGACCGGCTTGGTGGGGCGCCGATCCTGTCCGGCTACGCCAAACTTGTGCCGACCGGCGAATGGGCAAAGGACGCCATCGGCGGCATGGTCGCGCGGGTCGAAGGCGACGCCGCGGTCGATGTCCGCACCGGTTGCACCGTGCAGGAATTCGGCGGCGAAGCGGGCGCGTTCGCGGCCACCCTGTCGGACGGTTCGGCGGTCGAGGCCTCGGCCGCCATCCTGTGTACCGGCTTCACCCACTTCGATTCGGTCAACAAGCCGGAATGGGGCTTCGGCAGCTTCCAGGACGTCGTGACCACGACCCAGGTCGAGCAGATGATTTCGTCGGGCGACGGCGTGCGTTGCCCGTCGGACGGCCGCACGCCGAAGCGGGTGGCGATCCTGCTCTGCGTCGGCTCGCGCGACCGCCAGATCGGCCGCGAATGGTGCTCCAAGATCTGCTGTACCGTCAGCGCCAACATCGCGATGGAGATCCGCGAGGAGGTGCCGGACTGCCACGTCTACATCTACTATATGGATGTCCGCACCTTCGGCCTCTACGAGACGAGCTACTACTGGCGCAGCCAGGAGGAGTTCAAGGTCAAGTACATCAAGGCGCGGATCGCCGAGGTAACGTCGGACGGCGAGCGGCTGATCGTCAAGGGCGAGGACACGCTGGTCAAACGGCCGATCACCATTCCCTTCGACATGGTCGTCCACGCCATCGGCATGGACCCGAACGTCGATAACCTGCTGCTGTCTTCCATTTTCGGGGTCGAGCTGGAGCCGCACGGCAATATCGCGCGGCAGAGCGCCTATGGCGGCATGGGGCGGACCAGCCGGCCCGGCGTGTTCGTCGCCGGTGCGGCGACCGGGCCGGAGACCATCGACGATTCCATCGCCCAGGCGAATGCCGCGGCCATCGCCGCCTTGGGCGCCGGTCGAACGGCAGCCGGCGAAGCGGCCTGAGCGGATGATGGCGCAGATCCTGCGCGGGACGGCGGGACGGGACGCGCCGGTCCCCGAGCGGCCGGAGTTGCATCTCTCCGGCCCGCGTCTGCGCCAGGCGCTGGAAAGCCTGATCGCCGGCAGCGAGGAGCAGGGCGGCGTCGAGCGCTACGTCGACGCCCTGAAGCTGAAATCGGTTGCGTTCGGGGATGCGTTTACGGACGGCGCGGCCGGCTTGAAGCCGGCGGTGTTCGCCGAACTGTGCGCCCTCATGCCGTCCGTGCGCCGCCGGATCGGGCCCTATCGCGACCGGAAGGGCTTTGCGACCCTCTGCACGGCGATCGGGGCGCTGCTCGACGGCATGGCCGACACCGCGACGGCCGACGCCCGGCTCGCCGCCTTCGAGAATGCGTTTCCGCGCGACCGGGACCATCGCTGGGTGCGCGACCTTTCGGCCGAGCTGCTGCACAACCTCGATGGGGAGCGCTATCCGCCGATGCAGCGCTGGGTCTGGGACGCGAAAGCCAACACCGGCGTGCTGCGCGAGATCTGGTGGGGCGACGATGTCGATCACATCATGATCGACGTGCCGGACAATTACGCCACCTTCCTCATGCTGCGCGAGGAGCTGTCGCAATTCCTGACGGAAAACGGCGTCTTCCGCGACATTCTCCAATATGTCGATCTGCTCCTCGCCCATGTCTACGCCGGCTATATCGGCGAGCAGGGCGGGCATTATCTGCGCACCGATTTCGCGACGCCGGAAGACCCGATGCTGCACACCCGCCGGATGCTCGGGCTGGACGGCGTCGGCGCGAAGGGCCGGACGAAGGCCGGGGCGATCGAGGGCGAAGCGCGCCGCCTCGGCGATCCCGGACTGCTGAACTAGGCCGGGCCATGCCGATCCACGAACAGTCGCTGATCCGCCCGGAGAACATCAAGACACACGACAAGCTGGTGCTCGACGGCGTCGACGTGTCGGGCCACTGGTCGACCTTCATCGAACCCCGGGTCGTCACCGACTACAACGAAGCGCTGGAGGACGAGATCGCGGCGCTCCCCGGCGGAGAGTTCATCCATCGCTGCTGGCAATGCGGCTCCTGCACCAACTCCTGTACGGTCAACGCCGTCAACCCCGACTTCAACCCGCGCTACTGGATCTACCTGATCCGCATGGGCATGGAATCCGAGCTGCTGCGCGACCGGGACATCATCTGGCAGTGCGTCTCGTGCAACAAGTGCACCTACGCCTGCCCGCGCGATGTCGAACCCGAAGGGGTGATGAAGGCGACCGCGCACTGGCTGGAGAAGAAAGGCCATACGCCGAAATCGCCCTCGATCATTTTCGACGAGATTTTCGCCGAGCAGGTGATCGCGCGCGGCAAGATCGAGGAATCGTCCATCATCCGGACGTTCCTCAAGCGCACCGGCCAGCCGCTGATGCAGGACTGGCTGATCGGGATGGCGCGCGGGCTGCTGATGAAATTGCCGGTCGGCCTGATGCGGCGCATGGGCCTCGCCATGCTGTTCCGGCCGCGCACCGCCGGCTGGTCGAAGGCGCGGGCGGCGCTCGAAGAGTATGTCGAGGAATGCGAACGCGAACAGCGCCGGGCGCTCGGCCTCGGCGACGGGAAGCCGGAATGAGCGAAGACCGCAAATACGACCGCGTCGCCTACTATCCCGGCTGCGCGCTCGAAGGCACCGGCCATGCCTACAACCGCTCGACCAAGGCGGTCGGCAAGGCGCTCGGCCTCAAGCTGGACGAGGTGAAGAACTGGAACTGCTGCGGGGCGATGGAGGTCAAGAATATCGATCCGAAGATCCAGACCTACCTGTCGTCCCGGGTCATGTCGATCGCGGCGAACGAGATGGGCCATGAGGTCGTCATGGCGCCGTGCAACGGCTGCTACCACAATCTCAAGAAGGCCGAATACGACCTGGAGCACGATGAGGCGTCGAAGGATGTCGTCGATCGCCTGTCGACCAAAGCCGGCCACGAAACCTACGAGGCCGGGCAGGTCGAGACCATCCATGCCCTTGACTGGATCAAGGACGGGATCGGCGAGGACGGCCTGAAAGCGAAAGTCAAAAACAGCCTGCAAGGCATTAAGATTGCGAATTATTACGGCTGCATGTACACGCGCCCGCGCCACATCTTTCCGGAGAAGGACAAGGGGCCGGGTTCGGATTCCACTTCCGAACCGCACTTCATGGACGACCTGCTGGCCGCGGCCGGCGCCGAGAATGTCGATTTCCCGCTCAAGACGGCCTGCTGCGGCGGCGCCCACACCCTCTCGGACAGCGACATCTCGACGAAGCTGGTGCTGAACATCCTCGAAGCCGCCGAAGCCGCGGGCGCCGACGTTATCGCCACGGAATGCCCGACCTGCCATTCCGGGCTCGAAATGCACCAGATCCGCGCCGAAAAGCGGCTCGGCCGGAAAACGACGGTGAAAATCCTCTATTTCACCCAGCTGCTCGGCGTCGCGCTGGGCCTCAGTCCGCGCAAGGTCGGCGTGCACGAGAATGTCTCCGACTCGCGCGGTTTCCTCAAGGAAAAGGGCCTGGCATGACGCCGTTCGCCGACATCGAGGCGGCGCTCGACGGCTTCGATCCCGCCGCCGCGGACCCGGCCGGTCGGCTGCTCGGCCTGGCCGAGGCTGTCCTCGATAACTGGGCCGAGGCGCGCGGCGAGACGCCGACCGTCGAAGAGCGCGAAGGCTTCCGCCTGCTCGCCCTGCACCGCCAGGGCGCGCGCGGCGAGCCCAGCTTCAACGCCTGCCGCGAGACCTGCCGCGAGATCGCCTTTCACGCCAACCTGCTGCGCCTGGAGCCCGATCATGCCGAATCGGCCCGCCGCGCCGCCATGATGGCGATGCTGGTGCGCCATTTGCTGCTCTTCGTTTCGGGCAAGATGCAGGTTGCGGGGCTGGGCGAATTTTGCTGTTCATCGCGCACGCTGCGCGCACTCGACCGGGATTCCGCCGCAGCGCCCGACCATCCGACCGAACGACAGAGAGTTGCCTGAGCCATGCCGACAGTCCGCGGATGCCATCTGCCCGACGACCTGCTCTACGACGTGCCGAATCATATCTGGTTCACCGAGATTGGCGACGGCACGGTGCGCCTCGGCATGACCAGCGTGGCGACGGCGATGGCCGGCAACTTGGTCGCCTTCACGCCGAAGAAGGTCGGGCGTTCGGTCAAGGCGGGCCGGTCCTGCGCCACCGTTGAATCCGGCAAGTGGGTCGGCCCGGCCAAGTCGGCAGCCGGCGGCGAGGTCGTCGAGGTCAACGAGGCGCTGGTTGAGGAGCCGAGCCTGGCGAACCAGGACCCGTATGCCGCCTGGATGGTCGTGCTCCGGCCCGATGACTGGGAGGGCGTGAAGCCGACCCTGACGCCGGGTGCCGACGTCGCCGCGCCCTACGAGGCCAAGATGGACGAGGACGGCTTCGCCGGCTGCGAGTGAACCGCCGCCTTACGGTCGCGTGACGCCCGCCAGCGGCCGGGTCGACAGGCAGCCGGCCAGGATATCGAGCCGGTTGACATCGAATTCGCGCCACAGGCCGGGCAGCGCCCTGTCCTCGTCGGCGTCGTCGCCGTACCAGGCGCGCAGGAAGGGGTCGAGCCAGGGCCGCAATTCGCCGGTGCGCAGGTCTCCCGGCGTCCAGCCGACAAGGCCTGCTGCCTTCAGGAACGCCGTTTCGTCCGCTGCCTCGGCGGCCAGTTCCCGCAGCCGGTTCAGCCGCTCCAGATCTTCGCGCAGCAGGGCGGCCCGGAAATAGCTCGGGTCTCCGGCCAGTTCCGCCGTCACGGCGTCGATCACGGCTTGTCTGCTCATGGCGATCCAGGGTGCTTCGGCCGGGACGGGACGGCGCCGGCGCGTCCGGAAGGCGAGATACGGCTCGCCTCGGTCGGCCGGTTCATCGCACGATATTCCTCGCAATTCTGCCATCCGATGGCGGATTTGCAAGGTAGAGGAGCCGCCCATGCCCGAATCCCTTCCCGCCCATGCGCCGGTCGTCGTTATCGGCGGCGGCATTATGGGGTGCTCGACGCTCTACCATCTGGCGCAGATGGGCGTGACCGACGCCATCCTGCTGGAGCGCAACCGGCTGACCTCGGGCACGACCTGGCATTCCGCGGCCCAGGTGCGGGCGTTGCGCCAGTCGCGCAACCTCACCCGGCTGATCCAATACTCGGTCGACCTCTATTCCCGGCTCGAACAGGAGACCGGCCAGAGCGTCGGCTGGATTCAGGAGGGCTCCCTGTCGATCGCGACCACATCGGATCGGCTGACCCACATCCGGCGCCAGGCGGCGCTCGCCCGGGCCTACGGCATCGAGGCGCATGAAATCGGCGCCGGCGAGGCGAAGGAGCGCTGGCCGCTGATGAATGCCGGCGATGTATTGGGCGCGGTCTGGTCGCCGGAGGACGGAAGGGTCAGTCCGTCGGACGTCTGCGCCGCCCTCGGCAAAGCCGCGCGCGGCCTCGGCGCCCGGTTCTTCGAGCATACCGGCGTGACCGGAATCCGGACGGAAAACGGCCGAGTGTGCGGCGTCGAGACGGCGCGCGGCACGGTGATGTGCGACGCGGTGGCGATTTGCGCCGGCCTGTGGTCGCGCGAGGTCGGCGCCATGGCCGGCGCGCGGGTGCCGCTGCTTGCCTGCGAGCATTTCTACCTGCTGACCCGGCCGGTCGCCGGCATCGCCGGCAACCTGCCGACCCTGTCGGACCACGACCGTCATCTCTACATCCGCGACGACAGCGGCGGCCTGCTGGTCGGCTGCTTCGAGCCGATGGGCAAGCCGATCCCGCCGGGCGCGCTGGACGAGACCTTCGAATTCCGGCTCCTGCCCGAAGACTGGGACCATTTCGAGCCGATGATGGAAAACGCGCTGCACCGGCTGCCGGCGCTCGAGACCGCCGAGGTCCGGATGCTGCTCAACGGCCCGGAGAGCTTCACGCCGGACGGCACCTTCATGCTCGGCGAGACCGCCGAAACCCGCGGCCTGTTCCTCGGCTGCGGCATGAATTCGGTCGGCATCGCCTGCGGCGGCGGCGCGGGCATGAACCTCGCCCACGCCATCGTCCACGGCCATACCGCCTGTGACCTGTCGGAGGCCGAAGCCAACCGCTTTGCGCCGCAGTTCGACAGCGTCGAGCATCTGATGGCGCGCGCGCCGGAAGTGCTCGGCCGGCACTACGAGATCGCCTATCCGGGCCTTCAGCCGGCGACGGCGCGCAACCTGCGGCGCCTGCCGCTCGACGCCGAGCACCGGGCGGCGGGCGCGCAGACGGGCCAGGTCTACGGCTGGGAGCGGCCGCTCTGGTTCAGCGGTCCGGCCGAACCGAAGCCGTCCTTCGGAAAGCCCGACTGGTTCGAGACCGTCCACAGCGAGGTCATGGCCGCGCATCGCGCCGCCGCGGTCTTCGACGGCTCGCCCTTCGGCAAGATCGAGGTCGCGGGGCCGGACGCCGAAGCCTTCCTCCAGCATGTCTGCGCCAACGACATGGACCGTCCGCCCGGCAGCGCCGTCTACACGTCGGTTCTGAACGAACGCGGCACCTACGAGTCGGACATCACTGCCCAGCGTCTCGCCGATGACCGCTACCGCCTGTTCACCGGCGCCGCGGCGATCCGCCGGGACATGGCCTGGCTGCGCCGCCATGCCGGTCCGTTCGACGTAACGCTGAACGACGTGACGGAACGCACCGCCGTGCTCGGCCTGATGGGTCCAGAGGCCGCGCGGATCGCCGCCGAACTCGGCGCCAATGCCTTGAACGGCCTCGGTTATTTCAGAACCTGCCTGGCGCAGATTGCCGGCTGCCCGGTGCGCGCCGCGAGGTTGTCCTATGTCGGCGAGGCGGGCTGGGAGCTGATCTGCCGGGCCGGGGACGCCTCCGAAGTTTATGCAGCCCTGACCGAGGCCGGTGCCGTCCCGGCCGGCCTCCATGCCCAGACGTCGATGCGCATCGAAAAGGGCTTCGCGGCGATGGGCCACGAGCTCGACGGCGACGTGACGCCGGTAGAAGCCGGAATGGACCGGTTCTGCTCGCGGACGAAGCCGTATCTCGGCAGCGACGCAGTCGCCGAGCGCCGCAAGACCGGCCGGCGCACGCTGGCGACGGTCCTGTTCGACGATCCGCAGGCCGTCCCGCTCGGACATGAACCCGTTTATTGCGACGGTAATGTCATCGGCCGTACGACTTCGGCGGCGTTCGGCTACCGGATCGGCCGGCCGGTCGCCCTGGCCCACGTCGAGGCCGGCGGCATCGACGGCCGGTGCGTCGAAGTCGACATCGCCGGCGCCCGCCACGCGGCCCGGATGCAACTGGCCCCGGCCTTCGACCCTGCGGGAAAGCGGATGCGGCGTCGGAGCGGATAGGGGGCAACTGCAGGAAGCGACCCGGTTCAAGTTCCCCTCCCCCCGATCCCCCAAGGGGGAGGATTCCTCTGCAAAAGGGTGCGCCGGTCGGGCCGGACGCCGGAAAGCGGCCGGATTTTGAATAAATGTTCAATATTGGTTTCCCTAAGCCTTTGAAATCGCTTTGTTTTTGGAATTGGACAGAACGTTCTAAAAAATATGTTTTTTTTTTTTGCGCCCGGCAACCCTAACCCTTTGGAATCGTTGGAAACACGCCCTTCGGAAATGCGCAAAATCAATCTCGATAGGAAATTTTCCAGCCTCCCGGCCGAACGGGAGCGCCGCTCGACACCGGGGCGGCACCGCCGGGCAGGATCGGGGGCACGATGGCCCGGCGGAATCGGAGGGTCGAACCGGAGGGTCCAATCGGACGGGGTCCGGCCGTCAAGCCCAATGGCGCATAGGGCGGCGCACAGGATGGCCGACCGGCGGCGGCGGGCCGGAGAGCGGGCCGGAGAGCGGGAAAAACGGAACGGTCCCGCACGGTCCCCCGCCGGTTTCTTCGTTTGCTTCTTTTTGAGGGGGGAGGCGTCGGCCGGCCGCGGCAGGCGCACTTCGGGCGTTGACGGGGCCGATATAGGGCGCGGGATCACCCGTGTCAAGGAATATTATCGAAAAAAAGGAAATATTGTTGAAAGACCGGCCCGGCTCACGGCTTTTTGCAGGGGAATCCCAAGGGGAGGGGGAACACCTCGCAATATCCTTCGCCGGATTGCCCGCGCTCGACAGTTCCGGCGCCCGGTGGCAAGGTCGCGCCGCCTTCCAGGAGACGGGAACACCACCGTGCGCATCGGCGTTTTCGATCATCTCGACCGGGGCGCCGGGGCGCTGCCGGATTTCTACGAGGACCGGCTGCGGCTGCTCGAACTGTACGACCGCGCCGGCCTCCACGCCTACCACCTGGCCGAGCATCACGGCACGCCGCTCGGCATGGCGCCGTCGCCGGGCGTGTTCCTTGCCGCCGCCGCCCAGCGCACGACGCGCCTGCGCCTGGCGCCGACGGTCTATTGCCTGCCGCTCTATCCGCCGCTGCGTCTGGTCGAGGAGATCTGCATGCTCGACCAGATGAGCCGCGGCCGGCTCGATCTCGGCGTCGGGCGCGGCATCTCGCCGATCGAGGTCGCCTTCTTCGGTCTCGATCCGGCGGAAACCCCGGCGATGTACCGGGAGGCGCTCGACTTCGTCCTCAAGGGGCTGGCCGCCGCCTCGGCGGGCCGCGATTTCAGCTTCGCGGGCGACTGGTACCGGACCGCCGGCATGCCGATGGTGCTGGCGCCGTTCCAGAAACCGCATCCGCCGCTCTGGTACGGCCTGAGCCGGGCGGAATCCGTGGCCTGGCCGGCCGCCAACCGGGTCAACATCGTCAGCAACAAGCCGCCGCCGATGACCCGGGAAATCACCGACGCCTACCGCGCCGAGTGGCGCAAAGCCGGGCGGCCGGAGGCAGAGCTGCCGGTCATGGGCGTGACCTTCCATCTCGTGATCGCCGGGACCGAACGGGAAGCGCTGGAAACGGCGCGACGCGGCTACCGGGTGTGGCGCGACAGCTTCTATATGCTGTGGGATCGCGCCGGCACCAGGCCGATCGGCGTCGCCTTTCCGGACGAATTCGACGACCTGATGGAAACCGGCGTCGCCATCGCCGGCACCCCGGCCCAGGCGCGCGCGAAGATGGCGGCGCTCGCCGCCGAAAGCGGCGTCAACTACCTGGTCTGCCGCATGGCCTTCGGCGACCTGAGCTACGAAGAAGCCGCCCGGACTGTGGAGCTGCTGACGCGGGAGGTTTTGCCGGCGTTGAAGGAGGCGGCGTAGCCAGGTAACTCTTTTTTCTGTCTTGGATTCCAGGGATTTAGCGGTCGTTGACCGACGGAACTCTCCCGCATCGGACCGTTTCCGTGTCGAGCGAAGTCACGTCTCTTGCCCGTTCGATGGGGCGCCTCAATGCGGTTTCGTCGGGCTTCTTACCTGCGCCGACGAATTCGATACGGCATTTTGTTTCCTCAGGGGCCCGTTGGGGCGCCTCGGCGATCGACAGTCCCGATCCGGTCAACTGAACGATCATCGTGCGGTCGGGCGCGTCGCGGAACCGGACGAATCCCTTGGCCCGCTCAACAAGGGGGGCCAGCTCGGTCAGGGCCTCTTCCAGGTTCCGTCGCCGAAAGAGACGGTCTCCTTCGTAACTCCATGACCAAAATGCTTCGGAATGTTGCTTGGACAGACCCTCCTCGCTGTGGCCTTGAAGGGTCGCCGCCGGGTCTGCCAGCACCTCTGCGACAGGTACCCGTGCGTGCCTTGCGGCAAGGTGGGGCCGTTCGCCGAACCGCAAGCGAAGCCAATCCGACACGTCAGCCAGATCGTCGTCCGTCAACAAATCCATCTTGTTGAGGATGAGCAGATCCGCCGCGTCAATCTGTTTGCGCACGGTCTCGCCCACCAGCGTGTCCGCGAGCCTGACGCGGACCTGCGCGCTGTCCACCAACACGACAACGCGGCCGGGGCGCAGGGACGGCGAGAGACGGGCGACGTCGGCTATCCGCGCAGGGTCAGCGACCCCGCTGGACTCAAGCAATATCCGTTCCGGACGCGGCTCCCTGCGGAGCACGTTCAGTAGCGTCGATATGAGACTGTTGCCGATGTTGCAGCAGATGCAGCCGCTTTCCAGCCGATAGGCCCGGCCTCCCTGCATTTCGATCATTTCTGCGTCGATGTTCAGTTTGCCGAAGTCGTTGACGAGGATGGCAAAACGCGACGTGTCGCATCGAGCAACGATATGGTTCAGCAGGCTTGTCTTTCCCGAACCGAGATATCCGGCGACGATCGTGAGCGGTATGGCCGGCCGGGGGTGAACCATCGACAGATACGCCGGTGCTATTGTGCCGGGAACTCGCGGCCTCCGAGCATCGTTGCCCGGATCGGGATGTCCCTGAGTGCGCTTGGGGCAACCGAAAGGGGATCTTCTTCAAGCACGGCGAAGTCGGCGAACTTACCGGACTCGATGCTGCCGACCAGATGATCCATCTTCAGCGTGTAAGCGGCGCCCAGCGTGATGGCCCGCAGCGCCCGGTCGACCGAAAGACGCTCTTCCTGCCCCAGTACCCGGCCCATAGCCGTCTTTCGTTCCACCGCGCACCAGGCGGTGAATAGCGGCCCGATCGGCGTTACCGGCGCGTCGGAATGCATGGCGTAGCGCACATCGAGACGTTCCGCCGTGGCAAAGGGTTCCAGGCGGTTCGCCCGCTCCGGGCCGAGGGTCGTGCTCAGATGCTCGTCGCCCCAATAGTAGATGTGGTTGGCGAACATATTAACGCAGACACCGAGTGCAGCCGCCCGTTCGAGTTGTGCTTCGCTTGCCATCTGGCAATGCTGCAGGGTGTGCCGGTGGTCCCGCCGCGGATGCGCGTCCAGAGCAGCCTCTATCGCGTCGAGCATCACCTCTATGGCCTCGTCGCCATTGGTGTGGATGTGAATCTGGAAGCCGGCGCGATGATAGGCGGCGAACTGCGCTTTCAGCTCTTCCGGCGACGCGTTCCAGATGCCGTTTGGGGCGCCGTTGAAATAGCCGGGCCATTTGAGGCGCGCCGTAAATCCCTGGATCGAGCCGTCGGTCATCATTTTGACAAGACCGAACCGCAATTTGTCGGTGCTCCTGGCCGTGAGGCTCTCCATCAGCTCGACATCCTCGTCCGTAGGTCCCGACAGGGCGCCGTAGGCCGGCACCAGGCGAATGGGGCATGTGTCTTCGCCGGTGACCGCAAGCAGTTGTTCGACATTCTCAGGGTAGAGCACGGCATAGAGATCCGTCGCGGTAGTTACGCCCGCGCGCTGCGCCACGGCGGCGAAATCGCGAATGCTCTGCGCCGACCCCATCTCCTCGAACGGGTTTATGCCGGCGACCTCGAAGCCGATGAACATCGCGGCAAGTTCCTGCAACTCCCCGGTGGGGAGGCCGTTTTCGTCCTTTACGATTCCGTGGACCTTCGTGTCTGCGGTGATGCCTGCGGCCTCAAGAATGAAGCTGTTTGCGTTCAGCATGTGTCCGCTGGCATGCATGACAATCGTCGGCCGGTCGTCGGCTACCCGATCCAGATCGGCGGCGATCATGCGTCGCGAAGAGAAATAGATCGGATCGAAACCCCAGCCGACGACCGGTTTGTCGGCCAGTTCGGGTCTGGATGCCTGGTCCCGAAGCCGGGCGACAACTTCATCGATGCTCCGCAATCCCGGCCAGACCTTCCCGTCCGGGGCCGTGCGATCGAAAAAGCCGACATAGACGTAGCGCCAGAGCGCGCCCTCCAGGACGTGGGAATGTCCTTCCACAAATCCCGGCATGACAACGCTGTCCGCAAACCGGCGATCGAGCGTGTAGTCGCCCCAACCCGCCAATTCGCTGAGCGACCCCGTACCGAGAATGCGGCCATCGCGAACGGCCACATGGTCTGCCTCGGGCCGGCTGCGGCACATGGTTATGATCTTCTTCGCCGAGAAGATCGTGATTTCCGAACTCATTGCCGGCTGCCTCGGCACAAGCACCCGCTCTTCGGCGGCGCTACTCACGTCTCCGCGCGGGCGAAGCCGGATCCGCCGCGCATGAATCCCATGGCGTAGATTACGGCCCAGGCGACGACGAAGGTGAGGCCGAACACAATCCAGATTGTCGTCATGCCATAGCTCGGCAGGATGGGTGACATCACCAGAATGATGTGGAAGCAGGTGAACAGGATGGCGATGTTGAAGAATGCCAATTCCTTGGACACCGTGGTCGAGAAATCCGGGTCGAGGATACGCAGCAACAGGAGCCCGGTTCCCGTCGAGCCGGTACAGCAGCCGAAAATCGTGACCGCCCGCTCGATGCCGAGGTTGGCGAGCTTGCGGCCGAGCCCGAAGCACAAGAGCGCCGTGACCAGTGTCACCGCCGCCGTCACCAGCAATACAGGCACCAGGAATTCCACGAGTACGGCGAACTTGATGCTCATGATCGTGCCCACGACCATGAAATCCACCGCGGACCCGGTGATGCGCTTTTGCGTGTCGTTGTCGATGAAATGGTCGATGCGCAGCCGCTCCATGAGGAGGCGGATGATGACGCAGACCACGAGGCCCCAGAAGAAGAAGAGATTGTGCGAGAAAATGACGCCGACGGCCACGCCGAGCGGCCGGGCGTCTCCGATGACCGACTGCATAAAGACGAGCCAATAGTTGGTTGCGATGTAGGCGATGCCCAAAATGGCGATATGGAAAGCAAGTGTATCTACATTCGCCGGATGGGTGACCTGCTGTCCCGCCGAAACGCGCGATTCGCGGCGATAGTATCCGCGCAGGAATTCGTCATCGATTTTCGCCGATGCGTTTTGATTGTACCCGTTCTTGATTGCCCAGCGGGCGACCGGCACGCCGACGCAGAACGCTGCAATGAATCCGAACGAGGCGTAGATAAGTCCTACGGTTGCCGCATCGGAGATATTGAAGCTCCTCTCCCAAATTCCGCCATAGGTGAGGGCCTGTCCGGGCCCCATTGTGTAACCGTATGTTGAGATCGCACCCAGGAAACCGCTGATGGACGTTCCCGAAATCCCGTTGTAGCCGGCGATAACCCCGAATCCTATGAGAGCCTGCATCGCGAGCGACATGGTCCAGATCAAAGTCAGCCACATGCCGCCCCGGTAGATCGGAGACGACTTTTTTGCAGCGGCACTCGACCCGGTCAGCACCAGGGACATGAAACTGAGGGTGAAGAAGTGGAATGTGAACGGAGCGAAGGTACGGGCTTCAAATCCCAGGGACAGGCCGGCCGAGATCAGGATGAAACCCACGACGCCGCCAATGAGGCTCGCGGGAATGAGCGCAGTGCGAAAAATCGGGACATTGGCGCGCAGCCAGGTCCCAATCAGCAGCATCGCCGCCATGAAAGCGAACGCGATGATCATTGGAAAAGTGGCTGCCATGGCTCTTCCTCCGGGATTTTTCGCTCCGCACAGGCGATCGGCCGGTGCATGCGGCCGGCAAGGGGATGTAATTCGGCACTTGGTATGTTAGCCGTTGCATATCAGTAGAAAAAATGGTTTATTTTGGGTAATAAACTCAGTTTTTTTGATGAATATCACGTTCAAAAAACTCGAGGTCGCGGCTGCGGTCGCCAAGAACGGGAGCATCGCCGGGGCTGCAGCCGATTTGGCCCTGTCGCCTTCCGGCGTGGCGGCCGCGCTCGACGGGCTGGAAGCCGAGATCGGCGTGCGGATTTTCGACAGGCGTCCGGCAAAGGGGGTCGCGTTGACCCCGGCGGGACGCGACATCGTCTCCAATGCCGAGGCAATTCTTCAGGACATGGATTCGTTCCAGGAGAACGCCATCAATTGGATTCATTCGTTGTCCGGTGTCCTGCACGTCGGCTGCTTCGCCACCTTCTCACCCCTGTTTATCCCGCCGGTGCTCCGTGAGTTCACGCGCCGCCACCCGAGAGTCACTGTCCATATTCATGAGGGAACCGGCGAAGAGATCGAAAAAATGATTCAGGGCAGTTCGGTGGACGTTGCTTTGACCTACGATTTCGTGTTGCGGCAGAATCTTCCGCGCGAACCCCTGACGCCTGCCCCGACTCATGTCGTCCTCGCCGCCGACGCTCCGGAGGCGAAACAGGATCTGCTCCGCCTGGCCCAGTTGTCGGAACTGCCCATGATCCTGTTCGATCAGCCGGTTTCGCGGAACTACTTTCTCTCGCTGTTTCGGGAAGCGAAACTCACGCCGAAAATTCTCTATCAGACGCAAAATTATCAAACGGTGTGTGAACTGGTCGGCGCCGGCCTCGGCTACTCGCTACTCAATCTTCGGCCCCCTGCCGAACTCTCCTATCACGGCTACCGGCTGGTGCGTCGGCCTTTGGCGGACAAACACTCGTTTCCGAGCGTCGTACTGTCTTATCCCGCCGGCAAACGGCGCTCTCGCATTGTCGAGGTATTCGGGACCCTGTGCAGGCAGCATGTCCGTAAGGTCGCTTCCGAGTTTACCGTGAGCGGCAGCTGAACTTTGCCATAAGGAGCAAAACGAATATTCCGGTTCCATTCAGCGTTAACGGCGGAGGAACAGTGGACCAGGCTGTCGTCGTTCCCTGTCGTGCAATTACTGTTCGCCGCTGTGCCGGTGCCTGATCCCACCGCCGTAAACAAGCATTTTTTCGCTGTACGACGGTCGATGCCGAGCCGCGTTGCAGAACTTGCGCTATACATTTTCTGACACTCGCCGTTATCCGTCGGTCGCCGCCTCGTTCGGTGCCGGTGTTTGATCTTTTGGAATCGATCGGCACCGGAAATCTGGCATGCCGATGGGTACGCCGACCTATATTTCGGTCTACCTGTCTTTCGACAAGGCAGTGATCTTTCTGGTACGCCCAGCTGGATTCGAACCAGCGACCTACTGATTAAAAGTCTCCCCTGATGGGACCTTGTTGCTATTAGCCGACATTAGCGGACGTTCGTAATAGTAAACAATATCAATGGGTTGTCTCTTAAATACAATTAGCTTGTATTAGCCCACCTGAACGCCTATTTAGGTTTTGTGGTGACTCAGCGGTGACTCAAGGGCAATTCGACATGCTGACTGAAAAGCGAATCCGGGACGCAAAGCCGGGACCGAAGCCGGCCTTTCTGTGGGATGGGCAGGTCAAGGGCTTCGGCCTTCGAGTGTTCCCGACCGGGCATAAGGCTTTCGTCCTGAAATACCGCGACGCGGCCGGCCGCACGAAACTTGCGACCCTGGCGCGCGCGAGTGAGATTTCCCTTGCCGATGCGCGGGAGCGCGCCGCGCGGGAACTGGTCAAGATGCGGGACGGCGAAACCGACCCGTTGCAGCGCCGCCAAGAGGCGAGGAACGCCCCGACCGTCGCGGACCTGTGCGCCCGGTTCCTTACCGACTATGCGCCCGGCCGGATCGAACGCGGGCGGCTGACGGAGCGGACCTTGCGGGAGTACCGGCTCCAAATCGACAAGTATGTCCTGCCGGCCTTGGGCCGGTCTAAGGTCGCGGCCGTCACGCGCGGCGACGTGGAGTCGATGGTCGCCGGCCTGCCCGGCACAACCCGCAACCGTGTTCTGGCGCTTGCGAGCCGCCTTTTTACCCTTGCCGAACATTGGGAGATTCGACCGCAACATTCCAACCCGGCCCGCGGTATCGAACGAGCCCGCGAGGAACCGCGGGACCGCACATTGTCGGCTTCGGAACTGGCGGGGCTGTCTTCCGCCTTGACCGAACGCGCTGAACGCTGCCCGGCCAGCGTCGCTGCTATCCGCTTCGCGGCCGTGACCGGCCTGCGGATCGGGGAGATATTGGCGATCAGATGGGAGCATGTCGATTTCGAGACCGGGCGGTTGACCATGCCGGAGACCAAGACGGGCCGGCGCGTCCATGATCTGCCGGCTCCGGCGCTGGCGGTGCTGGCGGGTTTGCCCCGCTGGAACGCCTGCCCCTGGGTGTTCACCGGCAGCGGGACCGCGGCCGTGACATACCGCACCGTGCGGCAGCATTTCGCCGAAGCCGCGCGGGCGGCCGGGCTGGACGATGTTCGGCTGCATGACCTGCGCAGGACCGTCATGACCAGCGCCGCGGCGGCCGGCGTTGGCACGCATGTCCTGCGCGACCTGCTAGGACACAAGACAACGGCGATGGCCGACAGATACGTCCGGGCCGTGGGCAATCCAGTCCGCGATGCGCGCGAGCAAGTCGGGGCAACGATGGCTGCGATGATGGACGGCGGTGAAGCGAAGGTTGTGCCTTTAAGGCGTTGACAAGGCGATTGGCACGCATTAAGAACATCGGCACACCGATCCCGGTTATTGTCGCGACGCCGCTATTCGGCCCGGGGTGAAGGCGCGCTTCTCCATATTCGAGGAGTGCGCCTTGTTCGATTCCGACAAGCTCTATCGTCCGTCCGACCCGGCCATGCGTGCCATTGCCACCGAAGGCACGCTCGCTGTGTGGCGCTGCAAGGGCCAGGGTCCGGCTTTCTTCAAAATCGGCTGCCGAGTCGCCTATCGAGGCGCGGACCTGAACGCTTGGCTCGACGCGCGCCGCGTCGAACCGGCCGCCGCCTGAAAAGCGAACCGCCCCGGCTACGGAAAGCCGGGGCGGTTCTTGTGTTTCCAATTGGCCCGAGGAAGGCGAGGAACACATGGCCCAGATGAAGGGCGGAGATGGTCGATAGCACGCCCGCGCCGTCAGCGCAAATCATCGGCTATGCCGATGTTGCCGCCCTCGCCAACGTGGAGCGATCGCCACGGCTCGACGAAAGGGACAGGGCATGTGTCCGCGGGCTGCTGCGGGCGTGGTCCGAACATGAGGGGCTGACCTTCAAGCAATGGCAGATGGCATCAGCCCTGGCCCGGAAGGGCGGAACACAACCGCAGCACGGCGGGCGGTATGTTCTCACGAAAGCGCCGGACGGCCGATGGTGGCTCGATACGTCATCCCATCGGCAGGCGTGCCGCGGTCGGAAGTCGGGGCTGGGGCGCCGCTACCGGACGCGCGAGCGCGACGAACGAATCGGGCGCTGGATCAACACAGGCAAGTACTCAGTGCTTCAGGTCGCCGTTCATTGCGGGCTGCACCCGACGACGGTCTGGAGGATTGCCAGCCGGGCGCGCGGCGGAAGCGGTTTCTGGCGCGGGCCGGAGCGCCAATGGCCGGTATTACGTCCACACGCGCAATTGCGCGAACCATATATGAGAGCACCAAGTGCGCGACCTCCTGTCACCGGACCTCGCAACCTTGTCTTGTTCAACGCCCTGATTCGATGGTGCGGCCTCAAAACCGTCCGCCGGCTGCCGGATGAAGCGGTGAAAGCCGAGGCCGAACGACTAAATGCGGGCTGCGATCCGCCCCTGCCGGCCCGCCGGGTGCAGTCTGTTGTTCGCAGCGTGCTGCGATATCGAAGGAGTTGGTAACGTGCGCCGCCCTTGCCCGTCCTGCGGCTTCGTGAATGTCGGCCGCCGCCGCGCCTGCTTGGGCTGCCGTGCTGCCCTGCCCGACCCTGCCGAGCATCTGCAGCACGCGCCGGGCGGCGAAGGCGGCGCACCCCGGCACGGTGAGGGCCGCGGGGACCCCTGCCTGGAGTCTGGGCGTGCCGGGGAGCGTCGCCGGAGGGGGGCTCGAATCCACACACTACACCGCGATGCGCGCGCTGATTGACTATCTGGGTAGCCTCACGATGACCGGCGGCGACCGCGACGGGGAGCCGTTCACGGTCCTGCCGTGGGAGTCCCGGTTTATCCGCGGGGCCTTCCGGGTGAAGGGACCGGCCGCGGTGAGCTTGGGCCGGGGCAACGGGAAATCGGCGCTTGTCGCCGGGATCGCGACGGCGGTTGCGGACCCGGAAGGGCCGCTGCACGGTCGCCGGCGCGAGGCCGTCGCCGTCGCTTCGTCGTTTGATCAATCGCGGATCATCTTCGAGGATGTGTTGGCGTTTCTCCGGGAGCGGCACGATTTGAGCGACCGGAAGGTTTGGCGCGTGCAGGACTCCGCCAACCGGGCGGTTGTCGAATACCGGGGGACTGGCGCGCGGGTGCGGTGCGTCGGGAGCGACCCGGCGAAGGCGCACGGCCTGCGGCCGTTCCTGGCGCTGTGCGACGAGCCTGCACAATGGGACGGGGCGAAACAGGACCGGATGCTTGCGGCGATCAAGACGGGCATGGGCAAGGTTCCCGGCTCAAAGATGATCGCCCTGGGCACGCGGCCAGCCGACTCCGAACACTGGTTTGCGAAAATGCTGGCCGGTGGCGCGGCGTATGCGCAGTGCCACGCGGCCCGGCCAGACGATCCGCGGTTCCATCTGCGCACCTGGCGGCGGGCGAATCCGTCGCTGGACCATCTGCCGTCGCTGGTAGAGGAAATCCGCGACGAAGCCTCTGCGGCGAAGCAGGACGAGTCTTTGCTCGCCGGCTTCGAAGCGCTGCGGCTCAACATGGGCACGAGCGACTCCGCGGTCGCCGTGCTGATCGGGGCGGCGCTGTGGCGGGACATAGAGGGCGAGGCCGAACGATCAGGGCCGCTGGTCTGGGGAATTGACCTTGGCACGAGCGCAGCACAAAGCGCCGTCGCGGGCTTCTGGCCGGAGACCGGGGCGCTGGCGTGCATGGCCGCCTTCCCGGATTCGCCATCCCTGGCCGCGCGCGGCCTGCATGATGGCGTCGGGAATCTCTATACGGAGTGCGCGCGGCGAGGTGAGCTGATCCAGACGCCGGGCCGGGCAACGCACATTCCCACGCTGCTGGAAACCGCTCTGGCGCGCTTCGGCCGGCCGGCTCTGATCGTATCCGACCGATGGCGCGAGGCGGAATTGCGAGACTCCCTGGATGCTGCCGGTGTGCCGGCCGCCCGGTTGGAAGTCCGCGGCATGGGCTACCGAGATGGTGCCGAAGACGTCCGTTCCTTCCGGCGCGCCTGTGCCGAGAAGAAAGTCGTGCCGCAGCCGTCGCTGCTGCTGCGCTCGGCTATGGCCGAAGCGCGGACGATCAGCGATCCGGCCGGCAATTCGAAACTGTCCAAGGGAACCCAAGGAGGCCGCCGGCTCCGGGCGCGAGACGATGCTGCTGCCGCTGCGATCCTGGCTGTCTCGGCAGGGTGTCGAACTCCGGTTCGCACCCCGCGACCGGCGCGGTTCTTCGTCGCCGGTGCAGCATGAGCCGAAACCACGCTCGGCTTCATGCGGCGCGATGGGCGCGGATCCGCAAGGCCGTCCTGGACCGCGACGGCTGGCGGTGCGTCCAGTGCGGCGCAGCCGGTCGACTCGAGTGCGACCATGTCGTCCCGCTTCATGTGGACCCGAAGCAGGACCCCTACGACCCGGCCAACCTTCAAGCCCTTTGCCGAGGCTGCCATGTCGAAAAAACCCGCCGCGAAAACAGGCGCGAGCGGACGCCGGCAGAAGCCGCGTGGGATGATTTCGTGGCCGAATTGACGGGCGGGAGGGGTGCCATTTGACCCCCCTCAACCCGGTAATTGCCATAATAGTTGCGCTGTAGCGCGCAACCTGTTGAGAAACAATGACTTTCAGTGCAGATTTTCGTTGACCGCAGGCCGGAAATCGGCAAGCGTTCGCGCAATGTCGATCTCTTCGAGGAACACGAAATGACAAAAGCGCAAAAGCGCCTTCGCGAGCTTCGCGAGCGCCAGTCCAAAGACCGCCAGCGCATGGCCGAATTGGCGATGGCGGAGGGCCTGACGGACGAAACCCGCGCCGAACTCGATACGCTGGAAAAGGGCGTCCCGGACCTGGAGCGCCAGCTTCGGGCCGCGGAAACCGCCGTCGCGGCGGAAGAGGATGAGGGCGAGACCCGCGCCAAGGCGGAAGGCGACCTGCCGGACGGCGAAATGCGCGAGCGCCTGGAACTGCGAAGCAAGGCCAGTCTCACGGCCTTCCTGCGGTCGGCGATTTCCGGCAAGCGCCTGGACGGCGCGGAAGCCGAACTGCGCGAAGCGGCCGGCGCCGAAGGCATCCCGCTGGAACTCTGGGACGTGCCGGCGCGCCGAAGCATGGAACATCGGCAGGACGACGCGACGGCCGCGCCCGGCACGGTCGGCGTCAATCTCGACCCCATCAGGCCGATGATCTTCGCCAACAGCATCGCGCCGCGCCTTGGCATTGAGATGCCGAGAGTATCGAGCGGCACCTACGCCACCGCGACCATCACCACGAAGCTGACGGCCGGCGCGAAGGCGAAGGGCGCGGCGCAAGAGGCGACCGCCGCGGCGCTGACCGTGACGACCGCCGTGCCGATGCGGGTCAGCGGCCGCTTCGCCGTCCGGATCGAGGACATTGCCAGCGTCGGACAGGCAAATTTCGAAGGGATTCATCGCGAGCATTTGTCGATGGTCATGAGCGACGCCTTGGACAACTTCGCGATCAACGGTGTCCGGGCGGACAATGCGGTCGGCGACGCGGGAGCCCAGCCGAAGGGAATTTTCGCCGGCTTGACCGACGCGAAGGACCCGACCGCGGTCGCCGATTTCGACGCCTTCGCGGCGGCCCACGCCAACGGCGTCGACGGCCTGTGGGCCAGCACGATCAAGGACATTTCGATTGTGGTCGGCAAGGCGACTTACCAACTCGCGGGGCGCACCTTCCAGAGCGCGACCAACTACAAGGGCGAACTGTCCGCTGCGGCCTACGCGACGTTAAACACCGGCGGTTTCTGGACTAACGACAGAATGCCCGCTGCCGACGGCAGCAATTTCCAGAAGGCAATCCTGCACCGCAAGGGGCGCATGGGCGTTCGGACGGCGGTTTGTCCGCATTGGGGCGAACTCGGAATCGACGACATTTATTCCGGGTCCGCGAAGGGCGAGCGATACCTCACGTTACATGTTTTGGTTGGCGACGTGGCCATTGTGCAGCAGGGGGCATACGCGGCGCTGGCCTATCAGGTCGCCTAACCCGGAGGGCGGCCGATGGCGACCCGGAGCGCGGATATCCCAAAGGACCGCGCCGTCGATCTGACGGCGGCGCTCTCGCTGGCCGTCGGCGTGACGTATCTGATCGACCTAGGCCGCGATCTGCTGTCGGGCGACTACGCGCTCCTCGCGCTGGGTGGCGACCCGGAGGCGGAGGAAATCGGCGGCCATCCGCTTTTTTTCGACCGGGGCGGCGTGTTGGTCTACCAGCCTGCCGGTCAAACTTGGCAGGTCCGGGTCTATAGCGACGCCAGTGCGGTCCAGATGACGGCGACCGAAGCCCATGCTTGAGCGCTTCGAGACCCGCTTTTGCGAGATTCGGCGCGACGGCCGGCGGCTGTCCGGCGTCGCCATGCCGTACAACCGGGAAGCCGAAATGCCGTTCGGCCGCGAGCGGTTCGACGCCGGCGCGTTCGGCGACGTGGCCGCGGCGGACGTGATCCTGAACATGCAGCATCAACGAGTCGCGCCCCTGGCGCGCACCGGCGGCGGCGGCCTTGTCTTGACGGACGGACCCGACGCCCTGCGCTTCGCCGCGGACCTGCCGGCGACGCGCGAGGCGGACGATACGCTGACGCTGGTAAGGGCCGGCGTCCTGCGAGGCGCAAGCGTCGAATTTCGCGCCGTGGCGGAGCGCATGGACGCCGGAGTCCGGGTGATCGAAAAAGCCGTCCTGGGTGCGCTGGCGATAGTCGATAAGCCCGCCTATGACGCCGCGACGGTCGAAGCGCGGCGGCGCGGCGGCGGCGGACGGGGCGGCGGGCGCGTCCGGGGCGCGGGGCGGATCCGCGCACGGATTCCGTTCGGCAAGGTTCTGCAGTGCGAATGCCATCGCGGCGGCGGCAACTGCGGCAGGGTCCGTTTCGACCGGAAGGCGTTTACCGAAGCGGAAGCGGACGAAAAGCTGATCGCCGTCGCCAAGGACTATGCCGCGCCGCTGGCGAGCGCCCGGAAGCAAACCCTGCGGCTGCGGCGGACGGACGATGCGCTAGAGGTCGTAATCGACTTGCCGGACACGCAGCCCGCCCGCGATCTTGTCGCCGCCGGCGGCAACGTTCCTCTGTACGCTCGCCCGCTGTTCGATCAGGACGCCAGCGATTTCACCGAAGCCGGCGACGTCGCGGATTATTCGCGGGTTTCCGTGCGAGCCATCTTGATCGGCGCGACCGATCGGGCCGAAGGCTGGCCGGAACTGTCGATCGAGGGTGCGTCGCCGCGCCGGCGGCGCTGGAGGCCGTGGCTGTGAGCCGCCCGGTCCTAGGGAGGGCGACGCCGCCCACGGCAGCACCGCTTACCCTGGACACGTTTCGCCTGCGGCTCAACCTGCCGGACCCGCCGCCGGCCGGCAGGGCCGATATCGCGCCTGGGCTGTTTGAGGCGGCGGTGGCGATTGTCGAGAAATACGCCGCCGGCGCGCCGACCGCCGTGAAGGCGGAGGCGGTTGTCCGGATAGCTGGCTGGGTGAAAACGGCCGTTCCTGGCGACTTAGTACCGGTCAGCGCGGGCGAGATTCAGCTACAGTGGCGGCCGACCGTTGGGCGCAATGCTTTGCGGCAGTCCGGCGCGATGGGGCTGCTGTCGCCGTGGCACCGGCCCGCGGCCGTCACGATTGAGGCCGCGGACTGATGCGCTGGCCGTGGCAAGCGAAGGCGGCGGCACCGGAGAGGCGCGCCGGGCTGGCCTACACCGACGCCGTAACCGCGGCCTTCGAGACGGCCGCCGGCGGCACGTCCGCCATCGGGCAGACGGCCGCGCTTGAAGCCGCGGCCGGGACCTACGCCCGCGGCTTCGCGGCGGCGCGGGTCCAAGACGCCCCGCCGGACGTGCTGGAAGCCGTGACGCCGGACGTGCTGGCGGAGATTGGGCGCGACCTGATCCGGCGCGGCGAGTCGGTTCACTTGATCGAATACGGGCGCGCCGGCCTGCGGCTGCATCGGGCCGGGTCCTGGGACTGGCGCGGCGGCTGGCGGCGCGCGGATTGGACCGTCCGGCTGTCCGTGTTCGGGCCTTCGGAGCAACTGACGCGGATCGTGCCGTTCGACGCGGTGCTGCATTGCCGCTTCGCGACGGACCCGGCGCGGCCGTGGCACGGTATCGGGCCGGTCGCCTGGGCTTCGTTGTCGGGGACCCTTCATAGCGGGGCCGTGGCGGCGCTGTCGCGCGATATGAGCGCCGCCAGCGGCTATGTGTTGCCCATGCCGCCCGAAGAGGCGGACGACGACGACGCGGGCTCCCTGGGCGGCTTGAAGGCCGTTCTGGCGGCCCTGAAGGGCAAGACCGCTTTCGTGGAGTCGACCCGCGGCGCGTTCGGCGGCGACGTGCGCGACGCGCCGGCGCAGGATTGGGCGCAGAAACGCATCGGCCCGGAGCCGGATGAAACCCTGGCCGGGCTGCACAACGTGACGGCCGCCGCGGTCCTGTCCGCCTGCGGAGTCGATCCGGTCCTGGTCGGGTTGACGAAGGGCGATGGCACGCTGGCGCGCGAGGCGTTCCGGCGCTTCGACCGGCTGTCCCTGCAACCGCTGGCGCGGACGGTCGAGGGGGAGCTCCGGTCGAAACTGGACGCGCCGGACCTGGCGCTGAATTTCGACTCGCTCCGGGCTTCGGATTTCGCCGGCGTCGCGCGGGCCTACAAGTCGTTGGTCGAGGCCGGCCTGACACCGGACGCCGCGGCCGGGCAACTGGACATGGAGACCTGACATGCAGGACCCGACACCGCACGCCGCGCCCCGCAATCATGCCGCCCTGCCGGACGAGGCCGGCGCGATGCTGGACGATCTTCGGGCGATCTACGCCGAAGCCGGCATTGGCGACGATCCGGCCGCGATCATGGCGCACGCCGTCAAGCTGCTATGGCTAGTCACGCATGGGCTGGCGACCGTCGAACTGGACGAGGACGCCGAGCCGCCAGCCGTCGCGCCGGTCCATTGATGGGGCAGGTCGCCGGCGAGAAGCCGGGGCAGAGAGGAGCCGTCTACGAAGGCAAGATGCCCCTGCCATACAGCGACCCGCCGCTAAAGGACCGCCCGAAACGGCCTTGTTCCAAGTGCGGCCGGAAATTCCAGCCTACGGCCAAACGGCGGATGCTCTGCGAGCACTGCTACAGGGCGGCCGATTGAGAGGGCTCATTTGAGCCGTCTCGCGGGGGAGAGTCGAGTTGACGGAAACACTTGTGATTAAAAATAATCTCGCCGCGGGTTCGCTTGGCTGCCGTGTGGAAGACGATGGCCGAACGCTGTTATTCGTCATCTTCGATACTGACGATGTTGCCACCGTCGAACGGGGCGACCTCGCCATCGTAGATGGAGATTTCAGGTGCCCTGTTTCCAATGACTAGCGCAACCTCGCGGTTTACCGAGATGGTCGCTTCGATGGTGCCATACGGACCGTAGTCGATAATCAACAAATTCGGCTCCGGCTTTTCGGAACGGAACACGATCCTGCTGCCGGGTTTCACGGACGGAATTTCCAATCGTCTGGGCGTCACGGGCTGGCTCCTTTCCGGGGCTGCCGATGCGGGCTGCGGCCGAGCCTTGAGACGGGCCATCTGTCCCGTCTGCGAAGCCGAGTCACCGCGCAAGGGCAAAGATTGGTGACTCAGTGGTGACTCAAGCCGAAACGGGTGATGCGCTCGGTTCGGCGCTTTTCCTCTAACTATCTCTTAATATGTGATTTTTTTGGTACGCCCAGCTGGATTCGAACCAGCGACCTACTGATTAAAAGTCAGTTGCTCTACCAACTGAGCTATGGGCGCCCATGGTGGCGGGGCGGCCCGTTGCAATGGCCCCGCTTCGGCGCGGCGGAAGATAGGGATGGGCCGGTGGGGCGTCAAGCGAACCCGGCTCCGGCGGGGCGCCGTTGCAGCGGCGCTATACCTCCCCTTCTTCAGAAGGGGAGGTCGGCGTGGGCAGCCCGCCGGGAGGGGTTGGCGCGGCGCCAGCCGCGCACCGCCGCAAGGCGGTTCTTTCGGCAACGGGGAATACCCCCATCGACCCCGGATAAATCCGGGGCCACTTCCCCCGCTGAAGCGGGGGAAGGAAGGGCGCGGTGCGATCCGCGCGCACCGCCCGGCGCCATCGCGGCTTGACTTCGCTGCTTGACTCCGGGGCGGCGGCGGGCCACCAGATTCCCGCCCGTCCGACCGATCCTCCGGAGCCGCCATGACCGGCTATATCGACCTGCCCGATTATGCGACCGCGCTGGCCGAAGGCGTCCGCCTGCCGGCGCCGGAGTTCTACAATTTCGGCTTCGACCTGATCGACCGCCGGGCCGCGGAGCGGGACAAGACGGCCTTCGTCTACGCCGACGCCAACACCGGCGCGCAGGAAACCTGGCGCTTTACCGACCTCTCGGCGGCGTCCAACCGCTTCGCCAACATGCTGCGCGGCCTCGGCGCGGCCAAAGGCGATTTCGCCTTCATGATGATCCCGCGCATCCCGGCCTGGTACGAGGCCATGATCGGCTGCATCAAGCTGGGCGTAATCGCCATGCCGGGCACCAACCTGCTGCAGCCGAAGGACATCGAATACCGGATCAACAAGAGCCGCGCGCGCTTCGCCATCGTCACCGACGACCATATCGCGAAGATCGAGGCGGTGCGCGGCAAGTGCCCGACGCTCGAACAGGTGATCGTGATCGGCGCCCCGCACCGCGACCCGCAAAGAGATTGGGTCCATTGCGAGGCCGCCTGCGCGGCGGCGAGCGACAAGCTGGACCGCGCCGACGTCGCGCCGACGCGCCTCGACGAGACCATGCTGGCCTATTTCACCTCCGGCACCACGGCTTTCCCGAAGCTGGTGCCGCGCAGCCACGAATACGCCATCGCCCACACGCTGACCGCCCGCTACTGGCACGACCTGCACGAGGACGACCTGCACTGGACGATGAGCGACACCGGCTGGGCCAAGGCGGCCTGGGGCAAGCTGTTCGGCCAGTGGCAGATCGGCGCGGCCGTGATGCTCTACAATCCGGGCCCGGGCTTCGACGCCGACGCCCATCTGCGGCTGTTCGCCGAGCACGGCATCACGACGCTGTGCGCGCCGCCGACCGTGTTCCGCGCCTTCATGCAGATCGACCTGTCGGCCTACGACCTATCGTCGATCCGCCACACGGTAAGCGCCGGCGAGCCGCTCAACCCCGAGGCGCTGCGCGCCTGGAAGGACGCTACCGGCACAATTCCCCACGACGGCTACGGCCAGACCGAGACCGTCAACCTGGCCGCCAACGTGCCCGGTCTTAAGGTGCGGCCGGGCTCCATGGGCAAGCCGGTGCCGGGGATGGACGTCGATATCGTCGACGATAGCGGCAACCGGCTGCCGGACGACGAAGTCGGCCACATCGCCGTGCGGACCGGCGGCGACACCTGGCCGCCCGGACTGTTCCACGGCTACTACGAGGACGACGCGGCCAACGCCAAATGCTTCCGCCACGGCTGGTACTACACCGGCGACACGGCGACCCGGGACGCCGACGGCTATATCTGGTTCGTCGGCCGGGCCGACGACCTGATCTCCTCGGCCGGCTACCGGATCAGCCCGTTCGAGGTCGAAAGCGCGCTGATCGAGCACGAAGCGGTCGCCGAATCCGCGGTCGTCGGCAAGCGGGACGACCTGCGCGGCGAGATCGTCAAGGCCTATGTCGTGCTGGCCGGGGGCTTCGAGGCCGGCGAGGCGATGGCCAAGAGCCTGCAGGATTTCGTCAAGGCGACGACCGCGCCCTACAAATATCCGCGCGAGATCGCCTTCGTCGAGGAGCTGCCGAAGACCATCTCCGGCAAGATCCGCCGCGTCGAGCTGCGCGAGCGGGCGAATGCGGAGTAGGGCGGGATGAGCGCCGACGACTATCGGCTGGAGGAACAGATCGGCTTCCTGCTGCGCCGGGCGCAACAGCGGGCGACGGCGATCTTCACCACGCGCTTCGCCGGATACGGGCTGACGCCGACCCAGTTCGCCGCGCTGGCCAAGATCGCCGACGAGGGCGAAGTCTCGCAGAACCGGCTTGGCCGGCTGACCGCCATGGACCCGGCGACCATGAAGGGGGTGATCGACCGGCTCTCGGAGCGCGGCCTGATCGCCGGCCGGGCGGACCAGAAGGACCGGCGGCGCACCCAGTGGCGCCTGACGGACCCCGGCGCGGCTTTGCTGGCGGCGGCCTACGGCGACGGCTTCGCGGTCACGGCGGAAATCATGGACCCGCTTTCGCCGCGAGAACGGGCAACGGTGTTGCGTTTGCTGGCGAAGATCGTTTGAGGCTTGCGCAGCGGCGACAGGTTCGATATGATCGGGAAAATTCGTTCGTATACAAACAATTTCAGCGGCCGGTAAGAGCGGCGGATTCGAGCGGACGGGAACAGGGATGTCGGTGTATCTGCGGCCGGACAATCTGGACGACGCGCTGGACGCGTTGCAGCGCGCGCCGCTGACCGTGCTCGCCGGCGGCACCGACTATTATCCCGGCCGGGTCGGCCGGCCGCTCGACGACGACCTGCTCGACCTGACCGGCATCGCCGCCCTGCGCGGCATCGCCGACGAGGGCGAGCGGTGGCGCATCGGCGCGCTCACGACCTGGACGGACCTGATCCGGGCCGGTCTGCCGGCCTGTTTCGACGGCCTCAAGGACGCGGCGCGCGAGGTCGGCGGCGTCCAGATCCAGAATGCGGGAACGATCGCCGGCAACCTGTGCAACGCCTCGCCGGCGGCCGACGGCGCGCCCAACCTTGCGGCACTGGAGGCCGAGGTCGAACTCTCGGCCGCCGCCGGCGTGCGGCGCCTGCCGGTAACGGAATTCCTGACCGGCAACCGGACGACGGCGCTGGGGCCGGGCGAAATCGTCACCGCGGTGCTCGTGCCCAGGCTGCCCGACAATGCTGCCAGCGCCTTCCTGAAGCTCGGCGCGCGGCGCTATCTTGTCATTTCCATCGTGATGATCGGCATCGTCCTGGTGCCGGACGGCGATACGGTCGGCGACGCCCGAATTGCGGTCGGCGCCTGTTCCCCGGTAACGCGGCGGCTCCCGGCGCTGGAGGAAGCCCTGAACGGCCGCCCGCTCGACGGCCGGCTGGGCGAAGCGGCGACCGGCGAAGCAGTCCAAGCCGTCCTGTCGCCGATCGACGACGTGCGCGGCTCGGCCGGATACCGGCTCGACGCCACCGTCACCATGCTGCGCCGCGGCCTGTCGGACATGGGCCGGCGGATGGGAGAAGCGGCATGAACATTGCTGCGGCCTCGACGACGCTGACCGTCAACGGCGAAGAGACGGCGCTGCGCAGCCCGCCGGCGAACCGGCTCGCGGATGCCCTGCGCGGCGAACTCGGCCTGACCGGCACCAAGGTCGGCTGCGACGCAGGCGACTGCGGCGCCTGCACCGTGCTGCTGGACGGCGAGCAGGTCTGTTCCTGCATGGTGGCGGTCGCCCAGGCCGCCGGGCGCGACGTGACGACCGTCGAGGGGCTGGCGCGGGACGGCGCGCTGTCCGATCTCCAGGCGGCCTTTCTGCGCCACGGCGCGGCCCAGTGCGGCATCTGCACGCCGGGCATGCTGATGGCGGCGCGCGACCTGCTCGACCGCAACCCGTCGCCGAGCGAACAGGAGGCGGCCGATGCGCTCGGCGGCGTGCTGTGCCGCTGCACCGGCTATCGCAAGATCGTCGAGGCCGTCCTGGACGTTGCCGGATCGCAGGACTGCGCCCCGCCCGAAATCGTATCCGGGACCGGCCCCGATTACGACAGGGCGGTCGGCGCCCGGATCGCGCGGCTGGACGGCGTGCAAAAGCTCACCGGCGACGAGGTATTCGGCGCGGATTTCGCACCGCCGGATGCGCTCACCCTGCGCGTCCTGCGTTCGCCGATCGCACGCGGCCGGTTCGAGATCGGCGATCTGGAGGCTTTCCGGCAGGCCCGGCCCGGCATCGCCGCCGTCCTGACTGCCGCCGCCATCCCCGGCAGCAACGCCTTCGGGGTCTACCCGGTGGGCAAGGACCAGCCCGTGCTGGCCGACGGGATCGTGCGCTACCGGGGCGAGGCCGTGCTCGCGGTCGTAGGCAACGCCGGCGCCGTCGCCGCCCTGCGCGACGAGGATATGCCGGTCGTCTGGCGCGAAGAAGCGCCGGTTACCGGGATCGATGCCGCGCGCGAAGCCGACGCGGCGCTGGTCCAGGGGCATCGGGACAGCAACGTCCTGGCGCGCGGCCGGGTCGTCAAGGGCGATGTCGAACGCGGGTTCGCCGAGGCGGATTGCATCGCCGAGGGCACCTGGCGGACCAGCTTCGTCGAACACGCCTATATCGAGCCGGAGGCCGGCTGGGCGCGCCGCATCGGCGACCGGCTCGAAATCCACGTCTCGACCCAGTCGCCCTACATGGACAGGGACGAGACCGCGCTCATTCTCGGCATCGGCGAGGAGCAGGTACGGATCGTCCCGACCGCCTGCGGCGGCGGCTTCGGCGGCAAGCTCGACATTTCCGTCCAGCCGCTGATCGCGCTCGCCGCCTGGACGCTGGGCGTGCCCGTGCGCTGCACCTACACGCGGCCGGAGAGCATGGCGTCGTCGACCAAGCGCCATCCGGCGGCGATCCGGGTGCGCGCCGGCTGCACGGCGGACGGAACGCTGACGGCCTTCGAGTTCCACGGCGATTTCGATACCGGGGCCTACGCCTCCTGGGGCCCGACGGTCGCCGACCGGGTGCCGGTCCATGCGGCCGGGCCCTATGTCATTCCCCATGTGAAGAACACAAGCTGCGCCTGGCTGACCAACGCGCCGCCGTCGGGCGCCTTCCGCGGCTTCGGCGTGCCCCAGTCGGCGATCGCCAATGAGGCCCTGCTCGACGACCTCGCCGCGCAGTGCGGCCTCGATCCGCTGGCCTTCCGGTTGAAGAACGCGATCCGCAAGGGCGACGAAACCTCCTCCGGCCAGGTGCTGGAGCACAGCGCCGGTCTCGCGGCCTGTTTCGAGGCGTTGCAGGCGGATTGGGACCGGGAGCGGGCGGAAGCGGACCGGATCAACCAGGCCGGCGGGCCGCTGCGCCGGGGCGTCGGCATCGCCGGCATGTGGTACGGCTGCGGCAACACCTCCATGTCCAACCCCTCGACCATGAAGCTTGGCATTTCCGCCGAGGGCCGGGTGACGCTCTACAACGGCGCGATGGACATGGGGCAGGGGCCGAACACGATCATGCCCCAGATCGCCGCCGACGCGCTCGGCGTGCCGGTCGACCGGATCGCCAACGTCGCCGGCGACACCGACCGGACGGCGGATGCCGGCAAATCCTCGGCGTCGCGCCAGACCTTCGTGTCCGGCCGCGCGACCCAGATCGCTGGCGAAACCCTGCGGGCGAACATCCTGCGCCTGGCCAATGTCGGCCCGGCGGCGGCAATCGAGATCGGCGACGGCCGGATCGTGCTGCGCGACGGCGACGCCGAGCGGACCCTCGACCTCCGGGCGATGGCGCGCGACGCGGAAGGAGACGTGCTCGCCGCCGACGGCACCTTCGATCCGCCGACGAAGCCGCTCGACGCGAACGGGCAGGGCGTGCCCTACGCGACCTACGGCTTCGGCGCGCATCTTGCCGTCATCGACATCGACGTCGAGCTCGGCACCATCAAGGTCCGGCGCATTGTGGCGGCCCACGATGTCGGCCGTGCGATCAACCCGACATTGCTGGAAGGGCAGATCCACGGCGGCGTCGCCCAGGGTCTCGGCCTCGCCCTGATGGAAGAGTTTGTCCCGGGCCGGACGGAAAACCTGCACGACTACCTGATCCCGACCTTCGGCGACGTGCCGCCGATCGATACGATCCTGATCGAGGATCCGGAGCCGCTCGGCCCCTATGGCGCCAAAGGGATCGGCGAGCAGGCGCTGATCCCGACCGCGCCGGCGATCTTCAACGCGGTCCACCATGCGACCGGCGTCCGGCTGCGTCACGCGCCGGCGCTGCCGCACCGGGTCCGCGAAGCCCTGCTTGCCGCGCGGGAGGCCGGCCATGCCTGACGGAGCTCCCGCCGCGAAGGACAAGCCGGGCATCGTCACCTGCGATGCCTGTCCGGTGCTGTGCCGGATACGCGAAGGGCGCACCGGCGCCTGCGACCGCTACGGCAATATCGACGGCGCGCTGACCCGGATGGATCCGTTCGTGGTCACCCAGCGCACCGGCCGCGACGGCGACCTCGTGCCCTTCCAGGGCCAGGACTGGGACGGTTCGCTGATTCCCAACGCCGACACGTTCGTCACCGGCATCGGCTCCGGCACAACCTATCCGGACTACAAGCCCGCGCCCTTCATCGTCGCCAGCGAGCACGAAGGCGTCGACATGGTGACGGTCGTCTCCGAAGGCATCTTCAGCTATTGCGGCCTCAAGGTGAAGATCGACACCGACCGCTATATCGGCCCGGAAACCGCGCCGGTGCGCGTCGAGGGCGAGCAGGTCGGCCATGTCACGACGGCGGAATACGGCTCCCAGATGCTCTCGCTCGGCGGCGTCCGCCATCTCACCGGCGGCTCGAAGAAGGAAGGCGTCGTCACCTGCGATATGATGCTGCGCCTGTCGAACGGCGACGCGATCGACTTCACCATCGACGGCGGCGAGGAACTCACGCTCCGGGCCGGCACGGCGCCGGTCATCGGCGGCCGGCACGAGGAGCGCATGCGCGTCGGCTGCGGCTCGGCGACCATCGGCATCTTCGCGCAGCAATGGTTCGGCCATGCCGACGAGGTGATCGTCGTCGACGACCATATCACCGGCGTCCTGACCGAGCACCAGGCCGGCCGTTTCCTCGACATGAAGCCCGCCGGGATCCGGGTGCGCGGCCGCAAATCCACGCCCGGGCGCTATTTCCAGGTCGCGGAGCCGGGCAGCGGCTGGGGCGGCACCGATGTGACCGATCCGCTATCCATCATCGACACGATCAACCCGAAGGTCGCCTGGCCGGGCCAGCGGCTACTCATGGTCAGCACGACCGGCGAAGACGCGGAATATTTCATCCTCGACGACGAACTCCGGCCGCAGCAGGCGTCCATGCCGGAGGAACTCTCGGTCGTGGTCGACCGGATCGGCGAGAATTGCGAACCGGCGCTGGCGACGGTGGCCTTCATGGCCGGGGCCGGCGGATCGCTGCGCGCCGGGGTGACGGAAAACCCGGTGCGGCTGACCCGCTCGGTGCGCAGCGCGCTGACTCGCGTCACGGCCGGCGGCGCGCCGGTCTATGTCTGGCCGGGCGGCGGTATCACGATCATGGTCGATGTCACGACGATGCCGGAGAACAGCTTCGGCTATGTGCCGACGCCGGCCATCGTCGCGCCGATCGAATTCACCCTGCGGCTCGACGACTATGCCGCCCTGGGCGGCCATATGGACGCCGTGCGGCAGGTCGGGGACATCGTCGATGCCGACCGGCTGCGGGTCGAGAAATGGCACGACCGGGCGCCCTGGCCCGGTGCGCCGCTGAACGGCGTGGCGGCGGACGGATGAGCGGGATGCGGACCCCCGCCGAACGGAACGCCATGCCGGGCGCGGTCCGCGCCGTCCTGCCCGACGGGCGGCGCCGGCATTTCCAGCACGGCCCGATCGACCTGGTGCTCGAAGCCTTCGGCCCGGCGGACGAGGTTGCTGCGTTCCACGAGCAGGCCTGGGCACGCTTCCGGACCGTTCTCGGCGAACTGGCCGGCGAACTGGCGGCGCTGCGCACCGACATCCGCGCCATGCCGGTCGTTCGCGGCAGCACGGCGCGGCGCATGGCGGCGGCCTGCGCGCCTTATGGCGGCGATTTCGTTACGCCGATGGCGGTGGTCGCCGGCGCGGTGGCCGACGAGGTGCTCGCCGCGGCGCTCGCCGGGCGCAGGCTTTCCCGCGCCTATGTCAACAATGGCGGCGACATCGCGATCCATCTCGCGCCGGGCGAACGGTTCCGGACCGGCATGGTTGCGCTGGGCGAAGCGCCGGAAGCCGCCGGCATCGCAGAAATCAGCAGCGAGGACGGAATCGCCGGGCTCGCGACCAGCGGCTGGCGCGGCCGCAGCCTTTCGCTCGGCATCGCCGATTCGGTGACCGTCCTCGCCGGAAACGCCGCCGCGGCGGACGTCGCGGCGACGCTGATCGCCAATGCGGTCAATGTCGACAGCCCTGCCGTCAAACGAATTCCGGCCCGCGAACTCGATCCGGACAGCGACCTCGGCGTGCGGCCCGTCACCGTTGAGGTCGGCACGCTCCGGGCAGCCGAAGTCGCAACGGCGATGGCCGCGGGCCGGGCGGCGGCACAGTCGATGGCCGGCCGCGGCCTGATCGCCGCAGCCGCGCTCTGCCTGTGCGGCGACCGGGCGGTCGTTGCAGGAACGTCGCCGGCGGTTTCCCTGGAGACGGACGATCCGGTTTCCGGACCCGATGAAAGGGCCGAAGCGGCATGAGCGGATTCGTGCGCAACGCCTGGTATCCGATCGCCTGGCTGGACGAACTGGATGACGGCCCGGTCGGCCGGCGGCTGCTCGGCGAGCCGGTCATGGTGTTCCGCACCGGGGACGGGTCGCTGGGGGCGCTCGAAGACCGCTGCGCCCACAAGTTCCTGCCCCTGTCGAAGGGCCGGGTGCGCGGCGACTGTATCGAATGCGGCTATCACGGACTCCAGTTCGACGCGACCGGGGCCTGCCGCAAAATTCCGGGTCAGAAGCTCATTCCGGGCAATATCCGGGTCCCGTCCTATCCGGTCGCCGAACGGCTCGGCCTGGTCTGGGTCTGGACCGGCGAACCAGAACAGGCCGACGAGGCGTTGCTTTTCGACCTGCCGCCCTACCGGGATTCGGCCTGGGGCGTCAATCACGGCCCCTACACCCACGTCGCGGCGCACTATCAGCAGCTGACCGACAATCTGCTCGACCCGGCGCATGTCAGCTTCGTGCATCCGTCCTCGCTCGGCAGCGCCGAGATGGAGGACATCCCGGTTGAGACAAAGCAGATCGGCGACATCGTCGAGGTCAACCGCTGGACCCTCGACCGGCCGCCCGTCCCGATCTTCGAGCAGTTCATGAAGATCGAAGGACATGTCGATCGCTGGCAGTATTATTTCTTCTATCCGCCGTCGATCAATGTCGTGGATTTCGGGATCGGTCCGGTTGGCATGGGCCATTCGGACGCGGCGCGCGAAAACGGCACGCGCATCTTCTCCTGCCACTATCTCGCCCCGGAGACCGAAAGCAGCACCCATTATTTCTGGATGCAGGTGCGCAACTTCGAGCCGGAAAACCGGTCGGTATCCGAACGCATGACCGAACAGTTCGTCATGGCCTTCGAGGAAGACCGGGAGATTCTCGAAGCGGTGCAGCGGGCGCAGGACGAGGCCGCGGTCAAGCCGACGGTCCGGCTGGCGATCGACAACGGCCCGAACCGCAGCCGGCGCATCGTCGACAAGATGCTCCGGGCGGAACAGGCCGCGGCCGTTGAGGCCGCGGAATAACGTGTTGTAGATGACGCACCGGAGCGGTCGCCGGCCTGCCGGCGATAAATCCGGGGCGCCGAACCAGGGAGGAAATCCTCATGAAAGTGAAATATGTTCTGACGGCCGGTGTGGCGCTGGGCGTCCTTTCCGGCGCTCTTGCGACCGGGATGCCGGCGCTGGCGGCCGACGAGATCAAGATCGGCGACATCAACAGCTATACGCGGCTGCCGGCCCACACGATTCCCTACCGGCGCGGGGCGACCCTGGCGATCGAGGAGATCAACAAGGCCGGCGGCGTGCTCGGCAAGAAACTGGTCTTCGTCTCGCGCGACGACCAGGGCAAGCCGGGCGAGGCCGTCAAGGTCGCCGAGCAGCTGCGCTCGCGCGACAAGGTGGCGCTGATTTCCGGCTCGCTGTTCTCGCATATCGGCCTGGCGCTGGCCTCCTGGGCCAAGCAGCGCAAGACGCTCTATCTCGCCGCCGAGCCGCTGGCCGACGCGCTGGTCTGGGCCAAGGGCAACAACTACACCTTCCGCCTGCGCCCCTCGACCTACATGCAGGCGGCGATGCTGGCGGCCGAAGCCGCCAAGCGCAAGGAAGCCAAGCGCTGGGCAACGATCGCGCCGAACTACGCCTACGGCAAGGACGCCGTCGCGGCGTTCAAGAAAATCCTGACCAAACTGCGCCCCGATGTGACGTTCGTCGGGTCGCAATGGCCGGGCCTGTTCAAGATCGACGCCGGCGCCGAAGTACAGGCGCTCGCCGCGCTGAAGCCGGACGGCATCTACAACGTCACCTTCGGCGGCGACCTTGCGAAATTCGTCCGCGAGGGCAGGACCCGCGGCCTGTTCAAGGGCAAGCTGATCGTCGGACTGCTGACCGGGGAGCCGGAATATATCGATCCGCTGAAGGACGAAGCGCCGGTCGGCTGGCTGGTCACCGGCTATCCGTGGCAGGACATCGATACGGCGGCGCACAAGAAGTTCCTCGCTGCCTACCAGGCGCGCTGGAACGACTATCCGCGTATCGGTTCGATCGTCGGCTACAACACCATGCTGGCGATTCAGGCCATGCTCAAGAAGGCCGGCTCGACCGACACCGACAAGATGGTCGCCGCCATGAAGGGCCTCAGCTTCGGCGCCCCGACCGGGCCGATCACCTTCCGCGCGGTGGACCACCAGTCGACCATGGGCGCCTATGTCGGCTGGACGGTGCTCAAGGACGGCAAGGGCACGATGGAGCGCTGGCAGTATCTCGACGGCGCGAACTACCTGCCGTCGGTCGAGGAAACGAAGAAGCTGCGCAAGCAGTAAACGGGACTGCCGCGAAGCCGGCGGCCTCTGGCGAGGGGCCGCCGGTTTCCGGTTTTCGGCCGCCGGTTTCGAACTGCGGGTACGAATGGCGGCCGCATCCTCTTTCCGCTGAACGCCGGGCGCCGCGATGGGTGAATTCATCGTCACACTGCTGACGGGCCTTTCCAGCGCGGCTGCGCTGTTCCTCGTTGCGTCCGGCCTTTCGATCATCTTCGGCGTCACGCGGATCGTGAACTTCGCCCACGGCTCCTTCTACATGCTGGGCGCCTATATCGGCGTGACCGCGGTCTCTGCGGTCGGCGGCGGCGCGGTCGGTTTCTGGATCGCCATCCTGCTTGCCGCGGCCGCGGTCGGCCTGATCGGCGTGGCGATGGAGATCCTGCTGTTGCGCCGCATCTACCGGGCGCCGGAGCTGTTCCAGCTGATCGCGACCTTCGGCGTCATCCTGGTCGTCCAGGACGTCACCCTGTGGATCTGGGGCTCGGAAGACCTGGTCGGTCCGCGGGCGCCCGGTTTCACCGGCGCGGTCACGATCCTCGGCCAGCGGCTGCCGGAATACGATCTCGTGCTGATCGCGGTGTCGCCGCTCGTGCTGGCCGGCCTGTGGCTGCTGTTCAACCGCACGCGCTGGGGCACGCTCGTGCGCGCGGCGACCCTCGACCGCCAGATGGTCGCCGCCCTCGGCGTCAACCAGCGCTGGCTGTTCACCGGCGTGCTGTTCCTCGGCTCGGCGCTGGCCGGACTCGGCGGGGCGATCCAGTTGCCCAAGGGCGGCGCCGACCTGCTGATGGATTTCAACATCATCGCGGCGGCCTTCGTCGTCGTCGTGGTCGGCGGCATGGGCAGCATCGGCGGCGCCTTCCTCGCCGCCATTCTGATCGGCCTGCTCCAGACCTTCGGCATCCAGATTTTCCCCAACAGCACGCTGATCCTGATGTTCCTGGTCATGGCGGTGGTGCTGATCTTCCGGCCCTGGGGCCTGCTCGGCCGGCCGGAAATTCCCGGCCACGGCGTCGTCGAGGCGCCCGAGGCGCCGTTGCGCCCGGCCGGCCGGGGCCTGCGCCTCGCCGGCGCCCTCGTGCTCGCGTTTCTGCTGCTTCTGCCGGTCGCGCACCTGATCGTCCCGTCCGTCGTCGGCGATTTCTCGCTCGTACTGACGATCGAGATCATGATCTTCGTGCTGTTTGCCGTCGCCCTGCATTTCATCATGGGGCCGGGCGGCATGGTCTCGTTCGGCCACGCGGCCTTCTTCGGCGGCGGCGCCTATGCGGCGGCGCTGCTGGTCAAGTTCGCCGACGCGCCGATGGAGATCGCCTTCTGGGCCGCACCCGCCGGCGCCGCGCTGCTGGCGATCCTGTTCGGCTGGTTCTGCGTGCGGCTGACCGGCGTCTACTTCGCCATGCTGACCCTGGCGTTCGCCCAGATCGCCTGGTCCATCGTCTTCCAGTGGGGCGAGGTCACCGGCGGCGACGACGGCATCCTCGGCACCTGGCCGTCGGACTGGGCGAGTTCCCGCATCGCCTATTACTATCTGACGATCGGCTTTGCCGTTGCCGGCATCCTGGCCATGCGCCGGATGCTGTTCGCACCGTTCGGCTACACATTGCGCGCCGGCCGCGATTCGGCGCTGCGCGCCGCCGCCATCGGGATCGACATCAAGCGCCACCAGTGGATCGCCTTCACGATTTCCGGGGCGTTCGCCGGTCTCGCCGGGGCGCTGTTCGTCTACTCCAAGGGCAGCGTCTTTCCCACCTCGATGGAAATCGCGCGCTCGTTCGACGCCCTGCTGATGGTTCTGCTCGGCGGGGTGCATTCGCTCACCGGGCCGATCGTCGGGGCGACGGCGCTGACCTGGCTCAACGACCTGTTCAGCGAACTGAGCTACTGGCGCTTCCTGCTCGGCGCGACGATCATTGCCCTGGTGCTGCTGCTGCCCGACGGCCTGGCCGGGCTCGGCGATACCTGGCCGGCGCGCCGGCTCGGCCTGACCGCCCCTGCATCGGAGTCCGGGGCAGGCCCCGGATCGAAGTCCGGGGCAGGCGGGCGGGGGGCGCCGGCATGACGGCGCTGCTCGAAGTCAGCGGCCTTTCCAAGGCGTTCGGCGGCGTGCGCGCGGTCCAGGAGGTCTCCTTCGCGGTCGAACCGGGCGAACTGCTTGCCATGATCGGGCCGAACGGGGCGGGCAAGACGACCTGTTTCAACATGCTGATGGGCCAGATCCGGCCGGACCGCGGCGCCGTCCGGCTCAAGGGCCGGGACATTGCCGGCCTGCCGCCGCACCGCATCTGGCGGCTCGGCGTCGGCCGTACGTTCCAGATCACCGCCACCTTCTCCTCCATGACCGTGCGCGAGAACGTCCAGATGGCGCTGATCAGCCATCGCCATGCGAGCCGCAGACTCTGGCGGCCGGCGGCGGCGACCGAGGTTGCGCAGGCCGACGCGCTGCTCGAACGGGTCGGCATGGCGGAGCAGGGCGACCGGGCCTGTTCGGTGCTCGCCTATGGCGATCTCAAGCGGGTCGAGCTGGCGATCGCGCTCGCCAACGATCCGGAGCTGCTGCTGATGGATGAGCCGACCGCCGGCATGGCGCCGCGCGAGCGGGTCGAACTGATGCGCCTGGCCGACGAGATCGTCGCGGAACGCAATATCGGCGTGCTGTTCACCGAACACGACATGGACGTCGTCTTCGCCCACGCTCACCGGATCATGGTGCTGAACCGGGGCGAACTGATCGCCGAGGGCGCGCCGGAGGCGGTCCGCGCCAACGAGCAGGTGCGCGAAATCTATCTCGGCAGCGCCGTTGCAGAGGGCGCGCCATGACGAATACGGTTCTCGAAGCCCGCGACCTGCACACCTATTACGGCGGCGCGCATATCCTGGCCGACCTGTCGTTCGTCCTCAACGACGGCGAGGTCGTCGTGCTGCTCGGCCGCAACGGCGCGGGCAAGACGACCACCCTGAAATCGGTCATGGGGCTGGTCCCGATGCGCGCGGGCCGGGTCATGCTGGAAGGCGCGGACATCACCGGCCGGGAGCCCCATGTCATCGCCCGGGCCGGCATGGGCTATGTGCCCGAGGACCGGCGCATCTTCGGCGATCTTACCGTGATGGAGAATCTCGAGGTCGGCCGCCAGCCGGAGCGGGCCGGCACGCCGGCCTGGACGCCGGAGCGGCTGTTCGGGATGTTCCCGAACCTGGCGGAGATGCGCACCCGGCCGGCCGGCCGGATGAGCGGCGGCGAGCAGCAGATGCTCACCGTCGCCCGCACCCTGATGGGCAACCCGAAGGTCCTGCTGCTCGACGAGCCGTCCGAAGGGCTGGCGCCGGTGATCGTCGACCAGATGGCCGCGACGATCCAGGCGCTCAAGGCCGAGGGGCTGTCGATCCTGCTGTCGGAGCAGAATCTTCATTTCGCGACCGCCGTGAGCGACCGCGCCTACATCGTCGAGAAGGGGCGCATCCGCTACGAAGGCGGGATGGACGCGCTTGCCGCCGATGCGGAAGTGCGCAACACCTATCTGACCGTTTGACCCGTGCGGAACGGGGAGGAGGAACCGCCATGAAAGCCGATATCCGCAAGACCATGGTGCTGGTCGAGGACACCCGCAAGGAGATGGGCCGGGCGATCGACCCGCCGACCCGCCGTGCCGTCGCCATCGCCGTGATCGCCAACCCCTTCGCCGGCGAATATGTCGAGGATCTCGAACCGCTGATGGAGATCGGCGCGGAGCTGGGCGGCTATCTGGGCGACAAGGCGGTCGCTGTGCTCGGCATCGATCCGTCGGCGGCGGAAAGCTACGGCAAGGCGGCGGTGGTCGGCGAGCGCGGCGAACTGGAGCACGCCGCTGCGATCCTGCACCCGCGGCTCGGCGCGCCGCTGCGCAAGGCGGTCGAGAAGGGCGCCGCGCTGGTGCCGTCGTCCAAGAAACGGGGCGGACCGGGCACGCCGCTCGACGTGCCGCTCGGCCACAAGGACGCCGCCTATGTCCGCAGCCATTTCGACGGCATCGAGGTCCGGATTCCCGATGCGCCGGCGGCCGACGAGATCCTGGTCGCCGTCGCGGTCACCGACAGCGGCCGCCCGCTGCCCCGGGTCGGCGGCCTGACCGTCGACGAGGCCAAGGGCGAGGACGGGCTGCGCTAGGGCGCTCTATCGGGACAGGGAGAAACGCAATGAGCCTTACCGTTTCCACCGCACCGCCCAAGGGCAAGACGGTCGTCCGCAATATCGGGCTGATGCTGTCCGGCGATCTGGCGCAACCGATCCTGGATGCCGACTGCATCGTGGCCGTGGATGGCCGGATCGACAGCTTCGGCAAGGAAGGCGACCTGAATACCGGCGGCGCCGATACCGTGATCGACGCCAAAGGCACGACCCTGGCGCCCGGCCTGATCGACAGCCACGTCCATCCCGTGTTCGGCGACTGGACGCCGCGCCAGAACCAGTTCAACTGGATCGACAGCTTCCTGAACGGCGGCGTCACCACGATGATCTCGGCCGGCGAGGTCCATCTGCCGGGCCGGCCCAAGGATATCGTCGGCCTCAAGGCGCTCGCCGTGACCGCCCAGCGCGCCTTCGACGCCATGCGACCGGCCGGCATGAAGGTCCATGCCGGCGCGCCGGTGATCGAGAAGGGCATGGAGGAAGCGGATTTCGCCGAGATGGCGCGCAATGGGGTCAAGCTGCTCGGGGAGGTCGGCCTCGGCGGCGTCAAGCAGGGCGAGGAAGCCAAGCAGATGGTCGCCTGGGCGCGCAAATACGGCATCCAGAGCACGATCCACACCGGCGGCCCGTCTATTCCCGGCTCCGGCCTGATCGATAAGGACGTCGTGCTCGAAGCCGACGCCGACGTGATCGGCCATATCAATGGCGGCCACACCGCCCTGCCGCTCGACCAGATCCGCTGCCTGTGCGAGCAGTGCAGCCGCGCCGTCGAGATCGTTCACAACGGCAACGAGCTGGCCGCCCTCTACGCCATGCGCACAACCATGGAGCTGGGCCAGCCCGAGCGCATCATCCTCGGCACCGATTCGCCGGCCGGCTCGGGCGTGCAGCCGCTCGGCATCCTGCGCCTGATCGCGATGCTGTCGAGCATCGGCGAAGTGCCGGCGGAGATCGTGTTCTGCTTCGCCACCGGCAACACGGCGCGCATGCGCGATCTCGATGTCGGCCTGATCGAGGAGGGCAGGGCGGCCGACTTCGTCATCATGGACAAGGCCCAGCACACGGCAGGAAACACGATCCTCGAATCGGTGCGCATGGGCGACGTGCCGGGCGTCGGCATGGTGATCGTCGACGGCGCCGTGCGCTGCGGCCGCTCGCGCAACACCCCGCCGGCCACGACCCTGCCGGAGGTGGCGGGGTAGGGGAGGCGCCGGGCGGGGGGCTGGCGCCCGCTCCGCAGCACGCCCGTTTCGACCGTTTGTCGCGCGGGACCCGGTCCGGCGTTCAGAGCCGACCCGTGGGTGGTTGCCGGAGGCCGTGGTTCGCGCTTGGCGTGGCCTGGGAGCGACTTGTACGGGCGTAGACGTCGGTCGGGGACATGTGTTCGCGCACGGGCGCGCGCATCTCCTTCATGCGGCTATCCCGACCGACAATCACTGGTTAGGTTGGTAATCGTTGCGAGTGACGAGGGGATAGCGGGGGCGTATTGTCGGATTTCTCGGAATTCGTGGTTTACGCCGACGAGAGTGGCGATCACGGGCTCGTCGCCATCGATCCACAATACCCGGTTTTTGCGCTTGTCTTCTGCGCCCTGCGCAAGGCCGACTACATCGCCGACGTCGTTCCCGCCGTTCAGCGTTTCAAGTTTGGCATCTGGGGGCACGATGCGGTTGTCCTGCACGAACATGATATCCGCAAGAGTAAGGGGCCGTTCGCGATCTTGCTGACCGACAGGGCATTGCGCGAACGGTTCTATAGCGATCTCAACAGCTTGGTCGAAGCGGCACCCGTGACGATATTCGCGGCTGTCATCGATAAGACCGGCCTGCACGCGAGATATGCCGACACCCAAAATCCCTACCGGATCGCACTTCGTTTCTGCATGAAGCAGCTGCACACCATGTTAAGCGAGGAGAGGCAGCACGGCAGGACGGTTCACGTCATCTTCGAGAGCCGCGGCAGGAAGGAGGACCGGGAGCTCGAACTGGAGTTTCGCCGGATCGCTGCCAACGACAGCGGCTCCGGCCCTGGCCGGCAGGATTTCGGGCTGTTCGATTTCCAGCCGGTGTTCGTCCCGAAGGCGGCGAACTCCGTCGGCCTGCAACTCGCAGACCTGACGGCGCGGCCCATCGCGCTGTCGCACCTGCGCCCGGACCAGCCCAACCGCGCCTTCGAGATCGTTCGACCGAAGATCGGCGGATTGGCTCAACTGCCGTGAACGCCCGAGGCCGGAAAAACAAAAGGGCCCCGGAAGTTCCAGGACCCTTCTGTCGACCGGGAAATTCCCAATCCTTTGGCCGATATATAGTCACCGGCCGCAACGCTCGCAAGCAAATTCGGCCAGACGGTTCGTACGCCGGACGCCGCCCGCCCATACCGAAACGGCGCACCGGCCATGACTCGCCGCGCCCGCCCTTAGCCCCTATGTTCGCCCCACGGCGGCGCTCTTGCGGGCGCCGTTCGTTTGCCGGCAGGGAGCGGACATCATGGACGGCAGCGGAGAACGGCATTACGGCATCGGCGACCGGGCGCCCCGCAAGGAGGATCGCCGCCTGCTGACCGGCCGCGGCCGCTATGCCGACGATGTCCGGATCGCGGGCGCGCTCGCCGGCCATGTCCTGCGCGCGCCGGAAGCCCACGGGGATATCCGCACGCTCGATATCGCCGCCGCCGCGGCCATGCCGGGCGTGCGCCTCGTTCTGCGCGCCGAAGACCTGATCGAATTCGGCTGCCGGCCGATCCCGTGCCGGCTGCCCATCAAGGGCCGCAACGGCGAAGCCATCGCCGTGCCGGTCCGCCATGCCCTCGCGCACGGCCGGGTCCGCTTTGCCGGCGAACCCGTCGCTTTCGTCGTCGCCGATACGCCGGAGCAGGCGCGCGACGCCGCCGAAGCCATCATTCTCGATATCGACCCGCTGCCCGTCCTGCTCGATCCCTGGCAGGCGCTCGAACCCGAGGCGCCGCTCCTGCACGACAGCGTGCCCGGAAATCTCGCCCTCGACTGGGCCGGCGGCGACGAAGCGGCGACGGAAAAGGAGTTCGCCGGGGCGGCCCATGTCACCCGCCTGCGCATCGCCAGCCAGCGCGTCGCACCGACGCCGATCGAGCCGCGCAGCGGCACGGCGGCCTGGGACAGCGAAACCGGGCGCTACACGCTGCACACCGGCGGGCAGGGCGCGTTCGGCCTGTCCCGGACCCTGGCCGATCTGCTCGGCGGAGAATCCGGCGACGTCCGGGTCCTGATGGAGGATGTCGGCGGCTCCTTCGGCATGAAGGGTGGCGCCTATCCGGAGCATGTGCTGTGCTTGGCCGCCGCCCGGCTGACCGGTCGCCCTGTGCGCTGGCGCGACGACCGCTCCGACAGCTTCCTCGGCGACGCCGCCGGCCGCGACATCCATGTCGACGGCGAACTGGCGCTGGACGCGGACGGCCGCATCCTCGCCATGCGGCTCACCGGCGTCGCCAACATGGGCGCCTTCGTCTCCGGCGTCGGCCCGCTGCCGGGTTCGACCAACATCCTCAAAAACGGCGCGTCGCTCTACCGGATTCCGGCGGCGTTCGTGAACATGCGCTGCGTGCTGACCAACCAGAACCCGGTCGCCGCCTATCGCGGCGCCGGCCGGCCGGACGGTAACCTGTTCACCGACCGGCTGGTCGACACGGCGGCGCGGGAGACCGGCAGGGACCCGGCGGAATTCCGCCGCCTGAACCTGCTCCGGCCCGACGAACTGCCCTACACGGCGGTTTCCGGCCAGGTCTACCGCGAGGGCGAATTCGAGGCCGTGCTGGACAAGGCGCTGGCGGCGGCCGACGCGGTCGGCTTCGCGGCGCGCAGGGCGGACAGCGACGCGCGCGGCCTGGTCCGCGGCCTCGGCGTTGCCAGCTATCTCGAAGCGACCGCACCGCCCGGCAGGGAGATGGGCGGCATCCGGTTCGAGGCGGATGGCCGGATCACCTTCATCACCGGCACCAAGGATTACGGCCAGGGCCACGAAAGCACCTATGCCCAGGTGCTCGGCGAAAGGCTCGGCGTGTCCTACGACCGGATCGGGCTGCTGCAGGGCGACAGCGACGCCTTGCTCCACGGCGGCGGTTCAGGCGGCTCCCGCTCCCTGATGGCAAGCGGCAAGGCCGCGGTCGAGGCGGCCGACGCGGTTGTCGAAAAGGGCCGGAGCGCGGCGGCGCATTTTCTCGAAGCGGCCGTCGCCGATATCGAGTTCGGCGGCGGGCAGTTCCGGGTCGCGGGCACGGACCGGACCATCGCGCTGCACGACCTTGCTGCGCGAATGAGAGAAGAACCGTTGCAGGGCGAAGGGCTCGACAGCCTCGATGTCGCGCTGGTCGTCGAGACGCCGCCCTCGGCCTTTCCGAACGGATGCCATATCTGCGAGGTCGAGTTGGACCCGGAGACCGGCGCGATAACCGTCGACCGCTACGTCGCGGTCGGCGATTTCGGCACGATCGTGAATCCGATGCTGGTCGAGGCGCAGATGCACGGCGGCGTGACCCAGGGGCTGGGCCAGGCGCTGATGGAAGACGTGGTGCTGGACGGCGAGGGCCAGTGCCTGAGCGGTTCGCTGATGGACTACTGCATCCCGCGGGCCTCGGACCTGCCGGACCTGGCGCACATGATCGTGGGCGATCATCCGGTGCCGACGGAAACCAATCCGCTCGGCGTCAAGGGCTGCGGCGAAGCGGGAACGACCGGGGCGCTGCCGGCGGTCGCCAATGCAGTAGCCGATGCCCTGCAGCAATGCGGCGTCGCCGGGTTCGACATGCCGGCAACGCCGTACCGGATCTGGCGCCTGCTGAACGGGACCGCGGGCTAAGGCACGCCCGCTTTGTGCTGAACTGCGGCGTCCCTCGATACGGCGCGCAGGCGCGCCTACTCGGGATGAGGGTGTGTAGTGAATTCGCTCCCCTTCACCCTCAC
>WTGH01000041.1 GCA_011523655.1 Rhodospirillaceae bacterium
GGCTGCGCCATCGGCGATTTCGGCACCATCGCCTTCTTCCAGTTCACCGGCATCCCCTGGCCGACCCTGGCGATCATGGTCCTCGCGATCGTGAACGGCCTGTTGACCTCCATCGCCCTGGAGACCTTCATCCTCGCCCGCCAGATGGACTTGCGGACGGCCTTCCGCACCGCCATCGGCATGTCCTTCATCTCGATGGTCGCCATGGAGACCATGATGAACGCGGTCGACTGGGCGCTGACCGGCGGTGCCATGCTGACATGGTGGGTCGTGCCGCTCATGCTGGCTGCCGGCTTCGTCACGCCGCTACCCTACAACTACTGGCGGCTCAAGGCGCTCGGGCGGGCATGTCACTGAAGCAATCCGCGATATTGCTCGTGCTGGCCGGCGCGCTCGTCGCCGGCGGATACTTCCTGTTCGGCGGTTCGGACCGCACGGCGAAAACGGGGGCCGCGTCCGAAGCGGGCGGCGCTCCGATGGTCTCGATAGACCTGCCGAATACCCTGTCGGCCGCCGCGCAGGCCGGCAAACGGCTGTTCGACGCGAACTGCATCTCCTGCCACGGGCCGAATGCGGTGGGGCAGGAGGAACTCGGGCCGCCGCTGGTTCACATCGTCTACGAACCCGGCCATCATGGCGACGAATCGTTCCAGCGGGCGGTCGCCGTCGGCGTCCGCGCCCATCACTGGCGGTTCGGCAACATGGCGCCGGTCGAGGGCTTGAGCCGTGACGACGTCGCCCTGATCGTGGCCTATATCCGGGAACTGCAACGGGCCAACGGCATCAACTGAAGACGAGCCATGAAGCCAATCCTGCTGGCCGGCCTGCTGTTCCTGGGCGCGACGACGGCATTCGCGCATTCGAAGCTGAATACGACGGAGCCGGCCGACGGCGCGGTGCTGGCGCAGGCGCCGCCGCACATTGTCCTCACCTTCGCCAAGCGTATCCGTCTGACGCGGGTGCGCATGACCCATGATGCCGGCGATACGGTCGATCTCGATCTGGGCGAACAGACAGCGTTCGCGACCCGGTTCGAGCTGCCGCTCAAGGACATGGGCAGCGGCCTTTACCGGATCGAATGGCGCGGTCTCTCGGGCGACGGGCATGCCATGCGCAAGACCGTCACCTTCCGGGTGCAATGAGTCGTGCCGGACACCTGGGAACTGGCTTCGACACTGGCGAAGTTCCTGCTCTATCTCGGCGTGCTGGGAAGCATCGGCCTGGTTCTGGTGCGCATCGTCTTTGCCCGCGAGACCCGCGGGCTGCATGGCGATTCGGTCCGGCGGGCGACCGCGCTTGCCGCGCTCGCATTGCTGGCCGCCGGCATCGGCTTCGCGCTGAAGGGCGCCGCCATGACCGGCGAGCTATCGGGCATGACCGACCCCGAGATGCTGGGCCTGCTGTGGCAGACTCCGGCGGGTACGGCGTTCGCTTACCGTGTCGCCGGCCTCGGTTTGGTCCTTGTCGGGCTCCGGCTGGCCGGGATCGGCCTGCCGATCGCCGCTGCCGGCGGCCTTCTGGCGCTGTGGTCGTTTTCCCGGATCGGGCATGTCTCGGATGCGGGGGCGCTCTGGCTCGAATTCCTGCTTCTGCTGCATCTCGCCGGCGCCGCCTTCTGGATCGGAATCCTCTCGCCGCTCCGCACGCTTTCCGGGGCCCCCGAAAGCCTTTCGCTCGCGGCCGGGCTGGGGTACCGCTTCGGTCGCATCGCCGCCATCACGGTGCCGCTGCTGATCGCCGCGGGGATCGTCATGGCATGGCGGCTGCTGGGCAGCGTGGAAGCCTTGCTGGAGACTGGCTACGGTCTCACGCTGCTCGCCAAAATCGGAGTCGTCGCCTGTCTGCTCGCAGCCGCGGCGGCCAACAAGCTCCGTTTCGTTCCCGCCATGACGGCGGGCGACAGGAGGGCGGCGGTGGCCCTGCGCCGCTCCATCGCCGTCGAGTGGGCCGCGATCTGTCTGGTTCTCCTGGTGACCGCCGCGCTCACCACCCTGCAGGGAGCGCCGGCGGAGGGTAGCCAATGAACCGAAGAAAGTTTCTTGCCTGCTCGGCCGTGGCGGCCCTCCTCCCCAAGACGGCCTGGGCGACTCCGGCATTCCGGCTGAAAGCCGGGCCCGTTGACGCCCGGATCCTGTCCGGGGGCGAGGGCCTTACCCCGATGCTCGGCTTTAACGGCTCGACTCCCGGGCCTGAACTGCGCGTGCGGCAGGGGGACCGGGTGCCGGTCGCCTTCGAGAACGGATCGGGCCGACCTTCGGCCATCCACTGGCACGGCATCCATCTCGAAAACGCAATGGACGGGGTGCCGGAGCTGACCCAGGGGGCAGTCCCGCCGGGAGCGACCTTCCGCTATGCGTTCGACGCGCCTTACGCCGGCACCTACTGGTACCATGCCCACCACCGCTCCTGGGAGCAGGTCGCCAGGGGGCTATACGGCCCGCTGATCGTCGAGGAGCCGGACCCGCCCGCCGTCGATCGCGACATCGTTGTCGTGCTCGACGACTGGCGGCTGGACGACGCCGGACGGCTGCACGAAAGCTTCGGTAACCGGCACGACTTCTCCCATGCCGGCCGGATGGGCAACGTCGCCCGGGCGCTGTTCTCACACGACACGATCCGGCGCGGCGACCGCATCCGCCTGCGCCTCATCAATACGGCCACCGCGCGGATGTTCCCGGTGAGGATCGCCGGGGGAACCGGCAAGGTCGTGGCCCATGACGGGATGCCGCTTGCCGAGCCTGCGCCGCTCGAAGACCTGCTGCTCGCCCCGGCGCAGCGGACCGACGTCATCCTCGACGTTGCGGAACCGGTGTCGTTCGGCCTTCGGACCCGCGAGGGTCTCTACAGGTTGGGCACCCTCGCCGCCGGCGGATCGAATCCCGCGCCGTTCGATACGCCGATCCGGCCCCTGCCGCCGGCCCGGACGCCTGCGCCCGACCGGAACGGGGCGGTCCGCCTCACCCTCGTCATGCAGGGCGGCGCCATGGGCGGGCGGCACGTCGGCAGCGACTTCTGGGCCTTCAATGACCGCTCGGGCATGCCCGAGGTGCCGTGGCATCGCTTCGCCCGCGGCGAGACGGCTCTGATCACGCTGCGCAACGACACCGCGTTTCCGCACGGCATCCACCTGCACGGCCACCATTTCCACGAGGTCCGCGACGACGGCGCCCTCGGCCGCTACCGGGACACGACGCTGGTCGATCGGCAGGCGAGCCGCGACATCGTCTGCGTGTTCGACAATCCCGGCAAATGGCTCCTGCACTGCCACACGCTCGGCCACCAGGCGTCCGGCATGAAGACATGGGTGGAGGTGGCATGATGCGCGCCCTACTGCCGGTGCTCCTGCTCCGGCCCGCCCTGGCCCTCGCCGACCACGAGTTCGACGACCGCAACATCGGCAACGGGCAGGTCCTGTAACCGTCCGGATCCTTCTTCCGGCATCTGCAAACGGAGGCACCATTGAGCACATCGACAAGGCTGGCGTCGAAGGAGAGGACAGCCACCGGCGGTCCCGCCGCGAAACGCAGCCTGTTCGTGCGATACGGAATGCTGGTCTGCTGCATCGCCATGACGCTGCCGATCGCGGGCTACCTGCTGAGCGGTGGCACGTTCGGCGGTCTGCTCGACAACCTGGCGCTGGCGGTGCCGCTGGTCGCCTGCGTCGGCACGCATTTCGCGCTGCATCGCCTCACCGGCAAGTCCTGTCACGGCGGGCATGACGAAAGGGATGCGCCGGTGCGCCCGTCCGGGCCCGGCGAAACGCCGGGTGGCGCGTCAACGCACTGGACCGACGTAATCCACGGCGACCGGCCCGGCCCCCCGGCCGCGCCGACGAACGCGGCCGTCCGGCCGAATGCGCAATCTCGTGGTTTCGAAAATGGAGCGCAGGAATGAACCGACCGCTGAACCCGGTAATTCTGTCGGGCGTCGCCGCGAGAACCATGCGGCACGCCGCCATCGCGATCGCCGCAGCGATTCTCGCCACCACGGTCATGCCGGTCGGCAGCCGGGCGGAGACGCCCGCCGCCGCGCCGCCCGACAGGGACGCCGTCCGTAAGATCGTCAGGGAATACCTGCTCGAGCATCCCGAAGTCATCGAGGAAGCCATCCGGATTCTGCAGGCGAGGCAGCAATCCCGGGAACAGGAGCGCGTCCGGGCGGCCATCCGCCGGCACGGCGAGGCATTGCGGGCCCATCCGATGTCCCCGGTCTCCGGCAACCCGAACGGAGACGTCACCCTGGTCGAGTTCTTCGACTACCAGTGCGGCTACTGCAAGCGCTCGCTCAAGCCGGTGAAGGATCTGCTGGCGACCGACGGGCAGCTTCGCATCGTCTGGAAGGAGTTTCCGATCCTCGGTCCGGCCTCGCGCTTCGCGGCGCGCGCGGCGATGGCTTCCGTCAAGCAGGGGCGCTATTTCGCGTTCCACGTCGCGCTCATGGGCTCGCGCGGAAAGCTGACGGCAGACAGGGTCATGGCCATTGCCGGCGATGTCGGTCTCGACGTGCGGCGCCTGCGCCGCGACATGGAGGATCCGGCGATCGAGGCGTATATCGACGAGACGATCCGCCTGGCCCGGGCCCTCGGAATCAACGGCACGCCTGCTTTCGTGATCGGCGACACGCTGGTTCCGGGCGCCGTGGGTCTCGCCCGCCTGAGGGAGATCGTCGCCGCGGCCCGGTCCGGCGACTAGGGAACAGTTGCGGCAGCGGCGCAGAGCGGTCGGCTAACGTCTTGTCGTTGCGAACCGGGGACGATTCGGCCCGCGGAAATTCGCCGGGCTGGCTCAGTGAGCCGTCGCCGTTCCCAGCCGGAACGGCGGTTCAGATAGAAACGGATACGCTGCGGGCTTTTGCACAACGCAAACCAGTATTGAACTCAGAAAAAAATAAACTAAGTTTATCGGACTAAGTTCAGAGGCATCGGATGAAAACCGTCAACATGCACGACGCCAAGACCAACCTGTCGCGCCTCGTCGCGGCGGCGGTCGCGGGCGAGCCCTTCATCATCGCGCGCGCCGGCAAACCGCTGGTCAAGGTCGAGGCGCTGGAGCAGCCGGACGCGCCGGAGAAACAGTTCGGCTTCATGGCCGGAAAGATCAAGGTGCCAGACGATTTCGACACGATGTTCGAGGACGAGATTGCAGAGATGTTCGGCGCGTGAGCTTGCTGCTCGACACCCATTTCCTGATCTGGATCGCCGACGGCTCGCCTCGTCTGACGCCGGACGTCAGGCAACGGCTCCGGTCCCAGGAGGGCAGTCTTCTGTTCAGTGCGGCGAGTCTCTGGGAAATCGCGATCAAAAGCCGCCGCGGTCGGGACGATTTCCGGGTCGACGGCGCCGAATTGCGTCAAGGGCTTCTGGCCAGACGCTACGAGGAGCTGCCCGTGACCGGGCTACACGCGCTCGAAACCGCCGCCCTGCCGGCAATCCATAGCGATCCGTTCGATCGGCTTCTGATCGCTCAGGCATGGTGCGAGGGGGTCACCCTGCTTACAGCGGATTCAAAAGTCGCCCGCTATCCGGGGCCGATCGAACTGATTTGAGCGCGCCGGCCGTGTGCCGGCGTTGAACCGGCGGTGTTGCCGTCAGGCGGTCCCGGAAAGGCCCTTGCCCGCGAAATACTGTTCGAGCTCGCCTTCCTCGAACATCTCGCGGATGATGTCGCAGCCGCCGACGAATTCGCCTTTGACGTAAAGCTGCGGGATGGTCGGCCAGTTGCTGTAGGCCTTGATGCCCTCCCTTACCTCCATGTCGTCGAGCACGTTCACGCCTTTGAATTTGACGTTCATGTGCGACAGGATCTGGACCACCGCCGCCGAGAAGCCGCACTGGGGAAAGACCGGCGTCCCTTTCATGAACAGGACGACGTCCTGGTCGTCGATCTCGGTCTTGATGCGGTCGAACACGGGATGGTCGGCGGGAGCGGCGGCCTGGGTCATGGGATGGTCCTCATCGGAAAGCGTTTGCGCCGGTTTGCGTTTGAAGAGCCCGAACATGGCAGCCGGTTCCTCCCGGCTCAAGGGGCGCTGGTGTTGAGGGCGAGGGCGTGCAGCACGCCGCCCATCCGGCCCTGGAGCGCGGCATAGACCATCTGGTGCTGCTGCACCCGGGTCTTGCCGGCGAATTCGGAAGAAACGACCTGAGCGGCATAGTGGTCGCCGTCGCCGGCGAGGTCCTGGATGGTCACCTGCGCGTCGGGCAGGGCCTGCTTGATCAGGGATTCGATCTCGCGTGCGTCCATCGCCATGGGCTGCGGCGCTCCGGCGGTCGTTCGTCGGTCAGGATCGGGCGGCGGCCGTACCGGATTGCGAACCCCCGATCCAGCCGGGCAGCCAGCCTTCATGCGCCTCCCGGAGGCGCGCGAGCGATATAGGGCAGCCCTCCCGGAGGGTCAACGAAGGCTCCGCGACAGTTTCGCCGATAACCGCGGCAGGCACGCCTGCGGCCGTTGCCGCCGCCAGCGCCGCCGCCGCGTCGGCGGTTTCGATCAGGTAGCGGCCCTGGTCCTCGCCGAACAACCAGGCGTGCAGGGGCAGGCCGACGGGCGGCGCGTCGAGCGCGATACCGGCCCGGCCCGCGAGCGCCATCTCCGCGAGGGCCAGCGCCAGGCCGCCGTCCGAAAGATCGTGGCAGGCGAGAACATCGCCGCTGCCGATCAGGCGGCGCACCAGATCGCCGTTGCGCCGTTCGGCTTCCGGATCGACCGCTGGCGGCGCGCCGTCCGTCCGGCCGAGCAGGTCGCGCAGGTAGATCGAGGCGCCGAGATGGCCCGCAGTCCCGCCGATCAGGACAAGGGTGTGGCCCGGTGCGACCGTGGCCCGGTCGACCGACGCGGCGCCGTCCTCCAGCACGCCGACGCCGCCGACCACCGGGGTTGGCAGGATCGCCTGCCCGGCCGTCTCGTTGTAGAGCGAGACGTTGCCGGAGACGACCGGGAAGTCGAGCGCCCGGCAGGCCTCGGCCATGCCGGTCACGCAGCCGGCAAGCTGTCCCATGATTTCGGGCCGCGTCGGGTCGCCGAAATTCAGGTTGTTCGTCATCGCCAGCGGCGTCGCGCCGACGGCGGTCAGGTTGCGCCAGGCCTCGGCGACCGCCTGCCGCCCGCCGGCGACGGGATCGGCGAGACAGTAGCGCGGCGTGCAGTCCGTGGTGAGCGCGAGGGCGCGCCCGCTTTCCGGCAGGCCGACGACAGCGGCATTGCCGCCGGGCCGGATGCGGGTGCGGCCCATGACGAGATGGTCGTACTGTTCCCAGATCCAGCGCTTGCTCGCCTGGTCCGGGCTGGCGAGCAGCGTCAGCAGGGCGTCTTCCACGCTACCCGGCGGTGCACACCCGGCGGGATCGACCGGCGCAGGCTGCGGCGTCACCTCCCAGGGACGGTCGTATTCCGGCGCTTCGCCGACCAGCGGATCGACCGGGATGTCCGCCGCCGGTTCGCCGCCCATCCGGGCCACGAACCGGCCGCTCCGGGTAATTCTGCCGATCACGGCGAAGTCCAGTTCCCATTTTTCGAAGATGCCGCGGGCTTCCTCTTCGCGGCCGGGCTTGAGCACCATCAGCATCCGCTCCTGGCTCTCCGAGAGCAGGATTTCGTAGGCTGTCATGCCGGTCTCGCGGGTCGGCACGAGGTCGAGGTCGAGTTCGATCCCGACGCCGCCCTTGGACGACATTTCGACCGACGACGAGGTCAGGCCGGCCGCGCCCATGTCCTGGATCGCCACGATGGCGTCGGTCGCCATCAGCTCCAGGCAGGCTTCGAGCAGCAGCTTTTCGGTGAACGGGTCGCCGACCTGCACGGTCGGCCGCTTCTCCTCGCTGTCGTCCTCGAAGGTCGCCGAGGCCATGGTCGCGCCGTGGATGCCGTCGCGCCCGGTCTTGGAGCCGACATAGACCACCGGATTGCCCGGGCCCGCCGCCGCCGAATAGAAAATCCGGTCCGCCGGCGCGATGCCGACGGTCATGGCGTTGACCAGGATGTTGCCGTTATAGGCCGGGTCGAAATCGCATTCGCCGCCCACGGTCGGCACGCCCATGCAGTTGCCGTAGCCGGCGATGCCCGCCACGACGCCGGAAACGAGATGGCGCGATTTCGGGTGCGCCGGCTCGCCGAAGCGCAGCGCGTTCAGGTTGGCGACCGGCCGGGCGCCCATGGTGAACACGTCGCGCATGATGCCGCCGACGCCGGTCGCCGCGCCTTGGTAGGGCTCGATGAAGGACGGATGGTTGTGGCTTTCGATCTTGAAGACGCAGGCCAGCCCGCCGCCGATATCGATGACCCCGGCATTCTCGCCCGGCCCCTGGATGACATGGCGCGCCTCCGTCGGCAGGGTCTTGAGCCACTTCTTTGACGATTTGTAGGAACAGTGCTCCGACCACATGACCGAAAAAACGCCGAGCTCTGCGAGAGTCGGCTCTCGGCCCATGATTTCGAGCACCGTCTGGTACTCTCCCGGCGTCAGGCCGTGGCCGGCGACGAGTTCCGGCGTGATTGGGGAGGGGTCGGTCATGCGGCCGGCGTGGGCTTCCTGGAATGGAGTTCCGGTTCTACGTTCCGTCCGCCCATCCGTAAACCGCGCGGCGCCGGTCACATCCGCCCCATGCGCCCATCTTTGGCGCTATGTACGATTTGACATGCTGTCTTATTTAGGGGACAATTGGGTGTGGAAGTCGTCTACACGGAAACTTTCGGGAATTGGCTTCGCCGGCTTCGCGATCCACGGGCGAAAGCCGCAATAGTCTCCCGGATTGAGCGAATTGAGGACGGCAACTTCGGCGACCGCAAGTCGGTCGGCGGCGGCGTAAGCGAACTCCGGGTCGACGTCGGAAAAGGCTACCGCGTCTATTACACGATTCGGCGACGGGCGGTGGTCATTCTGCTATGCGGCGGCGACAAGTCGAGTCAGCAACGCGATGTGCGCCGTGCGCACCGGATCGCCGGTCAACTCTAGGGAAGCATGATGGAACTCAGGAAATTCGACCCGATCGACTTTCTCGACAGCGACGAGGCGCTGGTCGAATATCTGAACGTCGCGCTGGAAGAAAACGATCCGAAATACTTCGCCAAGGCGCTCGGCAACGTCGCGCGGGCGAAGGGGATGACTTCGGTATCCGAAGCGACCGGGCTGGGCCGGCAAGCGCTCTATCGCTCGCTTTCCGGCGACGGCAATCCGCGCCTCGACACGCTGTTCAAGGTTCTCGACATGCTGGATATGCGGCTTGCCGTGACACGGTACTGACCAGAACGCGGCGCCTCTGATCCTTGAGGCACGTCTGCGAAATGGACCCGGACAAAACGTTCTCGAAGATTGTTTGAATAGGGTCGGCACATTCATGCCGCCTTCCTTCTCCAGCAGCCAGCCTGAATCTCAACCATGAGACCAAAGGAATTCCTCACGAATCACTCAAGGGGAAATGCTCTAGTGGAGCCGGGGGTGTGCCCGATGTGTGTGCGATTTCTCGCTCCGAATACTTAGCTCGCAGGATCGTATACGATCCAACAAGCGACAGCATTGGTCTGACCCTTCTTTGAAGAAGGTTAAAGGCACATCCCCAACCCCATGCAACCATACGTTACGCGTAGACAGAACTCAACTCTTTCTTTTCAATCATATTCAATAGATCAAATTTTTCCCAGCGTACGAACCAAAACATGCTCTCAATCTCATTAACGACCCGCTCCGCAAGAATGTTTGTAATGTTTCCTAAGTCGTTATGATCCCGCTTCAACACATGCCAGACATCCTTCAGCAGTTTCACACGCATTGCTTTGTCAATGAATGGACAAGCAAGAAGATCCAACAGCAAGTGGGTCAATTCTGCATCTTGCGATAATTCGGACGCGGCCAATAATCGCTCCCGCGCGCGCCGAAATACACGGTCCTTTCGAACTTCCAGAGCGCTATGCCTTCCGCAAATGTACATTATAACCACAATTTGAAAATACCAATCTTCTCCATCTTCCAATTGTGCCAATTCCATCAAGTGCTCCGCCAGTTCTCCACCGACACTAAACTCTTGGAGGCTCACCAAAATGTTGAGAAGCTCCACAGGTACAACGGAACTTTGCTTTTGAAGACTAGAAACCGTTGGCGACTCTGCCAACTGGGTTGTCCATTGAAATACGAACTCCTTAACAATTTCAAATCCCTCACTATCATGTTGTTTTAGGTGCTGACCGGTACGCACGATAGCGTGAGAAAGCCTCAGCGAAGAAGCGACAGTTGGATGCAGCGTGAAAAAATAAAACCCTATATCTAAAAAAGTAAAATGCATTGTCGGTAGTGCCGCAAATCACATCGGTCTCCATCAGCCTTTTTCGCCTTCCCATAATCATCAATCAATTCAACTGTTTTGCTACGTATAGCTCCGATAATATAGTTTGCTACAGCGTCATAGCCCACACCAGCCCCGAAGCACGCAGCCTTAACCTCCCGCGTAAATGAGCCGAAAAGCGCTTGATGTCTTACTATAGGACGCGGCAGTGTAAGTCCCGCCAAACTCGCATTGTCCATGGCCTGGATCCATAGTTGTTGAAGACTCTGATTTACATTGTCTATGACAAGAGATTTAGGGGAATAAAAAGGTCTCTCATGCCTTTCAGTCTTGCTTTCGTTAAAGTGAAGCTTGTAATCCCGCAAAGCAGCCGAGATTTCTTGCTCCACTTTGGAAAGAACGGCCTCCGCGTTTGCAAAAACGTAGTAATTATCGATATACCTACAGCACTCAAAATCCTTCCCGAGTTTGAGATTAGAAACATTCTCCAACTGTTTGAGTGCCATTACGTCCACTCGAGCAAGGATGATCTCTGCAAAGATACGACTGGCCTCTGGGCCGATACAGATTCCACTAGTTTCATTGTAATTTAGTCGCTGCATTGTCACATCGAATTGGTTGCCAAAGGAATACACACTCTTATAGTCTTTGGCAATTTTCTTGTCTTTAACAGCCCATGTTATTGAGTGCGTATAAATACTGTCAAAACATTTGCTAACATCGAGGGAGAGCTGGTATTTAAACTTCTTTTCTAGTGTAGTGTGTTCGTTTGACATAAAGAACCGATAAAGCCTATTGTAACGTTCATACGAAAAGTAACTTGCGGGGTTTCGAAGTAATTGATCGATTTGACTTACGTCGACTGAAGTATGTTTGTATTTATTTTTTTCAGAGAACGCTGACCGAAGATAGAACGATGCTCCTATTTTTGTCGGCTTTCGTATCGAAAATGGGCTCCTTTGTCCGTACTCGCAAATTAGCTGATCATAGCGTTTGTAGAAACGAGCAAGCTCCACTTATCCGTTTGGGTGCAAGAGACTCAATGTTCGTATTGCTTCTGTATCTCGTACAATATTGTAACGCCAAGGAATTGTGAATTTTCGAGGCGACAGCACGAGAGCGTTAATCAACTTCTTAAGTGTAGTTGACTTTGATTCATACTCCGATAAATTCTTGTAGAATCCATCATTGCTAAAGATTATTGGCACTTCGAATGGAACAGTATCTGTGAGCAGAGTACGCCAAACGTCAGAGCGGTCCATCCTTATGCGTGCGCTGTTGCGCCTGGCACGCCTAGACATATTTCCAACACCCAATCAGGCGTTTTAATTTACTTGGAGAAAAAGCAAATTGAGTCTTCTTTTCAAACCCTCTTTGAAAAGAGAACCGCAGCGGTTCTTGTTTTTGCCCAATTGTGAGTAGTTGTGACAAAGGCCGGCCAACTTTTCCGTTATTGCTTAATATAATTTTTGTAAGAAAATCATCCAGCTCAGCGAGAGATGCTGAGGGTAAATCTATAGGGTAATAAGCATGGTATAGTCCGGCAAGCCGTGTTTGCGATTTTTTATGATCAAAAAAGCGATAATTGCAAGTAATAAGTTTAATACGATCACGCAAATCACTGAAATTACCATCCTTGATGTACTGCAGTAATGTGCAAATGATACGCGTTTTTCTCTTTTTTACTTTCGATTCTGCGATGTCCAGAATAACTTTTCTTTGGCTTTGCTTCTTTTTGATGCGGTAAACGCAAAATTTAAAACCCAAGTAATCGAACTCGTGTTCGACGCTGGAAGTTCGAGTGGCTTGCCCATTAAACGATAATAACTTTGTCTTTCGTTTATTCAACCGCAGTCCACAAGGTAAGCTTTGCATCACTTTTTGCTCGAATTCCTGCAATTCATTTTTCGGTCGTGAAATAATTATAATATCGTCAACGTATCGCGTGTACAAATGTATTGCCAGATCAGTGCGGTGTATTGTATCAAAAGATTTCATATAAAGTTCGCTTAATTCAGCGCTTATTGCGAGGCCTCGAGGCAGTCCACTGATGCCTCGAGCTTCACACTGGTCTAGGAAGCTACTAAGAACTGATCTTGTTGCGGGCGCAGTTGCGAGGCGTTGTTTTATCAAAAATTTAAGATGCGTAAAATCAATTGATTCGTAGAATTGGCTGATATCAAACTTCGCTATGAAAAAAGGCAAATTTTCTTCACATAGCAGTTTAAGACGATTGATTATCTCAAAACGGTTGCTTTGCTTTGTGTCAGATATTTTACGCAAGTTCTCGGCGGCCTTACGGAGTACTAATTCAGAAGGGATGTCAGTTAATTGGTAGATAGAGTTTCCAAACAAGTCGTTGGTTCTAAGGGGGAGTGTCCTAAATCCGTTTCTTCCTAAGTGCGTTGCCTCACGAATTCTTGCTGCGCGAGTATCAGGTGTCTTCAGCGAAGGGTACTTTTTGAAATCGTTCTTGCGCAGATGCCGCGAAAGCGAAGCCGGTCCGAAGGTGGGATCATACATGGCGTGATGTTGAACCAGAATCAGCGAAAGATCAACTGGTGACCAACCCGCACCGGATGGTGCAGTTTCGATGTGTGTGCATTGATGGATACCCGGCGAAGCCAGCCGTCTGCCGGAGCGTAGCGGAACTGGTCGACCAGCTTGGCGGGACGTTAGCCTCGGAATCTGGCGAACGGTACCTCAGGCTACTCCTCCGTCCTTGCGTAAACCGCGGGGCGCGGGGCACATCCGCCCCATGCGCCGGGCAGCCTCGCCAAGCCGGGGTAACGGCGATATAGCAGCGCGATGGCCGCGCCGCCCGAACCTTCCCCGCCGTTGTCGCCGCTTGCGCGCCTGCCCTTCTACTACGGCTGGGTCGTGCTGGGCGTCGCCTTTGCGACCATGGCGATCGGCGCCAATGTCCGGGTCGCCTTCTCGCTGCTCTTTCCGCCGATCCTCGAGGAATACGGCTGGTCGCGCGGCACGACGGCGGCGGTATTCTCGGCCGGTTTCCTGATGTCCCTGTTTTTTTCGCCGTTCGCCGGCGTGTTGATCGATCGTTACGGCGTCGGCCGGATCGTGGCGGTCGGCGCAATACTCTCCGCCGGCGGACTGGCGCTCTCGACCGGCGTCGGGTCGGTGGCGGAACTCGCCGCCACCATGGGCTGCATGACGATCGGCGGCAGCGTCATGTTCGCTTACGTCACCCACAGCTATTTCCTGCCCTACTGGTTCGTGCGCCGGCGCGGGATGGCGATCGGGCTCGCCTTTACCGGCGTCGGCATCGGCGCGATCCTGCTGTTCCCCTGGCTCCAGGACATCATCGGCGCCGACGGATGGCGCCGCGCCTGCTATGCCCTGGCGCTGCTGATGGTCGGGCTGGTCCTGCCGCTCAACCTGCTGCTGCAGCGGCGCCATCCGCACGATATCGGCCTGGAGCCGGACGGCGACAACCGGCCCGGCCGCGCCCCGCGCAAGCCCGCGGCCGACGCCGTCGTCGATCCGGACTGGGCGCACCGGGAATGGACCTTCCGGACCGCCGCGCGCACCGGCCGCTTCTGGTGGCTGCATCTCAGCTATATGGCGGGCATGTATGCCTGGTACGCCGTGCTGGTCCACCAGACCAAGTTCCTGATCGACATCGGCGTATCGGCCGAAACCGCGGCGTTCGCGCTGGGGCTGGTCGGCCTGACCGGCGTGGCGAGCCAGATCGGCATCGGCATGCTTTCGGACCGGATCGGCCGGGAATGGGGCTGGAGCATAGCCTACACGGGGTTTACCGCCTGCTACGCCATCATGTTGATCCTGCCCCACTATCCGGCGCTGTGGCTGGTTTACGTCATGGTCGTCATGCAGGGCCTGATCGGCTACGGCGCCTCGGCGGTCTATCCCACGGTGCCGGCCGAGCTGTTCCACAGCCCGAAATACGGCCAGATCTTCGGTATCTACGGCGCGACCAGCGGCTTCGGCGCCGCCGTCGGCCCGTGGGCGACCGGCGAGTTGTACGATCTGACGGGAGGCTACGAGACCGGCTTCGCCGTCGGCGCCGCAGCCGGTGTGCTCTCGATCGGCGCCATGTGGATGGCCGCGCCGCGCAAGGTCCGCCTCGTCGCCGGCCAGGCGAAGAAGCGTGCCGGGAGGCTGAAGGTGCAGGCGGCGGTCGCGGAATGACCGTCGACGCGAACGAAACGCCGGCCGGGGCCCGCGCCGGCCGGCCCGGCATATTGGCCCGACTGCCCTTCTATTACGGCTGGATCGTCGTTGCGGTCGCCTTCGTGACGCTCGGCGTCGGCGTGAACGTGCGGACCGCCTTTTCGCTGCTCTATCCGCCGATCCTCGACGAATTCGGCTGGCCACGCGCCGATACCGCGGCAATCTTCTCTGTCGGCTTCGCAACCTCGATGCTGATCACGCCTTTCATCGGTATCACAGTCAATCGCCTGGGGCCGGGCGTCGTCATGGCCACGGGCTCGGTCCTGGTCGGCGGCGGCCTCGTCCTCGCCACGTTCGCGGGCGGGCAGAGCCTGATCTTCCTGAGCCTGGGCTGCGCGGTCGTCGGCGGCGCGATCATTCTCGGCTACACCGGCCACGCCTACCTGATGCCCTTCTGGTTCGTGCGACGGCGCGGCCTGGCGACCGGCCTGGCCTTTTCCGGCGCCGGGGTCGGCTCGATCCTGCTGTTTCCCTGGTGGCAGGACATCATCCGCGAGGACGGCTGGCGCGAGGCCTGCCTGACCATGGCGCTGATCCTGTTCGTCCTCGTTTTGCCGCTCAACCTGCTGTTGCAGCGCCGCCGGCCGGAGGATATGGGCCTGCGGCCGGACGGCGGCAGGGCGGCGCAGACGGCGTCGGGAGAACCGGCCGGCAGCGCTTCGGAAAAATCCGCCGCCGTTTCCGACACGGTGGTGGATGCCGAATGGGCGGCGCGCGACTGGTCGCTCGGCGAAGCCATGTTGACGGCGCGGTTCTGGTGGCTCGGCCTCGGCCTCTTCTTCGGCATGTATGTCTGGTACGCGGTGCAGGTCCACCAGACCCAGTATCTCGGCGAGATCGGATTTTCGGCGACCGCCGCAGCCTTCGCGCTCGGGCTGGTCGGCCTGTTCGGCGTCGTCGGCCAGATCGGCATGGGCGGGCTGAGCGACCGGATCGGCCGGGAATGGGCGTGGACGCTCTCCACCATCGGATTTGCCGTCTGCTACGCCCTGCTGATCCTGATGCGCGAGAACCCGAGCCAGATTTTGCTCTGGCTCATGGTCGCCGGGCAGGGCGCGCTCGGCTACGGCCTGGCGTCCGTCTTCGGCGCGATCCTGGCCGAGGTGTTCCAGTGCCGCCGCTTCGGCCAGATTTTCGGCGCCTTCGGCATGATCATCTCGCTCGGCGCCGCCTGCGGCCCGTGGCTCACCGGCGAACTCTACGACCGGACGGGCAGCTACGACCTGGCCTGGTGGGCTGCGCTCGGCGCCTGCGCGCTCTCGATCCTGGGCATGTGGATGGGCGCGCCGCGCAAGGTGCGGCTGGTTTCGGGGATCGCAAAGCGGCGGGCGGCCTGACGGCCCAGGCTAAATTGGCCAGTCGGGGTCCTCGACGCTGAGGAAAGCGCGGTTGAGGGACTCGCTCCATTTCGCGCTGAGCGCGGAAAAATACGGGTCGTCGGCCTCGAGGCTGGCGCGGTGGCCGATTTCGAACGTATCGGTCCGGTAGAGCAGCACGTCGATCGGCGGCCCGACCGACATGTTGGAGCGCATGGTCGAATCGAAGGAGACCAGGGCGCATTTCGCGGCGTCGATCAGCGACGTTTCGGGCCGGATCACCCGGTCGAGGACCGGCTTGCCGTATTTCACCTCGCCATTCTGGAAATAGGGCGTTTCCGGCGTCGCCTCGACGAAGTTGCCCGGCGTGTAGATCTGATAGAGCCGCGCCCCGTCGCCCCGGACCTGGCCGGCGAAGATGACCGAGGCGCTGCTGTCCACACCGGCCGTCCGGATCGCCGGCCCGTCGCGGTCCTGGACCTCGCGCATGACGTTTCCGACGATGCAGGCGGCATCGAACATGGTTCCGGCAGTCATCAGGTCGTGGCCGGCGCCGGTGTCGCCGAACTGGCGCGACAGGATGCTGACGACCGACTGAGTGACCGAAAGGTTGCCGATCGTCAGCAGCGCGAACATCCGGTCGCCCGGCCGGTCGAAAACGAACATCTTGCGGAAGATCGAGACCAGGTCGACCCCCGCGTTGGTCCGCGAATCCGAGGCGAGGACGAGGCCCTCGTTCACTTTGATTCCGACGCAATAGGTCATGTTTTCTCCGGCGCAGTAGCGTGCGGGATATGGGATTTGCCAGGCGGAAAGCGAACCGCCCTGTCCGGCGCGTCGCAAGTAACGGCGGAATCCGACGTGCGCTTTACATGCCTCGGCGGACCCTCTAGCGTTTTTTGAACGACAACGGAGAAACGCCATGAAACGGATGGTTACGGCGCTGGTCGCAGCGGTTCTCGCCGCAGCGATCTCCATGCACGCGCAGGCCGAGCGGCTCCGCGGGCTGGTGCCCTCGACGGTGACGTCGCCCGACGGCCTTTCGATCGCCGTCATCGAGAGCGGCGAAACGACAGGGCGCCCAGTCCTCTTCGTCCACGGTTTTTCGCAGAGCGCCGCCGCCTGGCGCCGCCAGATGCTCAGCGATCTCGGCGACAAATACCGGCTGATCGCGTTCGACATGCGCGGCCACGGCTATTCTTCCAAGCCCGCCGATCCCAAACACTACATCGACAGCAAGCTGTGGGCCGGCGATATCGCCGCCGTCATCGCCGCCAAAGGTCTCAAGGACGTTGTCCTCGTCGGCTGGTCCTACGCCGGGCTGCCGCTGCTCGACTATGTGAAGGCGCACGGCCAGGGCAAGCTCTCGGCCCTGGTGTTCGTCGCGACCGGCTACAATCTCGATCTCAGGCCGCCGGACAAGGGCGGGCCGGAACTCGTGCTCGGGCCGGGGGTGATCGAGAATACGGGCCCGATGGCGGGCATTCCCGCCGGTCCGCCGGGCGCCGATCTCGACGGCTGCGGCAAGGCCAAAACCTGCGGTGCCTACGCGCGCCAGCTTGCAGGCACTAAGCGGTTCCTCGACATGGTGCCCGGCAAGCCGCTGCCCACGGCAGAGGCGGCGGAGGCGCTGGCCTACAACATGCAAACGCCGCCCTATGTCCGGCGCGCCATGGTGATCGACCGCTTCGTCAAGGGCGGGCCGCTCGACCATTCGCCGACACTCAAGACGATCAAGGTTCCCGTGCTCTTCATCCACGGCAGCAAGGACCGGCACGTCCTGCCGCGCTCGACCGAGATCATGAAGAACCTGGTCGACGGCGCCGGTGGCAAATCCACCCGCATCATCTACGACGGCATCGGCCACGCGCCCTTCATCGAGGACGCGAAACGCTTCAACGCCGATCTCAGGAAGTTCCTGTCGGGGTTGTAGGGACAATTCCTCCCCCTCTGCAGAGGGGGAGGAAAGGTGGGGCTGACGCGGAACATCATCCGCCCGGAATAGGGTCTTTGCGGTTCCTTGCCGACCTTGGCGCAGGTCTCGATATAAACCTCGACCGCCTCCCGGAACGCTGCCCTCAATTCCTCGACGGTGTCGGCATGGAATCCTATGCCGTCGCGGATTCCGGCAAATCACCCGGTGAACAGACCGTCCTCGTCGTCATAGTCGATACGGGCCGCGTATCCCTCGTACGTCATCCGGTTCGTTATGGTGTCAGTCCTATTCTTTTGAGAAATCCGGCGGCCAACTGTATCGATCCGTCTTTACCGTTTGATCGTCTGTAAGGGTAATCTCGACCACCTCGTTGACGGGTTCCTCGCCGGCCAACTCGTCCAGGGCGTGTTCGAACAGGGCCGTCTGGGCCTCCAAGCTCATAAGGCCCGGCGCCGCATTCAGGCACACAAGACCGGCATGCACATCCTGGCGGCCGACAAGCGGTGTAAAGTCGGTTGTGTTGTTCGTGACCAGCACATAACCATTGTCGACGGCGCGCTGCACGATGGTCCAGTCCTTCCGGGACATCAGCCCGAGCCAGGTGACGTGCGTCGATTGAGAAAACCCCCGATCCCGTGCAACAGCGACCAGATCGGGACTCAAGCACTCATCGACCAGGAACTTCACGAAGCCGGAACCGGCTTTTCGAGCTTGATCTCCTTCGATACGCGCGGTTCGGCTTTCCGCCACGCCCGATCCCGGCGCGGACGGCCACGACGGGGATACGCTCTGGCAAAGATCGCCGAGGCTGCCACCTGACGGTCGTTCAGTGCGGGATAGGCTGCGAGGACTGCCGGAACACCGTCGCCGTTGGCCAGCATTTCGGCAATGTCGTGAACGGCGATCCGGGTGCCCTTGAAACAGGGCGTCCCGCCCAGGACATCCTTGTCCGTCACGACCATCTTCTTTGCCGCTTCCAATTTCGCAAGCCCACGCTGAACGTCGCGCTTCATGGGGCGCACATCCACCGAGACAGCTTCTTCCCCGATCGATTTGGCTTTGGGGTCGTCAAGGAGACGCCAGACCAACCGCCGCCTTCCCTCAAGGGTCAATATCCGGGCCGTTGCATCGGCGAGCTTAAGTCCGACGAGCGCCGTTACGGGGACGGTACGCACGCCTTCCCGAATTTTTACCGCGTCACCCAGTAAGCCCGCATCGATGAAACGGTGAACCTGCTTCAACGGGATTTCCGTGACACAGGCTGCCTCATTCGCGGACAGAGCCGGCCCCTCGTACGATAAACCCATAATCTTTCCTCTTTTCCGGAAGAGAATATAGATTTCCCGAGCCGGATGCGCCAGTCCGACAAGTCAAGCCGCGAAGTCCGCGCTCAACCGCCGCTGCGAAACGCCGGTTCAAGGCACCTCGGAGTTCCGGAATTCGGCCCCGCCTATGGTTTCCGTTCCGCCCGCAAGTTTGCGGGATCGTCTTCTCTGAACAGGCGGATTTCGGTGGACATATGCTCCACGCCGCCGCCGGTGCGCACGCCGCGCACCGGGCAGGCCGTGGCATAGTCGAAGCCGACGGCGACCCGGACATAGGCGTCGGTGGCGCAGACGTCGTTGGCCGGATCGAAGGAGACCCAGCCCAGCCCCTCGACCCGGCATTCCGCCCAGGCGTGGCTGGCGCTGAAGGCTTCGCCGCCAGACTCTTCCATAGGGCCGCCGGTCCACAGATAGCCGCTGACATAGCGCGCCGGGATGCCCAGCCGGCGCGCCGCGGCGATCAGGATGTGGGCATGGTCCTGGCACACGCCGCGCCGGTTGGCGAAAGCCTCGGCCGCCGTGGTCAGCACGGTCGTTGCGCCTTCGACATAGGCGACGTCGGCATGGATCGCCGACATCAGGGCATGCAGGCCGTTCAGTGTGTCGGCCCGGCAGGCGGCGCGCCATCCGTCCGCCCAGGCGGCGAGCGCCTGATCAGCTCTGGCGTAGCCGCTGCTGCGCAGATAGGCGGCTTCGGGCAGCGCATCGGCCGGCGATGGCGGCAGGACCCCTGCGGTGTCCCGGGTATCGACGGTTCCGGCGACGCAGATTTTCAACATTGCGGCCGGTCGTTCGACGTTGAGCGTGTGGCAGCGGTTGCCGAACATGTCGGTCCAGGGTGCGAGCGCGCCGGGTGCGGAGATCCGCCAGTCCTCGACCGTCTGGCCCGGCCCGGAGATCGGCGTCAGCCGGAGGCGTTGCGTGCAGCGCTGCGGCGGCCAGTCGTAGGAATAGGCTGTCGCGCTCTCGATCCGCAGACGCATGGACGGATTTCCGGCTTGTTCCGACGGTATCGGGTCAGGTTCGCCGTCGCCGGCGCTGGGCCGGCCGGGTAAAGATCGACCGCCGACAGTTCAATACATCAACTAATCCGCACCGAGGCAAGGCGGCCGCGCGGCATCCCGCGCGCCGGCCCGTGGCGCTATGCAACCGGACGGCAGGGGGGTAAAACCGCATCATGCTCACCATGCCCGCCCCCGACCGCGCGGTGCTCGACCGGCGCGCGGAGATCGTCGCTGCCCTGCGCGCCATCGTGCCGGGCGAAGGCGTGATCGACGACGAGACCGGCCGGCGGCCCTACGAGTGCGACGGCCTCACCGCCTATCGCCAGCTGCCGATGGTCGTCGTGCTGCCGGAAACGGTCGAGCAGGTTTCGGCCGTGCTGCACTATTGCCACACGGAGGGCATCCGCGTCGTGCCGCGCGGGGCGGGGACTTCGCTTTCGGGCGGCGCGCTGCCGCTCGAGGACGGCGTGCTGCTCGGCCTCGGCAAGTTCAACCGGATCCTCGAGATCGACTACGCCAACCGCTGCGCCGTCGTGCAGCCCGGCGTCACCAACCTGGCGATCACCCAGGCGGTGCAGCACGACGGTTTCTACTATGCGCCCGATCCGTCGTCCCAGATCGCCTGCACAATCGGCGGCAACGTGGCGGAGAATTCCGGCGGCGTGCACTGCCTGAAATACGGCCTGACGACCAACAACGTGCTCGGCGTCCAGATGGCGCTGATGGACGGCACGCTGATCCGCCTCGGCGGCAAGCAGCTCGACGCGGCGGGCTACGACCTGCTCGGTCTGACCGTCGGCTCTGAGGGCCTGCTCGGCGTCGTCACCGAAGTCACGGTGCGGCTGCTCAAGGCGCCGGAGACCATGCGCGCCTTGCTGATCGGCTTTCCGTCGAGCGCCGCTGCCGGGGCGACGGTCGGCGCGATCATCGGCTCGGGCATCGTGCCGGCCGGGATCGAGATGATGGACCGGCCGGCGATCCACGCCGCGGAGGAATTCGTCCGTGCCGGCTATCCGCTGGATGTCGAGGCGCTGCTGATCGTCGAACTGGACGGGCCGGCGGCCGAGGTCGACCATCTGATCGAGCGGGTCGACGGGCTGGCGCGCGGGCAGGGCGCGACGGAGATCCGCGTCAGCCGGACCGAGGAGGAGCGGGTCGCCTTCTGGGCCGGGCGCAAGAACGCCTTCCCGGCGGTCGGCCGTATCTCGCCGGACTATTATTGCATGGACGGCACGATTCCGCGGGCCCGGCTGCCCGAGGTGCTGGACCGGATGGGCGAAATGTCGGCCCACTACGGCCTGCGCGTCGCCAACGTCTTCCACGCCGGCGACGGCAACCTGCATCCGCTGATCCTCTACGACGCCAACGTGCCCGGCGAACTGGAGCGGGCCGAGGAATTCGGCGCCGATATCCTGAAGCTGTGCGTCGAGGTCGGCGGCGTGCTGACCGGCGAACACGGCGTCGGCGTCGAGAAGCGCGACCTGATGGGCGAGATGTTCAGCGAGGACGATCTCAAGCAGCAGCAGCGCGTCAAATGCGCCTTCGACCCGGACCAGCTGCTCAACCCCGGCAAGGTCTTCCCGACCCTACACCGCTGCGCCGAACTCGGCCGGGTCCACATCCACCGCGGCCAGACGCGCTTCCCGGATCTGCCGCGGTTCTGACCTCCGTGACCGAGAGCCTCTCGCCCAATTCCCATGACGACATTCTCGAAGCGGTCCGGTGGGCGGTCGCCGAAGCCGCACCGCTGGAAATTGTCGGGGGCGGGACCAAGCGGGGCTGGGGCAGGCCGCCGGCGACCAACCATGTGCTCGACCTGTCGGCGCTCGCCGGCATCCGGCTCTACGAACCGGAAGAACTGATCCTTCAGGCCTCGGCCGCGACGCCGCTTGCCGAAGTCGAGGCGCTGCTGGCGGAGAACGGCCAGCAGCTCGCCTTCGAGCCGCCGGACCTCGGCCCGCTGTTCGGCGGGCCGGCCGGCCGGCAGACGCTCGGCGGCGCGATCGTCGCGAACCTGGCCGGTCCGCGGCGCATCAAGGCCGGCGCGGCGCGCGATCATTTTCTCGGCTTCGCCGGGGTCAGCGGCCGGGGCGAGACCTTCAAATCCGGCGGCCGGGTGATGAAGAACGTCACCGGCTACGACCTGTGCAAGCTGATGGCCGGCTCGTTCGGTACACTGGCCGTGCTGAGCGAAGTGACCGTAAAGGTGCTGCCCGCGGGCGAGAAGACCCGCACGGTGCTGGTCTACGGCCTCGGCGATGGGCCGGCCGCGGAAGCTATGGCGGCGGCGCTCAACTCGGCTCACGAAGTCTCCGGCGCGGCCCATCTGCCCGCCGGTATCGCAGCGCAATCGGCGGTCGGCTATGTCAGCGATCCGGGCGCGGCGGCCACGGCAGTCCGGGTCGAGGGACCGGGGCCGTCGGTCGAGCATCGCTGCGCCGCCCTGCGCGATCTGCTCGGGGAATGGGGCGCGACCGAGGAACTGCACGGCCGCAACTCCGCCGCCCTGTGGACCGAGGTGCGCGATGTCTCCTTCTTTGCCAGGGACCAGACGAAAGCGGTCTGGCGCCTGTCCGCCCCGCCGGCCGCGCCGGCCGGATTCCTGAACGGCCTCGCCGAAGACCTCGACGCGGACTGGTTCGCCGACTGGGGCGGCGGCCTGGTCTGGCTCTCCGCCCCGCCCACCGAAGCCGCCGCGCAGGCGATTCGCGCCGCCGCCGACGGCTGCGACGGCCACGCGACCCTGGTGCGCGGGCCGGAGGCGCTGCGCCGCGCGGTTCCGGTGTTTCATCCGCAGCCCGCGCCGGTCGCCGCGCTCAGCGAGCGTTTGCGCGCGCAGTTCGACCCCAACGGCGTGCTCAATCCCGGCAGGATGGGGTAGGGGCATGCAGACCAACTTCACCCTGGCGCAGCTCGCCGACCCGGCCATCGAGACGGTCAACGGCATCCTGCGCTCCTGCGTCCATTGCGGCTTCTGCACCGCGACCTGCCCGACCTACGTCCTGCTCGGCGACGAACTCGACAGCCCGCGCGGCCGCATCTACCAGATCAAGAGCTTCCTGGAGGAGGACCGGCCGCCGACCGCCGAAGAGGTCAAGCATATCGACCGTTGCCTCTCGTGCCTGAGCTGCATGACGACCTGTCCGGCCTCGGTCCACTACATGCACCTGGTCGATCACGGCCGGGCGCATATCGAGGAGACCTACAAGCGCCCGCTCCTCGACCGGCTGACCCGCGCCTTCATCGCGCTGTTACTGCCCCGGCCCGGCCTGTTCCGCTGGATGCTGATCGCCGGCTCGCTGGCCCGGCCGTTCCGGGCGCTGATGCCGCAGCGGCTGCGGACCATGCTGAACCTGCTGCCGCCGAAACTGCCGGCGCCGGGCTGGGCCGACCGGGCGGCGGTGTTTCGGGCCGAGCATGGGCCGGCCGGAAAGCGCATCGCCATGCTGGCCGGCTGCGCCCAGCAGGTGCTCGGGCCGCAGGTCAACGAAGCGACGGTGCGCCTGCTCAACCGCCTCGGCGTCGAGGTTGTCGTCGCCCGGCCGGCCGGCTGCTGCGGCGCGCTGGTGCATCACATGGGCCGCACCGAAGCGAGCCATGCCCAGGCAAAGGCGATGATCGACGCCTGGATCGCCGAGGTTGACGGCGCGGGGCTGGACGCCATCGTCGTCAACGCCTCCGGCTGCGGGACGACGGTCAAGGACTACGGCCACATGTTCCGGGACGACCCGGCCTGGGCCGAGAAGGCGGCCCGGATCTCCGGTCTGGCGCGGGACATTACGGAATTTCTCGCCGGGCTGGACACGAGCGATGTCCGGACGCCGGAGACGGTGGCCGTGACCTACCATTCCGCCTGTTCGATGCAGCACGGCCAGCAGATCAAGGACCCGCCGCTCGTCCTGCTGCGCAATGCCGGCTTTGCTGTGAGAGAACCGGCGGAGGGCCATCTGTGCTGCGGCTCGGCGGGTACCTACAACATGCTGCAAGCCGAGCTCGCCGGCCGGCTCAAGGCGCGCAAGATCGCCACCCTGAAAGCGACCGCGCCCGACGTCATCGCGACCGGCAATATCGGCTGCACGATGCAGCTTGCCGGCGACGCCGGCGTTCCGGTCGTCCATACGGTCGAACTGCTCGACTGGGCCGCCGGCGGGCCGAAGCCGGCCGCGATGAACTGAAGGTCCCGCCTGCGCCGCCGCTCAGGCGCCGTGCGGCGCAAAGAGGATGATGCCGGCGCCGACCAGAACGACAGAGACGCCGATCAGGTCCCAGCGGTCCGGGGCGACGCCCTCGACGGCCCACAGCCAGAACAGCGACGCGGCGATGTAGACGCCGCCATAGGCGGCATAGGCGCGCCCCGCCGCCTGCACATGGGTCAGCGTCAGCAGCCAGGCGAACAGCGCCAGCGAGAGCAGGCCGGGCAGGACCCACCAGACCGGCTTGTCGAGGCGGAGCCACGCCCAGAACGCAAAGCACCCTGCGATCTCGGCGAGGGCGGCGCCGATATAAACGGCGATCGTCGTCACGCTTTTCCCGTATCGCACCGCGCCGGGCCGGCACGCCTTCCGATGGCCGGAGAACCTGTCGTCCGTTTTCGCGTTTTGCCGCTATCGCTGTCAATCGGCCGTCGGTCCGCCGGTCCCGGATCCGAAAGGGCGGCCCGCACATGCGCGCCGCCGCGGGCGAGGCATCGCCTTCAGGCGCCGCTCGCGTGTCGCCTTGCCGGCGGAGAACGGAGGGTCCGCGCCGCTCGCGCCGTCGGCCCTTGCCGCTCCGGCATCCACGGCCGGCATCCACAGAAAGTGTTTGCAGTTGCACGGACCGGTGGGACAAGGGCGGCCGGCTGTGCTATCGTCGCGGCGTCGGACAGGGTTCGCGGTCTTCGGGCGCCGGGCGATGTCCAGCATTTGAGACCGGAGATTCAATCAATGTCGACAAACCGAAATCTCGTCGCCGAAACCGGCATTTTCAAAGGGCTGCACAGCGGCATGGGGCTGGCGGCGAAGGGCATGGTGGTCGCCTTCGTGGTCTTCACCGCGCTCAACGTGGAGTTTGCCAACGGGATCTACTCGGCGGTCCGCGGCTGGATCGAGACAGCGCTCAACTGGTACTATGTGATTGCGCTGGTGATCCTGATGTTCGTGTGCTTCTACCTGATGCTGAGCCGATTCGGAAAGATCAGGCTGGGCGACGACGACAGCCGGCCGGAATTTTCCAGATTCTCCTGGTTTGCAATGCTGTTTTCGGCAGGCGTCGGCATCGGCATCCTGTTCTTCGGCATCGCCGAGCCGATGTTCTATTTCGACAACACCCAGCCATGGAAATATCCCAATAACCCGTTTGCCGACGTAGCCGGCCATACGGCGATGAACGAGCAGCGAGCGATTGCTGCGATGCGGGTGACCTATTTCCATTGGGGTTTCCACGCCTGGGCGGTCTATGTGATCGTCGGGCTGTGTCTGGCCTATTTCGGCTTCCGCAAGAAGCTGCCGCTGACCCTGCGCTCGTCGCTGCATCCGATCATCGGCGACCGGATCTACGGGCCGATCGGACATGCCGTGGATCTGCTGGCCGTGTTCGGCACGGTGTTCGGCGTTGCGACGTCCCTGGGTCTCGGCGTCACCCAGATGGCGGCCGGTCTCAATCATCTGTTCGGGCTCGACCCTGGTCTGGTCACGCAGCTTGTCCTGATCGCGGTGATTTCCGTCGTGGCGACCCTGTCGGCGGTATCGGGTGTCGGCAATGGCATCCGGATAATCTCCGAGTGGAATATCTGGCTGAGCGCGGTGCTGCTGGCCTTCTTCCTGTTCGGCGGGCCGTTCAATTGGCTGATGGGCTTCTTCATCACGACTCTCGGCGACTATCTGTGGAACGCCATTCCAATGGGCTTCCAGATCTTCAGCGATAAGGGCGCGGCCTCCTGGCAGGGCGGCTGGACCATTTTCTACTGGGGCTGGTGGATATCCTGGGCGCCCTTCGTCGGCATGTTCATCGCCCGGATCAGCCGGGGCCGGACGATCCGCGAATTCATGCTCGGCGTGATGTTCGTGCCGACCTCGATCTCGTTCGTGTGGCTGTGCATGTTCGGCGGGACGGCGATGTGGATGGAGTTGAATGCCGCCGGCGGCGTCGGCACGGCGGGCATCGCAGACCTGGTGCGCAACTGGGATCTGCCGTCTGCGCTCTACGGCACGATCAGCCAGGTGACGGAGCTTGGCTGGCTCAACTGGGCCATGGCGGCGCTCGCCACCATGCTGTTGGCAACCTGGTTCATCACCTCGTCGGATTCGGGAACGCTGGTGATTACGACCATGCTGAGCATGGGCGACGACAACCCGCCCCAGCGCTTCCGCATCGTCTGGGGCATGGGCGAGGGCTTCGTCGCTGCCGTCCTGCTGGCGGCAGGCGGCCTGACGGCCCTTCAGACGGCGTCGATCGCCGCAGCGCTCCCGGTCAGCGTGATCCTGCTGCTGATGGCATACGGCATCATCAAGTCGCTGCACGAGGATCCGAGCGCGGTCGCCGCGCCGCCTGAGGACCGTGCGCCCGACGGGACGCGCATGGCCCAGGAACTGCACGCCTGACCCGGCGGTCCGGCGCGGCAAGAGCGGCGCCGGACCCACCGGCGCTGCTCCGCCGCCGGGGGCGGGACGTGCCGGGCATCTGTCAATCCGGGCCGGGCTAAGCGGCCGATGCCCCGGGCGGCGGTTGCGGCTCTCCGGATCGTGTCGATCGCCGCGCTCGGCGTCGTGGCCGGGACGCTGGCGTCCCTGGCCGCGATCGGGTTCGTCGAAACGGTCGCCCTGCTGAATGACTGGCTGCTCGTCTCGCCGCGCAGCCGCTTCATGGCAGGCGATCCGCTTCTGCTGACGGTTGCCACCATCTGCGTGCCGGCAGCGGGTGGGCTGATCGTCGGCGTGCTGCACCGCTACATGCCGGATCGCCGGCCGCACGGGCCGCCGGACATCATCCGCGCCGCCCATCTGCACGACGGCCGGATGCCGGCCCGCGCCGGCTTCCTCAGCGCTCTCACCAGCCTGGTTTCCCTCGGCTCCGGCGCGTCCGTCGGGCAATACGGTCCGCTCGCGCATCTCGGCGCGACCCTCGGCTCCCTCGCCGCCCGGTTCGACCGGAACAGCCGGTGGATGGGTACGGCGGGGGTGGGCTGCGGCGCAGCTGCCGCGATCGCGACGGCGTTCAACGCCCCGATCGCGGGAATCATTTTCGCCCACGAGGTGATCCTGCGCCACTATTCCCTGCGCACCTTCGCGCCGATCACCGTGGCGGCGACGATCGGTTACGTCGTTGCCAACATCGTCTTCGAGCGCCCGCCGTTGTTCCAGGTGGAGGCGGTAAGCGTGAAGGCCGCGCCGGAATTCCTCGGTTTCATCCTGATCGGCGCCGTCGGCGCCTTCGTCGCCGTGCTCTATATGCGCGCGATCCTCTTCGCCGGCCGGGTCGCCCGGTCCCTGCCTCTCGCCGACTGGTCCAAGCCGATGCTGGCGGGCGCGGCCCTGGGCGTGGCCGCGATCTGGCTGCCCGACATCCTGGGCATCGGCAAGGAGACGCTGCGCTTCGCCGTCATCGATGGCGCCTTCGCCCCGGCAGAACTGGCTGCGCTGCTCGTCGCCAAGATCGCTGCGACGGCGCTGTGCATCGGCTTCGGCTTCGCCGGCGGCGTGTTCAGCCCGGCCCTGCTGATCGGCATCCTGTTCGGCGCGCTCGCCGGCGTCGGCGCCGAACCGCTGCTCGGCGACCTGCGCTCGGACATCGCCATCTATGCGATCTGCGGCATGGTTGCCGTGACCAGCGCGGTCATCGGCGCGCCGCTCACCGCGATCCTGATCGTGTTCGAACTGACCCGCAACTACGACCTGGCGACCGCAGCCATGGTCAGCGTCGTCTTCTCGAACCTGGTCTCCTACCGGATTTTCGGCCGGTCCCTGTTCGACGTGCAGCTCCGGGCCGGGGGCTTCGACCTTGCCTCCGGCCGGGACAGGGCGATCCTCGACCTCCGCCCGATCGACGGCTACCTCAGCCAGGACTACACGGCCCTGGCGCCGGACACACCGCCTGCCAAGGCGAAATCGCGGCTCGTGGGGGACCGCCGCCACGAGGGCTATGTCGTCGACACCGACGGACGTTACCTCGGCACGGTGAAACTCGACGAACTGGTGGCGTGGGAAGATGGCGGCGGCGCGGCGTCCGGCGCTACGGTCGCGCATCTCGCGAAGCCGGAGGCGTTGATTTTCACGGGGGGAATGTCGATCTGGGCCGCGATGGAGCAGATGGGCGATTTCGTCGGCGAGAGCATCCCGGTTCTCGAGGACGGGGAAGACGGCCGGATGCTGGGCGTGGTGTTCGAGGCGGCCATCGTCAAGGCGTGGCTGGACACGATGAACGACATGCGCCGGGAGGAGAATGCGGGGGCCTGAGCGCCCGCCGCCGGCCGGGAGGAGCCATGCCACTGCAACCGATCCGTTTCGCCGCCGCCGGACTCGCGGTCCTCGCGGCCGCCATATGGCTTGCTGTCGCCGGGCCGGGCGCCGCCGCCGACCGGGCGCTTACGGTCGCGACCTGGGGCGGCGCCTACGAACACAGCCAGAAGAAAGCCTATTTCGAGCCGTTCACCGCAAAGACGGGCATCCCCATCCGGACCGCGCGCTACAATGGCGGGCTGGCCGAACTCCGCCGGCAGCGCCGCAGCGGCAGCGTCACCTGGGACGTCATCGACATGACGAAGGCCGATAACCGCGCGGCCTGCAAACAGGGGCTGCTGGAGCCGATCGACCATTCGATTCTTCTGCCGGGCATCGACGGCACGCCGGCCCGCCGGGACTTCGTCGACGGCGCGCTGACGGAGTGCGGGGTGTCGCATATTGTCTATGCGACGGTCATCGCGTACAACCGCAACGCCTTTCCGGGCGAGCGCCCGAGCCGGATCCGGGACCTGTTCGATATCCGGCGCTTCCCCGGCAAGCGGGCGCTGCAGAAGATTCCCGACGCAAACCTCGAATGGGCGCTGAGGTCCTACGGGGTGCCGCGCCAGGAAATCTACCCGTTGCTGAGCACGGAACGCGGCCTCCGGCTCGCCTTCGAGAAGCTCGACAGCATCCGCGACCATACGATCTGGTGGACCGACGTGGCGCAGCCGGTGGAGCTGCTCGTCTCCGGAAAGGCGGTCATCGCTTCGCAGTATAACGGCCGCCTGTTCGATGCCGCCGCGGTCAGGGGCCATCCCATCGAAATCGTCTGGGACGCGCAGGTCTCCGAACTGAGCGCCCTGGCGATCCCGAAAGGGACTCCGCGGCTGCGTGATGCCCTGCGTTTCATTCGGTTCGCAACCGGCACCCGTCCGCTCGCCGACCAGGCGAAGTACATCGCCTACGGCCCGGCCCGCCGGTCGTCGATGAAGCTGGTCTCCCGACACGCCGGAACCGGCGTGGACATGCGGCCCCACCTGCCGACCGACCCGTCGAACTTCAGCACGGCGATCCTCAAGGATACCGAATGGTATGCCAGCCTCTACGACCGGATCGTGGCGCGCTTCCGGGCGTGGCTCGCCGGGCACAAGGGGCAGGATCCGGCACGGAAGGGGCAGGGCGGCAGTTGACGTCGGTGCAATCCGCGGCGCAGGGTCGTCCGTCGCGCCGGTCGGCCGGCGCCGCAAGCGGAACCTGCAGGACCCCGGCCATGCTGGAACTCTATCACTTCTGGGATTCGCCCTGCTGCTTCAAGGTCCGGCTGGTCCTGGCCGAGAAGGGGCTGGACTGGGCAGAGCGCTATATCGCGACCCACCGCTTCGAGCATTTCCGGCTCGAATACCAGGCGCTCAACCGCCACAGCAAGATTCCGACGCTGGTCCATGACGGCCGCCCGGTCATCCAGTCCTCCGAGATCGCCCGCTATCTGGACGAGCGGTTCCCCGAACCCCGGCTCAGGCCCGACGAACCGGCGGCGCGCGCGACCATGCGCGAATGGATCGCCGAAGAGCAGGAATACCTGTTTCCGCTGATCGTCACCCTCAGCTTCAATCTGATGATGAAGCTGCGCAGCGTGGGCTTCGGCATGGAACAACTTGAGGAATGGTCGCTGCGCCATCCGGACCAGACGCGGGCGCAGGACTATCTGCACCGGGTTTCCGGGCCGCCGGACCGTGCCGCCGTCGACGCGGCCGCGGCCAAATTCCGCTGGCACATGACGCATCTGGAGACTGTGCTGAATGCGGGCGGCGGCCCGTGGATCTGCGGGCCGGACTATTCGCTGGCCGACATCTGCGTCGCGCCGATCCTCGACCGGGTCGAGTCCCTCGACCTTGCCGGCCTGTGGGCCGACCTGCCGGCAGTCGGCGCATGGTTCGGGCGGATGAGGGAGCGGCCGGCCTTCCGGCAGGCCGCACCGCCCTTCGAATACCGCATGTGGGGCCCGCTCAAGCCGCCGCCCGCCCGCCCGGTCGACCCGAATGCGGCGGGCGATACATTCCCGGCGGCGTGAAAGCTTCGGCGGCCGCCGCGGCGGCGATTCCGGCCCCAACGCCCGTTGCGCCGGCGCTACCTCCGCCGGGCGGCCCGGATTCGCTGCCAGATTTCCGCGATCAGGTCCGCCGCCCGGTTTTGCGCCGCGGGCGAAAGGCGGAGCCGGGCGGCATCTCTCAACTCCGGCGCCCGGACATATCCCTGTCCGGCGGCCAGGCTGGTCCAGACGAACGCCCGGAAATCGTCCTGCGGGACGCCGTATCCCCGGAAGTATAACAGGCCCAGATTGTACTGCGCCCGCGCCAGGCCGCGTTCCGCGGCCAGGCGGAACCACCGGGCCGCTTTCGCATTGTCGGCCGGCACCCCTTTACCCGTGAAATAGGCGAAACCCAGATTGTGCTGGGAGGCCGCATGTCCCTGCGCCGCCGCCTTGCGGAACCATTTCAGCGCTTCGACATCGTCGGCGGCGATCCCCCGGCCCCGGAAATAGGCGCTGCCCAGATTGTGCTGCGCAACCGCGTGCCCCTGTTTCGCGGCCTTGCGGAACCACTTTACCGCTTCCGCGTGATCGGCCGGGACACCGAGACCCCTGCCGTACAGGATGCCCAGCGTGTTCTGCCCGTTCGCGTTGCCCCGTTCGGCAAGTACGCGGAAGGCCTTCAAGGCTTCAGGATAGTCGCCGCGCCGGTAGGCGTCGATGCCGGTCCGGAGGAGATCCTGGCCGGACGCCTGGGCCGCGTGCAGGACAACAACGGCGACAAGAAGCACGGAACGAAAATTCACGCTGCGTATCCTGTGGGCGAATCGGAACATCGCCGCCGGCGTCCGCCAGAACCGGGCTCAACGAAGAATAGACCGGGCCGGAACCGCATTCTACCGGAGTGCGCGATTGCCCCGGACCGGCTTCGGCGCATGGGGCTTCGCGATTCGGTCTTTTCAAACGCCCGGCATGGGCGTATGAGCGCGCCCCGACATTCCGTATGGCCTTAACCTGTGCGAGAATGAGCAATGAACATGCGCGTGTCTCCAACCCCGGATTCCTCCCCCGCCGCCGCGCCTGCCTGGACCCCCGGGATCGCCGCTGCGGTCGCTGCGCTGGCAGACGATCCGCAGCACCCGACCGGCCTGCCGGCGCCGTTCTATACCGACGATGCGATGCTGGCCCTGGAGCGCGACACGGTGCTGGCGACCGGCTGGACGGCGCTCGCCTTCGGCGCCGACGTGCCGGAGCCCGGCGACCTGTTCCCGGTCGATCTGGCCGGCCTGCCGCTGCTGCTGGTGCGGGGCCGCGACGGGGAATTGCGCGTCTTCCACAATGTCTGCCGCCATCGCGGCATGAAGCTGGTGGCGGAGCCGGGCAACGCCGGCCGGGTCATCAAATGCCCCTATCACGCCTGGTGCTACGGTCTCGACGGCAGCCTGAGCGCCACGCCCCATGTCGGCGGCCCCGGCGTCCACGAATGCGAGGGCTTCGATACCGGAGATTTCGGCCTCATGCCGGTGCGCAGCGGCGTCTGGCACGATACCGTCTTCGTCAATCTCGACGGCAAGGCGCCGCCGCTCGCCGAGGTGCTGGCGCCGCTGAAGGAACGCTGGGCGGCGTTCGAGGATGCAACGCTGGTTACAGAGGACGGCTTCGGCTTCGGCTTCGACCTGGCGACCAACTGGAAGCTGCCGATCGAGAACTATCTCGAATCCTATCATCTGCCGACCATCCATCCCGGCCTCAACCGCTTCTCGCGCCTGGAGGACCATTACAACATCGCCGGGCCGGGCGGCATCGCGGGCCAGGGCTCCACGGTCTGCCGCCCGCCGATGGACGAAGAGGGCCGCCGGCTGCCGACCCTCGACGGGCTGCCGGACGAATGGCTGGAAAAGGCCGAATATATCGCCGTCTTTCCCAACGTCATGTTCGGTATTCACCGCGACCATCTCTACAGCGTGATCGCGACGCCGGTTGCGCCGGGCCGCACGACCGAGCGGGCGCGCATCTACTGCTACAGCCCCGACGGCCTGTCCGGCGACCTGAAGGCGCTGCGCCGGCAGACGGTCGAGATCTGGCGCGGCATCTTCGCCGAAGACGTGATCCCCGTCGAAGGAATGCAGGCCGGCCGCCACTCGGCGGCGTTCGACGGCGGTGCGCTCACCCCGGTGATGGACGCGCCGACCCGGCACTATCACGTCTGGCTCGCCCGGGCGCTGACCGGGCACTGACCGCGCGCCGACTGGGCGCCGGCCTCGCTGCCGGGAACGGTGGGGGTCCCTGAAACGCAAAACGGCGGACCGGGGCCCGCCGTTTCAACCGTATCCGGGCAGGCGCCCCTGCCGTGTCAGCCCTGGCGCGCCTTGAACTTGCGCACCGTCTTGCTGATCACATAGATGCGCCCGCGCCGGCGCACGACGCGGCAGTCCTTGTGGCGCTTCTTCAGGGTCTTGACGGAGCTTGCGACTTTCATGGGTCCGGCGCCGGCTGGGGAAATCGATCCGAAGGCGGGCAGATAGGCCGGCGCCGGGCGGCTGTCAACCGCGCGTTCCGGCGCATTCCCGCCCGCATTCGGGGCAAGCTCAGGCAGCGGCCGCCGCGTCCCGCCGCCACACGACCGGGTAGAGGCCGCTGTCCATCGGGTCGCCGTCGCCCAGCGCATCGGTCATCAGAGGCTTCGCCGTGCCCGGCCTCGTATCGTAACGGGCGTCGTCGCCGGTATAGCGCACCGTGTAGCCGCGCCGGCGCACGTCGCTGCGCAGGTTGCCGCCGGCGCCGTGGACCGCCATGGCATGGAAGGCGATAACGTCGCCGGGTTCCATGTCCCAGGCGACGATGTCGTAGTTGCCGCGCGCCGCCTCGATATCCGGCATCGTCTCATAGTCCGGATTGTCGTCGTAGCTGCGGGTCACGGTCTTGCCGAACGGTTCGGGCTGGAACCAGCGGTCCCACAGGTGCGAGCCGCGGACGAATTCCAGGCGGCCGTTCTCCGCCGTGGTCGGGTCCAGCGCCAGCCAGAAGGACATGACCTGCCGGCCGCGCACCGGCCAGTAGGGCTGGTCGTTGTGCCAGCGGGTCCGGTTGACCGTCCCCGGCTCCTTCACGAAGAGCTGGTCGTAGAGCAGGTTGATCTTGGATGCGCCGAAGAACTGCGCCGCCAGCTCCGCCAGGCCGCTCCCGAAGCAGTAAGCGCGGAAATCCGGATCGTTCTGCCAGACGCGCAGATTGCCGTGGAACCGGCCCTCACCCTCGGCCTCGTAGCTGTGGCAGAACGGGCCGGGGTTCGCGATGTCCCGCTCGATCGCCGCGGCGACCCGCTCACGCCATTCCGGGCCGATGACGCCCTTCAGCAGGACGGCGCCGTCCGCCTCGAACGCCTCGATCTCCTGCGGGATGGCCCGGTACGGCACGGTTTATGCGCCCTCGGCGAGGATCGCGTGCATCTCGGCCGCGCCGGCGCGTTCGATCTTCGCCGCCTGGTATTCCTGCGATGTCCAGAATTCCCGCGCCCGCTCGACCGAGGGGAAGCGGATGACGACGACCCGGCGGGTCTCTTCAGGCCCCTCGAATGTCTCGGTTTCGCCGCCGCGCACCAGCCACTCGCCATCGTAGGCGGCGACCGCCGCTGGCGTGAGCGCCGCGTAATTCTTGTATTTCTCCGGATCGGTCACGTTCACGAACGCGATGAAAATTCCTGCCACGGTATCCTCCTGCAATCCGGCTGCGCTGTCGGTAAGGCAGCCTTCCATACACAACCCGCCGGCGGTTGAGGAGTCGCCTGTCCCCATGGCCGCCGCCGGGGCCTCCCGCCCTGTTGCCAGTGCGGGCCGGGTAAGGCAGTTTGCCGCCGCATCATCCCCGGACCCTCGACAACGACCAGCGGAGAAGACCGCCATGCAGCTCAAGGACAAGGCAGCCATCGTCACCGGCGCGGCATCGGGCTTCGGCGAAGCCATCGCCCGGCGCTATGCCGCGGAGGGCGCGAACGTCGTCTGCGCCGACCTGAACGACCAGCTCGGCCGCAAGGTCGCCGACGAGATCGGCGGCGCCTATGTCCATGCCGACGTCGCCGACCGGGACGACGTGAAGGCCATGGTCGGCATGGCGGTCGACCGCTACGGCCGCCTCGACACCATGGTCAACAATGCCGGCATCACCCACGTCAACCGGCCGATGCTGGAGGTCGGCGAAGAGGAATTCGACCGCATCTTCGCCGTCAACGTGAAGGCGATCTACCTGGCGGCGCTGGAGATCGTGCCGCTGATGCGCGAGCAGGGCGGCGGCTGCATCATCAACACGGCATCGACCGCCGGCCTGCGCCCGCGGCCGGGGCTCACCTGGTACAACGCCTCGAAGGGCGCGGCGATCACCATGACCAAGTCGATGGCGGCGGAACTCGGCCCGGACAATATCCGGGTCAACGCGATCTGCCCGGTCGCCGGCGATACGCCGCTGCTGCCTTCCTTCCTTGGCGCCAACACCCGCGCGGCCTTCGAGGCGACGGTGCCGCTCGGCCGGCTCTGCACCTCCGAGGATGTCGCCAAGGCCGCCCTGTGGCTGGCCAGCGACGAGGCAAGCTTCATCACCGGTGTCGCCTTCCCGGTCGACGGCGGACGGGGCGTGTAGGCGTCAAGCCGCCGCGTCGGCGTCCGGCGCCGGCTTGAGCAGGCTGAAGAAGGCCGGGAGGGCGATCAGGTAGAGGGCGGCGGCGGAGAGCAGCAGGGTCTGCTGGCCGAACAGTACGTTGACGATCGGCACGGCGACCGCGCCGACGACGGAGAAAGTGCCGTTGATCCCCCAGGCCCACAGGAAAAACCGCTCCTTGCCGAGGCGCGAGAGCATCGTCATGCCGGTCGGGAAGGGGAAGCCCATCAGGAAGGCCGCCGGCGCGATCAGCAGGATGCAGGTGGCGATGCGCAGCGGGTAGGGCCACTGGCCGATCGCGCCGAGCACCGGATCGAACAGCAGGGCGCCCAGCGCCACCAGCGCCGCGATGCCGAGGAAAATCCGGGGCATGACGCGCCGGCAATCCGCAACGAAACGCCCGCTGGCCAGCGAGCCCAGGCCGGAGAAAAACAGCATGCTGGTGATCAGCACAGTCGCCGAAATGGTCGGGTTCGAGAGCGCCACCAGGAACTTGCCGATCAGGCCGACCTCGATGGTGATGTAGCCGGCGCCGAGGCAGAAGAAGTAGACGAAAATGCCGACCTTGCCGGGCTGGCGCGAAAAGATCGTGCGCCATCCCGCAGCCACCGGAATCATCATCAGGAAGACGCCGAAGATCGTCGCGATGACCAGAGTCGCCCAGAGCAGCAGATAGCCCCATTCGTCGGACACGGCTTCGAGCTGGTCGAGAAAGTGCGGGATTTCCGGCGCCTTGATATAGGCGGCGAAATAGGGCCGGTTGTCGGTCAGCGGGCGGGTGTCGAAGACGTATTTTTCCTGCACCTCGGCAAACTCGCCGGCCAGCATGTGGCTCAGCATCAGCCGGTAGAGATTCTGCCAGGTCGGCGCCGGCCGGTCCGCGTCCCTGCCGTCCGGCGCCCCGTGGCCCCCGGACCCGGCTTCGGCCTTGCCGACGATGAAATGGGAGGCCCGATAGGTCCGCCAGATGCGTGCGGCGTCCTGCGGATCGAATCGGGACGCACCGGCCGGGCCGCCGGGCGCGTGCAGCAGTTCCCACGACATGTCCTCCGACCACGCCGTCAGGGCCGCGGTCTCGGACGGGGTAAAGCCGTTCTTCTTGTACAGAACCGTGACGGTCGAGAGATAGGTGTGGAAGATGAAGAGCCTGTCCCGGGCCCTGTCGCCGTCGAGGCCGCGGGCCGCAGCGGCCACGGTGGCGAACAGCTTGGGCACCGATTTCGGCAGGTCCTCCTTGTTCCACAGGGTGATCGCGAGCACGCCGTCCGGCTTGAGCGCGCGCATGTAGTCCTGCAGGGTCTCCAGGGTGTAATTGTATTTCTCGACGATGGCGAAGCCGCCGGCGTGGCTGAGGCCGGTCGAATCGGCGAGGCTCAGGTCGACGACGTCGTAGCGGTCCCGGACCCCGGCGAGATGGAGCCGCCCGTCATAGGGGACGATCCGGACCTTGGCGTCGTTGAGCGGATTGCCGGTCAGGCGGGTAATCGGCCCGTCGCCGGTCAGCGCCCGGAGCAGCGCCGGATTGCTTTCGGCAACGGTGAGCGACCTGGCGTCGGCGGCGAGGCCGACGTTCGACGAGATGCCGCCGCCCAGCTGGACCACGAAGACGTCCGGCCGCTTCTTGACGATGTAGGGCGCGTACATCGGCAGGAATTCGAAATAGGCCTGCTGCGCCCGCGGGATCCGCTTCATCGCCCCGATGGGGCCGTCGGAATCGATGTAGAGCGCCAGATAGGCGTTCTTCGGCATCGACTCGAGATTGACCGAGGCGTTGTCGCTCAGCCCCGGCGCAAAATGCAGGTAGGAACTGGCGTAGCCCTCGAGCAGGCCGAAGGGGGAATAATCGCGGTAGATGCGCTTCGAATCCGGGAACTTGCGGGCGTAGCTGACGCCCTTGAACTGGTTGACCTCGATCCGTGTGTGGCTTGCCGAGACCCACAGCGCGCCGGCGCCCAGCATGGCGGCGATGGCGAGCGGCACCCAGGCGCGCGCGGCGCCGAACCACACCGTCGCGGCGAGCGCCCACAGGCCGAAGGGGATCAGCAGGATCCAGTCCGGCGGCACGACATAAAGGCCGGCGAGGAAGACCAGCCCGCACAGGCCGGAGCCGGCGAGGTCGGCGAAGTAGACCTTCCCGAACACCGCCTGGCCGCGCAGGAATACCAGCCCGAGGAAAAGGGCGCCGGGCAGGAACGGAATGAAATAGACCAGAAACAGATAGAAGAGCCGGAACTTCTGCTCCGGGTTGGCGACCAGCTCGATCGGGTTGAAGCCGAGCGACTGGGCGACGGCGTTCGACAGCAGCATGAGCGGTCCGAAAACGATGAGCGCGCCGGTAATCAGCGGCTCCCAGTATTTCCGGAAGGCCGGCATACTCACGCACATCGCCGCGCTCATCACGCCGAAGCCGAGCATGGCGATCGAGATCACGAACGAGCCGAAATGCGACCAGGTTCCGACCGCGAAGACCCGCATGATGCCGATCTGCAGCGCGATGATCGCGCCGGCGATCAGACCGACCGAAACATAGAACGACAGGTCGAGCGCGCGGCGCTCCATGCCGGCAGAATTGGCGGAGGAAACTGTCAAGGCGCCGGACTTTTCATCGAACCGAAGGCCGAATCCGTGTGGACACGAATTGGAAGCGGCCAGCCGGCGCGCCCTTCGATACGCCCCGGATTACATCCGGGGCTACTCAGGGTGAGGGAGAGGGTAGGACAGGCCACAAACTCCCCTCATCCCGAGTAGGCGCGCCAGCGCCGTATCGAGGGGTCGACCGGCCAAGGAAATCGTGTGTCTGCCCCACGCAAGTCGCAAATCGCCCTAGTCCCGGCCCCAGCGCGAAACGGTCTTGCCGCCCCGATACTTGGTGAGCGCCACGAAGCTCACCTTGCGCTTGCAGCGCTGTTTTTCCGCCCGGCTGCATTGGGCGGCATAGATATCGTGCCGCTTGATGCGGATGCGGCCGGTCTCGCTTCTTGTCTTGGTCAGCTTGAGCAATGACTGGGCGCCGGGCGGGCCGACCGGGATGACCATCACGCCGCCGTCCGCCAGCTGCTTCACCAGCGGCGGCGGGATGTGGTCGATGCCGGCGGTCACGATGATCTTGTCGAAGGGCGCATGCTCCGCCCAGCCGAAATAGCCGTCGGCGGTCTTCCGCAGGACCCGGGCGAATTCGATATATTTGGCATCGGTCAGCTTGTCGAGGATCCGGTCCGTCGACTCGGAAAGGGACGGAATGATCTCCACCGAATAGACGTGCGGCGTCAGATAGGTCAGGAGCGCCGCCTGATAGCCGGAGCCGGTACCGATCTCGAGCACCCTGTCGCCGGGCTGGACATCCAGTTCCGAGGTCATGCGGCCCACGATGTGCGGGCCGGAAATCGTCACGCCGCAGCCGATATCGAGAAAGGTATGGGCGTAGGTCCGCGCTGCGCTGCCGCTGCGGGAAAACTCTTCGCGCGCGGTCGCCAGGAAGGCGCGCTTCTCCTTGTCCCGCCACAGGTCGAAATTCTCGATCATGGCGAGATAGCGCTCCCACTTCGCGCGCAGGAAGTCCGGCTTGTCGCCCCGGGCCTTGTGCATGAAGGCGGCGAAGGTCTCGAAATCTTCCAGCGGCGGGCTGAAGCCGGAATCGGAAGCGCCGCCGGCGCCGGTCGCCGGTTCGCCGGTGACCAGAATCGTGTCGGCAATCCGGGCGCAGCCGGCGGCCTCGGCCGACAAACCGGCCAAGAGGACCCCGACAATAAAGACAGGGGCGGCAGCCGCCACCCGGATGTGCGGATGCGCAAAACGCATGAAACGCCTTTCCCTTGGCGGAAAACCGCAGCTACCGACGCCCGATCGGCATCCTGGGGAGACTGAGAATCGGCCTAAAACCGGCAGAAATATGACGCCTCCCCCTGACCCTGTCTATACGCGCCGACGCGGCCATTGCTCAACCCGAACGCGGTCAAATACAGGTGAAGGCGGAAATGTCGACCGCGGAAATTGCGAAGCCGTCGGCGCTCAGGCATCCAGCCGGCGATACTTGATGCGGTGGGGCTGCTCGGCGGCGTCGCCCAGCCGTTTGCGCCGGTCTTCCTCGTAATCCTGCCAGTTGCCTTCGTTCCAGACCGCGCGGCTGTCGCCCTCGAAGGCCAGGATGTGGGTGCAGATCCGGTCGAGGAACCAGCGGTCGTGGCTGATCACCATGACCGAGCCGGCGAAGGCGAGCAGCGCCTCCTCCAGCGCGCGCATGGTGTCGACGTCGAGATCGTTGGTCGGCTCGTCGAGCAGCAGCAGGTTGGCGCCGGACTTCAGCACCTTGGCGAGATGCACCCGGTTGCGCTCGCCGCCGGAGAGCATGCCGACCTTTTTCTGCTGGTCGCCGCCCCTGAAGTTGAAATTCGAGACGTAGGCGCGGCTGGGAATTTCCCGCTTGCCCAGCGCCAGCATGTCCACCCCGCCGGAAATCTCCTGCCACACTGTCTTCGCATCGTCGAGCGAGGCGCGCGACTGGTCGACAAAGCCGAGCTGTACCGTCTCGCCGACGCGCAACGTGCCGGCGTCCGGCGCCTCCTGCCCGGCGATCATGCGGAACAGGGTCGTCTTGCCGGCGCCGTTCGGCCCCACGATGCCGACGATGCTGCCGGGCGGCATCAGGAAGTTCAGGTCGTCCATGAGCAGCCGGTCGCCGAACGCCTTGCGCACGCCCTGCGCCTCGATCACGACATCGCCCAGGCGCGGTCCCGGCGGAATCCATATCTGCATCTGCTCCGGCGCCTGTTCGCCGGCTTCGGCGAGCAGCGACTCGTAGGCGCTGACCCGCGCCTTGCTCTTGGACTGACGGGCGCGCGGCGCCTGGCGAATCCAGTCCAGCTCCCGGCCCAGTGTGCGCTGGCGGGCGGCCTCGGCCTTGCCCTCCTGCTCCAGCCGCTTCTGTTTCTGGTCGAGCCAGGACGAGTAGTTGCCCTGCCAGGGGATGCCCTGCCCGCGGTCCAGTTCGAGGATCCAGCCGGCGACGTTGTCGAGGAAATAGCGGTCGTGGGTCACCGCGACGACGGTGCCGGGAAATTCCGCCAGGAAGCGCTCGAGCCAGGCGACCGATTCGGCGTCGAGATGGTTGGTCGGCTCGTCGAGCAGCAGCATGTCCGGCCCGGAGAGCAGCAGCCGGGCGAGCGCGACGCGCCGCCGCTCGCCGCCGGAGAGGGTGGCGACGCCGTCCTCCGCCGGCGGGCAGCGCAGCGCATCCATCGCGACCTCGATGCGCCGGTCCAGGTTCCAGGCGTCGGCGGCGTCGATCTGCTCCTGGAGCCCGGCCTGCTCCTCGATCAGGTCGTTCATCTCCGCGTCGGTCAGGTCCTCGCCGAACCGCATGGAGACCTCGTTGAACCGCTCGACCAGCGCCGCCAGCGTGCCGACGCCCGCCATGACATTCTCGCCGACCGTCAGCGCCTCATCGAGTTCCGGTTCCTGGGCCAGATAGCCGATCTTCACCCCGTCGGCGGCCCAGGCCTCGCCGGCGATGCTGTCGTCCAGCCCGGCCATGATTTTGAGCAGCGAGGATTTGCCGGCGCCGTTCAGTCCGAGCACGCCGATCTTGGCGCCGGGGAAGAAGGACAGCCAGATATCCTTCAGCACCTGCCGGCCGCCGGGCCAGGCCTTCGACAGGCCCTTCATGACGTAGATGTATTTCTTCGGGTCCATGGTTTCGAAGGTTCGGGGGCGCAGTTCGGTGAAGGCGGCGGGTTGCGGCGCGAGATAGATCGGAACGGATGCGCAAGGCAGGCGCGGCGATGTCGCGGCGCCCTTCGGCACGGCCATTTTGCGCCGGCGCGCGTTTGTCGATGTTCGAAAAGGCCGTCTTGAATGGCGCAACCAGGCGGCTTACGCGGTGCGCGATCCGAACAGTTGCCGGTGCGGCGAAGACCGCGTAATTGTCGAGCGGCCGCACGGGAAAGCCAGGAAAATGACCCTCTACGCAGATTCGCAATATCCGGTGCGAGAAGATCTCGACGCCGTTCATGCCAGACATCTCGATCAGTTGGCAGACCCCGGCACCTGGGGTACCGGCGCGCAGCGCCTGGCGGTCGCCAGAGAGGTTCGCCAGGCGTGTTATGACGCGGGTACGCAGGAAGAACCGGAAGACACCGGCCCGCTGAGCAACGTCAAACTGCCGGAGGCGGTCTGCGCGACGGTCCGGAAACTGGCTGTCGCGCCCAGGGATTTCGACGAGGATTCCTATGAAGAAGCCAGGGACGGCGGTCTCAGCGACGAGGAATATGTCGAAATTGTCGGCATCGTATCGCGCCTGACCTGCATGGATGTGTTTGCCCGCGGCATTGGGGTTCCGCTACGTCCCCTGCCGGCCGCGCGCGACGGCCGTCCGTCCCGGGTCCGCCCCCGGGTCGCCAGGAAGGAAATGGCCTGGGTGCCCACCGTTCCGAACCTCCCCGAGGGCGGCGAGGAGGCCGCCGAGATGTACGGCGAGGACTATCGGCCCTACATCATCCGGTCGGTCAGTCTGGTGCCGGATGAAGTGCGGCGGCATCTTGAACTGGAAGAAGTGCAATACCTTCCAATGAAGAGTATTTTCATCAAGGATTTTCAGCATCATGAGGGGTTCACACGCGCCCAGGTCGAACTGATTGCGGGCCGGGTATCCGCCCTCAACGAGTGCTTCTACTGAACAGCGGGCCACGCCTGGTTCCTCCGTGAGAGTGGACGCGTAACCGGCCTCACCGTCAATCTGGCGGCACTGCTCGACCCGGATCAGGACAGCGGGGTGCCCGGCGGCAGGGAAATCCTGGCCTTTGCCGATGCCGTCATCGGACCCGACCGGGCCGCACTGGACCGGGCGCGGCAGAACCTCGCCGACGCCGTCGGGCCGGTGGCGGTATCGGCGGCGGCGGCCATTGCCGCGACCTTCACCAAGAACGATCGCATGGCCAATGGCACCGGCATTCCGTCCGAGCTGAAAATGTTGCGGAATTCCAGGGAGATCCGGGCGGAACTCGGGTTAAATGTCTTCCGGTCGTCGGCGAGCACGTTCAGGCACTATCCCGACGACAGATAGCCGGCCGGCGGAAGGCCGGCGCCGGGTTCTACTTCTCGATATAGCCGAGCGTGATCGGGTGCCCCTTTCGCTGTTCTTCCGCAGCCCCGGTGTGCTTTCCCGAGTTCCAGCCGACGGGGCGCAGCACGCGCTCGGCGAAGTCGATCGACTCCTGGTCGGTGACCGTTGCGATGGTATCGTTCCAGCGGTTCAGGAAGCCGCCGACCGCGATCACCGCCAGTATCTCGATGATCTGGTCGTTCGAATAGTGCTTGCGCAGTTCGACGTAGTTCTCCGGTTCGACGGCGTTTGGCGAAACGCCCGCCGCAAACGCCAGGTCGAGGGCCGCCCGCTCGGCATCCGAAAATTCTGGAGAGGTCTGATAGGTCCAGAGCGCCTGGATTCTCTCATCCGCGACTCCGAGCTTATGGAGGTGGTAGGAGCCGTGGGACTGGCAATGCAGACATCCGCTTGCCAGGCTCGCGGCCGTGAAGATCAGCTGTTTGAGTTCTCCGTCGATGCCGCGGCCCGGAAAGACGAGCCTCAGGAGATCGTTCACCATCTGCCGCAGTTCGGGCCAATGGTGCATCTCGAGCTGTTGCCGGCTTTCATATCCTGTCGCTGCCATAAGCTTCCTCCCGGGGCCGATCGTCGGCGGTGAAGCCAGTTTCCCGATCGGGTCGTCTATTGCAATACGTTCATCGGCTGCAGCGGATCGCCGGCCGGCAGATCGGCGGTGGCTCGCCTCCGGTCGGCATGACGGTCGGTCACCTCCGCTTCCAGGCCCGCGGCGTCTGCCAGGTCCCGACCGCGACGCCGGCCAGGACGGTCAGGGTCGCGGCGATTTTTGTCCAGGTGACCGGCTCGGCAAGGAAAATTGCGCCCCAGGCCACGCCGACCAGCGGCGAAATATAGTTGTTCATGGCGGCGAAGTTCGGCCCGGTCCGCTTGATCAGCACGAAGAGCAGCAGAATGTTCATCACCGTGCTGAGCACCGACAGGGCGAGCAGAGCCAGGACGGGGACGAGCGCCGGTTTCGAGGCCAGCGGGTCGCCGATGCCGAAGGATACCGGGAGGAGCAATGCCGCCGCCAGGCCGAGCGACCAGCCCGCGCTGATGGCCGGGTCGACATTGCCCATGGCCCGCCGGGTAATGATCATCGAAACGGCGAAACAGGCCGCGCCGCCGATCATCAGCAACTGGCCGGTCAGCGCGCTGTCCAGCCCCCGGAGCGCCGCCGGCCCGAGCAGGATCAGTACGCCGGCGAAGCCGAGCGCCACGCCGGTCAGCTTGCGCCAGGTGAATTTGTCGTCGGAAAAGAAATGGGCGAGGCCGAGGGTGAACAGCGGCACGGTGGTGATCAGGATCGCGCTGAGACTGGTGTCGATATACTGCTGGCCGGTATTCATCATGACGAAGGGCATGGCGTTGCCGATCAGCGCGATCGCGAGCAAGGCGAGCCACAGCCGGCGTTCGCTCGGCGGCCGCTTGCCCATGAGCCAGGCGACGCCGATCAGGAAGCCGCCGCCCAGCACGGTGCGGCACAGGGCCAGCGTCGCCGGGTCGAAGCCCGGCAGCGCCAGCTTGATGAACAGGAAGGACGAGCCCCAGACCGTGCCGAGCGTCAGAAGCATGAGATAGTTGACGAACATCGGCGGGTTTACGGTCGGGTCGCGGCGTCACGCCTTGGGCCGGGGCTCCGCAACCTAGTCCGGAACCGGCGTTGGCCGCTCGGCGCGTTGCGCACGCCCGATATGCGCGGCGCGTGGGCCGCTGCGCCCGGCCCGGCAAATCGAATTCCTGCCCGGTCTGTGCTACAGTCGGCAGCGCGCCCGGACGGATCCGCCTGCCCATGACCGGCATCGATACCAAGCCCCGCACCGATACGCGATCGGAGACGCGGAAGAAAACGCAGCGCCCGCGGCTGCACAAGGTCATCCTGCTCAACGACGATTACACGCCGCGCGAATTCGTGGTGCGGGTTCTCAAGGCCGTGTTCCGGATGAGCGAGGACCAAGCCTACCGGGTCATGATGACCGCCCATACGCGCGATGCCTGCGTCGTCGCCGTCTATACGAAGGATGTCGCCGAGAGCAAGGCGACCGAAGGCACGGAGGAAGGGCGCAAGGCCGGCCATCCCCTGACCTTCACCACCGAGCCGGAGGAATAGGGCACCGACCGAATCCCCTTCTCCAAGGATTTCCCAGCGAAACAAGCACCGAACGAATCCCCCTCCCCTTGGGGGAGGGGCTAGGGGAGGGGTCGCCTGCCGCCGCGCCGATTCCGCCCTAGGTGCTGCTGCATTCGCCGCATACCCCTCCCCCTAACCCCCTCTCCCAAGGGGAGGGGGGACGAGCCTGTGTCCCTGGTTGCCTACGCCGCTCTGCCGGCAGTGCGCCTTACCCTTTCGCTGCGATCGCGTCCGCCATCGTCACGAGGTGTTCGGCCTGGCGGATCGAGGCATAGTCGATCAGCTTGCCGTCGAGGGCCGCGGCGCCGGCGCCGGCGGCTTCGCTTTCCTTCATGGCCGCGATGATCGCCCGGGCCTTCCCGACTTCGTCGGCCGGCGGCGTGAAGATGTCGTTGGCCAGGCCGATCTGGCTCGGATGGATCGCCCATTTGCCGTCGCAGCCCAGCACGGCGGCGCGCTTGGCGTGGGCGGCGAATGCCTCCGCGTCGCGGAAGTCGCCGAACGGGCCGTCGCACGGCCGCAGCCCGTTGGCCCGCGCGGCAACCACCATGCGGGTGATCTCGTAGTGCCACATGTCGGCCCAGTGGAAATCGCGCCGGCCGCTCTCGTCCGGATCGGTCAGCACGCCGTAGTCCGGGTTGGCGCCGCCGATCTGCACCGTGCGCATCCGGGTCGAGGCGGCATAGTCCGCGGCGCCGAAATGCAGGCTCTCGTTGCGCGGGCTGGCGGCGGCGATGTCCGTGATGTTCTGCATGCCGAGCGCAGTCTCAATAATCAGCTCAAAGCCGACCCGCTTTTTCCGCCCCATCGCCAGCTCGACCTGGGAAACCAGGGCATCGACCGTGTAGACGTCGGCGGCCGTCCCGAGCTTCGGAATCATGATCAGGTCGAGCCGTTCGGAGCAGTTCTCCAGCAGGTCGACGACGTCGCGATACATGTAGGGCGTATCGAGTCCGTTGATCCGCACCGAAAGCGCCTTGTCGCCCCAGTCGCAGTCGCCGATCGCCTCGATGACGTTCTGGCGGGCCTCCGGCTTTTTGTCCGGCGCGACCGCATCCTCCAGATCGAGAAAGACGATGTCGGCGTCGCCGGCCGCCGCCTTCTCGAAAAAGCGCGGGCTGGAGCCCGGAACGGCAAGTTCGCTGCGGTTGAGCCGCGCCGGCGCCGGCGCGATCTGGGTGTGGGACATGGCGGAGCCTGCTCGAACGGGGATGACGCGGCGCACCATAGGAGGCGCGCTCAAGCCTTCGGAATCTCGAAAGTGTCGCGCCGGCCGGCCGCGCCCCAAAGCGGCCGCACCGGTCCGCGCGATGGACGGCTAATCCGCCGGCCGGCCGGCGAGGGGATGGTGGTCCTCGACCAGCCGCCGCAGCCGCTCGTCCAGCACATGGGTATAGATCTGCGTGGTCGAGATGTCGGCATGGCCGAGCATTTGCTGGACGCTGCGCAGGTCGGCGCCGCGGTTGAGCAGATGGGTCGCGAAGGCATGGCGCAGGACATGGGGCGACACCCGGGGCGGATCGATTCCCGCCCTGATCGCCAGGTCCTTCAACAGCTGGCCGAAGCGGTGGCGGGTCAGATGGCCCGCTCCGGAGTGCGACGGAAACAGGAAACGCGATGCCGCGAGGCGCGGATTCCGGTTGCGGACCTCGACCCAGGCCTGAACCGCTTCCCGCGCCGCCCGGTTCAGCGGCACCAGACGCTCCTTGCCGCCCTTGCCGCGTACCAGGATCAGGCGCGGGTCGCGGACCGCCGCGGCCAGCGGCAGGCTGACCAGTTCGCTGACCCGCATCCCGGTTGCATAGAGCAGCTGCATCAGCGCAACCAGGCGGACGCCGTCCGGCCCCGGGCGGTCGCCGGCCGCCTGCAACAGGCCGTCGACCTCCGGCTCGGAGAGGAGCTTCGGCAGCGGGCGGCCCCGCCTAGGCGCTTCCAGCGTCGCCGTCGGATTGTCGGCGCGCCGGCCTTCGGCGTGCAGAAAGCCGTAGAACTGGCGCATCGCGGACAGGCGGCGCGCGGCGGTCCGCGGCGCCATGCCGGACCGGTCGAGCGCCGCCAGATACCCGCTCAGGGCGGCCGGCCCGGCATCGTCGAGGCTCGCCCCTTCTTCGGCCAGGAAGGCCGCCAGATGCGCAAGGTCGCGCCGATAGGCCTGGACAGTGTTATCCGAGGCGCCGCGCTCGGCGCGCAGCATCTCCTCGAACAGGTCGGCCGATGGCGGCAGTCCTGCGGTCACCGTGTTCCGGCCCCGGCCGCGGCTTCAGAGGTGGCGCGCCAGCGCCGATTCGACGGCGAGCTGGCGCGCTTCGCGTTCGAGGCCCACGGCGCGCAGGCCGAACACGGCGTCGCGCAGGATCTGGCGCGGCACCCGGCGCAGGGAACGGCCGTTCACAAGGGTGAGGATACGCAGGACCGCCAGGCCGCGCCGGCCGTCGGCCGCCGCTTCGAGCAGGGCGGCGTCGCGTTCCGGGCGCGCCTTCCGCGCGGCCTTCCGTTCTTCGGCGGTTTCGCTGCGCCACGGCCGGGGAATATCCTCCGCGCGCCCGAGACCGTCGAACAGCGCCTTCAGATCGGCAAGATGGACCGCCGCGCTATCGCGGTTCCTCCAGCGTTTGAACCCGATCCAGGACTTGATCGTTTCCGGGGTTTCCCGGGTCGCCGCCGCCGCCAGCAAGGCCGGCACGGTGATGCGGTGCAGGTCGGCGGGATTGCGGAACGGCGCCGCCTTGAGGAACCGGTACCAGGCGAAAGCCTCCCGGGTCCGGCCGGTCGCGAAATAGGCCCGCGCAATATGCGCCGCCTGGTCCTGATAGGCCGGGGACGGGCTGACATCCGCGAGGAACGGCACCGTCAGCCGTGCCGCCAGCATCTCGGCGCCCTCGTCGCCCTTCATCGCAGCGCCCAGCGCGAGGCGCCACCACGCGGCGAGGATGTGCACACGCCCGGGCGGATCGCCGGCCCCGGCGGCCGCAAGATACAGGTGCGCCCGGGCCCACGGATCGAAATCGCGCAGGCGCGTTGCCCTTGCGTCGGCGATTTCCTGCGGCGATGCGCGGACGCCGGCATAGAGCGCGGCCAGCTTGCGATCCGCGGGCGCGCCCCGCGCCAGGGCGCGCTCCAGCGCGCGGACCCGCATGGTCCAGCGGATTTTCGGATTGTCCGAAAGGGCGATCAGGGCGCCGGTGGACAGGTTTTTCAGGTTCGCCGATTTGACGCCGACCTTGCGGCTGTGCAGCATCGACAGCGTCAGCGCCAGGGGCTCGACGGGCCGCGCCAGCCATTTCCCGGCCGTGACGGCCATGACCGTCTGCTCGAAGCGCCGGGGCGGCGGCGCGCCCTGCTCGTGAAGCAGGCGCAGCGCAATTTCCGCCCGTTCGGCGTGACCGCTCAGGATGTGGCAGGCGATCCGCGCCTGCTCGATGAAGGGCGCGGTGGCGCCGGGAACGGCGGCGACCGCGGCGCAGGCTTCCTTTGCGTCGCCGGCGAGGAACCGGGCGCGGATCGCGGGATAGGGCGAGGCCGCCGCAGCCCGCGTCCGGGCCGCCAGCTCGACGGTGTCGCGGACCGCACCCATCCGGATCAGGGCCTTGAGGCGGGCCCGCAAGAAATCGCTCTGGGGCTTGCCGGCCGGCGCCAGCGCCACGGTCAGCAGAAGCCGGCGTTGCAGCGCATGCAGCACCGGCGACCGGTTCGCAGCCGGCAGCCGTTCGATCAGGGCCACCACCTCTTCCAGAGCGGCCCCGCGCCACAGGCCGGCGCCGAGGCCGCCGCTCGTATCGCCCAGGGTGCCGCCCGATCCGGCGCCCGGCGCGCCGAGTTCCTCGACGCGGACTGTCGGCCGGTTCCCGGGCGGGTCTTCCGCACCGGACCGGTCGATTCGCGTCGGTTTGCTGCTGTCCTGCGCGAGCGACGGTCCGGTCGGGCCGGCAGCGAGACCGAACGCGCCGGCCGCCGTCAGCAACAGTCCCGCCGCGGGTCCGGGCCGCCGGTATCGGGGAAGTGAGGGTTCGGTCATCGTTCGCGTCAGGGGATAGACCATCGTCCCGGTGCCGTATGCCCGGCCGTGCCCTTACCGGCATTTCTGCGGCCCGGCAAAAAAGAAAATGCTGGCGCCGGGAGGATATCCGACCGACATATTGCGGCGATATTGCGGCGTGGGCAGCCTTTGCCGCACCTTGTGTACCCGCAGGGCGACCGCGCCAATGTCTTCGCCCGGCATTGCCGGGAAACCGGACGCATCGTAGTTGCAGGACCGCACTGAGCATGACGGCCCACAGCGAAACATCCCGACTCCGCGTCGACAGGACGGTTGTCCTCGTCGGCCTGATGGGCGTCGGCAAGTCCGCGGTCGGCCGGCGGTTGGCCAGGCGGCTCGACCTGCCGTTCATCGACGCCGACGCCGAGATCGAGGCAGCCGCAGGCAACAGCATCGAGGAGCTTTTCCGGCAGCATGGCGAAGCGGAATTCCGCGCCGGCGAGCGCAGGGTCATCGCCCGGTTGCTCGAAGGCGAACCGCATGTCCTTGCCACCGGCGGCGGCGCTTTCATGGATCCCGAGACGCGCAGCCTGGTCAGGGCGCGGGGCATATCGATCTGGCTGAACGCCGATCTGGATACCCTTGTGGAACGGGTGAGCCGCCGCAACAACAGGCCGCTCCTGAAAAACGGCGATGCGCGGCAGACCCTGTCGGACCTGATGGCGATCCGCAACCCGGTCTATGCGGAGGCGGACATTACCGTCGCCAGCGTCGACCGGCCGCTGGGCGAAATGACGGTCCGGGTGGCCGACGCGCTTCAGGACTGGATCGCCGCCCATCCGGAAAGGGCATTGCGGCCGGCGCCGAAGCGATGACGGGATCCGAAACCTCGCCCGGCAATCCCGTGGCGCGCGTCCGGGTCTCCCTCGCCGAGCGCAGCTACGACATCCTGATCGCCAACGGGCTGCGCCGCCGGTTTGCGGCGGAAATCGCGGCGGCATTGCCCCGGCCGCGCGCCATCGTCGTGACCGACGAGACCGTTGCCGGGCACTATCTGGCGCCGCTGGAGGCCGGCCTCGCGGCGGCCGGCGTTTCGGCCGATTCGATCGTCCTTCCGCCCGGCGAGGAGACCAAGTCCTTCGCCCATCTGGAGCGGTTGACCGCGCAATGCCTCGATCTCGGCCTGGAGCGGCGCGACACGCTGATCGCGCTGGGCGGCGGCGTGATCGGCGACCTTGCGGGCTTCGCCGCGGCGATCCTGCTGCGCGGGATCGGCTGCATCCAGCTCCCGACGACGCTGCTCGCCCAGGTCGATTCGTCGGTCGGCGGCAAGACGGCGATCGACATGCCGGTCGGCAAGAACCTGGTCGGCGCCTTCCACCAGCCGGTGCTCGTGCTGATCGACCCGGAGACGCTGGACACGCTCGACCGGCGCCAGCGCCTGGCCGGCTATGCCGAGACCGTCAAATACGGGCTGATCCGCGACCGCGCCTTTTTCGAATGGCTGGAGGCGAATGGCGGCAGGGTGGTCGACGGCGGCGGTGGCGATGGCGGGAACGGCGCGCGCGTCCGGGCCATCGAGACCGCCTGCACGGCAAAGGCGGACATCGTTGCCCGCGACGAGCGCGAGGCCGGCGAGCGTGCGCTGCTGAATCTCGGCCACACCTTCGCCCATGCGCTCGAAACGGCGACCGGCTACAGCGACCGCCTGCTGCACGGCGAAGCCGTCGCCATCGGCATGTGCATGGCCTTCGACCTGTCGGCCGAACTGGGATGGGCCGCCAGGCAGGAGGCCGCGCGGGTCCGGGCCCATCTCGAGTCCGTCGGCCTGCCGACCGCGCCCGCCGCCGTCGCCGGCCTCGGCCTCACGCCGGCCGCGATGGCCGGCCTGATGCGCAGGGACAAGAAGGTCGCCGACGGCCGGATCGTCTTCGTCATGGTCCGCGGCATCGGCGAGGCCTTCGTCACCGCCGCGGTCGAAGAGAGCGACCTGGAGACCTATCTCTCGAAGGTACTGGGCTGACCGGCCGGCCCCTCCCCGCGGCATCCCGCTGACTCTTCCTGTGGCAGCCCCCATAGCAATCATGGAACTCTTCCTCGATATCCTTCCGATACTCCTGCTGGTGATGCTCTCGGCCTTCTTCTCCGGGTCCGAGACCGCGATGACGGCGGCCTCCCAGCCCCGGATGCTGGAGCTTGAGCGCCAGGAGGTCGCCGCGGCCGGCATCGTAAACCGCCTGCGGGCGCGGACCGACCGGCTGATCGGCGCCATCCTGTTCGGCAACAATCTGGTGAACATCCTGGCGTCGGCGCTGGCGACCGGCCTGTTCATCGGCTGGTTCGGCGCGAATGGCGTGTTCTACGCCACCATCGTCATGACGCTGCTGGTGCTGATCTTCGCCGAGGTGATGCCGAAGGCCTACGCCATCAACCATGCCGACAGCGCCGCCCTGCGCATCGCGCCGGTGCTGCGCCCCGTGGTGTCTGTGCTGGCGCCGGCGGCGCAGGCGATCCAGCTTGTCGTGGAGGGAACCTTCCGGCTGTTCGGCGTCCGGTTCGAGAGCACCCTCTCCCCGGCGGCGAGCGAGGAGGAGCTGCGCGGCGCGATCCGGATGCATGCCGCGCTCGAACCCGACCCGGAGGTCGACGCCGAGCGCGAAATGCTGGCGAGCATCCTGGATCTCGGCGACGTCGAGGTCGAGGAGATCATGACCCACCGCTCCGGCGTGGCGATGATCGACGTCGACAAGCCGGCGCCGGAAATCGTCAAGCAGGTGCTGGCGAGCCCCCATACCCGCCTGCCGGTGTACAAGGGCGATCCGGACAACATCGTCGGCGTTCTGCACGCCAAGGATCTGCTGCGCGCCGTCCACCGCGCCGGCGGCGACGTCGAGAAACTGAAAATCCGCAAGATCGCCACCGCGCCCTGGTTCATCCCCGAATCGACGGCGCTGCTCGACCAGCTCCACGCCTTCCGCGAGCGGCGCGAACATTTTGCAACCGTGGTCGACGAATACGGCGCCTTCATGGGCATCGTGACGCTGGAGGACATCCTGGAAGAGATCGTCGGCGACATCGCCGACGAGCACGACCGGACGGTCGCCGGGGTGCGCGCCGGGCGCGACGGCTCGCTGGTCGTCAACGGCGACGTGACGATCCGCGACCTCAACCGGGAATACGGTTGGGACCTGCCCGACGAACACGCCGCCACCGTCGCCGGCCTGGTCATGCACGAGGCGCGGCGGATCCCCGAAGTGCGCCAGGTCTTCGCCTTCCACGGCTTCCGCTTCGAAATCCTGCGCCGCCGCGGCCACCGCGTCACCTCCATCCGGGTGGCCCGGCTCGACGACGCCGGGGCGGAGGCCGGCGGCGCCTGATCCCGGAGGGCGTCCCCAACCTTAGATTTCTCTGCGAGCAGCCGCCCGGAAATAATTTGCAGCGGGCAACGCAATCCTGCGTGCCCTTCCATCCTTGCCGCCCTGCACCCCCCATAAGGTGGGCTCCGCCGGGCTGGTCTTTCAACAATATTTCCTTTTTTTCGATAATATTCCTTGACACGGTCGTTTCCGCGCCCTATATCGGCCCCGTCAACGCCCGAAGTGCGCCTGCCGAGGCCGGCCGACGCCCCCCGAAAAGAAGCAAACGAAGAATCAAGCGGGGGACCGTGCGGGATCGCTCCGCCTTTCCCGTTTTCCGGCCCGCCGCCGCCGGTCGGCCATCCTGTGTGCCGCCCCATGCACCACGGGGCCTGACGGCCGGACCCCGTCCGGTTCGACCCTCCGCTTCGGCCGGGCCATCGTGCCCTCGATCCTGCCCGGCGGCGCCGCCCCCGGTGTCGACCGGCGCTCGCGCCCGGCCGGGAGGCAGGAAAATTTCCTATCTGGATTATTTTCTTGCACTTCCGTACGGCGTCTTTCCAACGATTCCAAAGGGTTAGGGCTGCCGGACGCACAAAAAAAGTAAAAGAAAAAAATTGAACATTCATTCAAAATCCGGCCGCTTTCCGGCGTCCGTCTTCAGCCGCGAACGTCCCCGGCGCCGGCCAGGGACCGCACCAGCCGCACCAGATCCGCCTGCCGCGAAAGGCCGTGCTTGGCGAACATGTGCTTCACATGCGTGCGGATCGTGCTTTCCTTGCGGCCGGTCGCCTTGGCGATCTCCTTGACGCTCATGCCCCGGGCCAGCAGAACCGCCACCCGGCTCTCCGTCCGCGTGAGGCCGAGGGCAACTGCGGCCGCGGCCGGATCGACACTGGCCCCGCCGGCCGGGTCGACGATCAGGACCAGCGCCGCAACCGGCCACGCCGGGTGGTCCGTCTCCTGCCGGTCCACCGGAATCGCATGCAGCACCAGCGGCGGCAGCGCGCCCGGGCGTCTCACGATCGTCAAGCCGCCGGCGCCACGAATTCCGAGCGGCGGCAGGGCGCGGCCGAGGATTTTCTGGAGACCGTCATTGTTCCGCCGCGCGCGGGCGAACAGGAACCCGTCCTTGTCGAACAGACCGTCGCCGGTCCGCAGCAGATCGCGGGCGCGGTCGCTCGCCGCCACGATCCGCCCGCGCGCGTCGAGCTGGACGACGCCGAGGCCGCCGGCCTCGAGCAACTCCGTCAGCGTGGCGCCCAGGGCGCCCGCTCCGGCCAGGGTCTGCCGGACGTGCACGGTCCGGCGGATATGGGGCAGAAGATACCGGACCGCATCGAGCTGCGCGGACGACCAGCCCTCGCCGTCCACCGGGTCGTTGACCTGCCACATGATGCGCGAGCCGCCGGGCCCGTCCAGGCGCACGTCGATCCCGTTCCCGGCATGGGCGAAGGTCCGCAGGGCGTTGTAGGCCTCCGAGGTCTTGCGCTCTTCCTCGGTGTAGAGCTCGGTGACGGGGATCAGCCGGTTGAAGGGGAGGCGCCGCAGGCGGGGCACCCCTTCATCCACGGGGTGATAGGTCTCCATCCAGAGGCGCTCCAGGTCCCGGCGCCGTTGTCCGCGCAGGCAGGTCCACATCAGGTAGAGCCGGAAGTCCTCGTCCGTGTCCCCGTCGCCGCACGCCAGGGTGCTGCCATGCGTGCCGAGGGCTTCGTCGATCAGCGCGGCGGCGCCCGACCAGTCGGCAGGGTCGAGGGCCGCCTTGTGCAGCGCGGCGAGAATGCGCTCGAACGATCCTTCGACGATCATCGGGGCGTCGCCGGCTGCCGGCGCCGTACCGGCCCTGTGCCCGCCGTTCGCGCCGTCGCCGCACGGCTTCCCCGATTCCGTACTGTCTCTGCGGCTTTTGACATTGCTGCTGCCCGCCCGCAGCCGGAGAACCGCCATGCGCGGCACCGGTTCGGGTATGGAATCCTAGGCGGTCGCGCGGCATTTGTATCTCCCCAACATTGGGGAGATTGACGGAAAATTCCCACGGTGCCCCGGAAATCCGGGGCAGGATGGCGGGCTGCGGCGCGTGCAGGCGGCGCCACCGGCCCCGCCGGGCCGCCGGTCGCGACAAACTCTACCGTGACGGCCGGCGGGCCCCTGTCGCACAACGGGCGCACAAAGGGCGACCTTCCCGCCCGCAATCCTCCGGAGCCCGCCATGCCGCTTTCCGAACCCGCCTCCCGCGAGCTGCTCCATACCCGCGCGATCGAGATGCGCGGCTATATCCGCGACGACGGGCTGTGGGATATCGAGGGCCATCTCACCGACAACAAGAGCTACGGCTACGACGGCGGCTTCCGTGGCTGGGTCGAGCCGGAGACGCCCGTCCACGATATGTGGATCAGGCTGACGGTCGACGACGGTCTCGTCATCCAGGCCTGCGAGGCTGCGACCGATCTCCACCCCTACGCGGTCTGCCCGGACATCACCCCGTCGTTTGCCGCGCTGGCCGGCATCCGGATCGGCGTCGGCTGGATGCGCGAGGTCCGGCAGCGGGTCGGCGGGCGCAAGGGCTGCACCCATCTCGTCGAGATGCTGGCCCAGCTCGGCACCGTGGCCTTCCAGACCCACGTCGCGAAAAGCCGGGTGAAGGGCCGCCGGAAGCCGGATCCGGACAAGCCCCGGCGCAAGCCGCTCGTGGTCGACACCTGTCACGCCATGGCGAGCGACGGCCCGGTCGTCAGGGAACGCTTCCCGGAATTCTACACCGGCGCCTGACGGCCCGACGCCGCCGAAGCGCATGGCTTTGCTGCCGCGCCGGCTCTACGGCGCCGCGCGGACCGTGGCTTTCCGGAGGACTCCAGGTCGAGCGGTGACGTGCGAAATTGGGCGGAACTGCACGGTCCGACGGGATGATTCCGTCTATTCCGCAAAATAATTTGTTGAAATATTCAAGATTTTTCAATGAGTTAAATAATTTTATTCAGACTTTACTCATTTTTGTTTGACAACTTTATGAAAACCTGTATAAATCATCAATCGGGCCTGAATGAACACTCATTCAGTCTCATTAGTTTGGTGATTTTGTCTATGGACAGATCGCCGTTGGAACCAACGCCCACAGGGCGTTTTTTCCGTCACTCCTCATCAGCGACTCCAAGGGCGGCCTCACGGCCGCCCCTTTTTTGCCGGAGTCAGAAGCGTCAGGCGTCGGGCCGGGCCGGCGCGTCCAGCTTGAGCGCCAGCGCGTGGACCGGCCCGGCCAGCTCCTCCGCCAGCGCGTCGTAGACCCGGCGCTGCCGTTCGACCCGGCTCAGGCCGTCGAAGGCCGCCGCGATCATGAAAACGCGGAAATGCGTCTCCCCGCCCGGGCGCGCCCCGACATGGCCCCTGTGCATATGCGATTCGTCGACCACGTCGAGCGCGGCCGGCGCAAAGGTTTCGGCGAGCTTGGCGCGGATCCTCTCGGCGACGCTCATCGGCGGATCCTCCGCTTGAGACAAACAGGTTGTGGACGGCGGCACCGCCACAGCGGCACAAGTGGCGCCTGTCCGGCCGCCCGGTCAAGACCTCCCGTTCGCCCCGTCCATTCACCGCGGCCCGCCCGCCGCTTCCCTGCCCCGTTATATGACCGACCCTGCTGACGCTCCGCCGGCCGCCTGCCCGGCCCCCCATTCGGCGGCCGCCGCCTACGGCCTGCTCGGCGTGGTCGTGTGTTTCTGGGGCGTCAACTGGCCGATAATGAAGATCGGCCTGGTCTGGCTGCCGCCCTTCTGGTTCACCTTCCTGCGTCTCGGGCTGGGCGCAGCGACGCTGTTCATCCTGCTTGCGCTGCTGGGACGCCTCAGGGTCCCGCCGCGCCACGACTGGCCGATGATCGCGGTCGTCGGGACGATCCAGATCGGACTGTTCATGACCCTGGTTCACTGGGGCCTGCAATTCGTACCGGCGGGCCGCGCCGCCCTGCTGGCCTATACGACGCCGATCTGGGTCGTGCCCGGCGCCATCCTGTTTCTCGGCGAACGGCTGACCGCGCTGCGCGCGCTCGGCCTGCTGGCGGGCCTGGCGGGCCTCGCGGTGCTGTTCAATCCCATGTCCTTCGACTGGTCCGATGTCCGGGTCGTAATCGGCAACGCAATGCTGCTTGCCAGCGCACTGTGCTGGGCGACGGGAATCGTTGTCGTCAAGCGCCATGTCTGGCGCTGCACGCCGATGGACGCCGTGCCGTGGCAGTTGCTGATCGCCGCGGCGATCGGGCTGGTCATCGCCCTGGCGGCAGACAGCGGCGCGGCGATCGAGTGGAATGCCGGCTCCGTTCTGGTCCTGCTCTACAACGGGTCGCTGGCGACGGCGCTCGCGGTCTGGGCCGTCATTTCGATAAACCGGGCGCTCCCGGCGGTCACGACCTCGCTTGCCATGCTCGGAGTCCCGGCCGGCGGGCTGCTGCTGAGCGCCCTGATACTGGACGAACCCGTGACCGTTTCATTGCTGCTCGGCCTCACGCTGATTGCCGGCGGCGTCGCCATCGTCGCCTGGTCAGATCGAAGGGAAACCCTCACCGCGCCCGGGGCCTGAACGCGCCGCCGCCGGGCCGCGGCCTTCCTTTCCTTGTGCCGGGCGAAGCTGCGCGCCATAGTGCAGCATGCGCAAAATCCCGCTCGAAACCTTCGACAATCTCGGCGAATCGCTCGGTTTGCGGAAACCGGCGCCGGGCAGGATCTGCGATCACCCGACCTGTACCGAGGCCGCCGGGCACCGGGCGCCCAAATCGCCGGCCGCGCTCGACGACTATTACTGGTTCTGCTTCCCGCACGCCGCCGAATACAACAAGGCGTGGAACTATTACAAAGGCCTGAGCGAGGAGCAGATTGAGCGCGAAATCCAGCGCGACACCCTGGGCCGCCGGCCGACCTGGCCGCTCGGAATGCGCGTCGGACGCATGGCGGACGGGTTCGACGCCGTCGACGCCACGCTGGGCGAAACGGCCGGATTTTTCGGCCCGAACGGCCGGCGCAGGGCGGGATCCGCCGCCGCGCGCCGCGCCCGGGGTACGGCAGAACAGCGCGCGCTCGAGACCTTGCAGTTGACCGGCGCGGCCGATATGACAGAGGTGAAAGCGCGCTACAAGGCGCTCGCCAAGAAATATCACCCCGACGCGAACGATGGCGACGCGGCCGCGGAAAACCGGCTGAAGGCCATCAACGAGGCCTATACGGTTCTGAAGAACAGCCTGGGCGCGCCGCGCGGCCGCTGACGACCGCCCCGCCGCCCCGGCCGGAGCCGACGCCACAAACGAAAGGCGAAACAGTGACCAGCAACCCCGCCAGCACGGCCGACGCCGCGCCGATGAGCGAGATTGTAGTTTCCGATCCGGACATCAAGGTCGATGTCCGGCAGACCTTCGGACTCGAAATAGACTGGGAAGTGCCGGCGTTCAGCCAGCAGGATTCCCACGTGCCGGACATCGATCCTGCCTACTATTTCGATTTCGAAACCACGCTGGCGATCCTCGCCGGCTTCGCCCACAACCGCCGGGTCATGATCCAGGGCTATCACGGCACCGGCAAGTCGACCCATATCGAGCAGGTCGCCGCGCGGCTGAACTGGCCGTGCATCCGCATCAACCTGGACAGCCACATCAGCCGGATCGATCTCGTCGGCAAGGATGCCATCGTGTTGCGCGACGGCAAGCAGATCACGGAGTTCCGCGAAGGCATCCTGCCCTGGGCGATCCAGCGGCCGACCGCCCTGGTGTTCGACGAATACGACGCCGGCCGGCCGGACGTCATGTTCGTGATCCAGCGCGTGCTGGAGGTCGAGGGCAAGCTGACCCTGCTCGACCAGAGCCGGGTCATCCGCCCGCATCGCTCGTTCCGCCTGTTCTCGACCGCCAACACGGTCGGCCTCGGCGACACGACCGGCCTGTATCACGGCACCCAGCAGATCAACCAGGGCCAGATGGACCGCTGGTCGATCGTCGGCACGCTGAACTATCTGGAGCACGAGGCGGAGGTGAAGATCGTCCTCGCCAAGGCGCCGGAATACGACACCAAGGAGGGCCGGGAGAAGATCGGCGCGATGGTGGCGGTCGCCGACCTCAGCCGCTCCGGCTTCATGGCGGGCGATATCTCCACCGTGATGTCGCCGCGGACGGTCATCATGTGGGCGCAGAACGCGACCATCTTCGGCGACCTGGGCTATGCCTTCCGGGTGACCTTCCTCAACAAGTGCGACGAGGTCGAGCGGCCGACCATCGCGGAATACTACCAGCGCTGCTTCGGCTCGGAGCTGCCGGAAAGCGCGGTCAAGGCGGGGCTGGCCTAGACGGCCGGGACCAATCGATCGGGAAATGGGCCGGGAGCCATGCCGGATCCGAACGAACCGCTTGACGTTCTGCTCCAGGTCACCGGCGCGGCGATGCGCGCCATTTCGCGCGAGCCGGAGCTCAACGTCACCTTTGCGCAGGATGGGCCGCAGGCGTCCGGCCATCAGGTGCGCCTGGCGCCGCCGGCGCGCGACCTGAACTATATCGACGTCTCGGAAATGCGCGGCCACAGCGATTCGATCGCCCTGCGGCTGCGCTATCACGACGAAGAGACCCACATCCGCCGCATGCCGCGCACCGACATGGCGCGGCAGGTCTACGATTGCGTGGAGCGGGCGCGCTGCGAGGCGATCGGCGCGCGCCGGATGGTCGGCCTGCGCGAGAATCTGGCCGCGGCCCACCAGCAGCGCTGCCGGGAGGAAGGTTTCGACCGGATCACCGAGCGCAGCGAAGAGGACCTGCCGGAGGTGCTCGGCTATCTGGCGCGCGAGGCCTTCACGGGCCAGGCGCCGCCGCCGGCCGCGCGGACGATGGTCGATCTCGCGCGCGCCTCGCTGGAGCGGCAGATCGGCCGGAACCTCGACCGGCTCTCGGACCTGGTCGAGGACCAGGACGAGTTCGCCAGGCTGGTCCGCAAGCTGATCAGCGACCTGCATCTGGAGGACGACGCCCAGCCGTCCGACCGGGAACAGGACAGCGAGGACGACGACGAGCAGGAACAGGGCGGCGGCGAGAGCGACAGCCAGGGCAGCGACGACGGCGACGATTCGGCCGACGCCAGCATTCCGACCGAAGCGATGGAGTCGGACGAGACCGACGACGCCGACGGCACCTCCGACGGCGCCGATGCCGAATACATGTCGGACGAGGGCGACGACGAGCCGGCCGGCCCGAGCCAGATTCCGCGCCACGACCACAACATCAACCCGGACGACCGGAACGCCTACCGGGTGTGGTCGACGGCGCATGACGAGGTCATCGCCGCCGAAGATCTGTGCGATCCGGAGGAACTGGCCCGCCTGCGCCAGAATCTCGATCAGCAGCTCCAGCATCTCCAGACCGTCATCGCAAAGCTGGCCAACCGGCTGCAGCGCAAGCTGCTCGCCAAGCAGAACCGGTCCTGGGAGTTCGACCTCGAGGAGGGAATCCTGGATACAGCGCGGCTCGACCGGGTTGTCATCAACCCGATGGATCCGCTGTCCTACAAGCAGGAGACCGACATCGAGTTCCGCGACACCATCGTCACCCTGCTGATCGACAATTCGGGCTCGATGCGGGGCCGGCCGATCTCGGTCGCCGCGGTCAGCGCCGACATCCTGGCGCGCACCCTGGAGCGCTGCGCGGTCAAGGTGGAGATTCTCGGCTTCACGACCCGGGCGTGGAAGGGCGGCCAGGCGCGCGAGGCGTGGCTCGCCGCCGGCAAACCGGCCAATCCGGGGCGCCTGAACGATCTGCGCCACATCGTCTACAAGGCGGCCGACGCGCCGTGGCGGCGGGCGCGCAAGAATCTCGGCCTGATGCTGCGGGAAGGCATCCTCAAGGAGAATATCGACGGCGAAGCCCTGCTGTGGGCGCACAACCGGATGATCGGCCGGCCCGAGCGGCGCAAGATCCTGATGGTGATTTCCGACGGCGCGCCGGTCGACGATTCCACCCTGTCGGTCAATCCCGGCAACTATCTGGAGAAGCATCTGCGCGACACGATCCAGTGGATCGAGGCGATGTCGCCGGTGCAGCTGCTCGCCATCGGCATCGGGCACGACGTCACCCGTTACTACCGCAGGGCGGTGACGCTGGTGGACGCCGAACAACTCGGCGGCACCATCATGGACGAGCTGACGGCGCTGTTCGATGAGGATTCGGCGGCGCCGGTACGGACGCGGCGCCGGGCGGCGTAACGTGCCGACCCTGCTGGCCCGCAATGCGCGCGTCCTGGCGGTCATGGACGACGTCGGGACGGAGATTCCCGACGGCGGCCTGTTCTGCCGCGACGGCGTCATCGAGCAGGTCGGCCCGAGCGCGGCGCTGCCGCAGAGCGCCGACGAAATTATCGACCTGAGCGACCATGTCGTCGTTCCCGGCCTGGTCAACACCCACCACCATCTGTGCCAGAACCTGACCCGGGCGGTGCCGGCGGCGCAGAACGCACCCCTGTTCGGCTGGCTCCAGACCCTCTATCCGATCTGGCAGCGCATGGGGCCGGACCATATCCGGATCTCCGCGCTGGTCGGGCTGGCGGAACTGGCGCTGTCCGGCTGCACGTCCTCGTCGGACCATCTCTATCTCTTTCCAAACGGTGCGCGGCTCGACGATCAGATCGAAGCGGCGGTCGACCTCGGCTTCCGCTTCCACGCCACCCGCGGCGCCATGAGCATCGGCGAGAGCGAGGGCGGCCTGCCGCCGGACAGCCTGACCGAGGACGAAGATTTCATCCTGAAGGACAGCATCCGGGTCATCGAGAGCTTCCACGACCCGGAGCCGATGGCGATGGTGCGCGTCGCCGTCGCGCCGTGCTCGCCCTTCACCGTGAGCCAGGACCTGATGCGCGAATCGGCCGTCCTCGCCCGGCAGTACGGCGTGCGCCTGCACACCCATCTGGCGGAGAATGTCGAGGATATCGATTATTCCCTCGAACGCTTCGGCATGCGGCCGGGGGAGTATATCGAGGATGTCGGCTGGGCCGGCGAGGACGTCTGGCACGCCCATTGCGTCCGGCTCGACGAGAGCGAGACGGCGCTGTTCGCCCGGACCGGCACCGGCATCGCCCATTGCCCCGGCTCCAACATGCGCCTCGCCAGCGGGATCGCGCCGCTGCGCGCCTGGCTCGACGCCGGGGTAAAGGTCGGCCTCGGCGTCGATGGCTCGGCCTCCAACGACGATGCCCATCTGCTGGGCGACGCGCGGCTGGCCATGCTGCTGCAGCGGGTCAAGGGCAACGCCGCCGAACTCACCGCGCGCGAAGCCCTGCGCGTCGCCACCCGCGGCGGCGCCTCGGTGCTGGGCCGCGACGACATCGGCAGCCTGGAGCCGGGCCGGGCGGCGGATTTCGCGGCCTACGACCTGAACCAGCCGGCGCTGGCCGGGGCGGACTGGGATCCGCTGGCCGCGCTGGTCTTCTGCCGCCCGCCGCGCGCCGCCTGGACCGTCATCGCCGGCAAGCCGGTCGTCCGCGAAGGCCGGATCGCCACGGTCGACATGGCCAGGGCGCTCGCCGAACACCGCCGGCTGACGCGGGAGCTGATCGACGGGCGGTGAGGGGCCGGCCCCGCAGCCGTCGGCCGCTATGCGCGGAGCACGGCTGCTGCTTCGCCCGGTAATTGGCGTCAATTTGCGGTGGTTTCGATTCTCTGCTTCCAGATCTCGATTGCACGATTTACGCGGTCGGAGCCAGGTTCGAGGTCTTCGAGATGCGCGCTCAGACGGTCGCACAGGGACCCGACGATATCGCGAGCCGTCCCGGCATCCATGCCCATTGTCACGCCCGCCCGGACAAAGTCGTTGGACGACAACCGGTTCCGCTTGCCCGCCAGCGAGAGCGCCAGACGGTCGTTCTCAAGGCCTGGAAAGACCCGTGTCGTCACGGCATCGTAGGCCGGCGCAAACCGGACGGACGTGAAATTTTCCGCGCCGTCGGGCGCGACCTTCAGGACGGCCATATTCTTCAGGTGAAAATCGCCATCGGCCATGAGCCAGGCGAGCACGGCGCGGCCGAACAGCGCCGCGACGTCCGCTTCGGCGTCGCTCGAAACGCCCCGCAGCGCCCGCGCCACCTGCTCGATGGAGCCTTCGTATTTTTCGGAAGGCGCGACGCCGCGGACGGACGCCATGTCTTCCATTGCAATCCTCCGACGGTCGTTGCGATCCCGCCGGATATCGAAGCGCTCGACCAGCAGCGCATCGGGCAGGTCGCCCGGCATCGAGACCGTCGCGTGAGCGGCCGTCTCGATCCCGCAAGCCCGGGCGGCCGCCAGACATTCCGCTTCGACGAGGGGAAGGTCCTCAAAACCGGCCCCCGGCGACGGCTTGAGAATATGCGTGAAGGCCAGTTCCCCGGCCGGCCGCAACATGCCGTCATGCGAGAGATTCATCGGCGCCTTGATCTGGACGCCCGACAGGCGCGGTGTCGCCGCCGACGCGAACAATGCGGCTATGCGGTCTTCCAGCGTCTCGTCGAACGACGGCGCGGGCCCGGCGTAGCCGCCGGCGAAAGCGCCCTCTTTCGTATACGCGTCGAGACGCCCTTCCAGCACGTCCGCGGGAAGGGCCTGAAGATCGTGTGCGTTCCCGGAGACGATAATATTCGACATGTAGCGCTTTCCGGCGGATATCCGCTCCTGCTCCGACTTCGGCTTCAACACGCGCTCAAGCCAGCCTTCCGGCAGCAGGCTTTCAATGAAGGGTGGCAGTCGGCCCGGCGCCCCGGTCCGAACCGGCGTCGGGTTTTCGATGCCGGCCGGCTCCCAGCGCCAGCCCGATCCGTCATGAGACAGAACGCCGATTTTTTCTCCGTGCCATCCGACATGAAGCGCCGCCCTCGGCGGCGGCACCTCCCGCAGCGGCGTCGCGATAAACGCCTCCGCGCGCCCCGCCTCCGTTCGCCATCCGTTGGCCTCGGCCAATCGCCAGCACGCGACGATGGCCGCCTTCTCGCCGCCGGCGGTCTCGACGAGACGCGCGGCGATGTCGGCCTGCATCCCGATCGGCATTGCCGCGCCGGCTTCGTTGCGCCGCCGGAACGATTCCAGATACCGGAAACGCAGCGTCGAGCGCCAGACCGTCAGGCCGCCCATCGGGTCGGCGGTTCGAGCGCTCTCCGTTTCGGGAGCGTCGGGCGCGCGCGTCTGGACGATTTCCAGATTGCGCAGCCGCGTGCGCGCATTGCGTCTGCCGCTCAGGAAGAGACGCCCGTCCGGCGTCGGCGCGAGCCGCTCGGCGCTCGCCCCGCAGAGATAGGTGTTCGGGTAGAGATAGCCGGCAATCCGGAGCGCGTGATCGAACAGGACGGCGTCGGCGTCGTCCTCTGCTGCGACATAGATGCCCCGCATGATCTGGACGAGCCTGCCGGTTTCCACACCATATCGGGCGCGGTGCTTGTCGATGGTCTCGCCGACGAGATGCAGCATTTCCGACTTTCTCGACTTTTAAGATAAAGAAAGTAGAGTTTTCATCACAATATGTCAAGGAATTACCACTTTTTCGAACTTTACATTCGCGATAGTTGGATTCTATCCGCAAGAATTCGATCATGAGAGAAGAGTAGGGCCATCCTCGGCGACGCCGGCCCCCGGACCTAAGCTCCCCGGATCGCCGTTGGGGCAGGTCGCTCCCTCCGGGGTGGACTGGGGTCCGCCGGCCGCGCTGGTCCTCTGCCGCCCGCTGCCTGGACCGTTATCGCCGGCAAGCCGGTCGTCCGCGAATCCCGGATCGCCGCGGTCGACTTGGGCCGGGCGCTCGCCGAACACCGCCGGCTGACGCGGGAGCTGATCGACGGCCGGTAAACGATCCGGCACTCAAATTTCGAAAATTCTATCGCTGACCAGGCAGCACGGGTACTCCCTCCGGCGGCGCGAAGGATCCGGTAGAAAGGAAGGATCGCCGCCCCGGAAATGCCAATAGTGCGATCCCGGATTTGGTCCGGGCGATTTCCGTCACGAATTTCCAAGTCATTGTGTCGATCCGGAAAATACGTTCTCAGGAAAACATTGGACCAGAAACGCGAGATCGGTCATCGAACCGAATGCGGAACTTTTCAATATTGAGACAGCTTCCGGCGAAGTTCGGCAATAGATGTTTCATCAGTCCGCGGGATGTTGTTCAGCGCCCGGTTTTGACCCGCGGGGCCACGAGAATGCAATAAGATAAATGCCCGTCGGCGATCAACCTGCACACCGGTCAACCCCCCGTCCTCTGTCACCCGATAGCGCGGATCGCGACGCCGTTTGAAGACCGGGTCGGCGTTGACATCCTAGCGGCATTTGACCTGCTACACCGAAACGTCCGGCGCAAAGGCGTGTTCCGCAATCCGGCGCGTCTCTTTCTTGGACCGGAACCGGCGTACACGGCGCGGCGCGGCAACCCGCCCTCCGATCGGTGCCCATCAACCGATAGTAGAGACTGTCGATCTCCCGACCGGCACCATCGGAGACTGCGGATTTGTGCAGATTTTCCAAAAAATGCGGCCGCGCAGGACGTCTACTTCAGGTCTGGTGGCCAATCCCGCCTTATGACGACAGAAAACGGGAAAGCGGATAGTTGAAAGTGTCTTCATGACATTTCAATGCGTTCAGCACAGCGGGGCCGGAAAATTCGCGTACATCATACTGGCAAACGCTTACGAGCGGAAACCGGTGGCCAATCTCATGGTTGAAGCGCCTTTCATACGCGAATAATTCGTCATTGGTCATTCCAAGACGCAGGCACCATGTCATATCGCCGAGCAGCCGAAATTTGCGCCGGCCGGCGCGGCTCATCAGGAATATGTTACGCTCGACGAATCGGCACATGGCTTCGCCGTCGGGTATGCCGGGGCTCAGGATCAATTGGCCGCTATCGATTGCCTGCGCCACGCCCTCCCAAGCCTCTTCTATATGACCGAGAATTTCATCTCTGACTGCATCTGCGGCAATCAGAAAGCACGCATCGCCGTCGCGTAAACCGTCGGAAAGGAACGGGACGGACCATTTGAGTCTGCCGAGATCGTTCTCATATAATGTGCATATGTGCCTGCCATATTCGATGGCAATGCCTTCAAGCAGGAGTTCGGCCGGCCGGCTGACGGCTTGTGAAGAAACCGAAGGCGATTCGCGGTTTTCAAGAAAGGAAATCAGGTCGTCGCGCCGGAACCGACGTTCCCGCTTGGCCCCTAAACGCATGCACGGCAGTTGACCTGAATTCGTCCAGCGCCGCAACGACGCTTCGCTGACTTTCAGCATTGCTGCGGCTTCTTTGATATTCAGCAGTTCCGATTCCTGTTCAGGCGGTATTTTCATCGGGAAGTCCCTGTCAGGTGGATTGTCGGCGCAAAACTGCAAGAATTCCTGAGAACTGCGGTTCCGACCTGTCCCCGGCGATCGGTCCGGTTCGAAAGTTAGGGCATCGACGACTTCCCGGCCAGTTCGGCATGACGGTTGCCTCCGGACCCGGCGGTTCGCAGCCCGCGCCCCTGCGCAGTCGCGCGGCGTTGCAATGGCCCGCCGGGATTCGATGAGAACCCGGGCCCCCCGAGAGCGAAGAAGACCTCCCCGTCCAAGAGCCCGTGGCGCGGCCGCGCGTTTGAACTCTCAATGCACCCGTTCGCCCGATGTCTCTTGCCCGGTCGTCGTCAAGCGCATCCCATTTCTACTATGCAAATATATATTTTCATATCTTTTGATATATTTTTTTGACACGGAATCTCTCAATGCGGTAGCTTTCGCCGAACCGGGAATGTCCGGTCGGCTGCGGAGACGCTCGCTCGACCGGCCATACTGAGCGGGCACAAAATTCAGAACGGATTTCCCGAAACCCGGCGCCCGCTCTCCAACAAGGAGGAGATACCCATGAGCTCAAAAGTCCGTCTATTGCACCACCCCGCCTCGCAACCGTGCCGCACGGCGCTTCAATTCCTGGTCGAGAACGACATTCCCCATGAGGAGGAAGTCGTCGATATCACGACAAATATCAATGAACGGCAGGATTTCAGGGATGAATACAACCCCACCGGACAGGTGCCCATCCTGTGCGATGGCGATCTGAGGGTCTGGGAAAACGTCGCGATCGGCCGTTACCTGAACGAGAAATACGACTGCCCCAGCCACTGGTTCGGAGGCACGCTGGAGGCACGAACGCGCGTCAACATGTTCGTGCAATGGTATGCCTACACGCTCAGGCTCGGCGGCGGCGCGTTCCACTGGACCATCTTCGCGCCGATGATCTACGGCGCCGACAAGGATTTCACCGCCGAAGTACGCAAGGGCAAGCATGTCCTGTACGAGGCGATGGATCTGCTTGAGAACTACTGGCTCAAGGACACCGGGTATCTCTGCGGCAACGAAATTACCTACGGCGATCTGGCTGCGTTCCATGAGTTCGTGTCTCACGCGGCGGGCAACATCATCCCCGACACGGTCTGGAACAAGCATCCCAAGGTCAAGGACTGGTTCGAGCGGCTTTCGGAGCGTCCGGCCGCCAAGCAGGTGAGCGAATGGCAGTACGAGACGATCCGCCAGGTTATGGCAGGCGAGATCGAAGTAACCTTCAACCGCAGGACGGCTGTCCTGAAGGGCACCGAAGCCCATGGCGGCCACAATACCGGACTCGTCCACCTTGGCGAAAAGGGTGACTATATCGCAGAGGTAGAGTCCGCGTCCTGACTCCGGTTCGAGTGAAACGAGGCAGGAAACCGCTCTGCAGGATCGGGCGGTTTCCTGCCCATATCCCAGCCGGACCCGACTCCCAGGCCCGCACGGCATGTAATCCGTCGACGGCGTCGAACCCGCCGCTATTCGTCATCCTGCAGATCGCCGGGGAGAGCCGTTCGCCTCGCCCGCAGCCGCGCGCCCCGAGATTTCCGCCCCAAGGGGCTTGAAACGGCAGCGCCGATGCCCATATACAGTTTATCTTAGAATTATTCCAATCTTGGAGCATCCCCGCATGAAGATCGATATCGGCATCGACGACGAATCCCGCCGGGAGATCGCCGGCGGCCTGTCCCGGCTGCTGGCCGACACCTACACGCTCTATCTGAAGACCCACAATTTCCACTGGAACGTGACCGGCCCGATGTTCAACACGCTGCACCTGATGTTCGAGCAGCAATACACCGAGCTCGCGACCGCGGTGGACGAGATCGCCGAACGCATCCGGGCGCTGGGCGAGCCGGCGCCGGGCAGCTATTCGCAATATGCCGCGCTGAGCTCGATCGGCGAGGAGACCGGTGTGCCGTCGGCCGAGGACATGATCCGGCAGCTCGTGGCGGACCAGGAGGCCGTCGTCCGCACGGCCCGCTCGGTCTTCCCGGCGGCCGAGGCGGCGAGCGACGAGCCGACCGCCGACCTGCTGACCCAGCGCATGCAGGTCCACGAGAAGACCGCCTGGATGCTGCGCAGCATGGTGTCGTAGGTCAGGGCGCGGCCGCGCGCGCCGCCTCCATCGCCTTGAGGCCGAGCTTGTTGATCTTGCCGGGGCCGGTCTTGGGCAGGGCTTCGACGATGCGGACGATCTTGGGCCGCTTGTATTTCGCCAGGTTGGCCTCGGCGTGGCGCAGCAGGTCCTCGACGCCGGCCTCCGCGCCGGGCTGCAGGGCGAGATAGACGCACACGGCCTCGCCGAGGAAATCGTCGGGCACGGCGATGGCGGCGGCTTCGGCGACGGCCGGATGGCTCATCATCACCTCGTCGACCTCGCGCGGATAGACGTTGAAGCCGCCGACCAGGATCATCTCCTTCTTGCGGTCGACCAGGAACAGGTAGCCGTCCTCGTCCAGGTACCCGACGTCGCCGGTGTAGAGCCAGCCGTCGCGGATCGCCTCGGCGGTCTCTTCCGGCCGGTTGCGGTAGCCGATGGTGAACTGGGGGCCGCGCAGCCGGACCTCGCCGCGCTCGCCGACCGGCATGACCTGCTCTCCGGTTTCCAGGTCGACGATCTCGATCCGGGTCTCGGGCGGCACCGCGCCGACCGACATACGCTTCCTGGTCCCGTGGGTCGGGTTGAGGCAGATCGGCGCGCCCTCCGACATGCCGTAGCCTTCCATGATCTCGTTGCCGGTGCGCGCGTGCCAGCGCTCGAGCAGGTCGGCCGGGAGGGGAGAGCCGCCGCCCATGCTGTGGCGCAGCGCGCTGAGGTCGGCGTCCGCGATCGCCTCCGAGCCGAGCAGGCCGAGGAAGATCGCCGCCGGCCCGCCGGCGAAGACGGTGACGCGATGCCGGACCAGTTCGCCGATCACGAGGTCCGGCCGGTATTGCGGCACGATCACCATGGTCGCCCGGATGTAGAGCGGGAAGACCAGGGTGAAATCGTGGCCCCAGATATGGAACATCGGCGCGACGTTCAGCACGGTCTCGCCGCCATATTCCAGTTGCCACATGGTGCGGGTCTGGCGGCAGAAGAAATCGAGCGAACTGTGGACGTGCTCGGCGCCCTTGGGCAGGCCGGTCGTGCCGCCGGTGAAGAACATCAGGCAGCGGTCCTCGGGCCGCGGCCGCTCCTCCGGCAGCGACAGGCTTTCGTCCGCCGCCCAGCGCCAGATGTCGATGCCGCCGTCGCCGACGGTCAGCAGGTCCGGCCCCCCGTCCTTCGGCCCCCCGTCCTCCGGCCCGGCGCCGGCAAGCGCCCGGAGCCGGTCCGCGAAGGGCGGCGAACAGGCGATCGCCGCGGGCTCGACATCGGCGATCAGCCGGTCGAGTTCGCGGTCGGTATAGCCCGGGTTGAGCGGCGCGGTCTGCATGCGCGCCGCATAGGCGCCCATCAGGGCGACTGCGGTCTCGATCCCGTTGCCCATGACCATCGCGATGCGGTCGCCCGGCGCGTAGCGCTCCGCCAGGCGATGCGCCATGCCGGCGACGGCCCGGCGGTATTCGGCGAAGGTGAGCTGCCGGTCCCCGCAGATCAGCGCCGTGCGGTCCGGTTCCAGTTCGGCGGCGGCGTCCAGCGCATCGACGACGGTCCGATAGCGCGGGTCGCCCTCGACGTAATCGAAGTGCGGATAGCCGGGTTTCATCACGGCGCAACCTTCCTGCAGTTCGGCCCGAATATGCGGCGACCCCGTCGGGTTTGCCAAGCCCGTCCGCGCCGCCGCTCCCGCAAACACCGCTCGTTCGCCGACGGCTAAAAAAGTTACCGACCTTGCCGCCCCGGACCCCGATCCGGGTCCTTCGATACGCCCCGGCCGGGGGCCGGGGCTACTCAGGATGAGGGTGTAGGGAGTGAACTCATCACACATTACCCTCATCCCGAGTAGGCGCGCGCCAGCGCGCCGTATCGAGGGGCGCCCCGGATATCCGCTGCGCTCCGTCAGGGGCGGGTTCCCGGTCGCCGGCTCTATCGGGCTGCCTGAGAAACCAACCGCGGCATTCAGGCGCTAAAGCCCCAGATAAGCCTCGCGCACGCGGTCGTCCTGGAGCAGGTCCTCGCCGGGGCCGCTCAGCACGATGCGGCCGTTCTCCAGCACATAGGCGCGGTTCGCCATCCTGAGCGAGACGGCGACATTCTGCTCGACCAGGATGATCGGCGTGCCGTCGGCGTTGAGCCGCTCGACGATGCCGAAGACTTCCTGGACGATGGTCGGCGCCAGGCCGAGCGACGGTTCGTCGAACATGATCAGCTCGGGCTGGCCGAGCAGGCAGCGGCCGATCGCCAGCATCTGCTGCTCGCCGCCCGAAAGGGTGCCGGCCTGCTGTTCGGCGCGCTCGAGCAGGATCGGGAACATGGCGAAGACCCGTTCCATGGTCTCCGCACTCTTCCGCCGGCCGCGCTCCAGATAGGCGCCGACCTCCAGATTCTCCCGCACCGTCAACCCGGCGAAGATCTGCCGGCCCTCGGCAACCTGGCCGACGCCGAGGTTGCAGATCCGGTGGCTGGGCCAGCCGGTGATGTCGACGCCCTTGTAGACGATGGTGCCGGAGCGCGGCTTCTCGATCCCGGCGATGGTCCGGATCAGCGAGCTCTTGCCGGCGCCGTTCGAGCCGACGACCGCGACGATGTCGCCGGCGTCGACTTCCAGCGATACGTCGTCGAGCGCCTGGGCGTCGCCGTAGAACAGGTTCAGGCCGCTGATGCTCAGAATCACAGGTCCTGGTCCCCGAGATAGCATTCCAGCACCGCCGGATCGCGCACGATCCGCTCGGGCGCACCCTCGCTGATCTTCTCGCCGTGATGCAGCACGGTGATGTGCTCCGACAGCGCCATCACGGCGCGCATGACATGCTCGATCAGCAGGATGGTGAGCCCGGTATCGTCGCGCAGCCGGCGCAGGGTCGCCACCATGCGGTCGGTCTCCGAGGGCCGCAGGCCGGCCATCACCTCGTCGAGCAGCAGCAGGCGCGGGCCGGTCGCCAGCGCCCGGGCGACCTCCAGGCGCTTGCGGTCGGGCAGGGTCAGGTTGGCGGCGTGCTGGGCGGCCCGGGTATCGAGTTCGAGCAGTTCGAGGAAACCGCGCGCCGCCGCCGTGGCTTCCGCGACGGTGCCGGCGCCGTGCAAGGCCGCGACCGTGACATTTTCCAGCACCGTCATCTGGGCGAAAGGCTTGACGATCTGGAAGGTGCGGCCGATCCCGGCGTGGCAGATTTCGTCCGGCCGCCGGCCGGTGATGTCGGCGCCGTCCAGCTGGACCGATCCGTCGTCCGGGCGGAACACGCCGGCGATCACGTTGAACAGGGTCGTCTTGCCGGCGCCGTTCGGCCCGATCAGGGCGGCGATTTCGCGCTCCGACACCTCGAAGGAGACGTTGTTCAACGCCAGCAGGCCGCGGAAGCTCTTGCTCACGCCGTCGACCCGGAGCAGCGCGGCCATGCCGCTCAGCCCTCCGCCCCGGGCCGCGTCAGGCGCAGCCGGGCGCACACCCAGGGCCACAGCCCCTTCGGCTTGAACAGCACGATCAGCACGACGATGAAGCCCCAGATCAGCAGCTTCAGCCCGTCCAGCTTGATCTGCGGATCGATGACGTCCCAGTGTTTCAGCAGGTCGATCGCCTCGGTCACGATCTCGCCCAGCGGCGTCAGGATGAAGGTGCCGAAAATCGGGCCGAACAGGGTGCCGACCCCGCCGACGATGGAGCCGAGCGTGGCCTCGATGGAGCGCTCGATGTTGAACACGATCTCCGGGAACAGGCTGTTCTGGTAGAAGGCGTAGAAGACGCCCGCCACGCCCGCCATGCCGGACGAGATCGCCACCGCGTACATCTTGTAGCGCAGGATGTTGACGCCCAGCGCCTGGGCGGCCTCGGCATCGTCGCGGATCGCCTGCCAGTAGTAGCCGAGCCGGCTGCGCAGCAGGAAACGGCACAGGACGAGCGCGCCCAGGGCCAGCGCCATGATGAGATAGTAGTACATCTCCGGTGCGCCGCGCAGGTTCGCCAGGTCGATGCCGTGCCGGTCCGCCTCCGACACCTTCAGGAAGAAGCCCTCGGTGGCGCCGAGCCACGGCACATGGTCGATCACGATGCGCACGAATTCGGCAAAGGCGATGGTGAGCAGCGCGAAATAGACCCCGCCGATGGCGAAGCGGAAACCCAGATAGCCGATGAGCAGCCCCATCAGGACCGCCAGACCGACCGCCGGCACGATGCCGACGACCGGCGGCAGGCCGATGGCCGCGAACAGGTAGGCCGCGGTGTAGGCGCCGATGCCGACGAACAGGGCGTGGCCGATCGAGAGCAGCCCGGCGAAGCCGAGCATCAGGTTCCAGGACTGGCCGATCAGCGCCAGGTAGAAGACGGTGATGGCGACCGTCATGACATAGGACCCGCCCCAGAACGGCAGCAGCAGGAGCAGCAGCAGGAACGCCCCGCCGAGCCAGAGCCCGGCCGGCGAAAGCGGACCGAAGAAACGGCGGACCGGCGTCATCGGACGGCCTTGCCCAGCAGGCCCTGGGGCCGCAGCAGCAGGATCAGGATCAGCAGGCCGAAGCTGAAGGCGGTCTTCATCGACGGTTGGAACAGGACCGCCGCAAGGGCTTCCGACACCCCGATCAGGATGCCGCCGACCAGCGCGCCGAACAGGCTGCCGAGGCCGCCGATGATGACGATCACGAAGGCGAGCAGCGTGTAGCCCGGCGCCAGGTAGGGATGGACCTCGAACAGCAGCAGGATGATCGCGCCGGCCGCGCCGAGGCAGGCCGCGCCGATGCCGAAGGTGAGCGCATAGAGCCGGCTGACGTTGAGGCCGACGACCTGCGCCCCCATGCGGTTGTCGGCGCAGGCGCGGATCGCCTTGCCGGTCGCGGTGTATTTGAAGAAGGCGAGCAGCAGGGAGGCGACGATGACGGCACCGATCGCCGCGAACATCTTGGGATAGTCGATAATCAGCTCGCCGACCGCGAAGCTGTCCCACGCATAATCGACTTCCACGCCCTGGGCGTCCGGCCCGAAGACCAGCAGCAGGGCGCTGACGATCATGATCGCAATGGCGGCCAGCAGCAGGAACTGCATGTGCTCCGGCAGGTGCGAGACCCGGCTGACCACGACAAGCTGCAGGACGTATCCGAAGCCGAACATGAGCGCCGCCGCCAGCGGCACCGACAGCAGCGGGTCCAGCCCGAGCCAGCGGAACATCAGCAGCGCAAAGAACATGCCCATGACCATGATCTCGCCATGGGCGAAGTTGACGATGCGGATGACGCCGAAGATGACCGAAAGGCCGAGCGCGCTGAGGCCGTAGACCAACCCGATCAGCAGACCGCTCGCGACCGCATTGGCCAGGGTCCAGAAATCCAAGTCAGAGTCCCCCGACCCGGCCCAAGGGGAGAGCAGACCGGGTTTCGCGTGCCGTCCCGCCGCCCGCGCCGGCGTGTTTTGCAGCCGGCGGGGGCGGTTGCAGCCTGCTAGCGTTTGTTCCAGGGCCGCATCGGCCAGATCGGCTTGGCGACCGCGGCGAACTCGGGCAGCACGACCAGCGTCTTGCCGCCGCGGTTCTGCACCGCGCCGCAGGGCACATAGGGCACCTGGCCCTTCTCGTTGAATTTGATGCCGTGGCCGATCGTCGTGTTGTTGCTGATATTCGTCGCCCGCAGCGCCGCCTGCAGGTCGGTGTTCTTTGTCGAGCCTGCGCGCTTGAACGCGTCGGCGACGATCAGCATGGCATCGAAGGTATAGCCCTGGTTCGCCGTGATGCTGCGGCCGGGGAACCTCTTCTGATAGGCGTCGCGCATCTTGCGGGCCATTTCCTTCTTGTAGTCGACCCACGGCACGAGGTTGACGACGTCGTCGCCGTATTTGCCGGTCGCCTTGAGATAGGGGTCCTCGTACCAGCCCGGCCCGGTGGACAGGACGCCCATCAGGTCGACGCGCTGGCGCACCAGCTCCTTGGTGATGGCGATGGCGTCGTTGAGCCGGCTGACCGCCCACAGGGCATCGGGCTTGGCGCCCTTGACCTTGCGCACCTCGGCCGAGAAATCGCGCCCGTAGGGATCGTAGGGAATCTTTTCGACGATCTTGTAGGGCATCTTGAACTTCGGCGTCAGCGCCATCAACGCGCCGGACAGGCTGGTGCCGAAGGTGTCGTTGACATGCAGCAGGGCCACGGTCTTGGGCGTCGCGCCGCCCATGGCGAACAGCTTTTTCTGGTTCTTGAACGCATCGCCGACGATCATCGGGCCGGTCGGGAAATTGCGGAACACCCACTTGTAGCCGAGCTCCGTGAGCTTCGTGACCGCCGCGATATTGACGACCAGCGGAATGTTCTTCTGCTCGCACACCTGGGCCGCGGCCATGGTCTGGCCGGAATCGAAGGCGCCGACGATAACGTGCGCGCCGGCGTTGATCAGCTTCTCGGCCTGGGCGCGGGCGACGTCCACCTTGGTCTCGGTATCGCCCAGCATGTATTCCATCTCGGGATAGCCCATGGCGCTGAGCACTTCCGGCGCCACGTCCGCGCCGCGCTGGCAATCGATGCCGATCTGCGCCTGCGGTCCCGACCTCGGCAGCAGGATGCCGACCTTGATCTTGCTCGCTGCCAGACCGTGACGCAGCGGGACGGCCGCGGCGACGGCGCCGGCGCCCGCGCCGGCCAGAACGGTGCGGCGGCTCACCGCCGATGTTTTCTTCGTCGTCATTTGTTCCTCCCTCGTGCAAGGCAATTCCCGGACGAATTGAGTGTATCCGGTCGCCTCTGGTAGGTCTATAGACCGGCGACGGACGCGGGACAGGAGGAAACCGGATGTCGGATCGCGACCTGCGCGCCTTCTTCATCGGCGGCGAATGGGTGCAGCCGGACAGCACCGCGGAATTTCCCGTCCTCAATCCCGCGACCGAAGCGCGGATCGGCACGATCGTGCTCGGCAACGAGGCCGACGTGAACCGCGCCGTCGCCGCCGCCGCCGCCGCGTTCGAGGGCTATTCGCGGACGACGAAGGCGGAGCGGCTGGCGCTCCTGAAGCGGCTGCTGGCGGAATCGGCCGCCCGGCTGGAAGACCTAGCCCGGGCGATGACCGCCGAGATGGGCGCGCCGATCACCATGTCGCGCGAGGCGCAGGCCGATGCCGCGGTCGGCCATCTCAAGGCCTTCATCGAGGCGCTGGAGAAGCAGGAGGAGCGCGAGACCCTGCCGAACGGCGAAATCCTGGTGCGCGAGCCGATCGGGGTGTGCGGGCTGATCACGCCGTGGAACTGGCCGATCTACCAGATCGCGCTCAAGGTCATTCCGGCGCTCGCGGCCGGCTGCACCTGCGTCCTGAAGCCGTCGGAGCACACGCCCCTGTCGGCAGTCCTTTATGCCGAGATCATCGATGCGGCCGGGTTCCCGCCCGGCGCCTTCAACCTGATCCAGGGCGAAGGGCCGGTCGCCGGCGCCGCCCTGTCGCGCCATCCGGACGTCCAGATGATGTCGTTCACCGGTTCGACCCAGGCCGGCGTCGCGGTGACGAAGGACGCAGCCGACACCGTGAAGCGGGTGACGCTGGAACTGGGCGGCAAGTCGCCCAACCTCGTCTTCGCCGACTGCGACCTCGAGGAAAGGGTCGCGAATTCGGTGATGGAATGCTTCTACAACACCGGCCAGTCCTGCGACGCGCCGACCCGGATGCTGGTCGAGCGCGGCTGCTACGAGGAGGCGAAGGCGATCGCGAAGGCCGCAGCAGAGGCCACGGTCGTCGGCGATCCCGGCGAGGAGGGCGAGCGCCTCGGCCCGCTGTTCGACCGCATCCAGTTCGACCGGGTTCAGGCGCTGATCCGCACGGGGATCGAGGAGGGCGCGACCCTGCTGACCGGCGGGCCCGGCCGGCCCGAGGGTCTGGAGACCGGCTGGTATGTCCGGCCCACCGTGTTCTGCGACGTGCGCAACGACATGACGATCGCGCGCCGGGAAATCTTCGGCCCCGTGCTGGCGATGATGCCGTTCGACGACGAGGACGAGGCCGTCGCGATCGCCAACGACACGCCCTACGGCCTCGCCGCCTTCGTCCAGACCGGCGATGCCAAACGGGCGGAGCGCGTCGCGGCGCGGTTGCGCGCCGGCGCCGTCCATATCAACGGCGGCGTGTATCAATACGGTTCGCCGTTCGGAGGCTACAAGCAATCCGGCGTCGGCCGCGAAGGCGGCATCTGGGGGCTGGAGGATTATCAGGAAACGAAAATCCTGCATTTTCCCTAAGCCGGCGCTGCTGCTCGCCGAACCGCAGAGCGTTATTCGAAACCGTCCATGGCCGATCTGCAACGCCGCGATCCGACACCCGATACGCCCGCCACGGAGGATTCCGGGCGGTGGCGGCTGTCGATGTCGTCGATCCTGAGTCTCAGTTTCGGTTCGCTGATCGCCGCGGCGCTGTTGCTCGTCCTGGGCTTCACCATCGTCGGCGCGACCCGAAATACTGTCAATCTGCTGCGCGAACGCGCGGAACTCGGCATTTCCCTGATTGCAAAGGAGGTCGATACCCATCTCCAGGCAGCCGGGAACCAGGCGTCGTTCGTCGCCGATATGATCGAGAGCGGACGGATCGACGTCGCGGACCGGGACCGGCTGGCGACTCTGATGTTCGGCGCGATGGCGGCCGATCCGGCGATCGGCGCCATCGCATTTGTCTTTCCCGACGGCGAAGCCGAAGTCGTCGACCGGCTGGCCGATCCGGCGCGGCACTACAGGGCGCAGCTCGGCTCGGACCCGCTGGTTCGACGCGGCCTCCGGTACGGACGGAGCAATGTCCGGCCCGTCTGGCTGCCGCCGGCCTATCGGCCGGACATCGAACGGACGATCCTCACCCTGGAGCGGCCGATCCGGCGAAACGGAGAGTTTCTCGGCGTGCTGGCGTCGGTCGTCAGCGTCGGCAGCCTGTCCGAGCGCCTGAAGACCGCCTTCGGGACTCTCGGAAGCAACGTCTTCGTGCTCTACGGCAAGGACAGGGTTCTCGCCCACAGTCTGATGGCGACGGGGTATCCCGGTCTGACGGTCGAGACTCCGCTGCCCCCGGTCGCCGGCTTCGAAGATCCGGTTCTCGCAGCGATGTGGGACTCCGCTTCGATCCGGCCGTTGAGAATCGATCTCGATCCGCCCTTGCAGGGACACGCAGCCGAAATCGACGGCGCCGATCACGTCTTCGTCTACAGGAAGATCGAGTCCTATACCGCCGTGCCGATCTATGCCGGCGCTCATTTCAGGAGCGCGGTCGTCGCCGGCGAACTCGAACGGTTGCGCGATGCCATCATTGTCGGGATCGCGGCAATCGCCGCCTCGATCCTCCTCGCCGTCTTCATCGGGCGACGTCTGTCCCGTCCGGTGATGCGCCTGTCCGCGGCCGCCCGGTTGATCGGCCAGATGAACCTTGACGACATCCGCGAGCTGCCGCCCAGCCGGGTGCGCGAACTCGATCAGCAATCGAGCGCCTTCAACGCCATGAACGGCGCGTTGCGGTGGTTCCAGGCCTACGTTCCGCGGGCGCTGGTGCGCCAGCTGCTCAGCGCGGGAAACCTGGCCGGCCTGGAATCGGACCGGCGCAACGTCACCGTGATGTTCACCGATATCGCCGGATACTCCACGATATCGGAAGGCAAGAGCGCCACCGAGATCGCCGCCCTGCTCAACCGGCACTTTTCCATCCTGACCGAGGAAATCGAGGCCGAAGGCGGCACCGTCGACAAGTTCATCGGCGACAGCGTCATGGCGTTCTGGGGCGCGCCGGAAAAGCAGAAGGACCGCGCCGTCCATGCCTGCCGCGCGGCGCTGGCGATCCGGAGCCGCATCGCCGCGGACAACGACCAGCGCGCCGCCGCCGGCGAGCCGCCCGTCCGGGTGCGCATCGGCATCCAGTCCGGCGAGGCGACGGCCGGAAACATCGGCAGCCGGAGCCGGCTCAACTACACGGTGATTGGCGATACCGTGAACATCGCCCAGCGGCTGGAACAGCTCGGCAAGCAGGTGTCGCCCGATGACGAGGTCGCCATCGTCGTCGGCGCGGCGACGGCCGCCGACGCCGGCGCGGCCTTCGCCTTCGAGCCGGTCGGCGAAATGGCGGTCAAGGGCCGCACCGCGCCTGTGGAGGTCTACCGGCTGCTGAGCACGGAGGATTGATCCGCGCCGCCGCGTTCCGCAGATCTGTGCAGGCAGGCAGCCGGACCTTGCCGAAAATGTGTGCGTGCAATCAATCGGCCGGGCCCTTACACTCCGAAGCGTCGATCCTGAGCTGAAGAGCGGCGGTCGGCGTCTGCATCCGGCGCAGGATTCGGCCCATAGCGCTTATCTGTGGGAGGGAGCCATGCGCGCAATTCATTTGTCCGGAATTTCAATTTTGGCCTCGGCCGGGGTGTTGGCGGCAAGCCTTGGCGCGCCGGCGGCGGCGAAGGAGGCCGAGCTGCGCTTCGTCTCCAACTGGGGCAAGAACCTCTATTCGGTGAAACGCACCATCGAGTGGTCCGAGGAATTCAACAAGAGCGCCGCGGCAAAGGCGGCGAAGATCAGCATCAAGTATATCGGCGGGCGCGAGGTGACGCCGCCGTTGCAACAGCTGACCGCGCTGCGCAAGGGCGTGTTCGACATGCTGTTCGGCGCCGCCGGCTACTATCTCGGCGCTGTGCCGGAGTCCTTCGCCATCTACGGCTCCAAGATCACGCCGATGGAGGCGCGTAAGAATGGCGGCCTCGCGCTGCTCAACCGCATCTATCGCAAGAAGGCCAACGCCCATGTGCTCGGCTGGGTCGCCGGCGGGGTCGGCGTCAACCTGTGGCTGAAGAAGAAGCCCAAGGTCAAGGCCGACGGCACGCCGGACCTGAGCGGGATGAAGATCCGCGGCATCGCCGGCCTGCACCGGGAATGGCTCAAGGCCATGGGCGCGACCCAGATCAGCGTCCCGGCGCCCGGCATCTACAACGCGCTCGAGCGCAACCTTGTCGACGGCGCCGCCTGGCCCGGCCTGGGCATTATGGGCTTCGGCTTCCAGAAGTTCGTCAACTTCCGGGTCGACCCGATGGTCTGGCAGTTCGACAACCTGATCTGGATCAATCTCGACAAGTGGAATTCGCTGACCCAGGCGCAGCGCGACGCCCTGACGACGTCCGTTATCGCCTACGAGCCGATTGCGCACGTCTTTTACGAAAAGCTGGTCGCCGAGCGCTGGGCCAAGCTGGGCGAACAGGGGGTCAAGTCGTTCGAACTGACCGGCGCGGCAGCCCGGCGCTACATCGCGGCGGCCGAAAAGGTGCAGTGGGACCAGGTAAAGAAGCTGGCGCCGAACGAATACGACGAGCTGCGCAAGAAGTTCCCGCCGTCGCCGGTCAACTAGGCCGGTCAACTGGACAGCGGAGCAACGCCGACGCCTTGCAGCGGGCGTGCGCCACCTCGTCCGGCTCTATGACAGGCTGATCGTGGCGCTGGCGGCCGTCGCCGGCGCCATGCTCGCCGGCGTGTTCGTCATGATCGTCTACGACGTGACGGTGCGCGCGCTCGGCTACCAGCCGCCGGCGCATACCAGCGCGCTCAGCGAATACGCCATGCTCTACATGACCCTGCTGGCCGCGCCCTGGGTGCTGCGCAAGAAGGGCCATGTGTTCGTGGAATTCCTGGCCGGTAGCCTGCCGGGACAGGTGCGCCGGGGCCTCCGGCGGAGTATTTATGTGCTCTGCATCGTCGTCTGCCTGGGCCTCGCCTATTACGGCCTGCGCGCGGCGCTCGACTACTGGGAGCGCGGCGAGCTCGACATCCGGTCCATCGTGATCGCCAAATGGGCGTTCTATGCGCCCCTGCCGGTCGGCTTTTTCCTGTGCGCCGTCGAGTTCGGCCGATTCCTTATCGGCGTTGACGATATGTACGACCGCGGGCCGGACATCGATACGGAAGGCATCTGACAGGCCGATGGAGTGGTACTGGACCGCCGCCATCGCCATCGGCCTCATCGTGCTGCTGATGGGGCTGTCCGTCCCGGTCGCCATCGCCTTCTTCACCGTCAGCGCCCTCGGCGCCCTCTGGGTTTCCGGCGAACCGGGGCTGGAGCAGATCGCCGTCAATGCGCCGGCGTCGATCTCCTCTTACGCCTTCGTCCCGATCCCGCTTTTTCTCTTGATGGGAGAACTCTTTTTCCACACCGGGGTCGCCCGCCGGGTCTTCGACGCCTTCGACGCGCTGTTCGGCCGGCTGCCCGGCCGGCTCTCCTATGTGACGGTGGCGAGCGGCACCGCCTTCGCGGCGCTCTCCGGCAACTCGATGGGCAATACGGCGATGCTCGGCTCGCTGCTGGTGCCGGAAATGACCCGGCGGGGCTACAAGAAACACATGTCGATGGGCCCGATCCTCGGGGTCGGCGGACTGGCGATGATCATCCCGCCGTCGGGCCTGGGCGTGCTGCTCGGCAGCCTCGCCATGATCGATATCGGCAAGCTGCTGATCGCCGGCGTCTTTCCCGGCCTGATCCTGGCCGCCCTCTATGCCCTGCTGATCACCATCCAGGTCCGGATCGACCCGGAGGCGGCGCCGCAATACGAGGTTGTGCCCGTTTCGCTCGGCCGCAAGCTCCTGCTGATCGCGAGCCAGCTCCTGCCGATGGGCGTCGTCATCTTCGCCGTGATCGGGCTGATCGTGCTCGGCATCGCCACGCCGGAGGAGTCCGCGGCCTTCGGCGTGCTCGGCGTGCTGGTGCTGGCCGCCGTCTTCCGCACGCTCACGCTGCGCGCCGTGATCCGGGCGCTGACCGGCGCGCTGCGCGTCACCTGCATGGTGCTCTTCGTCGTCATCGCCTCCTACGCCTTCACGCAGATCCTCGCGTTGTCGGGCGCGACGCGCACCCTGGTCGATTCGGTGGCGACGATCGAACTGGCTCCGCTGCTCCTGCTGCTGGTCATGTTCCTGATCCTGCTCGTCATGGGCATGTTCATGGACGTGGTCTCGATCATGCTGCTGACGATCCCGATCTTCTTCCCGCTGGCGCAGTCGCTCGGCTACAACCCGGTCTGGTTCGGCCTCGTCATGCTGCTCACCCTGGAGATCAGCATGGTCACGCCGCCCTTCGGGCTCGGCCTGTTCGTCATGCTGGGCGTCGCGCCGCGGGGCACGACGCTGGGAGACGTCGCGAAGGCCGCCGCGCCCTACGTCGTCTGCGACCTGATCCTCTTCGTCCTGCTGGTCGTGTTTCCGTCCATCGCCCTGTTCCTGCCCGGCCTGATGGAATGATCGGGCGGCGGACGGGCGCGCGCCGCCCGATCATTCCATGAGGCCGGTCAATCCGCTTCGAGCAGCAACGAAGCCGCCGCCGTCCAGTCCGGCTTGAAGCCGAGAATTGCCACGTCGTCGGAGAGCCGGGTGTTGAACAGCCGGTTGTGCCAGAGGGTGTTGCGGTAGGCCGGCTCGTCCGGCGCCATCGCGCGCACCGCGCAGGGCAGGCGCCAGGTCTGGCTGAACTGGCGGAAATCGAGTCGGCAGGCCCCGACGCCGACAAGCAGCGCCGCGAGCCGGGATTCCGGCAGGAACAGCGCCGTCATCTCGTCGGAAAAGCGGTTTGCGCGGTGGTAATGGGTCGACTGCAGGAAGGTCAGCCCCTTCTGGTAGACCTCGTTGGGGTCGTGGTTCTTCCTGACCTGGAATTCGAAGAAATCCGTGCTTTCTTCCGGGTCGTTGCGCACCAGCAGGACGATTGTGCCCTCGGAGAGCGTCCGCCCGTCCGCCGCCAGGATTCTCGGCCGCATGCCCTCGGCCGGCCGGCCGCCGTCCTCGCGCATGGCGATCTGGCGGATGCGGCACTGCCAGGTGAGAAACTGTTGGCGCAGGGTTTCGGGGGTCACGATATCGGACATGTTTCGACAGCAGACAGCGATCAGCCGATACCGGTCCAGAGTTCGGCCGCCACGTATCTGGACAGATGCTTCGGATTGGTTGTGGCGACGATCACGTCCGTTCGCTCCAGGTTTGCCGCCTGTGCCGCCAGGATCACGTCGGCGTCGAGCGCCGGGTCGGGCGCCGTGGGCCGTCCTTGCTGGCGCGCCTCGGCCCAGAACGCTGCAGCCCTGCGCATCGCTGCAGTCTCGATCGGAAGAAATTCGACCTGCCCGATAAAGGCATCGAGGCGCGCAATGCCCGCAGTGCGGCGCGCCCTGATGAGTTCCCGACGCACTTCATAGTCTGCGATTTCGGGAACCACTACCGACGAGCCGCTGCCGATCGCGTCCACGACCCAACGCCCGCAGGCAGCGGCGAGCGGCGACGCGCCGGGATTCGTGACCAATCCGAGGGGCCCGCTGTCGAGCAGGATGGTGCGGCTCACCAGGTGCGGCCCTTCAACTCCTCGGGAAAGAGTTTGCGTGCGGAGAGCCGGTCCCTGTTCAGGCCGTCGACCAGACAGCCGATCGTTTCCCGTTGCTCCCCGGCATCCTGCGTTTCTGACCACGAGCGGATCAGCGCATCGAGAGCCGCTGCTCGCTCGGTCGTTGGATCGCTGTCACTTGCCAACTCCGCGAGCTCCGAATTGGTCAGGTACAGGCCGCTCTTTGCGCAAAGCATCCAGATGGCGTTGTCGACCAGTACGACCGGCCTGCCGGCAGCGGTCGCGATATCCTGCACGGCTTCCATGACGGCCAGACACGATCTTCCGGACGAGAAAGAAGGCGCCGCGCGCCCGTTCCTGCCGGGCCAGTCTTTGCAAGGCACCAGGCCGAAGGAAGCCATGGCGCGCTTGACGTGCCGGTCTGGCTTGGCAACGTCGAAGCCGAGATTTTTGAGCGCTTCGGCCGCCAGGGCCACCCCCAGCCCGGGAAGCTTGTCCTTTCCCGGCGACCCCAGGCGCAGCGCCGCTTGCTTGGGATCCCCATCCAGCTGGCGCACGAGCGACGTGAAGTAGCTTTCCGCCGAGCCGTGAACGCTGCTGTGTTCGAAGAGTATTCGGGCGGCGCCGATGAGATTGACGAGGTCCCTTCGCAAAGTCACCGAGCCGGCCTTCCGGTCCAGGAACCATGGCATGATGCGCTCGCCGACCTCGCAAGCCGGAAGCTCGGCATAGGATTTCAGGCTGAAGCCGGAAAACAGCTTCGGAAGTCCGGCCCGAATCCGTTCGACCTTCGACCAGTCCGTGTTGTTGGACAGCACCGCCAACAGCAGACTCTCGAAGGTCTCGTCGTCGCTCCATGCCTTGCCGTCGGCCCTGGCCGCGATCGCCGCGACCTGGTCGAAGGAGTCGACACGGCTGCGCCATCCCGGCAGCGACGTGTCGAGACAATCCTCGATATTCCGCCATAGCGTCGGTGAAGTCATTGTCTGAGCCTCGCGAGGATGTCGGAGCCTTGAATCCTCACCGTAAATTAGGCGCCGGCCCTGTCGAAAAACAAGGTTGACAGGTTCGTGTCGTAGCAACGCTCTCCTTCGATTCCGTTCTTGCCAACGACCGTATCCCTCGATCACGACATCGGAGGCGCCGCTTCGCCGGCGACGAAGGGGTCCGCCGGCCCGGCATCGGGAAGCGGACACCGGAATTCATGCACTGCGCCGCCACTGTCCCGGCGTCGTGCCGTGGCGGCGCTTGAGATGGCGGCCGAGATGGGAGGCCGACTGGAAGCCGCACGCGACGGCGATCTCGGAGACGCTCATGCCGGTCTGCCGGAGCAGGCTGGCGGCGCGGTCGATCCGCAGGTCGAGATAGAACCGCCCCGGCGGCTGGCGCAGATGGCTGCGGAACAGGCGGGTGAGCTGCCGGCCGGACAGGCCGGCCGCATCGGCGATCCGGTCCACGGGCAACGGATCCTCCAGATGCCGTTCCATCAGGAGGATGGCGTCCGCAAGGTGCCGGTTCCGGCCGGCCATACGGATGGCGGCGGTGACGTGCTGTTCCTGCGCCGCCTCGCGGATCCGGTCATGGACGTAGTTTTCCGCGACTAGGGAGGCGGTTTCCGCGCCGTGGGCGGCCATGACGAAGGTGAGCATCAGGTCGAGGCTCGTGGTGCCGCCGGCGCAGCTGAACCGGTTGCGGTCGATTTCGAAGATCGAGGTGCGGATGTCCAGGCCGGGGAAGCGTTCGCGGTAGGCGTCGAGGCATTTCCAGTGGATGGTCGAGCGGTAGCCGTCGAACAGTCCGGCGGCGGCGACCGGGAAGGCGCCATCGGAGACCGAGCCGATGCGGGCGCCGCGGCCGGCGGCGCGCGCCAGCGATGCGTCGAGGGCCGCCGATTTGTAGGTATGGGACCGCTGGCCGCCGACCACCGCGAACAAGGCGGGTTCGGCAGCCGATGCGCTGCCGTCCTGCAGGGGCTCGGCCGGCAGCCGGATATGGCTGGAGGAGGGCACCCCGTCTCCCGACGGCGAATCGCCCAGGTCGCGCGGATCGGCCATGAGGCGCCAGTCATAGGCGCGCCGGCCGAGCACCAGATTTGCCGCCCGCAGGGCATCCACGGCGCACGACAGGGCCAGCAGCGAAAAGCCCGGCACCAGAAAGAATTCGACCGGAACAGGCTCCCTCATCGCCATTCCTGCGGCCCTCCGGGATTGCGAGCGGTTTCCGTCAGAATAGTGTTCTTTTCTGTCCGATATATTGTTTTTCGGCCGGATTGAAAAGCGCAGGATGCGCTCGAAATCGTGACGGTCATCCTTGATCGAGAGGCTTCCGATGAGTTTCCCGAAACACGCCCGCTATGTCGTCATCGGCGCCGGAATCCACGGCCTGTCCACCGCGTGGCGGCTGGCCGAACGCCTTGCAGCGAAGAGCAACGGCCGGGGCAGCGGCGCCGACATCCTGGTGCTCGACAAGACCGCGATCGCCGCCGGGGCCAGTGGCATCGCCTGCGGCGTCGTGCGCAACAATTATTTCCAGCCCGCCATGCGCGAGCTGATGGCGCACAGCGTCAAGGTCTGGGAATCCGATCCGAAGGCTTTCAGCTACCACCCGGTCGGCTACATGCAGATCAGCCACGAGGCGATGCGCGAGGATGTGACGAGCATCTACGAGCAGCAGAAGGCGATCGGCTACGAGTCCGATTTCATCGAGGGCGGGAAGGACTGCACGGCCTACATGAAGGGCCTGCTGTCCGACTGGCGGGCCGCGGGCATCACCTCCGTCCTGCACGAGAAGAAGGGCGGCTACGCCAACAATACCGCTTCCGTCTATGGCCTGGCCGGCAAGGCCGAGGCCCAGGGCGTGCGCATCATGACCGGCGTGGAGGTCACGGGCTTCGAGCGCGGCAGCAATTCCGACGCGGTCACCGGCGTCGTCACGGACCGGGGAACGATCAAGTGCGATCAGGTCGTCATTGCGGTCGGGCCCTGGGTCAAGACGATCTGGGACATGCTCGACCTGCCCCGCGAAGTCTCGATCAAGGGCCCCGACGGCGCGATGCATGACGGCATCCCGACCTGGCGCTACTGGTGCCTGGAAGAGGGCGTCGTCGGCGTCGACCCGGACTATCAGAAGCTCAACGACGGCGGCATGCCGCCGGTCATCCATGTCGATACCGATGCGCCGCTGCACTCCGACGTTGACGGCTCGGTCATCACCGAGGAACCCTGGGGCATCTACTACAAGCCGGATTTCCATTTCGGCGGCGTCCAGGGCGGCGCCATGCCCTATGAGGTGAAAACGCCGGCCGACGACGTGGCGATCGACCCCTACGGACCCGAATCGCCCGAATTCATCGTCGGGGACGATTTCGCCCATATGTGGTGCTCGGCGCTCGCCTTCTGCCAAGAGCGGTTTTCCGGCCAGATCGGCAAGTTCAGGAAAGAGCCGTCGGGCGGCCTGGGCTGCTTCACGCCGGACAGTTTTCCGGTCTTCGACACCTTCTGCGAGAATGTCCACATCGTCGCCGACAGCAACCACGGCTACAAGATGATCGGCGTCGGCCATCTGGTCGCCGACGAGATGCTGGGCGAGAAGCAGGCCCTGCTCGAACCGTTCCGGTTCAGCCGCTACGCCGAAGGCAGGCTGCATCCGCTGAGCAACAGCCCGTTTCCCTGGAGCTGACCCTCCCCCCTCCATGCAACGGGCGCGAGAAAGCCCCCGCCGGAATCCGGCGGGGGCTTTTCTTTACTCAGGCGATTGGCAGGGCGCTGGAGTATCGCGCCCCCGTTATCGTACTCGGGTCGCGGTTAATCGCCGTCGAGGGCTTCGGCGATCGTGGCTTCGTCGCCGAATTTGCCGATCTGGTCTTCGTAGTCCTTGTTCTCGGCCCGCATCTGCAGGACGTGCCAGCCGATCCACAGGACGACGCCCACGATCACGAACAGTCCTTCCGCACCCTGGAAGGGGTAGATGGCGCCGACATCCTTCAGGTCGACCGCCCAGCTTTCGATGCCTGTCGTTGACATGCTTCATTCTCCTTTCTGCCGTCGGCCCGCCGGCATCGTTCGGCCGGCGGGCTTTCGGGCGTATCGGGTCGGGATCGGCCGGTCAGGCGGCCGCCGCCTTCTCGGTGGCGCGGACGTCGTCCGCCGCGGCCTGCTCGTCCCGGTTGGTCGCAAAGTCGAGACCCAGCAGTTCGACCTGTTTCGGGATGCGCAGCACGTTCGCCGCCGCCAGAATCTTGGCGACGACCCAGCCGGGCAGCATGCCGAGCACGAAGAACATGATGATCGCGCCGACGAACTGGCCGAGCGGGTTGATCGTGGCATAGCCTTCGTACGGCGAACTCGGGTGGCCCCAGAGGACGAAGCCGCAGATCACCAGGCCGATGAAGCCGGCATAGCCGTGGACCGCCACGGCGCCGACCGCATCGTCGATCTTGAACTTCCGCTCCACCCAGTAGTGCAGCTTGTAGGCGCACCAGGTGCCGAAACCGGCGATGATCATGGCCTGGATCGGGTGGTACAGGTCGTTGCCCGCCGAAGCCGTGATGATGCCGGCAAGGCCGCCGGAGTAGGTCCAGAAGGCATTGCCCTTGGACGCCAGATAGCCGACCAGCAGGCCGCCCGACAGCGACATCAGGAAATTCACCGTGATCGCGCCGAGCGTCGTCGGCGTCAGGTAAATCGTCGTCGCCGTCCAGGTATCGCCCTTGATCTGGCCGTCGATGCCCTCCGGACCGATCAGCGGCACGTTGCAGGCGACGTAGAAGCCCCAGAAGCCGGCATAAATGAAGAACAGGCCGAGGCACACCATCCACGGATTGTGCGGATTGATGTCCCGTGGCGTGCCGTCCTTGGCGAACTTGCCGAGACGGGGCCCCAGCACGACCAGGATTCCGAGGGCGAAGCCGCCTGCGATCGCGTGGATCACGCCGGAGGCGTAGGCGTCGTGGTAGCCGAGCAGCTGCACCATCCAGCCGCCATAGTGCCAGCCCCAGGCCGCGTCGATGATCCAGGCGACCGATCCGATGACGACCGCGAGAATCCAGAACGCGCCGGAATTGATCCGCTCGATCACCGAACCGGAGACGATGGAGGCCGCCGTCCAGGAGAACAGCAGGAAGGCCGCCCAGAACACGCCGGTGATCCGGTCGCTCGTATTCGGCCCCATGGTTTCCGACCACGGCGCGTTGGGTGCGGCGTCTCCGAGCAGGAGCCCGCCGGTGATCCACGGTCCGTTCGGTACGGCCCAGTAAATCCACCAGCCGAAGAAGAAGAAGGTGATGGTGACCAGCGGGATCAGCATCGTGTTCTTCATCAGCGTGTGCATGTGGTTGCGCCGCCGGCTGGCGCCGACTTCGTACATGCAGAATCCGATATGAATGAAAAACATCAACGGTATCGTCGCCCAGTAATAGAACTCGGTGAATACCGTCGTAATGGCGTTAAGGTTGCCTTCCATGGCTCTGGCTCCCCTGGACACTCCAAACAGTATGTGATGGCGCCGGACCGGACCGGGACGGCAACAATGCCGCCGTCATCCGGCCGAAAATCGGCCGGCACCTGTCCGCGCCCGCGCAGCATGGCGCTATCTGCAAATCGCTGTCAACAAGCTTGGATGCATATGCATGTTATTGGTTTGAATTGGTTTTTCGATCTTCCCAGAATCAGGCCGGTTTGGCCAGCCGCAGGCGATGGCGGGACGGGGAGTCGCCGAAGCGCCGTTTGAACGCGGTGGCGAAATGGGCTGCGCTCGCAAAACCGGTCGCGAGCGCGATATCGACGAGGCCGAGGTCGGTCTGGCGCACCAGGTCCCGGGACTTGTCGAGCCGCAGATCCCGGTAGAACGCGCCGGCGCTGCGGCCGAGCCCGGCCCGGAACTGCCGGTTCAGCTGGCGGGCGCTGACGCCGACGACCCCGGCGAGGTCGGCGAGCGGCAGCGGATCGGCGATATGGTTTTCCATCGCCTCGATGGCGGAGAGCACGACAGGGCGATTGGTGCCGTAGCGCTGGGCCAGGCCGGCGCGCTGCGGGCCGCCGGCGGGCCGGACTTCGGTATGCATGAACCAGTCGCTGACCTTGCGGGCGAAATCCGGCCCGTGCTGCTCGGCGATCAGGGCGTGCATCATGTCGAGCGGGGCGGTTCCGCCGGCGCAGGTCAGCCGATCCCGGTCCACGACATAGAGCGTCCGCTCGAGGAGGAGGCCGGGATGGCGCTCGGCGAGGGCGGCGGCGTGCTCCCAGTGGATCGTCATGCGCCGGTTCGCCATGACGCCGGCGTTGGCGAGGATCGCCGGGCCGCCGGAGACGCCGCCGACGGTGCGGCCGTGCCGCGCCTGCCGCCGCAGCCATTGCAGCGTAATCGGGTCTTCGAAGCCGACGGGATCGCCGCCGGCGACGACGAGCGCAAGGTCGAACGGTCCGTTCGCGTCCCGGAGATCCCGGACCTGTACCGACGCTGCCGACGAACTGTTCACGAACGCCGGGGCCGCCGGCCCGGCGGCGAAAAAGGACAGGTCGTAGATCCGCCTCCCGGCCAGCAGGTTGGCGGCGCGCAGGGGTTCCGTAACCGCCGCGAAGGACATCAGCGCGAAGCCCTCGACCAGAAGGATGGCAATCCGTTGGGTGGGGAAGGTCGAATCGGGCATGTCCCGATTTTATAGGAATATGTCCGATTCCGGAAAGCGCGAAAATGAAATCGGGCGCATCAATCCGGCGTTCCCCTGAGCACGCCATGCGCTATTCCGCCCTCAGAATTCTCAAGGAAGGCCTGACCGGCAACCGCGGCTGGAAGCCGGTTTGGCGCGAGCCCGATCCGAAGCGCCGCTACGAGGTTATCGTCGTCGGCGGCGGCGGGCACGGGCTGGCCACGGCCTACTACCTGGCCACGGTGCACGGCCTGAGAGATGTGGCGGTGCTGGAAAAGGGCTGGCTCGGCTCCGGCAATGTCGGCCGCAACACGACGATCATCCGCTCCAACTATCTGCTGCCGGGCAACCAGCCCTTCTACGAGCTGTCGATGAAGCT
>WTGH01000001.1 GCA_011523655.1 Rhodospirillaceae bacterium
ATCATGACCGCCGCCGTGGACAAGGCCTTGGAAAACCCGAATACAAGGACAGGCGATCTCGGCGGCGGCGCATCGACCGCCGCGTTCTCGGAGGCAGTCACGGACGCGATCTGAGGCTGAACGCCACACCATGGACCCTCGGCGAATCACCGTCATTCACGCGACCGAAGCGTCGATGGCGCCCGTTGCCGAAGCGTTCGAGAGGAACTGGAGCGACACCGAGCTGACCCATGTCCTCGACGACGGCCTGGCCCGGGACCGGCAGCGCCAGCCGCAGCTGACGGACGACCTTCGCCGGAGAATTCACAGTCTCGCGGCTTATGCCGCCGATTGCGGCGCCGAGGCGATACTGTTCGCCTGTTCGGCGTTCGGCGAGGCGATCGAGACGGCGGCGGGACAGATGGCCATTCCCGTTCTGAAGCCGAACGAAGCGATGTTTCGCGCCGCTCTGGACTGCGGCGACGAACTGGCGCTTCTCGTCACGTTCGAGCCCGCGGGTCCGGCGATGGCGGCCGAGTTCGCGGAACTGGCGGACCGCGCGCAGCCCTCGGCGCGCCTGACGACCGTTTACGTTTCCGGTGCGCTCGACGCGTTGCGGCGCGGCGACGAGACGACGCACAACTCGCTGATCGCGGCCGCCGCCGGCCGGGTATCGGGCGCCGACGCCATCATGCTGGGCCAGTTCTCGATGGCATGTGCGAACGCGGATTGCGAAAGCGCCACCAGCACCCCGGTCTTTACCAGCCCGGACGCTGCCGTCGGGCAGCTTCGCTCGCTCCTTCACGGGAACTGAGGCGCCGCGATATGTTGCTCGGAGTCATCGCCGACGATTTCACCGGCGCCAGCGATATCGCCAACGCCATTTCGCGCGGCATGGCCGGCGACGACGGACTGGCGGCGACGATTTACCTGGGCGTGCCGGAAGGCGCCGATACCCGGGCGGTCGATGCCGGCGTGGTGGCATTGAAGAGCCGATCGATTGCGGCGGGCCGTGCCGTCAGCGAATCGTTGCGGGCACTTGAGTGGCTTCTGTCACAGGGCGCGAGCCAGATTTTCTTCAAGTACTGCTCCACCTTCGATTCCACTCCTCAGGGCAATATCGGCCCGGTCGCCGAAGCGCTCGCCGATGCCCTGGGCGTCAAGGGCGTCGTGGCCTGCCCCGCTTTTCCCGAGAACGGCCGCACGGTCTACCAGGGCCACCTCTTCGTCCATGACCGGCTTCTCAACGAGTCCGGAATGGAGAACCACCCGCTCAACCCTATGACGGACCCGGACATCCGGCGCTGGCTTCGCGCCCAGACGCAGGCGCCCGTGGGCCACCTGCCCCTGGACACCATTCGCAAGGGACCGGCGGCGGCGTCGCGGGCCCTGGACGAATGCGCCGAATCCGGCAATGTCCTGGTCATCGCCGACGCAGTCGAAGACGGTGATCTCGCGATACTTGGCGATGCCGTCAAACGCTCGCCCCTGGTGACCGGAGGCTCCGCCCTGGCGGCCGCCCTGCCCCGCAACTTTCCGGCCAGCGCCCGATCCTCGGGTGCCATGGACGCCGCGGGGGCGGTCGATGGACCCGGCGTCGTGCTGGCCGGAAGCTGCTCGAACGCCACGCGGATGCAGGTCGAAATCCATGCCGGGAATCACCCGTCCATCGCCATTGACGTTGCCGCCGTGATGGAGGGCCGGTTTGCGGCCGCCGAGCTTTTTGCGTCGCTCGAGCAATACCGCGGCAAATCGCCGCTGGCCTATTCGAGCGACGCGCCGGACGGCGTCTCCCGGCTTCAGAAACGGTACGGCGTCGAAAGGATCGCCGCAAAACTGGACGATCTGTTCGGAAGCACGGCGGTCATGCTGAGGCAGGCAGGCTTCGATCGCATCGTGGTGGCGGGCGGCGAGACATCGGGCGCGGTGATCGACGCGCTGGCCCCGGCGCGGCTCGCGGTGGGCCGGGAAATCGACCCGGGCGTGCCGGCCCTTTACTCGCCGGATGCAGGCGACGGCTATGCGATTGCGCTGAAGTCGGGCAATTTCGGGGCGCCGGACTTTTTCGAGAAGGCCCTGGCCGTAATGGCCGGACAATAGAGCCATGAATACTGAAAACAGGCTGCGGGACGAAATCGCCCGGCTCGGCCGTTCGCTTTTCGAGCGCGGGCTGACGTCCGGCAGCACCGGTAACCTGTCCGCGCGCCTCGACGACGGCGGATACCTGGTGACGCCCACCGACACCAGCCTGGGCTTTCTCGACCCGGCCAGGCTGTCGCGGCTCGACTCCGAAGGCAACTGGATCGACGGCGACAAGCCGACCAAGGAAGGATTCCTGCACATATCCATGTACCGCGCGAACGCGGACAGGCGGGCCGTCGCGCACCTGCATTCGACCTACTCCGTGTGCCTGTCCTGCCTTCGCGGTCTGGATACCGAGGACATGCTTCCGCCGATTACTCCCTACGTGCTGATGAAAGTCGGCCGGGTGGCGAGGGTCCCCTTCTTCCCGCCCGGCGATGTAGCGCTGGGCCCGGTCATAGAAGAAAAGGCCCGGACCCATTCCGGCATCATCATCGCCAATCACGGCCCGGTCGTTGCCGCCCGGTCGCTACGGGCCGCCGTGTTCGGCATCGAGGAGGTGGAAGAAAGCGCGAAACTGGCTTTTCTCCTGCGCAATGAGGACGTCGAGTTCATTCCCGAGGACTACCGCCGGACCT
>WTGH01000058.1 GCA_011523655.1 Rhodospirillaceae bacterium
GCTCCAACTATCTGCTGCCGGGCAACCAGCCCTTCTACGAGCTGTCGATGAAGCTGTGGGAGGGCCTGGAGCAGGATTTCAACTACAACGCCATGGTCTCCCAGCGCGGGATCATCAACCTGTACCACAGCGACGCCCAGCGCGACGCCGCCGCCCGGCGCGGCAACGCCATGATCCTGGCCGGGGCGGACGCGGTGCTGCTGGAGCGCGACGCGCTGCAGGAGAAATGCCCGTACCTGGACTTCGATAACGAGCGTTTCCCGATCAAGGGCGGCCTGTGGCAGCCGCGCGGCGGCACGGTGCGCCACGATGCGGTGGCCTGGGGCTATGCCCGCGGCGCCGACAGCCGCGGCGTCGACCTGATCCAGAACTGCGAGGTCACCGGCTTCGACATCCGCAACGGCGTCTGCCACGGCGTCGAGACGAACCGCGGCACGATCGCGGCGAACCGGGTCGCCGTCTGCGTCGCCGGCTCCTCCGGCCGGGTCATGGGCTACGCCGGGCTGCGCCTGCCGATCGAGAGCCACGTTCTGCAGGCTTTCGTGACCGAAGGGCTGAAACCGGCCGTTCCCGGCGTCATGACCTTCGGGGCCGGGCATTTCTACGTCAGCCAGTCCGACAAGGGCGGCCTCGTCTTCGGCGGCGATATCGACGGCTACAATTCCTATGCCCAGCGGGGCAACCTGCCGACTCTGGAAGACGTCTGCGAGGGCGGCATGGCGCTGATGCCGATGATCGGCCGGGCGCGGATCCTGCGCATCTGGGGCGGCCTGGTCGACATGTCGATGGACGGCTCGCCCTTCATCGACCGGACCCCGGTCGAGGGCCTCTTCTTCAATGGCGGCTGGAACTACGGCGGCTTCAAGGCGACGCCGGCGAGCGGCTATTGCTATGCCCACCTGATCGCGACAGGCGCGCCGCACCCGGTCGCTGCCGAAATGCGGCTGGACCGGTTCGCGCGCGGCGCCGCGATCGACGAAAAGGGCGTTGGCGCCCAGCCGAACCTGCACTAGGGGCGGCGGATATGCTCATCGACCATCCGCTCCTCGGCCCGCGCGACGCACAGGAATTCGTCATCCTCGGCGATGCGTCGCTGATCGACCGGCCGGACTGGCAGGCCGGGGACGCCGCGCAGCGGTTCCACGACTACCAGCATCTGCGCGACAATCCGGCCGGCGAACACCGGGAACTGTGGTTCCACGAACAGGGCGACCGCTCCTGGCTGGTCGTGACCCGCAACACGCTGACCCACGAGGTCGTCAAGGTCGAACTGGCGCGCGACGTCGCCATCGCGCGGGGGCGGGACCGGTGAGCGGCCCGTTCCGGCTCGACGGCGGCGCGCTCGACCGCAGCCGCATCCTTTCTTTCCGGTTCGACGGCAGGAAGATGATCGGCCATCTTGGCGATACGCTGGCGTCCGCCCTGCTCGCCAACGGGGTCCGCCTGGTCGGCCGGAGCTTCAAATACCACCGGCCGCGCGGCGTCTTCACCGCCGGCTCGGAAGAGCCCAACGCGCTGGTCGAGCTGCGGTCCGGCGCCCACCGCGAGCCGAACACGCGGGCCACCGTCGCCGAACTGTTCGACGGGCTGGAAGCGTTCAGCCAGAACTACCGGGGTTCGCTGCGCCACGACCTGCTGGCGGCAAACGACCTGATCGCGCCCTTCCTGTCGGCCGGCTTCTACTACAAGACCTTCATGTGGCCGAAGTCCTTCTGGGAGAAGGTCTACGAGCCGGCGATCCGGGCCTCGGCCGGCCTCGGCCGCCTGTCCGGCGACGCCGATCCGGACAGCTACGACAAGGGCTTCCTGCATTGCGACCTGCTGGTGATCGGGGCCGGTCCGGCCGGGCTGGCCGCGGCGTTGGCGGCCGGACGCAGCGGCGCCCGGGTCGTTCTGGCCGACGAGGATTTCGTCATGGGCGGGCGGCTCAACGCCGAAACCCATGAAGTGAACGGTCGGTCCGGCGCGGACTGGGCGGCAGACGCCGTACGCGAACTGGCCTCGATGGACCGGGTCCGTCTCCTCCTGCGGACCACGGTTATCGGCGCTTACGATCACGGCGTCTACGGCGCGTTGGAGCGCCGGACCGACCATCTGGCGGAAAGCGGCGGCAAACCGCGCCAGATCCTGTGGCGGATTTACAGCAGGCGGGCGATCCTTGCTGCCGGGGCGACCGAGCGGCCGATCGCCTTCGGCGGCAACGACCGGCCCGGCGTGATGCTGGCCGGCGCGGTGCGGGCCTATGCCAACCGCTTCGCGGTCGGCGCCGGGCGGCGCATCGGCCTGTTCGTCAACAACGACGACGGCTGGCGCACCGCGGCCGATCTCGCAGACACGGGCGTCGACGTCGCGGCGGTCATCGACATTCGCGATCGCGCACCGCTTGCCGACGTTCCCGGCGCCCGGATCCTGATGGGCGGGAAAGTGGCCGCGACCTGGGGCCGCCGCGGCCTGAAGGGCATCGAGCTGGCGACGGGCGAGCGGATCGCGCTGGACGGACTCGCCGTTTCCGGCGGCTGGAACCCGAACGTCCACCTGACCTGCCATCACGGCGGAAAGCCGGTGTGGCGCGAGGACATCGCCGCCTTCGTACCCGGCGGCAACCTGCCGGCCGGCATGACCGTCGCCGGCGCCGCCAACGGCAATTTCACGACCGCGGTGGCGCTGGACGACGGGCACGGCGCGGCCGTGGCGGCGGTGGGCGAACTCGGTTATTCCGCCGACGCCGGCGACTCGCCGCGCGCGAGCGACGAGGCTACGGAGGTTTCGGCGTTCTGGCACGTCAGGGAAAGCCGCGGCCGGGCCTGGCTCGACCAGCAAAACGACGTGACGGTCAAGGACGTCGTGCAGGCGCACCGCGAAGGTTTCCGCTCGGTCGAGCATCTCAAGCGTTACACGACGCTCGGCATGGCGACCGACCAGGGCAAGACGGCCAATGTTGGCGCTCTCGCCATCATGGCGGAGCAGACGGGCCGGACCATCGCCGAGACCGGCACGACCGTGTTCCGCCCGCCCTACACGCCGGTGCCGATCGCCGCCTTCGCCGGCCGGTCGCGCGGCGGGGAATTCCGCCCGACCCGGCTGACGCCGAGCCATGACTGGGCCGCGGAACGGGGCGCCGTCTTCGTCGAGGCCGGGATGTGGCTGCGCGCCCAGTGGTTCCCGCGCACGGGCGAGACCCACTGGCGCCAGTCGGTCGACCGGGAGGTTTTGCAGACCCGCGGCTCGGTCGGCATCTGCGATGTCACGACCCTGGGCAAGATCGACATCCAGGGGCGGGACGCCGCGGAATTCCTCAACAAGGTCTACGCCAACGGTTTCGCGAAGCTCGCGGTCGGCAAGGTGCGCTACGGGCTGATGCTGCGCGAGGACGGCATCTGCTACGACGACGGCACGACGGCGCGGCTCGGCGAGACCCATTTCGTCATGACGACGACGACGGCGAACGCCGTCCTGGTCTTCCGCAACATGGAGTTCGCCCGCCAGTGCCTGTGGCCGGGCCTCGACGTTCACCTGATCTCGGCGACCGAACAATGGGCGCAGTTCGCCGTCGCGGGCCCGAATTCGCGCGCCCTGCTGCGCAAGATCGTCGATCCGGAATTCGACCTATCCAACGAGGCGTTCCCGTTCATGGCCTGCGGCATGGTCAACGTGTGCGGCGGCACGCCGGGGCGGCTGTTCCGCATCTCCTTCTCCGGCGAGCTGGCCTACGAGATCGCGTTGCCGGCGCGCTACGGCGAAGCCCTGATGGCGGCGCTGATGGCGGCGGGCGAGGAGTTCGACGCGGTCGCCTACGGCACCGAGGCGCTCGGCGTCATGCGGGTCGAGAAGGGCCATGCCGCGGGTCCGGAACTGATCGGCCAGACCACGGCACGCATGCTCGGCATGCAGCGCATGGTGTCGAAAAAGAAGGACTGTATCGGCAATATCCTGTCCGAACGGCCCGGGATGAACCGGGAGGACGGGCTGGAGCTGATGGGCTTCCGGCCGCTCGACCGGTCGCAGGACCTGCCGTCCGGCGCGCATTTCCTGGCGACCGGCGCCGAGCCGGCGACGGAAAACGACGAGGGCTGGATGACGTCGGTCGCCTGGTCGCCGGAACTGGGCCATGCGATCGGCCTCGGCTTCATCCGGAACGGCCACGCGCGGATCGGCGAAACGGTGCGCGCCTGGGACGGCGTGCGCGGCCGGGACGTGCCGGTCGAGATCGTCTCGGCCCACTTCCTCGATCCGGAGGGGGAGCGGCTCCGTGGCTGAATTCGCGCTGGCGCCCCGCTCGACGCTCGGCGGCTACGCCGAAACCTTCGGCAGCGTCACCCTTGCCGAGGTGACCGGCCTGGCGCTCGTCTCGGCGGCGGTTCCCAACGGCGGGGACGACGCCTTCGCCGCGGCGCTGGCGGAAGGATTGGGCGCGGCGCGGCCGGCCACGGGTGACTCCGTCGCCGGCGACCGTTATGGCGCGCGCCTGCTCGGCATGCAGCCGGACCAGATCTTCATCCTGTTCGAGGAGCCGGACCCGAACCGGGCGGCGGAGACCGTCGCGGACGCGCTCGGCCCCGACGCCTACGTCACCGACCAGTCGGACAGCTGGGCCATGCTGCGCATCGCGGGCGCCGGCGTCCGCGCGGCGCTGGAGCGCATCTGCATGCTCGACCTCGACGATGCCGCCTTCCCCGAAGGCCGGGTGGCGCGCACGGTCATGGAGCATCTCGCCGTCATCGTCCTGCGCGACGGCGCCGACAGCTTCCTGCTGATGAGCCCGCGCTCCTCCGCCCGCTCCTTCCTGCATGCGGTGGCGGTATCGGTCGAGAATACGGCGGGGTAGGGCGGGTCTAAGGGGCTGTCCTGTCTGGAGAATGAGGCCATGACCGCGGGGTCCGGGGTCAGCCGCATCGCTGCCGAGACCAAGCCCGCCCGATCATCCGAAGTTGGGTAGCGGTCGCATCGGGCCGCGTTCGGGAAGCTCCAGGTCGACGCCGCCCAAGGCGGCGAAGCGGGCGTGAATGGCGCGGCCCAGATTTCTGGGCGGCGGCGTTTCGCCGGCCGCGCGCCGGAGGATGTCGCGGGCTTCTTCCTCTATCGAGCGGCCGTTCTCGGCGGCGCGCACGCGCAGGCGGCGTTTCAGCCCGTCGTCGAGGTTGCTGATTGTGATGCTCGTCTTGGGCAGTGCTTGCTTCCTCGTATTTTTTTGAAGAATTGAGCATTGATTGCGTTGCAGTCAATCGCGCGGCTGTAACGGAATGAGGCCCGCAGGCTGGCCCGGATGGCGCCGCCCGAATGCGATTGTACCGGCGGGGCTGCCGACCTACACTCACCGATACATTTTTGCTCCAGAATCAGGGAGGGTTTCATGGGTGATTCGAAAGATGCGGCACTGGCGTTCTACCACGCCTGTGAAGCCGGCAAGGGCTGGTCGGCCTGCGCCGAATACTGTCATCCGGACGCCGGGTTTTCCGCCCAGGCCGGCGCCATTGCGGAGATGAACACGCTCGAAGCCTATTGCGACTGGATGGCGGGCGTCGTGACGATCATGCCGGACGCCGACTACGACCTCAAAGCGGTCGGGACGGACAAGGAGAACGGCAGGGTCACGATCTACGGCGTCTTTACCGGAACGCACACGGCCGACGGCGGCCCGGTTCCGCCGACCGGCAAGAAGACCGAATCCGACTATGTCTATGTGGCCGACATGCGCGACGGCAAGATCGCCCACATGACCAAAATCTGGAACGACGGCTGGGCGTTCGGACAGCTCGGGTGGACGTAGCGGCTGATTGCCGGGCCGCAGCGTCTTTTGACTTTATCCCGATCGGCCGCAGCCGGGGACCGGACACAGAGTTCCGCCGGTATGGCGACGAGGCGGTTTTCGCCACCTGAGCGGACGGGACTGCCGCGGGTGTCGGGTACAGCGGGAGAGCAGGCTGTTCCGGCTACGCCTTGGGTAGGTCCTCGATCGCGTCGCTGGGTACACTCTCCAGCCCCTCGAATGCGAGACCGTTCAGGAATTGCCTCCGCCACATCAGACGTTGGTCGGTATCGTTGACTTGAGCCTCGGAGCAGACCGCTTGCCAGTTGGCCACGATCGCCGTGACCTGGTCCGCCATGGTCGCCAGGGCGCGTTCTTCCGAGAGAAGAAACTTGTTTGCTGCGGCGAGACACAACGAGAGCTGGCTGCGCCGCTCAAGGCCGTGGATCTGCATGGCCTGAGAGGCCTCGCGTCCGGTCCTCGACTGCGGGCAGATGTCGTAGGCCGGCGTGAGGGTGAGGCCGCCGCCGTCCCAGAAGGCGGCGTGGTTCCGGGCATGGTCGTCCGTGTTGCCGACGAGAATGTTGAAAGTCATGCGCGCGAACAGCTCTCTCAAGGTTTCGGCAGGGTCGGTGAAGCGCGCCCGCACGATATCGGCGAGCGCTTCGTAGGATGCGTGAGCCGCCATGCGCTCGTCGAGGCCGAGCAGGGTCAACGCGGACACCATGGCACGCCGTGTCCATCCGTTCGCTGCACGCTCACGGTCGAAGCGCCGGATCAGCAGCACATCCTTGTTCATCGCCCGGGCGAGACTGACCTGCGCAACATTCAGCCCTGACAGGGCTGCAAGGCGCATGGCGATGAACTCGGCCTTGACGACGCTGTAGGTATCGGTCGAGGACTCGCACCCCCCGAGACCGACATTACACCGGGAAGGCGTTGTCCTTCGGTCTCGATCGGGACGCGGTGGCAAAGCGGGCCGGGATGACATCGATCCGGCCTCGAAGCCATTGTTGAGACAGGTGCGAGTGCCACGAGCCCTTGGACACGATCCGGAGTGCAGCCTGGCAGCCTCCCGCAACAACAGAATCTGATAAGTTATTGACCGGTAAAACAGTCAAATATATCTTTATGACCGATTTTACAGTCAATACATTGCCATGCCGAACACGCCGCGCTCCTACTCGCGTCTTACGGAAGAGGCGCTCCTTCTCCTGGGCAAGCAGATCAGGCTCGCCAGGAAACGCCGGCGCATGTCCGAACACGATCTTGCGGCCCGCATAGGCATCGCCAGGAGCACGTTGCAGCTCATCGAGAAGGGTAACCCCTCCGTGGCGATCGGCCTCGTGCTGGAAGCCGCCACCCTGGCCGGCGTCGATCTGTTCGTTCCGGAAGCGACGACTCTCGCGCCGCAGGTAGAGCGGACCGACGACAAGCTCGCCTTGATGCCCGGCTCAATCCGCAAGCCCCGCTACGAGGTCGACGATGACTTCTGACGCGGCTCAGCCCGGCGAAGCATTTGTCTGGATCTGGCTGCCGGGGAGGACCGCGCCAGTGGTCGCGGGCCGCATTCACGCGGAACACGACCACTTCGTCTTCACCTATGGCCGTTCCTATCTCGCCAGAGACGACGCGATCCCGATCTATGCCCCCGAACTGCCCCTGCGCCGCGGCGCCATCGTGCCCGAGCCGCCGCTTGAGATCGCCAACGCCCTGCGCGACGCCTCACCCGATGCCTGGGGCCGTCGTGTGATCGCCCATCGCCTCGCCGGCGGCCACGGCGGAGCGAACGGGTTCGCCGAACTCGACGAGCTCACCTTCATGCTTCGGTCCGGCTCCGATCGCACCGGCGCGCTCGACTTCCAGGCATCCCCCGGGGAATACGTTCCCCGCGAGGCCGACAACGAGACTCTCGAACGCTTGCTGGCCTCGGCCGACCGGGTCGATCGCGGCCTGCCGCTGGCGCCGGATCTGGCCGAAGCGTTGCAGCACGGCACGGCGATCGGGGGAGCGAGACCGAAAGCGCTCATCCGGGACGGAGACGCCAAATATGTCGCCAAGTTCTCGTCCGGCATCAGGGCGGAGCAGAGAGCCAGCGCATACCGCGCAAGATGGACTGCGTAGACGGGGTAGCGGCCGAGCTGGGCCTGGGCTTGGGGCCCAAAGCCGTGCAGTGCCCCTTCCTCCCCGCGCGCCTTGACGTTGGCGACAACATGGTGCGCGAAGGCTATGCCCGAGACGCCGCTCGCGTGTTTCTTCAGGAAGTAGACCGTCAGCGCCTCCGCGCGCCTGCGGGTGTACGGATTTCTCTTGAACAGGCGGCCGAGCATCGCGACGGCTCCAATCGGTTGCGGATTGGCGGCCGATTTCCCGTGCCCGGCGAGTGGATCGGACGCAGAAATGCACACGATACGTTCATCAATTTGTCAACCCTTTGGATTGTCGGCCCGGTCACTCCGCGGGCGGGCTCAGCCACTCGGCGAGCGGTTCGAAATCGTGGCCCGACGGATCGATGCTCGTGCGGCCGTCGGCAAACGCCCGGACCACGACGGCGGCGTCCTCTATGGCAATGTTCCAGAGCATGAAGGAGCGGCGTTTCCGGTCCGGGAGGCCGTCGAAATCGTCGTCGTCCAGCAGCCGGCCGTCGTCGTTCCGGGGTGCCTCATCTAGGGCTGCGACGAACAGGTCGCGCGCGACGGCCAGATCGAGGCCCAGCCCGGCGGCGAGCGCCGTAACGATAAAGTTGATGCCTTCGTCCTCATCGTCAGTCTCCGGCAGCAGCGGCGAACACCGGCCGTAGGCATGCGCCGCCAGGAATACGGCGTAGGCGACATAGCGATCCGCGGCGGTCTGCCGGTCCGGGCCCGGCATGTCGGGCGTCCGGTCGGGGCCGTTCTCCTCGATAGGCCCGGGCGAATCCCAGGCGTGTACCCTGCTCGCCATCGCGTCCCTGTACTGCCGGAGATACTGCGCGGTCAGCGCCCGGGCGCGACCGAGCGTGTAGGGTCTTCGCTTGAATAGACGGCCTAGCATGGCGGCAGCTCCTTTGCCCGGCCGGTCGGTGGGACGGCGCCCGTTTCGTCCGGTTTCGGAGGTACAGTGAGGCCGAGCAGACCGGCGAGCGGTTCGATGTCGCTTTGAGACAGGCCGATGGACGAGTCGCCTTCCCTGAAGGCGGCCGCCGCGGTTTCCGCGTCCCGCTGGGCAATCTCCGCGATCAGAATCCAGCGCAGCTCGTCGTTCGACAGTGCGCCGATCTGGGTATCGTCGAGCTCGCTGCCGTCCGTATTGTGCGGCGTCTGCAGCAATATCCTGACCATCAGTTCGGCCGCTTCGCGCGGCGCGAGGCCCAGGCCCGCGCCGAGCGGTTCGCAGGCGAAGGCGAACGAAGCTTCGTCGTCCATCGGCCCCGGCAGCGCGGCCGCGCACAGCGCGCTCGCACGGTTGGCGAAATGCACGGCATACACCGCATAATCCCCGAGGCGCACCGGCGGGGCCGATGCATCCGGGGCGGCATCCGGGCCCCCGCCGGCGGCGGGCGCGGAGCGCGGCGCCACCGCGCAGGCGGCAACCAACTGCCTGTGCCGGTTCAGGAAGCCGGCAATCAGCGCCTGGGCGCGCTGCGCCGCAGGCGGAGTCCCGGTGGAGGCGCGGCCGGTCATCGGGCAGCTCCGGTGGTTTGCGGACGGTCGGGCCGGAGCCCGCGCCCCGCCTGCCGCCTGCCCGTGGGAACAGTCGCGAAGCAACGGTAATGTACATGATATGTTCGTATCGCTGTCAAGCCGAATTTCGGCGGTTGTCGGCGCTATTGCGGCTTCACCGCGCCGCCCGGCTGTGATTTAACGCGATGCGCTTCCGCTGCCGCGCGCCCGGCGTGCGCGGCGGGTCTGTTTTCCCGGAGAGCCCGCCGATGAAGTTCCTCGTCCTCCAGCATATCGAGATCGAGCATCCCGGCGTGTTCCGCGACTTCATGCGCGAAGACGGCATCGAATGGGACGCCGTCGAGCTCGACGAGGGCGAGGCGATCCCGCCGCTCGGCGGCTACGACGCCGTGATCTCCATGGGCGGGCCGATGGATGTGTTCGACGAGGCGGAGTTCCCCTGGCTGATCGACGAGAAGGCGGCGATCCGCGAGGCGGTGCGGCAGCGGGAGATGCCCTTCCTCGGCGTCTGCCTCGGCCATCAGATGCTCGCCGACGCGCTCGGCGGCCGGGTCGAGCGCATGGCCGAGGCCGAGGTCGGCGTGCTCACGGTCGAGCTCACCGGGGCCGGCCGCGCCGACCCGCTGCTCGCTGGCCTGGACGACACGGTGACCTGCCTGCAATGGCACGGCTGCGCGGTGACGGCGCTGCCGGAGGGCGGCGTTACCCTGGCGTCGTCGCCGGTCTGCGCCATCCAGTCCTTCCGGGTCGGTCGCACCGCCTGGGGCATCCAGTATCATGTCGAGCAGACGCCGACGACGGTCGACGAATGGGGCGCGGTGCCGGCTTACGCCGCCTCGCTGGAAAAGACCCTCGGCCCCGGCAGCCTCGCGCCCTTCGCCGCCGAAACCGCCCGCAACATGCCCGGCTTCAACCGCGACGCGCGGATCCTGTACGAGAATTTCGTCGGCGTCGTGCGGGCGGGGTAGGGCGGCACCGCCCGCCCCGGTTTACCGATCGTCATATCGACCGGAGCGGCCTGTAAGGCCGCGGAGTGGAGATGTCTTTCCGCTCGGCGGCCGGGTTCGAAGCACCGTGCCGAAAAGATTTCTCCCCTTCGACAAGCTCAGGGCAGGCTGCTGCACGGCTGCGCCGCTCCGGTCGAAATGACGGACACGGGCTCCGGCGCCGGAAGACGCCGTCGTTCACCCGCAGTGGGCAGGATCGCGCCGGCCTGGGGGCGGATATCCGGGCGTTCAAGCAAATTTAAAAATTTTTACCTATTGCATTACTTTTTACCTTGACATTGTGGTATTTGCCTCCTATATCGGCCCCCATCAACGCCCGAACTGCGCCCAAAACGCGTCCGGGGACGCCCCGAGAGCGTCTTTCCCCTTTTCGATCCAACCGGTAAAGCAACGTATCCCCTTCCCCTTTAGATTCCTCTGCGAAAGGTGCCAGGCCCGCCAACCGCCCCTTTTTGCTTCCCCGGACGGAGCGGAGCGACGATCCGGGGACCAGAGCCACAGGTAAAGGACTTTCGCGCCGGCCCCTTGAACAAGCTCAGGACAGGCTCTGGTCCCCGGATCGCCCCTGCGGGGTGTCCGGGGCGGCAAGGATGGAGGCGCGAGCTGCCCGCTGGGCGGCTTTTCGCAGAGGTATGCCCAAGGGGAGGGGGATTCGGTCGGCGCCCCATTTGCAGAGGAATCCTGTGAAGAATGCCGTGTCCCGGCAAGGCCGTGCCCGGCCCGACCGCCGCCGCTCCCGGATTCGGCCCGAAGCGCTGCGGAGCGGGCCCGTCCGGCGAATTTGCTGCACAACGGGGGGCGCCTCGTCCGGATCGGGCCAAGTCAGGAAAACCGGCCAACCTTCTGTTTTTCCGGCCTGTTCTCCGGAAACGGCGAATGAACGGCCGGGCAGGAGCATATAAGGAATATGGTCCTGAGTCGGAATTTTTTGCGTCATATCCGGCATGGCGCTCCGGATTGCCGTTCGCCCCGAAAGTGGCGCAGGGCAAGGCGTTGCCGGGAGCGCCGCAGCGCCGTGGCGGTCCGGCCCGGCAATTTTTTTTCAATGTATGGACCGGTCTGTCCAGATCAGGGAAGCGAGCCAAGCTCCTGTTTTTCCAGCCCAATCGCCGGAATCTAATATTGAACGATTGTACAAAAACGAAGGCCGGTTATCCCGGTTTCCGGTTACCCCGCCTCACTCCGCCGCCATCTCGCGCCCGGCCTCGATCATGCCGAGCACTTCGCCGGCGGCCTTCGGGATGTTGGTGCCGGGGCCGTAGACCGCGGCGACGCCCCTGGCCTTGAGGAACTCGTAGTCCTGCTGCGGGACGACGCCGCCGCAGATCACCAGGATGTCGCCGGCGCCCAGGGCGTGCAGGGCGTCGATCAGCTGGGGCACCAGCGTCTTGTGGCCGGCGGCCTGGCTGCTCACGCCGACGACGTGGACGTCGTTCTCGACCGCCTGGCGCGCCGCCTCTTCCGGCGTGGCGAACAGCGGCCCGATATCGACCTCGAAGCCGATGTCGGCGAAGGCGGTGGCGATCACCTTGGAGCCGCGGTCGTGGCCGTCCTGGCCCAGCTTGGCGACCAGCAGGCGCGGCCGGCGGCCCTCGTAACCGGCGAAATCGGCCACCGCCTCGCGAATCCGCAGGAACTCCGCATCGTCGCCGTAAGCCGCGCCGTAGACGCCGCCGATGACATGGGCGTCGGCGCGGTGGCGGCCCCAGGCGCGCTCCATGGCGTCGGAGATTTCGCCGACCGTCGCCCGCGCCCGCGCCGCCGCCGCGCAGGCGTCGAGCAGATTGCCGTCGCCTGTTTCCGCGACCGTCGTAAGCGCCGCCAACGCCGCTTCGCAGGCCGCGCCGTCCCGGCTCCCGCGGATCGCGTTCAGCCGCGCGACCTGCTGCTCGCGGACCCTGGTGTTGTCGACCTCCAGCAAGTCGACCCTTGTCTCCTCGGCCGGCTGGAATTTGTTGACGCCGACGATGACCTCCTCGCCCCGGTCGATCCGGGCCTGGCGGCGCGCCGCGCTTTCCTCGATCCGCCGTTTGGGCAGGCCCTCGGCGACCGCGCGGGTCATGCCGCCGGCCGCCTCGACCTCGGCGATCAGGCCGCGCGCGACTTCGGCCAGCGAGGCGGTCAGCCGCTCGACATAGTAGGAGCCGGCCAGCGGGTCGACGACCTTGGTCACCCCGGTCTCGTTCTGCAGGATGAGCTGGGTGTTGCGCGCGATGCGGGCGGAGAACTCCGTCGGCAGGCCGATCGCCTCGTCGAAGCTGTTGGTGTGCAGGCTCTGGGTGCCGCCGAGCGCGCCGGCGAGCGCCTCGTAGGCGGTGCGCACGATGTTGTTGTACGGGTCCTGCTCGGTCAGCGACCAGCCGCTGGTCTGGCAGTGGGTGCGCAGCATCATGGAGCGCGGGTCCTGCGGCGCGAATTCCGCCGCCAGCAGCTCGGCCCAGAGCAGCCGGGCGGCGCGCAGCTTGGCGACCTCCATGAAGAAGTTCATGCCGAGGCAGAAGAAGAAGCTGAGCCGCGGCGCGAAGCGGTCGACGTCAAGCCCGCTCGCCTTCGCGGCGCGAACGTATTCGAGGCCGTCGGCGATGGTGTAGGCGAGTTCCTGGGCGCAGGTCGCGCCGGCCTCCTGCATGTGGTAGCCGCTGATCGAGATCGAGTTGAAGCGCGGCATGTGTTCGGCGGTGTAGCCGATGATGTCCGAGACGATCCGCATCGAGGGCTCGGGCGGATAGATGTAGGTGTTGCGGACCATGAACTCCTTGAGGATGTCGTTCTGGATGGTCCCGGACAGGTCCTTCGCCGCGACGCCCTGTTCCTCGCCGGCGACGATGAAACCGGCGAGCACCGGCAGCACGGCGCCGTTCATGGTCATGGAGACCGACATGCGGTCGAGCGGGATGCCGTCGAACAGGATCTTCATGTCCTCGACGCTGTCGATCGCCACTCCGGCCTTGCCGACGTCGCCGACGACCCGCGGATGGTCGCTGTCGTAGCCGCGGTGGGTGGCGAGGTCGAAGGCGACCGACAGGCCCATCTGCCCGGCGGCGAGATTACGCCGGTAGAAGGCGTTGGAGTCCTCGGCGGTCGAGAATCCGGCATATTGCCGGATCGTCCAGGGCCTGCCGGCATACATGGTCGCCTTCGGCCCGCGCAGGAAGGGGAACAGGCCGGGCAGGCTGTCCGCGCTTTCCAGCCCTTCCAGGTCTTCGGCCGTGTAGAGCGGCTTGACCGGGATGCCTTCGGGCGTCTGCCAGACCAGGTCGTCGGGCGACCCGCCGCGCATCTCCTTCGCCGCAACGGCGCGCCAGTCTTCGAGGGTCGGTTTGCTTTGCTCGCTCATGAATCGCGCAACGTGCCGATGACCGCGGTGGCCGCCAGTATAGCGCCGGAGCGCCGCGGCGAGAATATTCTGGATGCATGGAAAATCCGTGCGCCGGGCGTGGCCGTGCGCTCAACGCGGCTTGCGGCCCGAAGCCCGCCCGACTATGCGCTGACCCCATGACCCTCGAACTCCTCTTCGTGCTGCTGGGCGCGCTGGCGGCGGGGCTGGTCAGCGGGCTGACCGGCTTCGGCACGGCGCTCGCCTCCTCGGCCTTCTGGCTCTATGTGCTCGCGCCCACGGTCGCCGTGCCGCTGATCCTCGCCGCCTCGGTGATCGCCCAGGTCGCCGGCCTGCCGGCCTTCAAGGACCAGCTCGACTGGAAACGCACCATGCCGATGGTGGCGGCCGGCGCGGTCGGCATTCCGCTCGGCGTCTGGCTGCTCGATCATCTGCCGGCCGATACGGTGAAGATGGCGGTCGGCGTCGTGATCGTCCTGTATGCGGGTTTCGGCCTGCTGGTGCGCATCAAACCGCCGTTTCCCGGCAAGCGGCCGGTCGCCGACGGCGCGGTCGGCTTTATCGGCGGGGTGCTCGGCGGCATGATCGGCCTGGCGGGCGCGCTGCCGGTCATGTGGTCCCAGTTCCGCGGCTGGTCGCCGACGGTGGCGCGCAGCATCTACCAGCCCTTCAACACGCTCATCCTGTCGATTGCCTGCGGCGTCCAGATCGCCGCCGGGTTTTTCACCGAAGAGGTCGTCTGGCTGGTCGTCTACTGCGCGCCGGTGACGCTCGCCGGTACGTTCGTCGGCGTGAAGCTGTTCCGCCGGATCAGCGCCGAGACCTTCCGGCTGATCGTGCTGTGGTTCCTGCTCTTCGCCGGCATCGGCCTGCTGATCCAGGGGTAGGGTTGAAGCCGCTTCGGTCGTCCCTCGATACGGCGCTGGCGCGCCTACTCGGGATGAGGGGGTTGGTAATTCTTCAGAATCTCAGCCCCCCTTCCCCTCACCCTGAGTAGCCCCGGCCCCCGGCCGGGGCGTATCGAAGGG
>WTGH01000023.1:0-20071 GCA_011523655.1 Rhodospirillaceae bacterium
CCTTCAGGTCGGACACGATCAGCCCCTGGGCGCACAGGATGCCCGGCGCGCCGGGGACGACGATCTCCCGGATGCCGAGCACCCGCGCCACCTCGACCGCGTGCAGCGGCCCGGCCCCGCCGAACGGCATCAGCGCGTAGTCCCGCGGATCGAGGCCGCGCTCGACGGAGATGGTCCGCACCGCGCGCACCATGTTGGCGACGACGATTCCGAGAATGCCCTGCGCGGTTTTCTCCACCGAGAAGCCGAGCCGTTGCGCGGCGGGCTCGATGGCGCGCCGGGCCGCGGCGGCATCGAGCGCCAGTTCGCCGCCCGCCAGCCCTTCGGCGGACAGGCGGCCGAGCGCCAGGTTGGCGTCGGTCACCGTCGGCTCCGTGCCGCCGCGGCCGTAGCAGGCCGGCCCCGGATCGGCGCCGGCGCTGCGCGGGCCGACCTTGAGCAAACCGTCTCGTTCGAACCAGGCGATCGAGCCGCCGCCGGCGCCGACCGTGTGGATGTCGACCGTCGGCAGGCGCACCGGAAAGCCGGCGACCTCCCGGTCCAGGCCGACCCCGGCGTCGTAGTTGCGGATCAGGGCCACATCGGCGCTGGTGCCGCCCATGTCGAGGGTGATGACGTTCGGCCGGTTCGCGCCCTTGGCGGTGTGGACCGCGCCGACCGCCCCCGCCGCCGGCCCGCTCAGCGCCGTGCGGATCGGGTATTGCTTCGCCGTCTCGACCGACATCAGCCCGCCGCTGGACTGGTAGATGCGAATCGCGGCATCCGGGGCCAGGGCTGCCGTTTCGGCTTCCAGATAGGCGAGGTAACCGGCGATGACCGGCTGGAGATAGGCGTTCAGCACCGTGGTCGAAAAACGCTCGTATTCCCGGAACTCCGGCCGGACGGCCGAGGACAGCGAGAGCGAAAGATCGGGCAGACGCGCTTTCAGGGCGTCGGCGATCCGCCGTTCGTGTGCGGGATCGATAAAGGAAAACAGGCAGCAGACGGCGCAGGACTGGGCGCCGCTCGCCGCGACGGCCTCGGCAACCTTAGCAAGCCCCGCCTCGTCGAGCACGGTCAGCACCTCGCCGGCCGGCCCCAGCCGCTCGCGCACTTCGAAGCGCCGCCAGCGCGGCACCAGCGGCGCGGGATGGTCCTGTTGCAGCGAATACATATGGGGCCGGGTCTGGCGGCCGATTTCCAGCAGGTCGCGGAAGCCTTCGGTCGTCACCAGGGCGACGGCGCCGCCGCGCCGCTGGATCAGGGCGTTGGTGGCCACGGTAGTGCCGTGGCACAGGCGGTCGATCTGCGCGGGATCGAATTCCAGCGCCGCCGCCATCTCCCGCAGGCCCCGGACGATCGCCTCGCCCGGATTGTGCGGCGTGGACGGCCGCTTGTAGACCCGCGCGGCGCCGTCTTCCGGCCGGCTGGCGAAGAAGTCCGTAAAGGTGCCGCCCACATCGACGCCGACCAACCAGCCCACCGCAAATCCTTCCCGCCCGCTTGGAACGCATATCGCACGAGTATAGCCGACATCTTCGTGCCGCAGTTTCATGCCGCAGGGCAATGCCGTTGCACGGTGCAAGGCCGGTCGGCTATCTCAGGGCGCGCCTCTCCCCACCTGCCAAGAGCCTCATGCCAGATTTTGCCATCCCGGAACAGGTCCGCCCGGAAGACAGCCATGTCGGCCGCCGCCAGCCGCGGATCGAGGATCGCTCCCTGCTGCGCGGCGAGGGCGGGTTCGTCGACGACGTGCCGGTGAAAAAGGGCACGCTGCACGCCGCCTTCGTGCGCTCGCCCCACGCCCATGCGGAAATCGTCGCCATCGACGCCAGCGCGGCGCTCGCCATGCCGGGCGTCTTCGCGGTCGTGACCGGCACGGACATGGCGGCCGAGACCGATCCGATGATCGTCGGCTTCGAGAACCCGATCGACTATTACGGGCTTGCGGTCGACAAGGTGCGCTATGTCGGCGAGCCGGTGGTTGCCGTGGCCGCAACGGACCGCTACCGGGCGGAGGACGCGGCAGACCTGATCAAGGTGACCTACAACGTGCTGCCCGCGACCGTCGATCCGGTCGCGGCGTGCGCGCCAGACGCGCCGATCCTGCACCCGCGCAGCGACTCCAACTGCGTCTCGAAGCGCCACTTCGTCCATGGCGACCCGGACACGGCCTTCGCCGAAGCCGAGCGCACGACGGACCTGACCATCCGCTATCCGCGCAACTCCATCACGCCGATGGAGACCTATGCCGTCGTGGCCGAGGCCAGCAGCGAGACCGGCGGCTTCGACGTGCTGTCCAACTTCCAGGGTCCGTTCTCGGTGCACACGGTGATGGCGCTCGCCCTGCGCATCCGCACCGCCGCCCTGCGCCACCGCAGCCCGAAGAATTCCGGCGGCAGCTTCGGCTCCAAGCTGGTGATCTTCCCCTACATCGTCGTGCTCTGCGTGCTCGCCCGCAAGGCGCGCCGGCCGGTCAAGTGGATCGAGGACCGGCTGGAACATCTCTCGGCCTCCAGCGTCGCGCCCAACCGGGTTACGAAGGTCGAGGCCGCCTACAGGTCGGACGGCACGGTCACGGGCCTCCGGCTCACCCACTGGGACGACCACGGCGCCTATCTGCGCGCGCCGATGCCGGCGCCGATCTACCGGATGCACGGCGTCTCGACCAACGGCTATTTCATCCGCCATCTCGAAGTCACCAACCATATCGTGATGACCAACAAGTGCCCGACCGGCGCGGTGCGCGGCTTCGGCGGGCCGCAGCTCTATTTCGCGGTCGAGCGCATGATGCAGCGCGTCGCCGTGCTGACCGGGCAGGACCCGCTCGCCGTCATCCGCAGGAACCTGATTGCCGCCGACCAGTTTCCCTACAAGGCCATCGCCGGCTCGCTGCTCGACTCCGGGGACTACCGCCGGACGGTCGACGAAGCGGTCGAGCAGGGCGATCTGGCGGCGTTGAAAAAGCGGCGCGACGCGGCGCGCGCCGAGGGCCGGCTCTACGGCATCGGCTATGCCGCCTGCGTCGAGCCCAGCCAGTCCAACATGGGCTATATCTCGACGGTCAAGACCGGCCTGGAGCGCGAGCGCGCCGGGCCGAAGGACGGCGCCGTCGCCTCGGTCACCGTTTCCGTCGACGCGCTGGGCTCGGTCAACGTGATCGGCGATTCGGTGCCCCAGGGCCAGGGCCACCAGACGGCGCTCGCCCAGATCGTCGCCGACCGGCTCGGCCTGACGCCGGACGACGTGGTGGTCGCGCTCGATACCGATACCGCCAAGGACGGCTGGTCGATCGCCGCCGGCAACTACTCCTGCCGCTTCGCGCCGGCCTCGGCGAGCGCCGCGCATCAGGCGGCGACGCGGGTGCGCGAGAAGATGGCGCGGATTGCGGCGGCGAACCTGAACGTGCCGGTTGCGGAGGTCGAATTCACCGACGGCAAAATCCACGCCGCCAACAACCCGGACAACGCCATCCCCTTCTACCGCATCGGCGGACTGGCGCACTGGTCGCCGTCGAGCCTGCCGGACGATGTCGAGCCCGGCATCCGCGAGACCGCCATGTGGAACGCGCCGGAACTGACGCCGACGACCGCGAAGGACGAGATCAACACGTCGCTCGCCTACGGTTTCGGGTTCGATTTCTGCGGCGTCGAGGTCGATCCGGCGACCGGCGTCGTGACGGTCGACCAATATGTCTCGGCCCACGATTGCGGCACGATCCTCAACCCCGGCCTCGCGGAAGGCCAGATCCGCGGCTCCTGGGCCTCGGCCTACGGCGCGACCTTCCTGGAGGAATTCCGCTACGAGGACGACGGCACCTTCCGCTCCGGCACCTTCGCGGAATATCTCGTGCCGACGGCCGCCGAGCTGCCGGAGATCCGGCTGGTCCATCCGACGCCCCATCCCTCGCCCTACACCCGGCTCGGGGCCAAGGGCATTGCCGAGGGCAACCAGTATACGACGCCGGTCTGCGTTGCGAACGCGGTGGCCGACGCGCTGGGCGTCGAAGACATTGAACTGCCGCTCAAGCCGGCCAGGGTGCTGGCGTGGATGGAGGCGGACGAGCCGCCGCCCTCGGCCGCGGTTGCGCCGGACGGCGAGGCCGGAGAGCCCGGACGCCCGACCATCGACGGGTCCGGCGAAATGCAGGTGCCCGCGCCGCCGCAGCAGGTCTGGGCCATGCTGCTCGATCCGGAGCGGATGGCCCGCATCGTCCCCGGCTGCGAGCGGCTGGAGGCAGCAGGCGATAACAGTTTCACCGGTGCGGTCGTGCTCGGCGCCGGACCGGTCAGGGGCCGGTTCGAGGCCCGGATCGACCTGACCGATCTCGAAGCGCCCCGGCGCGCAAGGCTCGTCGGGGCGGCCGACGGGCCGCTCGGCTCGTCGCGCGGCAGCGGAGAATTCGAATTGGTCGCGCAGGACGGCGGCACGCTGGTGCGCTACCGCTACGCCGTCGAACTGTCCGGCAAGGTCGCGGCGGTCGGCGGGCGCATGGTCCGCGGCGCGGCCCGGCAGCTCATCGACCGCTTCCTGCGCAGCCTGATCCGCGAAGCCGGCGGCAATGCGGAGCCCGAAGCTGCCGGCGGCCTTTCCGGCCGATTGAAGCGCCTGGTCGGGGGCCGGGCATGAAACCGGCCCCGTTCGACTATGTGCGCGCCGACAGCGTCGAGGAAGCGGTCTCCGTGCTCGCCGAACATGGCGACGAGGCCCGCGTGCTGGCCGGCGGACAATCCCTGATGCCGATGCTCAACATGCGGCTTGTCCGGCCGGAGGTGCTGGTGGACATCGGCGGCCTCCCGGAACTGGCGCATATCGAAGACGAGGGAGACACCGTCGCCGTCGGTGCGGCGGTCACCCAGGGCGACCTGGCGGACTGGCCGGAACTCGGAACTGCCCTTCCGGTCGTCGCCGCAGCGTTGCCCCATGTCGGCCACTTCCAGACCCGCAACCGCGGCACGGTCTGCGGCTCGATCTGCCATGCCGATCCGTCCTCCGAACTGCCGCTCTGCCTCGCCCTGCTCGGCGGCGAGGTCGAGCTGCACAGCGCGCACGGCGTGCGGACGGTCCCGGCGGACGAATTTCAGCGGGGCGTGCTGACAACGGCGAAGGAACCGGACGAACTGGCGGTGCGGGCGCGCCTGCCGAAGGCGCAGGACGGCGAGCGTTTCGCCTTCCTGGAATTTCAGCACCGCCACGGTGATTTTGCCGTCGTGGCGGTCGCCGCAAAGCGCAGCGGCGACTCGGTCAGCCTGGCGGTCGGCGGCGTGGCGGACCGGCCGGAAGTCTGCCGGTGGGACACCCTGCCCGGCGACGCCGTGGAGGATGCGCTCAACGACCTCGCCTGGACGCTCGGCGGCGGCGACGATATTCACGCCACGGCGCGCCATCGCCGGCAGCTCGTGCGCCATCTGGGCAAACGGGCCATCGACGCGACCGCCGCCGACGGAGCCGGCGCATGAAGACGCTGGACCGCAACGGCCGCCATCCGGTCCGTTTCACCCTGAACGGGATGCCGGAAGAGGGCTTTGCCGAGCCGCGGATGCTGCTGACCGATTTCCTGCGCCACGAGATCGGCGCGACCGGCACCCATGTCGCCTGCGAGCACGGCGTCTGCGGCGCCTGCACGGTCCGCGTCGGCGGCAAGGCGGTGCGCGCCTGCCTGATGCTGGCGGTCCAGGCCGACGGCGCGGAGATCGAGACCATAGAGGGACTGAGCGAAGCCGACGGTTCCTTCGGTCCGTTGCAGCAGGCGTTCCACGAAAATTTCGCCCTGCAATGCGGCTACTGCACGCCGGGCTTCCTGATGTCGCTGAGCGAGTATCTGGAGCGGAATCCCGATCCGACGGTCGAGGAGATCAAGGTCGCGCTGAGCGGCAACATCTGCCGCTGCACCGGCTATCGCGAGATCATCAACGCCAGCCTGGACGCCGCCAGGGCGCTCAGGGAGCGGCGGCAGCAAGACTGAGAGGAACGATGCGCGCGGTTCTGGTCAACGAATTCGGTCCCGTCGAAAGCCACGCCATCGCGGACCTGCCGGACCCCGAACCCGGCCCGGGCGAGGTGCTGATCGAGAACCGGGCCATCGGGATCAACCTGCCGGACGCCCTGATGCTCCAGGGCCGGTACCAGAAGCGCCCGCCGCGGCCCTTCGTGCCCGGCCGCGACTGCGCCGGCGTCGTGCGGGCGGTCGGAGACGGGGTGACGCGCTGCAAGCCGGGCGACCGGGTCGTGGCGCAGGTGTTCAAAGGCGCCTTCGGCCAGCTCGTCCCCGCGCCGCAGGAACGCTGCTTCCCGCTGCCGGAGGGCGTGTCGTTCGAGGACGCCGCCGCCATGATCACCGTGTTCAACACGGCCTGGGTCGCCATCGATATGCGGGCCGGCGTCCGGCCCGGCGATACGGTGCTGATCACCGGCGCGGCCGGCGGCGTCGGCTCGGCCGCCATCCAGCTGTGCAAAGCGCGCAACGCGACGGTGCTGGCCGCGGTCTCGAGCGCCGAGAAGGAGGATTTCGTGCGCGCCTGCGGCGCCGACGCGGCGATTGACACCAACGCCGCCGATGTCGACGCCCTCAAGGCCCATCTCAAGGCCCAGGTCGCCGCCGCAACCGGCGCGGCCGAAGGCCGGGGCTGCGACGCCGTGATCGAGATGGTCGGCGGCGACCTGTTCGAGGCCAGCCTGCGCGTGCTGCGCTTCGCCGGCAAGCTGGTGATCGTCGGCTTCGCCGGCGGCACGATCCCGGCGGCGAAGGCGAACTACCTGCTGTTCAACAACCTCACGGTCATGGGCGCGCCGCTCGATATCCAGTTCGACATGGTCTACGCCGAGATGGAAAAGGGCGTGAACGCCTGGCTGTCGCTGCTCGCGGCCGGCAAGCTCGACTCCGCGATTTCCGCGCGCTATCCGCTGGCGGATTTCGTCGAGGCCTTCAGCGTCATCACCGGCCGCAAGGTCATGGGCAAGATCGTGCTGGACCCGGCGGAGGCGTAGGATCGAAGCCATGGACCTTCCCCGCAACAGTTTCAAGCACGCCATCGCCGAAGGGCGGCTCCAGATCGGGCTGTGGAGCACGCTGGGCAGTACGGTCGGGGCGGAGATCCTCGGCGACAGCGGCTTCGACTGGCTGCTGCTCGATACCGAGCACTCGCCCAACGAACTGCCCGACCTCCTGGCCCAGATGCAGGCGCTCGGCCGCAGCGCGACCTCGGCCATCGTCCGGCCGGCGTGGAACGATACCGTGCTGATCAAGCGCATCCTCGATATCGGCGCCCAGAGCCTGCTGCTGCCCTATGTCCAGAATGCCGAAGAGGCCGCCGCCGCCGTCGCCGCGACCCGCTATCCGCCGGCAGGCGTGCGCGGCGTTACCGGCAGCGGCCGGGCGGCGCGCTACGGCCGGGTCAAGGACTACGCCCGGCGCGCCCACGAGGAACTCTGCGTCCTCGTGCAGGTCGAGACCCGGCCGGCGCTCGGCGAACTGGAGGCCATCGCGGCGGTGGAGGGGGTGGACGGCGTCTTCATCGGCCCGGGCGACCTCGCCGCCTCTTTGGGCGTGGTCGGGCAGCCCGGCCACCCGGACGTCCAGGCGGCGATCCGGGACGCCGCCGACCGGCTGAAGGCCGCGGGCAAGCCGGCCGGCATCCTGACCGTCAATCCGGAGGAAGCCCGGCGCTACATCGACTGGGGCTTCACCTTCGTCGCCGTCGGCATCGACCTGCTGCTGCTGGCCAGGGGCGCCGACGCGCTGCGGGCCGGCTTCGGCGAGCGCGATGGATAGCGCCGCGAATGCCGGTACATAGTACGATGTCGAACCGTCAGCGGGGCGAAAGTATGTCCAGCCGCAACATCAAACCGTTGATCCCGAATGCCTGGTATATCGCCGCTTGGTCGGACGAATTGCCGGAATTCGAAGCCGGCGGAAAGCCGTTGGCCCGGACCATCCTGAACCGTCCGCTGGTGCTGTTCCGCGGCGCCAATGGCAGGGCCGCGGCGCTCGAAGACCGGTGCTGCCATCGTGGCGCACCGCTGTCCCTCGGCATGATCGTCGATGACGGCCTGCAATGCGGCTATCACGGCATGACCTTCAGCGGCGACGGCCGCTGCACCGTCAATCCGGGCGAGGATCCGTCGGACCATTGGGTACAGGGCTTTCCGGTCGCGGAGAAACAGCGGGCGGTGTGGATCTGGATGGGCGACCCGGCGTTGGCAGACCCGGCCGATATCGTCGAATTCCCGTGGCACGACCGGACCGGCGAATGGTGCTTCCGCTACAGCTATATGCCCATTGACTGCAGTTTCATGCTGGTCATGGACAATCTGATGGACCTCACCCATCTGGGCTATGTCCACGGCCGGACCATCGGCGGCACGCCGCAATTCCATGTCGCGGCCGAGCAGGAGACGAAGCGGACGGAAAACGGCGCCCGGATGGTGCGCTGGACGATGAACAGCCCCCCGCCGCCGACATTTTCCAAGGCGATGCCTTTCAAGGGCATGATCGACCGTATGGCGGACTTCGAATATGTCGCGCCGGCCTCCGTGATCCAGTTCACAACAGCAATGGATGTCGGCCGCGGGGCCCGCGAAAATCCGGACCAGCCGGGCGCACTGCGCATCCGCATCCTGCACCACGCCACGCCCGAATCCGAGACGACCTGCCATTATTTCTTCTCGGTCGGCAACGGCTACCGGCTGAATGATCCGGACGCCAACCGGAACCTGTTCGACGAAATCTACCCGACCTTCCTGGAAGACAAGGCGATCATGGAGGGCCAACAGCGGGTCATTCTGCGCGATCCCGAACGGCCCCTGCTGATCCGCGAACACGATACTGCGGTGGCCTACGCCAACCGGGCACTTGCCGCCTTCGCCAGGCGCGCCGGGGCGCAAGACCGGCAACCGGCGATGGCCGCCACTGTATGACCCGGCGGCAGCGATACGAACCTTCGGGCAGCGCTTTCCCGCAGCGGCCGGGCGCACCGGCCAGTTGCCCGAAGCGGCAACGCCTTTCCTTCCGATCTACACCATTCCATCGACGCCCATGAGCATGGACCCCCAGATCGCCTGGGTGCTCGACCTGATCGAGAAATCGCCCTACCCGCCGGTCTATACACTGTCGCCGCCGGCGGCCCGCGCCCAGTATGACGAGACCGCCGTCAAGCTCGACATCGATTCGGCGCCGATGGACTCGATCGTCGAGATTGCCCTCGGGCGGGAGAGCCGGTTCGTCCGCACCCGCCTCTACACGCCGCGGCAGACGGGAAAGGCCGATCCGCTGCTGGTCTGGCTCCACGGCGGCGGCTGGACCATCGGCAGCCTCGACTCCTACGACCGGACCTGCCGCGGTTTGGCGGCCGGGGCGGAATGCCGGGTGCTCTCGGTCGATTACGCGCTGGCGCCGGAGCATCCGTTCCCGGCGGCCGTTGAAGACGTGCTGTTCGTGTGGGAAACGCTCCAGGCGCGGACGGCGGACTACGGCATCGACCCGGCGCGCATCGCGGTCGGCGGCGACAGCGCCGGCGGCAACCTCTCCGCCGTGCTGTGCCACGAGGCGCGCAACGCCGGCCTGCCCCTGCCCTGCTTCCAGCTGCTGATCTATCCGGCGACCGACATGACCGGCGGCTTCCCGTCGCGCAAGACCTACGCCAACGGCTATCTGCTGGAAGAGCCGCACATGAGTTGGTTCGGCGACGGCTATGCCGGCGGGGCCGACAGCGCCGATCCGCGGATGTCGCCGCTGCGCTACGGAGATTTCGCCGGCCTGCCGCCCGCCGCCGTCCACACCGCCGGCTTCGACCCGCTGCAGGACGAGGGCATCGCCTATGCCGGAAAGCTGGAGGCCGCCGGCGTGCCGGTCGTGAAGCGCCACTACGCCGGCCTGATCCACGGCTATTTCAACATGGGCGGCGCGGTGGCGGCGGCAAAGGCGGCGTTCGACGACGCTGTCGCCGACCTGCGCGCCGCGCTGCATCCTGAGCTGCACCCTGAACTGCATCTCGCGGCCCGGAGCGCCTCCGCTTCGGATTGAACCGGCGCAATGACGAGTGAACCGGCGGGCCGGTTGGGAAGCTTTCAGTCGCGTTTCGCAGGTCTATCGGTCAACGGCGCACAAACCGGCCTTTCCTCGCACGAGCCAGTTCAACGAACCGGGCCTTTATCTGCGCGAACAGTCCCGGCGGGATGAAACCGTAGCTGAAGGTGTCCGGCTGACCGGGCAGCGGAGACAGCCCGCCATTGGACCATTCGTCGATATTGTGTTCCGACACGATCACCCAACCCGGCGTGTCGTCGAGGCCGAGGGCCTGTCCGACGCGCGCCGGGATCGCAATGCCCACCGAATCGCCCACCGTATCGTCACTGGGCGGTGTATGGGTGATCGGCAGCAGCACGACATAGCGCGGACGAACGGACGGATCGGTGGCGGCGACCAGACAGGCCGGCCGGGTCTTGCCCTGGTCGCGGCCGGCGGCGGCCTCGTGCGTCCAGAGATAGTCGCAGCGGACGACCAGACCCGGCTCCGGATCGGGCAGCGCCACGGTCCTGTCCTTACGTCAGCAGGTCGTCCAGCGGCTTGTGCGCCACATCCATTTCGGCGCGCTCCACCGCGTCGATCACGACATCGGCGGCGTCTTCCGTGCGGTGGCTCCGCTGCGCCGAAGCCCGAAGCCAGTCATATTGCTCCGCGGACATGAGCACGAACTCGCGGCGCCCGTGCCGGGTTATCTCCACCGGCTCGCGCTGCGCCTCGTGCTGGAACCGGCCGAACTTGCGCTGGAACTCGAGGGCGCTCACCGTGGGCATGGCAGAGTCCTCAGGCCCTGGGGATTTCACTTAATATACGTATAATCCGTAGAAATGAAAAGGGACGGGATTTCGTCACTCATCAGCCTCCAGGACCGGTCCCGGATGGACAACCTGTCGAGAGATCGCAGCTAACCCCCGACGAAAGCGCCGTGGAAACCGAGCGGCAGCGGATAGGGCAGCCAGGCCTGGGCGATCGGTCCGGCGGCAACGGCCTGCGCGTCGAACAGCGATAGCCCGCTGACGCCCTTCTTCCAGTCCAGCACCGTGCCGATCAGCCAGCCGTCGTCCTCTCCCCGGCCGCCGGGCCTCGGGACGAAGATGTGCTCTTCCGGAATCTTGCCCGGCCCGTAGTCGAAACGCTCCGCCGTGCCGCGTTCGAGGTCGCGCTTGACCACGGTGCGGAAGTGCCAGCCCTGCGGATTTTCCGGGGCGCCGAGCGTGTAGACATAGCGGTGCCGCCGGCCGACGACGGCGGGCGCCACTTTCGCGAACTCCGCTTCTTCCGCCCGGCTTTCGATCCGGCCGTCGCCCTTCGGCGGCAGGACGATCTGCGCATACCGCAACGGCGCCGACGGCCGGAATTCCCCTTTCATCACATAGCGCAGCGTTTCGGTGAGGATGCCGGGGTCGCCGGCGAGGCAATGGTCGAGCCGGATCGTGCCGTCAGCCTCTTCCCAGCCGTTGCCGTAGTGAAAGCCGAAACAGGCCGGCAGCGCATGCCAGCGGCGCTTGCCGAAATCGGCCTTGTCGACCACGAGAACGCGGGTCTCCGCCTGCGGCTTCCAGACGTGGGCATCGAGCACGCTGACCCGTTCCGCCCGGCCGGGATCGAACAGGAAAGGCTGGATCAGGATGACCAGCGATTTCTGCGTGACGACGAAATCGTGGACCAGCCCCATCGGCCCGGCATCGACCAGGCCGGCCTTCACCAGCTTGCCGGTGCGGTCGATATGGTAGAGCACGAGCGCCGGCCGCGGCAGCAGGGCGCAGCCGATATTCCACAGGGTGCCGTCGGGATCGACCTTCGGATGGGCGGAAAAGGGGACGCCGCCGAGCTGCGGGCTCCAGCTCTTGAAGCCCGAAGCCGCAAGCGTCGATTCTTCGAGCCGCGTCGCCGAGCCGCCTTCCCACAGCGCCAGCAGTTCCCCGCCGTGATGCAGGACGGAGATGTTCGCGGCATTCAGGCCGTCCGGCCCGCGGACCGGGGCGGTGCTCTCCAGATGGGTGGCGTAGCCGCTGTACAGCCGTTTGCCGGCCGCATCCTCCCGCGCCAGTTTCGGCGTTCGGACCGTCCGGCCGCGATGGGCGATCCGGCCGCCGTCGATGGCGAATTCCTGGATCATGCCGTCGCCGTCGAACCAGTGGCGGTAGCGCCGGCCGAACCGGTCGTGGATCGACGGCCCGTTGCGGAAAAAGCGGCCCTTCAGCCCGGCCGGCCATGCGCCGGTCACGGCGAGCGACCCCGTATCCAGCCGGTCCGGTGGCGTTTTCCAGCCGAGCAGCACCGGGTTGCGCCGGAGGGCGGCGGCGAAGGCCCCGCCCCAGTCCTCGCCCGATGCGGCGAGCGCCGGCGCGAAAGGCGCCAGCCCGGCCAGTCCGGAAGCGGCGGACGCGGCGAGGAAGCTGCGGCGCGGAATGCCGCCGGCGGTCATCGGTTGCCCTCCCGGCCCGTCGACCCGGCGGAAGCGGCATAGCCGATCGGCAGCCGGATCGTCGCCGCCGATTTCAGGTCGATCGAGGAATCGTCGAAGCTCGCCGGGCCGAACATGCCTGTCGCGCCGTTGCCGAAGCCATAACCTTCGGTGGGAATGCCCAAGAGGTTGGTATCGAGATCGCCGTTGCCGTTGGCATCGTGAAAGCCGTTGACCGCGTAGCGGCCGGGCGCGAGCCCGGTGAACGTGATGCTGAAACCTCCCTTGCCGGCCATGCGCCATGCGCCGGCGACGGCGCCCTTCTGATCGGGAAACTTCACGCCGGCCTTGACGCGGTGCAGCGCGACATAGATGCGGCCCTTGCCGGAATTGACGCCGCTCACCGAGACGGTCAGTTCGGCCGCCTGCGCCGCGCCCCTGGTCTCCGACGATGCCAGGGCCGGCAGTCCCGAAAGAACCGCGCCCGTGGCGAGATGGGCTGCGAGGGCGAGGAAAGTGCGCTTCATGGTTGGGTGCTCCTTTTCGAGTGCGTATGCTGCGCCGCTCATGGAGCATGGCGGACTGCGATGACCAACGGCGGCTACGCAAACGGCCCGGAAACTTCGCGAACGGTGCGCGAGCCGCCGTTCACGCTTCGCGAATGGTTCGTCTGGCGGCGGCTGCGCTGGCATCTGGCGCTGCTGGCCGTCGCGATCCTGTTCCTCGGTTATCTCGGCCCGTTCGGCACCTTCCTCCGGATGCCGCTGGGCGAGCGGATGGCCTATTGGGTGATCGCGGTGGCCGGCAACTGGTCGTTCGCCCTGGCCTGCATCCTGCCGGCGATCGCGTGGCTGTCGGGACGCCTCCCGGACATCGCCTGCGTCCTGGGCGGCAGTGTCGCCGCAGCCGTGCCGGGAACGCTCCTGATCTCGGCCCTCGAATTCCTGTTTTCCGGCGCCTTGCCCGAGACCTTCGGGACCGGCGAATTGTTCCTTGCCGTCGCCCTCGTTCATCTCGTGCTGGGCCTGATCGTCTGGGGGACCGTCGAGCTGCCGATGCGCTACGGCGCCGGCGCGCCCTTCGCCGAGCATCCGGCTGCGGGAGCGATGGACGGTCCGTTGGCGGGCGATGCCGCGCCGCCGCTTCTCGACAGGCTGCCGACTGCCCGACAGGGCCGTCTGCTGCACCTCCAGATGCGCGACCATTACGTCGAGGTCCACACCGACCGGGGCTCGGACCTGGTGCTCATGCGCTTCGGCGACGCGCTTAAGGAACTGGGCGGAACCGAGGGGATGCAGGTCCACCGCTCGCACTGGATCGCACGCGCGGCCTTGAAGAAGATCGTGCGGCGCACCGGCCGGACGGTGGCCTTTCTCGAGAACGGCGCCGAAGTGCCGGTCAGCCGCCGCTACGCCCGGGCATTGCGCGAAGCGAACTGGGTCTGAGCCGGAATTTTCGGCCGAAGGGTCGCGCCAGTCAGTCGCGCTGGCGCGGACCCCGCCGGGCCCCTAATCTCCGGCTATGAAGACCGTCCTCATCGTGCTCACCGTCATCGCCCTGATCGGCGTCGTCGCCGCGCTGTTCACCGGCGTCGTGCTGATGGGCCGGGGCGGCGAGGCCAACGCCCGGTGGGGCAACAAGCTGATGCGGGCGCGGGTCGGCCTGCAGCTGATCGCAGTCGTTCTTCTGCTGCTGCTGTTCGCCGTGTACCAGAGCTAGGGCGCGCTATGGTCAAGCTGGACAAGATCTACACCCGCGGCGGCGACAAGGGGCTGACCAGCCTGGGCAGCGGCGCGCGGGTGCCGAAACACGACACCCGCGTCGCGGCCTACGGCTCGGTCGACGAATGCAACAGCGTCCTCGGCCTCGCCCGGCGCCACGCGGCGGACGACGGGGTGGACAACGGCGGGGCGGCCGACGCCATGCTCGCGCGCATCCAGAACGACCTGTTCGATCTGGGCGCCGACCTGTGCACGCCCCACGAGGACGATCCGAAATGGCCGCCCCTGCGCATGTCCCAGGCCCAGGTCGACCGGCTGGAGGCGGAGATCGACGCGATGAACGCGAACATTCCGCCGCTCACATCCTTCATCCTGCCGGGCGGGTCGGCGCTTTCCTCGTGGCTGCACCTTGCACGCACCGTCGCGCGGCGCGCCGAGCGGGAGATGACGGCGCTGGCCGAAGGCGAAGACGTCAATCCCCTGGCCATCGCCTATATCAACCGGCTGTCCGACCACCTCTTCGTCATGGCGCGGGCGCACAACGACAACGGCGCCGGCGACGTCCTGTGGACACCAGGCGAAAACCGCTGATCCGGCCGGGCCCGAACGCGCGGATCATGGGCCGCATTAACAGGCCCGAACAAATGCACTAAACCTGCCGGCCGTCGCAGCCCGCAGCCAGATCCCGAAGCCGGCAGGTCGCCATGCCCGAAACCCGTTACCGCCCGCGCCGCAGCATGATCTTTGCGCCGGGCGACAATCCGCGCATGTGCCTGAAGGCGCTCGATACCGGCGCAGACATGGTGTGCATCGATCTGGAAGACGCCGTGGCGCCCGGCGACAAGGATGCGGCCAGGGACAGCGCAGTCGGCATCTTCCGCGATCTCGACCCGCAGGCGGCAGGCCCGGAAACCGTGGTCCGCATCAACAGCCTGCACTCGCTCGACGGCGTGAAAGACGTGGCCGCCCTGGCCGACCTGCCCAACCCGCCCGCCGGTTTCATGCTCACCAAGGTCAAGGGCCCCGGCGAGGTCGCGATGCTGGACGACGTGCTGGGCGAAGCCGGCGCCGCCTCATTCCTCCACGTCATCATCGAGACCAACGAGGCGCTCGACCGGGCGTTCGACATCGCCCGGTCGAGCCGGCGGGTGCGCTCCCTGCTTTTCGGCGCGATCGACATGGCGGCCGACCTGCGCACGACCATCGACTGGGAGAATCTGCTGTTCGCCCGGTCCCGGGTCGTTCATGCCGCGGCGGGCGCCGGACTCGACCTGATCGACGTGCCCTGGCTCGATCTGGAGGATATGGACGGGCTGCGCGACGAGGCCCGGCGCTGCGCCAGCCTCGGCTTTACCGGCAAGGCGGCGATCCATCCGAAACAGATTCCGGTCCTGAACGAGACCTTCAGCCCGGCTGCGGACGAGGTCGCCCTGGCGCGCGAGATCATCGCCGCCTTCGATGCCGGCGACGGCGGGCTCGTCGTTCACCGGGGCAAGCTGATCGAGAAGCCGGTGCTGCGCTCGATGCAGCGCATCGTCGCCCTCGCCGACGCGCAGTGAAACCGGCGCGCAGGGTGCGGTCGGAACCCGAACGCCATTGCCGGGAGCGGGAGACTGTCTGAAACCGATCCAGCCTCGGGCGCTGCGCCGGTCTGTGTCGCCGTCATCGGCTGCGGCTACTTCGGCGCGCTGCACGCCGCGAAATTCGCCGCGCTGGAAGCGGCGGAACTGGTCGCGGTCGTCGATATCGATTCCGCGCAGGCCGAAAAGGTCGCCGCCGCGACCGGCGCCGGGGCGTCGGCCGATTTCGAGGCGGTGCTCGACCGGGTCGAGGCGGTCAGCGTCGTCACGCCGACCACGACCCACTACGCCATCGCGAAACGCTGCCTGGAGGCCGGCAAGGATGTGCTGGTCGAAAAACCGGTCTGCGAGTCGCTGGAAGAGGCCGACGAGCTGATCGCAATGGCGAAGGCCGGGGGCCGCATCCTGCAGGTCGGCCATCTCGAGCGCTTCAGCCCGATTATCGAGGACGTTAAGGCGCTGGCCGATCGGCCGGGCTATATCGAGAGCACGCGCATCTCGCAATATCGCGGCCGCGGTACGGACACCAGCGTCATCCTGGACATGATGGTGCATGATATCGACAACATCATGACCCTGGTGAGCAGCCCGATCGACCGGATCGACGCCGTGGGCGTGCCGGTCGTCGGACCGGCCGAGGACATCGCCAACGCCCGCATCCGTTTCGAGAACGGCTGCGTGGCGGCGGTCACCGCAAGCCGGGTCAGCTGGAAGATCCAGCGCACCATGCGCGTTTTCCAGCGCAATGCCTACATGGTCGCCGACATGGCGGAGAACCGGCTGGTCATTATGAACCGGACCGGAGGCCGGGACGAGCCGCCGACTTTCGGCGCCGAACAGCGCGAATACGACAAGACCGACCTGATCATGATGGAATGCGCCGATTTCCTCGACTGCGTCCGGACAAGGCGCGAACCGGTGGCGAGCGGCGAAAGCGTACGCGACGTGCTGGCGGCGGCATTGACCGTCACCGACCAGTTGCGCGCCTGGCGCCGGGAGCTGCGCTGAGTGGCCGGCGGCGCCGAACCGGTCCTGCGCGCGGCTGACGGACCGCCGGTCTTGCTCGGCCCGGCCGACCCGCCGCCCTTTGAGGTCGTCAACGCTGGGGGCCGGGCGCGCGTGCTGTTCGTCTGCGACCATGCCAGCAACCGGATTCCGGCCGCGCTCGGCACCCTGGGCCTCGACGGGGATCGGCTGCAGGAGCACATCGCCTGGGACATCGGCGCGGCGGCAGTGGCGGATAGTCTTTCCGGGCGCTTCGATGCGCCCCTGGTCAAGTCCGGCTATTCGCGCCTGGTCATCGACTGCAACCGCGGCCCGTCGGACGCAACCTCGATCCCGGCGGTGAGCGACGGGGTGCCGATTCCCGGCAACCGGGCGCTCAACGGGGCTGAGGCCGCGGCGCGTGCGCGCCAGTTCATGGCGCCCTATCACGCCGAGATCGAACGGCTGCTGGACGGCGCGCGCGACCCGCCGTTCCATGCCTTCGTTTCGGTGCATAGTTTCACGCCGGTGTTCGGCGGCAAGCCGCGGCCCTGGCAGGTTTCCGCGCTATGGAACCGGGACGGCCGGCTCGCCCTGCCCTTCATGGCGGCGCTGGCGGCGCGCGGCGACGTCACGGTCGGCGACAACCAGCCCTACAGCGCCCGCAACAATTTCGGCTACACGGTCCACCGGCACGGCGAATTGCGGGACCTGCCGCACCTGCTCGTCGAAATCCGCCAGGACCTGATCGCCGAGGCCGGGGGCGTAAGAAAGTGGGCCGCAATCGTCGGCGACGCGCTGGCCGCCGCGTTCGATAGCCTGCCGCCGTAAACGGCGGCGGAGGGTTGCATCATGACGCTGAAGGAACCCAGCTTCACCATCGGCATCGAGGAGGAATACCTCCTGATCGACCGGGAAACGCTGAACCTCGCCGCCGATCCGCCGAAGGCCGTGTTCAGCGAATGCGAGGCGCTGCTGGGCTCCCAGGTCGCGCCGGAGTTCCTGCGGGCGCAGATCGAGATCGGCACGAAGGTGTGCGCCACGGTGCAGGAGGCCGCCGCCGACCTGCGCCGCCTGCGCAAGGCGGTCTCCGGGGTCGCCGAAAAGCACGGCCTTGCCATCATGGCGGCCTCGACCCACCCCTTCGCCGCCTGGGGCGAGCAGAAGCGGACGGAGAAGGACCGCTATAACGAACTGGCCGAGAACCTGCAGGGCGTGGTGCGCCGGCTAGTGATCAGCGGCATGCACGTCCATGTCGGGATCGAGGACGACGACCTGCGCATCGATCTGATGAACCAGGTCAGCTACTTCCTGCCCCATCTGCTGGCGCTCAGCACCTCCTCGCCCTTCTGGCAGGGCCGGGATACCGGGCTCAGGAGCTACCGCCTCGCGGTGTGGGACGAGCTGCCGCGCACCGGCCTGCCCGAGCAGTTCGAGAGCTTCGGCGAATACAACCGCCATGTGCAGATGATGGTCGAGAGCGGCATCATCGACGAGCCGACGAAAATCTGGTGGGACATCCGCCCGTCAGCCCGCTTCCCGACCCTGGAAATGCGGATTTGCGACCTGTGCCCCAGGCTGGCCGACGCGGTCGCGATCGCGGCCTTCTACCGCTGCATCCTGCGCATGTTGTGGCGCCTGCGCCGGCAGAACCAGCGCTGGCGGCGCTACGCCAACATGCTGATCCGCGAGAACCGCTGGCGCGCGCAACGCTACGGCTGCGACGGGGAGCTGATCGATTTCGGCATCCGCCGCAGGGTGCCCTTCGCCGACCTGCTGGAGGAGCTGCTGGAACTGACCCGGCCGGACGCCGAGCATTTCGGCTGCCTGACCGAGATCGAGCACAGCCGCGCCATCCTGGCCCACGGCACCAGCGCGCGCCGCCAGGTCCGGACCTACGAGGCCGGCCTGGCCGACGGGCTCGACCACCAGGCCGCCATCGAGGCGGTCGTGGCGCAGCTGATCGAAGAGACGATGGCCGGGCTGTAGTGGGCCGTTCTCTAGAACTGGCGCACGAAGCCGAGATCGAAGCGGGTGCGGCGGTAGCCGTGAAGCTGGGCGTTGGAGCGGCGGGTTTCCCGGCTCATGGCGACGCGGGGGCTGAAGCCGCCCAGGGTGAAGGCGCGGTGGAACAGCGAGACGGACAGGACCTGCGTGCGGTCCCGGCGCGGGACGTCGCCCGGCGTGAGCAGGAACCAGCGGCCGTCATAATCCGTGGTGCGCCACTCGACCCCGCCGCCCAGGGTGAAGCCCCAGGGCAGGGCGGCGGCGACGCCGAGCCGCGCCCGGCGCCTCGTGTTGCGCCACCGTTCCGACCGGGTGCGTTCGCGCGCCCAGCCCGCCAGCGCGTCGAAGCGCAGCTGCGGCGTCGCCACCCAGGCGATCGCGAGCGAGGCCGTCGTCACCGGCCCGTCGAGCCACCGGCTCCGGGTATGGACGCGGCGGTGCCACGACGCCTGCGCCTGCGCGGTGAGCCGGCGCGAGAGCCGGCGTCCGGCCTCGAAACGCAGGCCGGCCTCCCGGCTGTGGGCTTCGCCGGCGGCGAGGTGCCGGCGCAGGCTGGCGAGCAGGGCGAGTTCGGTGTCCGCATCCGCCAGCCAGTGCGGCCCGGCATGGACCGAGAGGGAGGTGCGGTCGCCGGCGCTGTGCCCGTGCTCGAGCCGCGAGACATCGCCGCCGAGCCGGAGCCTGAACCGCGCGCCCAGCGGCCAGCGGTATTCGGCCCCGCCCCACACCGCAACGCCGAGGCCCGGCTTCGGCCCGGCGTCCGCGGCCCGGCGGAAGGGCATGCCGAAGATATAGATCGTGTCGTCCGCCGAGGCGGCGTTGAGGTTGCTGTCAGAGGCCAGCGCCATGCCGAAATGCGCGCTCCAGCGCCGGCGCGCCCGCATCTCGCCCAGGAAGCGGCGCACGTTGGCGGCGACTGCCGGGTTGGGCCGGCCGGCCAGCACGCGCTCGAAATGGTCCCGCGCCAGCCCGTCCTCGCGCTTGAGGAAGAAGGCGCGCGCGAGTTCGAGGCGCACCCGCACCAGGCCGGGGCGCTCGACGAGGATGGCCCGCAAGGCGGCGATCGCCTCGTCGAGCAGGGCGTCCCGGCTTTCCTCCGTCCGCCCCGGACGCTGCGCCGCGCGGACCGCGGCAAGCCCGGTGAGGAACCGGATGTCGGTGCGGTCGGCCCGGCCCGGCCCAGCCGCCGCGAGAGTCGCCGCAAGCGGGCGCAGGATCGACAGCGCGGCCTCGTGCTCCCCGGCCTGGATGAGCGCGCGGGCGCGGTTCACCGCCGGGTCGCCGGAGAGGTGCGGACGCTCCTGCTCCCCGGCCGCCCCGGCGCTCATTCCGGCGCTCATTCCGGCGCTCATTCCGGCGCTCATTCCGGCGC
>WTGH01000023.1:20171-81623 GCA_011523655.1 Rhodospirillaceae bacterium
CCGGCGCTCATTCCGGCGCTCATTCCGGCGCTCATTCCGGCGCTCATTCCGGCGCCGGGCAGCAGCGCCAGAACGAGCGCCGGGGCGAGCAGGAGCGTGCGCAGCGCCGGCATGGCGCGGCGGCGCATCGGGGCGGTCCCGCGGCTGCCGCTACTCTTTCTCCTTCTCCGCGCCGAAGGAGCCACTCAGGCGCACAAAATCCCCTTGTTGGTGGTCGGCGTGACTCAGACCGACGTATAGCCCCTGGAACCACCCCGCGACGCCGGTCGGAACTCCGCCGGACGGCCCGTAGAACCGTCCTCCCCATTTATTGCCGCGAGCGTCTGTCCCGGTGAAGCCGGGGCCTGCGGCCCTGGTGAGCAGCGTCCCGAAATCCGTGTCTGTTATCTCGGCTTTCACCGCGCCTGCCGAGGCAGAGGCATGCGTGTTGAAGCTCCTCATCGTCCAATCCAAACTCGCCGCCTCGCCGCTCTGCCCGAATGACACCGTCATTTCGACTTCCGCCGTGAAACCCCCATCGGCCTCGGTCGAGCCGTGCTCCGCATTGAACGCATAGACGCCCATGGCGCCGCCCCTGTAGGTCGCGGATCCCGTCAGCGCACGCACATTGCCGGTATAGGGCTTGGACCCATAGTAGAACTGGCTGAAATTGTTGATGGATGCTATGGGCCATGCGGTCCAGTACCCGTAAGCGAGGTAGTCGTCGTCGTCGAATGCGTCGATGTTCGTGGCCGCGTGGGCGAATTCGGTCTTCGCGGCGTTATGTCGTGCGAACCAACTCCAACCGGCCGGCGGCTCCGGGGTAAATGTGGCTTCTGTGGACCAGAAATTTTCGCCCTTATATATCGTAATACGGGCATCGGAGCTTCTGTGGCTTATCACGGCCCTCACCCCTCCGGCGGTCAGGCCCGGACTCAATCCGGCCGGGCCGGCCGGACTTTCGCCTCCGCCTGAACTTATTCCTCCGCCCCCGCCGCCGCAGGCGGACAGGGCCAGCGCGGCTATCGCCGCCGCCGCAAGCATCCGCAATTTGCGCGATGCCGGAATACGCCGGTGAAACATCGTTCGATTCATCGTTGTCGTTCTCCTGTAGGTCTCGTCCCTGACCTTTTCGTCTATGGGGATGGTTCGGCGGGCACTGCCGCGCCGGGCAGCAGCGCCAGGGCAAGCAGGAGCGCGCGCAGCGCCAGCATGGCCCGGCGGCGGCCGGTCGCCGTTCGCCCCGTCGCTCGCCCAATCACTGGCCCAATCACTCGCGGTGCGCGATGAAGGCTCCGAGAACGGTGTCGGACGGGTCGCCGCCGGTTACGCCGAAGGTCCCGGCGGTCCCTGGCGGGCCGTTGGTCGTGTCCTGGGCGCCGAAGAACGCGCCGCCCCATTTGCCTGTGAAGCCGGAGACCTGGGTGGTGCCGTCATTCTCGAGCAGTTGCGTGTTGCCGGAGAACTGCCCGCCGTCGGTCGCTCTGTCGATGGAGGCGGACTGCAGTTCCAGCTTCTGCCCGCCGCCCACGTCGGCCACGGTTCCCGAGATCGTCGCGGTCGAACTGAAGTTCGCGGTCAGCGAAATCGCGGTGGTGAAATCCGTAACCGCCCCGCCGCTGAACCGCTTGCCGCCGGCTGTCCCGCTGTAGGTCACCTCAGTCAGTGAATCATGCCCGCTGTCGAGGCCCGTGTAGGGAACTCTGCCCGTCGCTACAGCGCCCGCGGCGGTGCGCGTCGAGCCCCGAGGATCGTCCTCCGCGCGGGGGCCCATGGTCCATACGGCTATCGCCATGTAATCCGTGTCGTCGCCGGCCGTTCCGTCGTCGTTGCCGTCGGCCGTCAGGTCGTAATCGGTGTAGAGGGCGATATGCGCGACCATCCCCCTATCGTCGTCCAGGGTGTGGTCCAAGTCGTTCGAGGTGGCGTCGATCCTGAACCTGGTCAGCGAACCGACGGTGTCCTGCCTGCGCGTCTCGCGCCAGTCGTCGTCTTCGATATCGTTGAACCAGATAACCAAATTCATGTCCGCCGGCGGAAAGCCGACCGCACTAACCTGCTGGCCGGGGGCGCTCGGTCTGGTGAAAACTTCGACCGGGGCGAATTGAAAAGTCCCGCCGTTGAAGGTCGGGCTCACGCCTGTCGAGGACATAAAGGCAGTCAAATGGTCATACGTTCGAAAGTTTGCGCCTTGCCTTGCGAACACCGGGGCCGTAGCGGCGGCCTGCGCGGCCTTCGGCGCGACATTCGCATAGGCGACGGGCGGAACGGCCGCCGGGCCGGCGCCGCCGCTCACGGAGCTTCCCCCGCCGCCGCAGGCGGACAGGGCCAGCGCGGCTATGGCCGCCGCCGCAAGCATCCGCAGTCTGCGCGATGCCGGAATAGGCCGGTGAAACATTGTACGCCGGCGAAACATTGTACAAAGCATCGATGCCGTTCTCCTGTCGGTTTCATTCATGCCGGCGGGCACCGTCCAGGCGGACGGGCCGCCGGTCAGTTCGTCCGGTTCCGTTCCCGGTTACTGTCGTGAAGGGTCGAAGCCTGCGGCGATGCCCGGCGCTTTCGCGGCTTCATCGGGCAGGCAGAAGGGGGGCAGGCAGAAGGGGGGGCAGGCAGGCGGGCCATCCGCGCCCGGCCAAGCGGACGCGGTCATGGCGTTCCGGCGCTCAGGCCGGCCGCGGACCGGATGGCTGGAGGCGGAGGACGCGCGGGAGAGGGACGACGCGCCGGCGCTCGGCGCTCATTAAATCGATAAACCGTTATATCGATAAACTGTTCGGGCTTCGTCACGCTTTTTCTCCGCTGCGTCGTCGGGCGCCCACTCCGAACTGGCCGGGTTATACAAAAGGAAAAATAAAATGTCCGTACCTATATTGGTCTTTTTAATATTTTTTCCATAAATTTCTATCGATTGAATCCCGAATTTCGATTCGCCGCCGCAGCCCGCTGCCGGGGCCGTAGCGGACCGCGCTCTCGCGCGGTTTCGTCTCCAATGAGGCAAAGTCGCGCAAAGCATCCTTCCCCCCGCTTCAGCGGATTCCGCTGCGGAAGAGGCGCCGCCGGAATCCCCCTCCCCTTGAGATTCTTCTGCGAAAGGCCGTGAGTCCAATCCGGCAATCGGAGCAACAATTCCCCCTCCCCCAAGGGGAGGGGATTTCGGTCGGTGCCTTTCCGCAGAGGAAGCCCTGCCCCGCCCCGGTCGCTCAGAAGGCCGGCTGGGTCTGGCGGCGGCGTTGGAGCAGGATGACGAGGATCAGGAGCAACACGGCCGGGATGTAGAAGAGCTCCTTCGCCATCCGTTCGTTCGGCACCAGGATCGTCTTGATGACGGTCGGCGTGTCGCCGTAGAAATCGAAGCTTCTGGCGAGCGCCTTGAGCGGGCTGGTCGGCAGCGGCTCTTCCATCTTCGCCTTGCCCTCCTCGACCATCACGAGCAGCCCGGCGGCGCGCAGCCGCGCCAGGCCCGTGCCCGGCTTGCCGAAGGGGATGGTCACGGTGGTTTCGTCGATCCTGTCCGGATCGTTGAAGTTGGGCCCGGAGACCGTCACCCGCAGCGTGCCGCCCTCGGGCACCTTTTCGGCGACCTGGACGATTTCCGCGCCCGGCCGCTCGGCAAATTCCGGTTCGACCTGGTCGAGCCAGTAGCCGGGCCGGAACAGGCTGAAGGCGACCAGCAGCAGGATCGCGGTCTCCCAGATCCGGTTGCGGGCGAAGAAATAGCCCTGGGTCGCCGCCGCGAACAGCATCATGGCGACGACCGCAATGACAAAGACGATCACCGCCTTGCCCGGCGAGACGTCGATCAGCAGCAGTTCCGTGTTGAAGATGAACAGGAAGGGCAGCAGGGCGGTGCGGATATCATACATGAAGCCCTGGACGCCAGTGCGGATCGGGTCGCCGCCGGAGATGGCGGCCGCCGCGAAGGCGGCGAGGCCCACAGGCGGCGTATCGTCCGCCAGGATGCCGAAATAGAAGACGAACAGATGGACCGCGATCAGCGGCACGATCAGGCCGCTCTTGGCGCCCAGCGCCACGATCACCGGCGCCATCAGCGACGAGACGACGATGTAGTTGGCAGTCGTCGGCAGGCCCATGCCGAGGATCAGGCTCATCACGGCGACCAGGATCAGCATGATGATAAGGCTGCCGCCGGACAGGAACTCGACGAATTCGCCGACGACCTGGTGCGCCCCGGTGAGCGAGATCGTGCCGACGATGATGCCGGCCGCGCCGGTCGCGACGCCGATGCCGATCATGTTGCGCGCGCCGGAGATCATGCCGTCGACCAGCTCGCCGACGCTCTGCCGGAAGGCGCCGGCGATGTTCCCGGTGCCCCGGAACAGGGCCTTGAGCGGATGCTGGGTCAGCGCGACGACGATCATCGCCATGGTCGCCCAGAAGGCGGACAGCGCCGGCGACAGCCGCTCCAGCACGATGCACCAGATCAGGATGACGATCGGCAGGACATAGTAGAGGCCGGTGATCGCCGTCGCCCCGGCCCGGGGCAGTTCGGTGATCGGCGCGTCCGGCGGATCGACCACCAGGTCCGGCTGGCGCGAGGCCAGCCACAGCAGGACGAGATAGGCGACCGCCGCCAGCACCATGACGACGAAGAAGGCCGTGCCCGGCGCGATGACCTTGATCCAGCCGAGGCCGAAATAGACCGCGATGCCGAGCAGGGCGATGCCGATGAAGCCGCTGAGGAAGCCGATCAGCTTCTGCGCCACCGTCATGGTCGTGGACGGCTTCGGCAGGCCCTTCAGCCCCAGCTTCAGGGCCTCGAGATGCACGATGTAGACCAGTGCGATGTAAGACACGAGCGCCGGGATCAGGGCGTGCTTGATGATCTCCGTGTAGCTGACGCCGGTGAACTCGGCGATCAGGAAGGCCGCCGCGCCCATCACCGGCGGGGTCAGCTGCCCGTTGGTCGAGGAGGCGACCTCGACGGCGCCGGCCTTCTCCGGCGTGAAGCCCGTGCGCTTCATCAGCGGGATGGTAAAGGTGCCGGTCGTCACCGTGTTGGCGATGGAAGAGCCGGAATAGAGGCCGCTCAGGGCCGAGGCGACGACGGCGGCCTTGGCCGGCCCGCCGCGCCGGTCGCCGAGCAGGGCGAAGGCGATCTTGATGAAGAAGTTGCCGGCGCCGGCCTTTTCGAGGATCGCGCCGAACAGGACGAACAGGAAGATCAGCGAGGCCGAGACCCCCAGCGCGACGCCGAACACGCCCTCGGTCTGCATCCAGAAATGCCACATCGCCTTGCCGAAGGACGCGCCCTTCCATTGCACCGCGTCGGGCAGCCAGTCGGCGTCGCCGCCGAAAACGTAGAGCACGAAGACCGAGGCGACCGCGACCAGCGGCAGGCCGAGCGCCCGGTAGACGGCGATCGCCAGAACGACCATGCCGCAACTCGCGACGACGAGGTCGGTATCCGTCGGCACGCCGGCCCGCTCTGCCAGTTCGTTCCGGTACGCGATCATGTAGAGGCACGACGCGATGCCGACGGCGGCGAGCAGCCAGTCGTACCAGGGAATATAGTCGCGCGGCCCGCGCTTCAGCAGCGGGAAGGCGAAGGCGGCGAGCAGGAGGCCGAAAGCGAGATGGATCATGCGCGCTTCGGTATTCGGAACGACGAAGGGCAGGCCGGTCCACTCCTGCAATGTGAACGGCACGGCCGACGCGATGTAGAGCTGAAACAGCGCCCAGATGAAGGCGATGGCCGGAATCAGGTTGCGCTGCCATCCACGGGGCGCCCGTCCGCCGGTGTCGACGCTGCTGACGAGCTCTTCGGCGGTCGGGCGTTGCGCGGCGGCTTCGGCCATGGGCTTTTCCTCAGGCGCTGCGATTCAAATCGATAAAGGGGGCAAACAAAAAAAGAGCGGGGCCGCGAAGGGCCCCGCCAATCCGTTCGGGCCGTTATTTGATCCAGCCCTTTTCCTTGTAGTACTTCGCCGCGCCGGCGTGCAGCGGCGCCGACAGCGAATCGCTGATCATCTCGCTTTCCTTCAGGTTCCGGAACGCCGGATGCAGCTTCTTGAACGCGCCGAAATTGTCGAACACCGCCTTGACGACGACATAGACGACATCGGCCGGCACCTTGGCGCTGGTCACGAAAGTGGCGCCCACGCCGAAGGTCTTGATGTCGCCCTTGTTGTTGTACATCCCGGCCGGGATCGTCGCGTTGCGGTAGAACGGCCATTTCTTGACCAGGCCGTCGATCGCCGGGCCGGTGGCGTTCACCAGATGCGCGTCGCAGGTCGCCAGCGATTCCTGGGTCAGGGCCGACGGATGGCCGACCAGCCAGAAATAGGCGTCGATCTTGCCGTCGCACAGCGCAGCGCCGGTCTCCGCGGACTTCATGGCGGTCGCCAGCTTCAGGTCCGTGCGCTTCCAGCCGAGGGCCGCTTCGATGACCTCCCAGGTGCCGCGCGTTCCGGAGCCCGGATTGCCGATGTTGAGCCGCTTCCCCTTAACGTCGGTGATGTTGTTGATGCCCGAGTCGTCGCGCGCAAGGATCGTGACCGGCTCAGGATGCACGGAGAAGACCGCGCGCAGGTCCTTGAAGGCGCCCTGCTTCTTGAATTTCGACGTGCCGTTGTAGGCGTGGTACTGCCAGTCCGACTGGGCGACGCCGAATTCCAGTTCGCCGGCGCGGATCGTGTTGATGTTGTAGATCGAGCCGCCGGTCGATTCGGCCGAGCAGCGGATGCCGGTCTTCTTGCGGTCGCGGTTGACCAGGCGGCAGATCGCGCCGCCGGTCGGGTAGTACACGCCGGTGACGCCGCCGGTGCCGATGCTGATGAAACGCTGCTTCTGCGCCGACGCGCCGGTCGTCGTGCCGGCAAATGCCAGGGCGGCGACGGCGGCGGCCGCAACGAGTTTGATCGTGGTAGACATGGTTCCTCCGGTTTGCTCCATGTGAAACTTTCCTTCGCGCCCCGCCGCAGCCGGGCGCGTCGCATCGCGGACAGTCCGGGGACGGTTCCGCCTGTCCGAACGGGCGAATCCTAGCGCATAAACCGCCGGAATGAACGCAAAAATACCGCGCCTGCCTCACAGGCGGACTTTCGATTGCAAACGGGTTCGCCGGGCGGCCCCGGATTGAACGGGGAAGGCAGCGCCTATCTTCGGGCGGCCTCGACGAAGCGGTCCACATCGTCGGCGTCGGTATTGAAGGCGCAGACCAGCCGGATGTTCGGCCGGTCGGGATCGCCCCAGTCGTAGAAATCGAACCCGGCGTCGCGCAAACGCTCCGCGATATCGCCGGGGAGCGCGGCGAAGATCATGTTGGCATCGACCGGATATTCGATGGCGATCTCGTCGATTTCCGCCAATCCGGCCGCCAGCCGGTCCGCCATCGCGTTGGCGTTGGCCGCAAGCTGCAGCCAGAGCCCGTCCTCGACATAGCGGGCGAGCTGCGCGGATACGAACCGCATCTTCGAGAACAGGTGCCCGCCGCGCATCCGGCGCCGGCTCAGGGTTTCCTCTAGGTCCTCGTTGAACAGCAAGACCGCCTCCGCCGCCATCGCGCCGTTCTTGGTCGCGCCGAACGACATCAGGTCGATGCCGGCCTGCCAGGTGATCTCGGACGGCTCGCACCCCAGGGCGGCGACGGCGTTGGCGAAACGCGCGCCGTCCAGATGCACGAACAGGCCGTTGGCCCGCGCGACGGCGCAGATGTCCTGGACCTCGTCGACCGAATAGACCGTGCCGCATTCGGTCACCTGGGCGATGGAGACGGCGGCGGCCTCCATGACATGGGGCAGGCGGGCCCCGCCCCCGCCGACTTCGCCGATCGCCGCTTCCAGCGCCGCCGCCGTCATCTTGCCGTCTGCGGCGGGAACCGGGACCAGCTTGGCGCCGTTGGTGTAGAATTCCGGCGCGCCGCCCTCGTCTTCGTTGGTATGGCTGTGCTTCAGGCAATAGACCGTGTTGAACGGCTGCGCGACGAGGCTGAGGCACAGCGCGTTGGCCGCCGTGCCGGTGGCGACGGGATAGACGATCGCCTCCGTATCGAACAGTTCGGAAAACCGCTCGTTCAGCCCGCCGGTGACATCGTCGTTGCCATAGGGCCAGGCGCCCTGCGGCCGGTTGGCCTCGACGATCGCTTCCAGGATTTCCGGGGCGACGCCGGTGACATTGTCCGAGGCGAAATTGACCGGCGCGAACTCCGCCGGTTCGGCCGGGTTGAATGTTTCGGGCGCCGGAGCCGGCCGGAATGTCGGTTCTTTCATCGTATCCGCCTGCTTGCCGCCCTGTGTTACTTGCGGTGTTACTTGCGGCCCTGGGGGCCGGTAACCTGAATCCGGAACGGCGCCTGCCGGCGATCCATGGGGACCGCATAGATCACCTGCTCGCCCGAAGGCAGCCGCACCAGCACCGCCAGCGCACCGCGGACCTGCGTTATCTGCAGCACTTTCGCCGCGGCCGGCAGCCCCAGCGACACGGCGTCGGTGCGTAGTTTGCCGATGTCCGCCGGGCCGGGGCTTTCGGTTCCGCCGGCCGTTCCGCCGGCCTTGTAGACGATGCCGGCGACCAGCACGACCAGGCCGACCGCGATCAGCACGCCCATGCCGATCACGGCGCCGACCAACAAACGCACCCGCGTCACGCTCACAATCCGACCCGCTGCCTGCTAGGATGACGCCGCCCTGCCCGGCAATGAAGACGCGACCGGTCCATGGACGACGAGCTTCCGGAAACCGAGACAATAGCCGAACCGGACCCGGTGTCGAGGTACGAGGTGAGAGCGGATGACGCATCGGCCGGCCGGCGCCTCGACGCCGTTCTCGCGGCGGCGCTCGACGGCCTGTCGCGCACCCGCATCCAGGCGCTGGTGAAGCAGGGCGCGGTCAGCGACGGCGACGGCCGGATCGTTACCTCGCCCGCGATGAAGGTTGCGGCCGGCCAGCGCTTCACGGTCGACGTGCCGGCGCCCGCGCCCGCGCGGCCGGCGCCGCAGGCCATACCGCTCGAGATCGCCTTCGAGGACGACCATCTGATCGTGATCGACAAGCCGGCCGGCATGGTGGTGCATCCGGGAGCGGGCAGCCCCGACGGCACCCTGGTCAACGCCCTGCTCGCCCATTGCGGCGACGGCCTTTCGGGCATCGGCGGCGTCGCGCGCCCCGGTATCGTCCACCGCATCGACAAGGACACCTCCGGCCTGCTGGTCGCGGCCAAGTCGGACGCGGCGCACGCCGGCCTGGCGGCCCAGTTCGCGGACCACAGCATCGAGCGGCGCTACACGGCGCTGGCCTGGGGCGAGCCCCGGCCGCTCACCGGCCGGATCGACGCGCAGATCGGCCGCGATCCGGCTCACCGCACGAAAATGGCCGTCCGGCGCGACGGAGGGCGGCCTGCCCGAACGTATTATGCGGTGACGGCGCGCTACGGCGGACTTCTCAGCCTGATCGATTGCCGGCTCGCGACCGGACGGACCCACCAGATCCGGGTCCATCTGGCGCATCGTGGCAATCCGCTGGTCGGGGATTATCTGTATGGCGGCCGGCGGCACCTGCCGCGGCCCTGGCGGGATACGGCCCCGGCCGCCGCCGTCGAAACCTTTGGGCGGCAGGCGCTTCACGCGGCGCGTCTGGGCTTCGTCCATCCGGTCACCGGCGAGGCCCTGTCGTTCCGGGCAGCATTGCCGCAGGACATCGCGGCACTGGTATCTGCCTTGAAACCGTTAAAAAATGCCGGACAACTCTCTGCGGAGCAATGAGTTTCGCAATTCATGAACGATCTTGAAAAGACCGGGGCCAATCCTCAAATACAAGGCGGGCGACAAGAGACCGGCAGCGCGCCGGCGCACGCCCCCGGAGGAAAGCGAGGCAAGACGACAATGGCGACCTCCACGGCAATCGCGACGTTGCCGACGATCCCTTCCGTTGGACGGGACGGGAACCTGTCTGCCTATCTTGCGCAGATCCGCAAGTTCCCGATGCTGGAGCCGGAAGAGGAATACATGCTGGCGACCCGCTGGCGCGACCACGAGGATACCGAGGCCGCGCACAGGCTGGTGACCAGCCACCTCCGTCTGGTCGCCAAGATCGCCATGGGCTACCGCGGCTACGGCCTGCCGGTCGCCGAGCTGATTTCCGAAGGCAATGTCGGCATGATGCAGGCGGTCAAGCGTTTCGACCCGGAGCGCGGTTTCCGCCTTGCGACCTATGCCATGTGGTGGATCCGCGCCTCGATCCAGGAATACATCCTGCACTCGTGGTCGCTCGTCAAAATGGGCACCACGGCGGCGCAGAAGAAGCTGTTCTTCAACCTGCGCAAGATGAAGAGCCGGCTGGATGCGCTGGAAGAAGGCGACCTTTCGCCGGAAAATGTGACGAAGATCGCCACCGAACTGAAGGTCTCGGAAGAAGAGGTCATCAACATGAACCGGCGCCTGGCCGCGCCGGACAATTCCCTCAATGCGCCGCTGCGCAACGACGGCGAGGCGGGCGGCGAATGGCAGGACTGGCTGGTCGACGAAAACCAGGAGAGCCAGGAGACCATCGTCGCGGAGCGCGAGGAATACCGGATTCGCCAGGCCATGCTGGCCGAAGCCATGAAGATCCTGAACCCGCGCGAGCGCCATATCCTGACCGAACGCAGGCTTCAGGAAGAGCCGCTGACCCTGGAGGAACTGTCCCAGGAATACGGCATCAGCCGCGAGCGGGTGCGCCAGATCGAGGTCCGCGCCTTCGAAAAGCTCCAGAAGGCGATGAAGAATATGGTGATCGAGCAGCAGGTCGCCCTGCACTAATCCGGATTTCTCACAAGAATTGTCGCCCCGGCCCCCGAGCCGGGGGCCCAGGGCTACAGGGTAAAGCGGCGGATACGGGTCCGGGCGACGGCAACGATCCGCGGCGCTGCGGGGATTGGATTGCAGGGCTGCGAAAACCCTGCCGCCAATCTCTGAACCTACCGCCCGTCGTGCGACTCTGGACCCCGGCTCGGAGGCCGGGGTGACATGAGTCTTTATACTAACCGATTATCGTAAAAGAGATTTCTTGCCCGCAAGCCTCGGATGCGCCCGTTCCTTGCGAGAAATCCGGGCTGGCTCCGGCCGCCGGCGAACGACCGCCGGAAAGGCGCAAGCGCTTCAGCGCGCCGCGGCGAGCAGGCGGTCGGCCAGCCCTTCCAGCCCGGTTATGCCATCGGCATTGGTCAGGATGACGACATAGCGGTCCGTGCCGGCGGCGTTCCGGTAAATCTTGTTGATCGACGAAAACCCGGGAATCCGGCCGAGGGTGAAATAGGCCTGCCGCGCGCCGGCGCCGCGGACATACCAGCCCGCGCCATACCACAGATCCTTTTTGCCGGCGCGGACATGCCGGCCGAACATGGCCTGCTTCGCTTCCGCCGAGAACAGCCGGCCGCGCATCAGTTCGCGGTCGAATTTGATCAGGTCGACAACGGTCGAGGTCGCATCGGCGCTGCCGAGGAACATGGTCGGGTTGACTTCCCGGCTCGGCCGGTCGCCGGCGTAGCCCTGCGCCCGCCGGCTGAGCGGCGTGGTGCCGAGGAAGCCGGATCGGGTCATCCCGTTGAGATCGTAGATCTCGGTCTGGATATAGTCGTGGAAGAACAGCCGCAGTCCGACCTCGATCACCTGCGTGATGAGGAAATAGTTGGAGTGGCTGGCCCGGAACTTCCCTCCCGGCCGGGAATCCAGCTCCCGGCCCTTGACGAAGTCGAGGATCCGGTGGGCCTTGATGCTGGAATAGAGCCGTTCCTCGAAAAAGACCGATTCGGCCAGCGGCGGCAGGCCCGAGGTATGGGTCAGCAGATGGCCGAGTTTCATGCCCTGCCAGTGGGCGACGCCGAAGAAATATTCGGTTACCGGATCGTTGACCCGGACCGGGCCGGCGTTCTGATAATTGCGGTCCTGCCACCACAGCAGGGCGGCGGCGGTCAGCTGCTGGGTGATGTCGCCGATCGGGTAGACGGTATCCTTGCCGGAAGGCAGGCCGGGCCGCGCCTCGCCGAAGCCGGTGGCGAGCAGCAGTTTGCCGTTGGCGCCGATGCCGATCGACATGCCCTTGATGCCCCGGGCGCGCATAAAGCCGCGCGCCAGCGCCGCCACCTTCGCCTGCTTCGCTGCGGAGAAGGCGGATTCCGTGCGCTTGCCATCGACCCGCTGCCCATCGACCCGCTGCGCCCCCGCCGGGCCGGCCATGGCGACCGCAGCCAGCGCCGCCAGCGCCATCATGCCGATCAGTCTACGCACCATGCGGAAATCCTCGCGAAAGGCGGCGGATGCCGGTCCGGGCCGCCGGAAGGCCGGCAGGTTACGGGGCGCGGCGGCCGCCGGGCAACCGTCTTGCGTCAATCCGCATAGGGATCGCGCACCAGGATTGTATCGTCTCTTTCCGGACTGGTGGACAGCAGCGCGACCGGCGTTTCGATCAATTCTTCGATACGGCGGACATATTTCACCGTCGTCGCCGGCAGCTCGGCCCACGACCGGGCGCCCCTCGTGCTGTCGGACCAGCCGTCGATCTCCTCCCACACCGGTTCGACCGCCGCCTGCTCGCTCTCGCTGGACGGAAAGTGCTGGATCAGGTCGCCGTTCAGCCGGTAGCCGGTACAAATTCTCAGCCTTTCGAAGCCGTCGAGCACGTCCAGCTTGGTCAGCGCGATGCCGTCGATCCCGCCGACCTTGATCGCCTGCCGGACCATGACGGCGTCGAACCAGCCGCAGCGCCGGGGCCGGCCGGTCACCGTGCCGAATTCGTGGCCGCGTTCGCCCAGCCGGGCGCCGGTTTCGTTGTCCTGCTCGGTCGGAAACGGCCCGGCGCCGACGCGGGTGGTGTAGGCCTTGGTAATCCCGAGGACATAGCCGATGGCGCCCGGCCCCTGGCCGCTGCCGATCGCCGCCTGGCCGGCCACCGTGTTCGACGAAGTCACGAACGGGTAGGTGCCGTGATCGACGTCGAGCATGGCGCCCTGGGCGCCCTCGTAGAGGATGCGCCTGCCCTCCCGGCGCAGCCGGTTCAGCCGCTCCCAGACCCGCTCGAGGAAGGGCGCGATCCGCGGCGCGATCTCCATCAGGCTGTCGAACAGGGCGTCGCCGTCGACCGGCGCCGCGGCCATGCCGGCGCGCAGCGCGTTGTGGTGCTGCAGGACGCGGCCGATGCGGCTGCGCAGCACGTCCGGATGCGCCAGGTCGCCGGCGCGGACGGCGCGCCGGCCGACCTTGTCTTCGTAGGCCGGCCCGATGCCGCGGCCGGTGGTGCCGATCCGGCCGCTGCCGCTCGCCGCCTCGCGCAGATTGTCGAGTTCACGGTGCAGGGGCAGGATCAGCGCGGCGTTTTCCGCAATGCGCAGCCGGTCCGGATCGACCGCCACGCCCTGGGCTGTCACCGTGTCGATTTCCTCCAGCAGCGCCCAGGGGTCGATCACCACCCCGTTGCCGAGCAGCGAAAGCTTGCCCGGCCGGACGATGCCGGACGGCAGCAGGCTCAGCTTGTAGGTGACGCCGTCGATCACCAGCGTGTGGCCGGCATTGTGCCCGCCCTGGAAGCGCACGACGACATCGGCGCGCTCGGAGAGCCAGTCGACGATCTTGCCCTTGCCCTCGTCGCCCCACTGGCTGCCGACGACCGCCACGTTGGCCATGGTCCGCCTCCCTACTCCGGCGCGTCCGCCGCGGGTCCGCCGGGCGAGACGGCGCGCGGGGCGCCGTCTTCGAGAACCGCGTCGCAACCGAGCCGCCGGGCCTCCGCGTCGACGTCGCCGGCCGGTTCGAGGCCCGCGACGACGGTGCGGCCCTCCCGGCGCAGGGCGTCGACGGTATCCGGCGGCGTCCCGCAGGGTGCGAACAGGCGGGACGGCTCTTGCGGCGCCGGCAGGCCGCGGATGACGGTATCGAGAAAAAGCGTGAAGCCGGTTGCCGGTTCGATGGCCCGGTCGGCAAAGCCGGAACCGGCGAGATAGCGGCCGCCGGCGCCGATCTCGCCCCGGCTGCCGTTGCGGTAGACGGTAAAGCCGATGCCGGTGTGATACTCGAAGCCGCGATATTCGACCGGGTCGACGGTCAGCGCGAGATCCGGTGCGGCGGCGCCGAGCCGGGCCGCCACGTCGGCCAGATGGTCGACATCGGCCCGCGCCTCCGCCGGCATTCCGGTCGCTTCGAGAAGCGCGAGGCCGGGCCCGGCCGGTCCGGTCGCATCGAGCAGCGCGAGGAATATCGCGCGGCTTTCCGCATCGCCGCCCAGCGCCGCGGCAAGGGCCTGCCGGTCCTTGCTGTCGAGCGCCGCGCGCATCGCGGCTTCCCGGTCCCCCGCAATGCCGAGGAACCGGCTGAGCGTCGCGATCAGGGTCGGGAAGGTCAGGTCGACCGACAGACGGTCGAGCCCGATGCCGCGCAGGGCCCGGACCGCCATCAGGATCACTTCGGTATCGGCTGCCGGCCCGGCCGCGCCGATCAGCTCGCCGCCGACCTGCACGAACTGCCGCTCCGGCCGCAGCTGCGTGCCCCGCACCCGCAGCACGTCGCCGGCATAGGAGAGCCGCAGGGGCCGGGCCTCCGCGGCGAGCCGGCTGGCGGCGATCCGGGCGATCTGCAGGGTCATGTCGGCGCGCACGCCCATCATCGCCTGGCTGACCGGGTCCATCAGCCGGAAAGTCTCGCCGGCCATCGCCGCCCCGGCGCCTTCGAGCAGCGACGCTTCGAACTCGACCAGCGGCGGCTTGACCCGGCGGTAGCCCCAGCGCGCGAAACTGTCGAGCAGCCGCTCGACGATGGCCGCTTCGTGCGCCGCGTCCGGCGCCAGAACGTCGCGCAAGCCGGCCGGCAAAAGGCCTCGGTTGTCGGAAGTCGCCATGGTCGCCATGGGTCGATTGCGCGCGTGGAACGCCGGCGGTGCCGGCGCCTAGAAGCGCAGGACCTTCACCTGTTTGACATGAGGCAGGGTGCAGAGCTGCATCAGGACCGGCTCCGTGATGTCGCTGTCGGCCGACACCAGGGCCATCGCGTCGCCGCCCGGTTCCGACCGGCCGAGATGGAAGGTCGCGATGTTGACGCCGGCGTCGGCCAGCGCCTTGCCCAGGGAACCGATCATCCCCGGCTTGTCCCGGTTGCGGACGAACAGCACGACGCTGCTCAGCGTGGCTTCGATCTGGATGCCCTCGATCTCGACGATGCGCGGCTGGTCGCCGTGCACCAGGGTGCCGGCAATCGAGCGCCGGCGTTTTTCGGTCGTGATCGCGAGGTGGATGCGGGTCTGGTAGTCGGTCGCCCGTTCGTCGGTTTCCTCGGTCACCGCGATATTCTGTTCCCGGGCGAGGTGGGGCGCGCTGACCGGGTTGACCCCCTCGTAGAGCGGCGCCAGCAGCCCGGTGAGCAGCGATGCAGTCAACGGACGGGTGTTGAGGTCCGCCGCCTGGCCCTCGTAGCGGATCTTAACGTCCACCAGCGGGCTGTCGGTGATCTGGCCGGCGAAGCCGCCGAGTTGGCGCGCCAGCTCGATATAGGGGCGCAGCCGGAAGGCTTCCGCGGCCGACACGGCCGGCATGTTGATCGGGTTCGTGACTGTGCCGTTCAGCAGGTATCCGGATATCTGTTCGGCGACCTGGACGGCGACATTCTCCTGCGCCTCCTCGGTCGAGGCGCCGAGATGCGGCGTCGCCACGATCCTGTCCGAGCCGAACAGCGGGTTTTCCTTCGCCGGTTCGGTTTCGAACACGTCGAGCGCGGCCCCGGCGACGCGGCCGTCGTCCAGCGCCGCCTTGAGCGCGTCCTCGTCGATCAGGCCGCCGCGGGCGCAGTTGACGATCCTCACGCCCGGCTTCATCCGGCCGATCGCGGCGGCGTCGATCAGGTGCCTTGTGCCGTCGGACAGCGTCGTGTGCAGCGTGATGAAGTCGGCGCGCTGCAACAGCTCGTCGAGCTCGACCTTCTCGACGCCCGTTTCCCGGGCGCGCTGCGGCGACAGGAAGGGATCGCTGGCGATCACCTTCATTTTCAGGCCGCGGGCCCGCTCGGCGACGATCGATCCGATGTTGCCGCACCCCACGACTCCCAGCACCTTGCCGGTCAGCTCCACGCCCATGAAGCGGGATTTCTCCCATTTTCCGGCCTGGGTGCTGAGGTCGGCGGCGGGAATCTGCCGGGCGAGCGCGAACATCAGCGCGATGGCGTGCTCGGCGGTGGTGATCGAATTGCCGAACGGCGTGTTCATCACCAGCACGCCCTTCGAGGTCGCGGCGTTGATATCGATATTGTCGACGCCGATGCCGGCCCGGCCGATGACCTTCAGCCGTGCCGCCGCATCGAAGATTTCGCCGGTCACGCGGGTCGCCGAGCGCACGGCGAGCCCGTCATACGCGCCGATGACGCTCTTCAGCTCTTCGGGCGTCATGCCGGGCTTGATATCGGCGTCGACACCGTGCTGGCGGAAGACTTCCGCCGCGCGCGGGCTCATCCTGTCGGAGATCAGAACTCTTGGCGTCTCTGAAGGCATGATGTCGCCGTGAATTCGGTTGGGGCGGAACGGGCGGCCGGGCCGGATGACGGGCGTTCAGGCGGGGGCGTTCAGGCGGCGGCCTTCAGCCGGCCGGCCGCTTCACCATATGCCCAGTCGAGCCAGGGTAAAAGCGCCGAAATGTCGGCGGTTTCGACTGTCGAGCCGCCCCAGATGCGCAGGCCCGGCGGGGTATCGCGATAGGCGGCGACATCGTAGGCCACGCCCTCGGCCGCCAAAAGGCCGGCAATCGATTTGGCAAAGGCCCGCTGTTCGTCTTCGGGCAGCGCGGTAATCTCCGGGTCGGCGAAGACCAGGCAAATCGACGTGCTGCTCCTGACCGCCGGGTCTTCGGCCAGGAAGCGGAACGCCGGCGATCCGCCGACCCACGCGGTCATGGCGGCCAGGTTCGCCTCGGACCGGGCGATCATGGCCGGGAGCCCGCCGATTTCCTCGGCCCAGCGCAGGGCGTCCAGCGCATCCTCGACGCACAGCATCGACGGCGTGTTGATCGTCTCGCCCTCGAACACGCCCTCCATCAGGGCGCCGTTTTTGGTGAGCCGGAAGAGCTTGGGCAGCGGCCAGGGCGGCAGGTAGCTCTCCAGCCGCTCGACCGCCCGCGGGCCCAGCACCAGCATGCCGTGCTGCGCCTCGCCGCCGAGCGCCTTCTGCCAGGACCATGTGGTGACATCCAGCCTGTCCCACGGCAGGTCCATGGCGAAGACAGCCGAGGTGGCGTCGCACAGCGTCAGGCCGCCGCGCTTGGGATCGATCCAGTCGCCGTCGGGCACGCACACGCCGGAGGTCGTGCCGTTCCAGGTGAACACGACATCGTGGGCCGGATCGATCTGGCCGAGGTCGGGCAATGCGCCGTAGGGCGCCTCGATCAGGCGCATGTCGTCCAGTTTGAGATGCTTGGCGACATCCGTCACCCAGCCCTTGCCGAAGCTCTCCCAGGCCAGCATGTCGACCGGGCGGGCGCCGAGCATCGACCACATCGCCATTTCGACGGCGCCGGTGTCGGACGCCGGCACGATGCCGATCCGGTAGTCCTGCGGAATGCCGAGGATGGCGCGGGTCCGGTCGATGACCTCCTTCAGCCGCGCCTTGCCTTCGGCCGAACGGTGCGAACGGCCCAGCATTGCGCCTTGCAGAACGTCCACCGTCCAGCCGGGGCGCTTGGCGCACGGGCCGGACGAGAAATTCGGATTGGCCGGACGGACGGCCGGTCTTGCGCGCTGTGTCGCCATGGCTGCCTCGCGGCGCTCCGCCGCCACCCGGGCGGGCCGGCGGACGGGAGCGCAGTCGGTCGATAACCGGCGCGAACGGTATGGGCCGGCCCCGGACCGGTCAAACAGACTGCCGACACGCTGACAATGTGCCGCAAGCCTGCGCCGGCGCCCGGAATCCGCCCGGAATTCGCCGGGGCCGCGCCATTTCGGCGACGGTTCGGTCAAACGGCGTGCTGACCCGTTGAGGGGCCGGCGGTCAGGCCTATGTGACGCTTTGCACAACGCCCGGCCCGGCGCACCCCCTCTCCCCCGGATAACCGACCGACGGAAGGCCGCCCATGTCCCGCATCCTCTACGACCTATCCGGCGCCGGCGACCGGCGCTTCAGCCCGCACTGCTGGAAGACGAAGATGGCGCTGAAACACAAGGGGCTCGCGTTCGAGACCGAACCCTGCATCTTCACCGAGGTGAAGGAGAAGGTCGCCTTTGCCGGCGCCGAGCGGGTGCCGACGCTGAAGGACGGCGCGCGCGGCATCGGCGACAGCTGGGCGATCGCGGAGTATCTCGAAGAGGCCTATCCCGACGCGCCCGGCCTGTTCGGCAGTCCGGAAGGCAAGGCGTTCGCGCGCTTCGCCAACGAATTCGCCGACACGGTGATGCTGCCGCCCATCGCCGGCGCCATCGTCTACGACATCTTCGAATGGACCGTCGACGCCGACCGCGCCTATTTCAAAGCCTCCCGCGAGAAAATGATGCGGCGCAGCTTCGAGGAATTGCGCCCGGAGCGGGACGACTTCGTGGCCCGCTTCCGGTCCGCCATGGTCCCGGTCCGCCGGATCGTCGGCCGCCAGCCCTTCCTGACCGGCGACCGGCCGCATTACGCCGACTATTGCATATTCGGAATGCTGCAATTCGCGCGCTGCACCAGCGATTGCGCCCTGTTGCGCCCCGACGATCCGGTGCTCGCCTGGCGCGACCGGATCCTCGACCTGCACGGCGGCTATGCCGCCGCCGAACCGGCGGTCGCCGCATGATCCTCGCGCGCGCCTTCGCCGCCGCGATCCTGCTGATCCCGGCCGCGGCCGCGGCGCAGGACCGGAGCGGCGGAGCGTGGGGGCCGCCGGCGGTCGACTACAGGGCCGACATGGTCTTCACCGACGACCGCGGCCGCTCGCGCACCGCGCGGCTTTACTACACGGCGAACCGGCAGCGGCTGGAGTTCAAGTCGGGCAAGCAGATCGTCGCCATGATCTTCGACCGGAGGGGCGGCCAGGCGATTCAGCTCCTGCTCAGCCAGCGCGGCTGGCGCCCGGTCGTTGCAACCGCCCCGCAATACAATTTCGGCCTGTCCGACCCGGCCTCGAAGCGGGAGAAGCTGGGCGAGGAGACGCTGGCCGGCCTGGCGGTGACGAAATACCGGGTGTCGAGCAGGTCGGCGGCCGGCGACCGGTTCAGCGGCCTCGCCTGGGCGACGGAGCACCGGATCGTCGTCAAAATGGCGGGCACCGTCGCCCGCGGCGCGCAGGAGCAGCCGCTCACCCTGGAGCTGCAGAACCTGAAGATCGGCCCGGTCGATCCGGCCCTGTTCACGGTGCCCGCGGGCTACCGGAAACTGCCGCCAATGCGGAATTAGGCGCGCCGGGGGCGCGCTCCGGCAACGGGCACCGTCTCCTCTGCGGCGGCGCGCCGGAAGTTGGTGGCGTTCGACGAAGCGAACATAGTTTACAAACTGAACGATCTGGGCAATCATGACTGCCGATCCGGGAGCGAGAGCGACATGGCGAACCCGACCGAAGCGACGAAGGGGACGATGGGGTTTCTGGCGGACGAGTTCCCGGCATTGTCGAGCAACGCCAGGGCGTTCGTCCGCCATCACCCGCGAGAAGCGCGGCTGGCCGTGGCGGTCGCGTTGGAAGCCGCCGCCGCGCAGCTCGGGACGGAGGACGCCGATTCTGTGGCCGAAGTGCCGGAAGGACTGCGGCCGTTCGTCGTTCGCCGGAGCGGCAGCGAGGACATTCTCGGCGTCTCGGAGGCGGCGAAACGGCTCAAGGTATCGCGCACCACGGTCTATGACTGGGTCGACCGAAAGACTCTCATCGCCTGGAAGTCGACCAAGCGCGGGCTCAATATTCCCGCGGCGCAGATCCTCGGCGCCGGAAAGGTGGTAGCGGGTCTTGCGGATGTCGTCGAAGCCATCGGCGACCCCGAGCTCGCCTGGGCGTTTCTCAGCCAGGAGTGGCCGTTCGATGACATAGCCGCAGCGCCCCTGATGTTGCTGAAGGGCGGCCGCATCGACGATGTGCTCGGCGCCGCCGGCGGCTTCGGCGCCACCTTCGCGTGAGCGGGGCGCTCTATCCGCGGAACCGGATTGCGTCCGTACTGCTGAAGTCGGGAGTTCCCGACTGCTACCGGATCGTGCCGGCGCGCCATATGGCCAATCCCCTGGGCGCTGTGCCCGCCGACTCGCGCTTTTGCTCGCGCAATGCCGGCTACACCGTACTCTACGCCTCGCCCGCCTTCGCCACCGCCTTTATCGAAACCGTCGTGCGGGACAGGTTCGCGCGGCGGCGGGAACGGCAGGTCGCGCTGAGAGAAATCACGGCGCGCGCATGGGTGCGCATCTCGACGCGACCCGAAACCGAGTTGACGCTGCTCGACCTGCGCGGAGACGGATGCGCCCGCATCGGAGCGCCGACCGACACGGTTCGCGCCAGAAATCATGCAGCGGGGCGCGCGTTTGCCAAGTCCATCCATGCGGCACACCGCGATATCGACGGCTTGGTCTATGTGTCCCGGCTGACGGAAGAAGAGGTCTATGCCGTCTTCGACCGTGGCATGGCGAGGTTGGAGGCCACCGGAACGGGCATGCTGGCGGACCAACCCGATCTGCCGGTTGTTCTGGAACGATATGGAATCGAGCTCGTTCGGTAGCATCGGGGAGGATCGGACTCTGCGGGTAGCCCCGATCGCGGATGCGTGGCACGGACCGCGCCCTGGGCGATCGCGGCGCAGTATGGGGCGACTCGCATCGGAGGCACGGCCCGGCGGCGCGCGAGGTGGACACTCCAGTCGTTGGCGCGGAAGTGTTGCGCCGGTTCCGCACCGCCACAGCGGCGACGGCGGGCCGTTCTTCGCTGTTGTGCGAAACCATATTTTACTTTATGTTTTCACACATGAGAACGACGATCGACATCAACGATGCGCTGCTCCAGGCGGTCAAGGCGCGCGCGGCGCGGGAGCACAAGACGCTGAAGGAGACGTTCGAGCAGGCCCTTCGCGCCTTTCTGGCCAACCCGGCGCCCGGCGCCCACGCGCCGGCCATCCCGGTTTTCAGGGGACAGGGCGTCCAGCCCAGCGTGGACCTGACGGACAGCGCGGCGCTTCTGGCCATCCTGGATGCAGAGCCCTGACGTCAGCGTGCTGGTGAGCGCGTTTCGCGCCGACGCGCCCCACCACCGGATGTGCCGGCGCTGGCTGGCGGAAGCGATGTCGGGCCGGGAAAGCGTCGGCCTGTCGGAACTTGCGCTCAGCGGCGTCCTCCGGATCCTGACGCATCCCCGGGTCTTCCATCCGCCCACCCCGGGCGAGGCCGCCGTCGCGTTCGTCGACGCCCTGCGCGCGCAGCCGGCCGCCGCGGCGCTGCGCCCGGGCGACGGCCACTGGCGCATCTTCCGCGGCATGGCGGACACGCTCAGGCTGACCGGCAACCGGCTGCCCGACGCCTACCACGCGGCGCTCGCCATCGAGCACGGCTGCGAATGGGTGACGCTCGACCGCGGCTACGCCATCTATCCCGGATTGCGCATTCTCAATCTGCTGGACGGCTGACCGGCCGGCGAAGCAAAGCCTCGATTGCAGCGCGCGCCACCGACCTTGCGGACGAAGCGCAGGTGTCGGGGATCACGCGCCGCCTTCGGAAGGAAGCCTTTCGAACTCCGCCTCGATGGACGCGAGAACGCGGCGGTTCTCGTCCGCTAAATCGGACAATGCACCGAACCCGGCCATCCACGGCGGTTCCGTGTCGCCGGCGCGATCCTCGTGCGGGCAGCGCCGGATCTGCTCTTCCACCGCTTCGGCAAGGAATTCCCGCAACGTGACGCCGCGCGCGGCGGCAAGCGCCTCGGCCTGCCGGAACAGGAGGTCGGGAAGTTCGATTGTCGTTTTCATCGATCTAAATTTCCCTGAATTCGGATCACCCCCCACCCCCATCCCGGCATTGCAGGATGTGGGTGCATTCGCAGGAGAAGACCCGCTCGCCGTCCTGGTTGACCGTCCGGTGCTCCATGGTCACCGCGCCGCGGTCGGGCTTCGACTCGAAGCGCCGGACCGAGACGACCTCCGATTCGACGTGCAGCGTGTCGCCGGGGCGCACCGGCTTGAGCCAGCGCAATTTGTCGATGCCGGGGCTGGCCAGCGCCGCCGCGCCGATGACGCCGTCCATCTGGAACTGGCGGAAGGTCATGCAGACCGTGTGGAAGCCGCTCGCCATCAGGCCGCCCTGGGCCACGGTGCGCGGGTGGCGCGCGTTGGTGTGGTAGGGCTGCGGGTCCCACTGCATGGCGAAATCGATCACCTGGCTCTCGGTCACCGTCTCGCCTTCGGTGACGAACCGGTCGCCGGGTGCGAAGTCCTCCATGAACAGATCGTAGCCGCCCATCGCCTTTCCCCCGATCGCCTGCCCCGTGCCGCGCCGCATGATAGAGGCCCCGGCGCAGCCCGGAAAAGGCGAAAAGCGGCCCGGCGGCGCGGCCCGTCCCTTTTCGGCCGGGAGCGCCCTGGGACGGCTCGCCGACGCAGACGCCGTCAAAAAGCGCTTGACTTCCGGACAGGAACATTATATGAACAAATAGCGTTTACAGCGGGCGGCCCGCAGACCCGGCGCGGCTTCCGGCTCGGGAAGGAGAGGCCGGCGTGACCAGAAATATGAATAAAAACCTTCTATGAAAAATATGTGCATAATTTCCTGTTAACGAACCACAATATCTTATGTCCATTTCGGCCGAAAACCGCAATATATTGCGTTTCAGCGGCCTTCTCTGGCCCCAGGCCACGAAAAAAATTGTGAATTACAGAACGTTCTGTCTACAGAGGGCATCAGGATGCGGTGGCACGGAACGGGAGAGCGATCCATGACGAATCATGACATTTCATGACACCCTGCGAGGCCCCGGCGGCCGCCCGGACCCGAACCGCCGTCCCGACCGGCCGTTCCCCTTCCCGTCATCTCGACCGAGCGTCAGCGAGTGGAGGGAACTCAGCTTGATTTATCCGACAGGAACCCGGAGTTCGGCGCCGGGATTCCTCCACTCCGCAGTCCTGCGGACTGCTCCGGTCGGAATGACGGGCGAGGGCGAAGAAGGGGCGATCATGACGAATCATGACACTTCATGACACTTCATGACGGATCATGACACCCGGGTGGAGTGGGGCCCATGGCCTGGACAGTTGGGTTGAGAAGGATTGACAGGTGTTTGGGCCCGGTAAGGATAGAGCCCATGAGGAAACGCCGCACATACAGCATCGCCTTCAAGCGCCAGGTTGCCGAGGAGTATCTCGCCGGCGAGAGCTTCTACGGTCTGTCGCGTCGTCATGACCTGTCCCGCGCTCTGATCCGGCTGTGGGTGGAGAAGTATGAGGCCGGCGCGACCTCAGGCGGCTTCTGGTGGTCGGCGCCATGTCGGTGATCCGCAACGCGGTGCGCAGCGGCCGGTTCCCCGATCCGTGGCTCGCCCGGATGGTGGCGCGCAAGCCGCGCAAGCTGGTTGCGGTCGCGCTCGCCACCCCCACACCGCGCCTGGGGGACGACCGCACGTTCAAAGTGAGAAATTTTCAGTCGGCAAAAATGAGAAATTTTCGGTCGGAATTGACACGCAGTGCAGACAAGGCATTGACGCAGATAGGAGGATTCGATTTTAAGCTAACAGTCTGTCGGACTTTGGCGTATTTCGACAGAGACGCTGGCTTCTGGCCTGCTGTTTTCGGACATAGTTCGGCGCCCGAGGCCGATCCGCGGTGTCGGGATGACGGTGTCGGGCTGACGGGGTCGGGGAGTTCTATCGCTTCTTCGCTGTCTAGGTTCCGGCAAGGGCTTGCAACCGATGCAGGCGCCGGCAGTTGTAGGCCAGGGTGGCAAGCTGCCACTCGATCTCGGCCCCGGCGAAGCCGCGCAGGCGGAAGTGGGTGAACCCCATCGTCCGCTTGAGCACCCCAAAGACCGGCTCCACGGTTTGCTTGCGCAGCCGGTATTTGGCCTGCGGCCCGGGCTGCTGCAGGCGGGCGCGCATCGCCAGCATCCAAGTGCTGCGCATCGTGGGAGACGGACGCGGCGCGGGCTCGGGACGGAAGTCGTGCCGGCACCGGCCTCCTTCGGCTCCGGTCGCGACCAGCACCTCGACCCCGCGCCCCTGCAACGCCGCGACCTCGACGCCGTTGGCATAGCCTTGTCCATGAAGCCTGCCCATGCGCGGTCGAAGCGTCCGGATTTGTTGAGGGCGCGGACGGTGAGGACGGCCTGCCCGCTGTGGATGCGCCATCGCCTGTCGAAGCGCTTTATTCTCTGTGTGACGAATATTTTGTTGGCGGCTTCGACGACGCCGGAACCGAAGGCGAGGCCCCGGTCGCTGAGGACGCGATAGCGCATGCGCTTGCGGCGATTGCGGAAGAAGGCGAGGTCGTGCTCGATGGCGTTGCGCGTGGTGCGGTTTCTCCCTGCCTTGTCGCGCAGATAGCGCAGTGCCCGTATGACCTTGGCGACGCCGTGCGGGTCATGGCGCAGGACATGGCGGTATGTCTCGAATCAGCGGGGATCGACGGTATGGTCGGGGGCTGTGCGGAGATGCTCGCAGGCATGCCAGAAGTTGCCCGCCCCCGCTGCCATTGAAGTCCTTGAAAACGAAAGATGTTTTGAAGGGCTTTTTGATTCCGGAAAGGTTGCGGACCCGCTCCGGGATTCGTATGGGAATCGGGAAATTCCGGATTCGGACTGTCGACAGCGACGAACAGAAATTCCAATCCGGGAAGCCCCGTTCTCCGAGGATACCGACCCGTCCTGGAAGGATGAGATTACCGCGGCCGGCTTGGCGGGAATTCCCGATCCCGCCTGCCGCGGCGACCTGACGATCCGGGTCCGACGCGAACCGTCTATGCAGGGTCCGACGCGAACCGTCGATGCGGAATGACGCGCCGCACGGGAAACTCAATCACGCCCTTATGCCGCGCACACCCGGTTCAGCAGCCGCCGCAGGAACGCTTCACAGGCCTCCACCTGTTCGAGGGCGATGAACTCGTCCGGCTTGTGGGCCTGGGCGATGTCGCCGGGACCGCAGATCACGGTCGGTATGTCGGCTTCCTGAAACAGCCCTGCTTCCGTAGCGTATGACACCGCGTGGGTTTGGTTCGTTTCGGCCAACGCCATGACCAGGGTCTCGGCGTCGGAACCCTCATCAGGCCGAAGTCCCGGCACCATGACACGCTGTTCGGTGACGATGGAAGCCCCATCGTAGGCGCGCTGCATCTCGGGCAGGAGCGTTTCAGCAGCATAGGCCTCGAACCGGTCGATGATCTCGTCGCCATTGTGATCCGGCAGCAGGCGGCACTCCCAGAAAAAGCGGCATTTCCCGGGAATGATGTTGAGCGCGGTGCCGCCGTTCGCGAGGCCGACGCTGATCGTGGTATAAGGGAGATCGAAGCGGCCGCCGGTATCGCCGCGGTCCCGGAATTCCGCAGCCAGATCTTCGAGGAAGGCGATAAGCCGGGCGCCGTAGAAGATCGCATTGACGCCCCGGTCGGTCGCGCTCGAATGGGCCTCGAGCCCGGTCACCGTGGTATTGAACGTGCGAACGCCCTTGTGGGCGTTCACCACTCTCATGCTCGAGGGCTCGCCGACGATCGTCAGCCGCGGCGGCACGCCCTCGCTGCGCAGGTGACGAATGATGCCGTGGACGCCGAAGCACCCGACTTCCTCGTCGTAGGAGAAGGCGAAGTTGATCGGCGTCTTGAGCGGCCGCGCCACGAATTCGGGCACCAGGGCGAGGGCGACCGCGATAAAGCTCTTCATGTCTGCGGTGCCGCGCCCGTAGAGACGGCCGTTCCGCTGCGCCAGTACGAACGGATCACTCGACCAGTCCTGGCCGTCGACCGGGACCACATCGGTGTGGCCGGAGAGGGCGATGCCCGGGCGGTCGTCCGGGCCGATGGTGGCGTAGAGATTGGCCTTGCGCCCGCTATCGTCGTGGATGAGTCGGCTCTCGACTCCGAACCCCGCCAGATAGTCCCGGACGAAGTGGATCAGCTCCAGATTCGAATTTCTGCTGGTCGTATCGAAGCCGATGAGGCGGCGGATCATCTCCACGCTCGTGATCGCCTGGGCGTTCATACGCAATCGCTTCTCCGCGTCCAGTCAGGATTGCTCTGGAGTCTCCTGCGACGGGCCGAAATCATATTGCGGGGTCCGTTCGCGCCGCAAGCCCGGCGTCGTGCAGCGTGGTGCGCCGCGGCCCGTTCGTGCACAATCCGGCAGGGAACGACCTAGCCGATGTCAGGGGGAGATGTCCATGTCCAACCAGCTTCTGGTAGAGCGCGACGGCGCCATCTGTACCGTTACGCTCAACCTTCCTGAAAGACTCAATCCGATGACTGCGCCCGGAATGGTCGATGCCATCGTCGCAGCAACGGAAGCCATCGACAGGGACAGCGGTATTCGCGTGGCGATCCTGACCGGCGCCGGGAAAGCGTTTTCCGCTGGCGGCGACCTGAAGCGGGTGGCGGCAGCGGACAGCCCCACGCGCCGGCCGCCCGTCGAGGTGCACAATTGGTATATCGAGGGCGTGCAACGGATCCCCAGGATGATCGATGCGCTGCGCGTACCGCTGATCGCCGCTGTCAACGGCCCTGCGATCAGCGGGGGATGCGACCTGGCCTGCATGGCGGATATACGCATCGCCGGCGAATCGGCCACGTTCGCGTCGAACTTCATACGCCTCGGCATCATTCCGGGGGACGGCGGGGCCTATTTCCTGACTCGCGCCATCGGCAGCGCGCGGGCCGCCGAGATGATCTTTACCGGCGACACGATCGACGCCCGGCAGGCGCTCGCCTGGGGCCTGGTTTCGCGGGTGGTGCCGGACGGGGATCTGATGGCCGAGGCCAAGAAACTTGCCGGGCGTATCGCCGCCAATCCCGGCTATGCGCTCAGAATGGCGAAGCGCCTGATGCGCGAAACCCGGCACGCCGATCTGGACGGCGTGCTCGAACTATCCGCGGCGCTGCAGGCGATCGCCCATACCGCGCCGGAATATCGGGAGGCCGTTGACGCCTTCATGGAAAGGCGCCGACCCGATTTTTCAGGGGCGTGAAACGGGACCTGCAGTATTTCATACCCGGCGGATTTGCCCGGCAGACCGGATGCCGCCGGTCCCGGTCAGGAGAGTGGGTCGGGAGGGTTTCGGACAAAGCGTGGCGCTGCACCGATACATCCTCCGCCGGCGCCGGTTCGCCATGCGGGCGGCGCATATGGGACGCGAGTCCGGCAATAATCCTTGACTTCGCACCGGCAACCGGACCACGCTTGACAAGCACTCAGTCAGGTTCCTGATCGTGGCTGCCGCAAGGCAGAGCACCGCAGTCCCATTTTAGCGGCGCGCGACCTGGCCCAGTGATTCCGAAGCCGTTTTCAGTTCGGAATTCAGCGGAGGAGGCACCGAACAATGCGCTTCATGTATTTATCGGAGGGCGACACACATCCCGGTCAGACCCATCAGGCGCGATACTGGGACCTGGTAGAAGAGGTTGTTCACGCCGAAAAATGGGGCTTCGACCTGTTCGGGGTTTCGGAACAGCATTTGGCGATCGGCTCCGCGACGACCTCTTCGCCGGAAGTCCTTTACGGTTACCTTTACGGCCAGACCAGCCGCATCCGGTTTCGACATGCCATTTCTCTGATTCCGGTCAACCATCCCCTCAAGATCGCGGCCAACGTTGCGGTCGCCGATATCCTGTCCAACGGACGCATCGAACTCGGCGTCGGACGGGGCAATACCACCCTTTCGTTGCGCGCATTCGAAGTCGATCTGTCGACGAACCGGGAGATGGCGATCGAGGGCATCGAAATTCTGAAGAAGGCGTTCTCCGAAAATATCTTCATGCACTACGGGGAGCATTACAAGATTCCGCCCCGGTCGCTGGTTCCAAAGCTGATACAAAAGCCGCATCCCAACATTTACATGGCCGCCACCAGCCCGGACAGCCACCACCTTTGTGCGGATCTGGGTATCGGCGCCCTGTCGTTCTCCAGCTATCTGGGCTTCGATTTCATCGAAAAGGGCATCGCCGAATACCGGCAAAGAATAAAGCGGACGCGCAAGAAGGGCGGCCATGTCAACGAATCGGTGGGCGTCCTGATCCACGCCTATTGCGACGAGACAGACGAGATGGCCCGCGAGGTCGCGGGAGAGGCCAACCTGAACTACGTTTTCGTAGCCGCGTCGGGTTACCCGCGGCTCGCCAAGATGGAGAAGACCTACAAATACATGGGCGCCCTGGCGCAGGTGGGCGAGAAGCTCAATGACGTGGACTACTTCATCAACGATTCCGGCGCCGCGGTCATCGGGTCGCCCGAGACCTGCATCAGGCAGATCGAGCGGTTCAGGCAAGCGGGAGCCGACGAGGTTCTGCTTCGGATCGACAGCGTCCCCCACGACAAGATCATGAAGTCGATCGAGCTCTTCGGGCGGCATGTGATCCCCCATTTCCGCCACCCGGAAAACATCGTTCGCCCGCCGAGCGAGATTCTCGACGACATTCGGACCATGCGTGAACAGGCGAAGCAGGAGGGCGTGTACGTTACCCTGCCGACCAAAAAGGAACCGAAAGCAGCACAAGCGTAGCCCGCAGTTACCGGTGAGAAAGGTTTCACCATGAGCCGCATAATCGAAATGATGACGGTCAACGTTCAGGTGCGCGACATGGCAGAGGCCGTCGCCAAGGTCGAGGCCATGGGGCTGGAGCCCCTGCCCCTGTCGCATATGCCGGGCCCGCCGGCGTACATCGACGACGTTTCGGTTCCGTTCGGCACCAATGGCCACATCTCGCTGATCACGCCGAACAGCGAGAAATCGCAGATCAACGATCTGCTGGAAAAACGGGGCCCGGGCCTCAACTCGATTTCGGTACGCGTCGAGAATATCCGGCAGGTTATGGAGGAATGGAGCAAGGCCGGCCTCAAATGGACCTTCCCGGAGCCCCAGGCCCTTCTGCCCCCCAAGTCACCTGTGGTGGGCTATGCGCCCGATCTGCTGTGGGCGAACTGGATCCGCCCGAGTTCGTTCTTCGGCGTCACGGTTGAAGTCTTCGAATTCGAAGGCAAGTTCGGCCGCCACGCCTGATTGCCATATTCCAGCGAGGGATTTTTCATGCCTGGAGACGTTTACGACAAATTCAAGAGCCTGCTGATCGAGCGCAAAGAAAACGGCGTGGTGCTGATCACCATGAACCGGCCCGAAAAGCTGAATGCGATGACCTACGAAATGCATTCGGAACTTGCCAGGATATGGAACGCGGTCGAGGAAGACGCCGCATCGAAAGTGGCTGTGATCACCGGCGCCGGCCGCGCCTTTTCTGCCGGCAACGATCTGAACAATCCGGATCCGGACGCGGACATGGTGCGCGAGATCATGTCCGACGCGCTGAAGATCGTTCGCGGCATGATCGATTGCAGCAAGCCGATCATCTCTGCGATCAACGGCGTCGCGGTCGGCGGCGGCGCGCAGGTCGGCATCCTTGCCGATCTCAGTGTTGCCGCCGAGGACGCCAGGATCATCGACGGCCACACGATAGTCGGCGTAACCGCGGGCGATCACGGGGCGCTGATCTGGCCGCTCCTGTGCGGCCTTTCGAAGGCGAAGTATTTTCTTTTCAATCTCGATACCCTGACAGGGGCGGAAGCCGAGCGCATCGGAGTCGTAACCAAAGCGGTGCCGAAGGAAGAGGTCTTGCCGACAGCGCTGGAATGGGCCGATCGCCTCGCCAACATGTCTCAAGTCGGCATTCGAGGCACCAAAGCTGCGATGAACGGCTGGCTGCGGATGGCGATGCCCATCCTCGAGCACTCCGCCGCGCTGGAAATGGCCGATTTCTTCCATCCCGACGTCCACGAGGCGCGCGCGGCGTTCCGCGAAAAGCGCGAACCTCGGTTCCCTTCGGCGCAATAGTGCCGCCGCGTGCGTCGGAAGACCGTAACCTGGCGGACCGGCGAGGACCATGACCGACCGCGATAAAGCCCTGCGCCGGCCGCGCCCCAGCCTGCACGAACGGACCGAACGAAGCATGCCGGGCCTTCTGCTCGAACGCATGCGAGCCGGACCGGACGAGGTGGCGTTCCGCGAAAAGCACCTGGGCGTCTACAAGGGCTACACATGGTCCCAGCTCGCCGCACGGGTCGAGCAAACCTCGCTCGGCCTGATGGAACTAGGCGTAAAATCCGGCGATCGTGTCGTCGTCATGGGCGATGCCTGCATCGAATGGGTCATCGCGGACTACGCCATCATGGCGGCCGGCGCCGTCACCGTGGGCATCTATGCCACCTGCGCGCCCTCCGAAGTCGAGTTCATCGTGTCCGACTGCGGCGCGAACGTCATCGTCCTGGAAACCCAGGAGCACCTCGACAAGCTACTGCCCGTCCTGGACCGGCTGCCGGATGTCTCGCGGTTCGTGGTCATCGATACCCGGGCCTTGTTCATGTTCGAACACCCGATGTACCTGACCTTCGAGGAGCTCCAGGAACTTGGTTCGCGGCGCAGCCGGCGGAATTCGGGCGAGTTCGAGGAGACGGTCAGCCGAGTCGCTCCGGACGACCTGGCCACGATCATCTACACGTCGGGCACGACGTCCAATCCCAAGGGCGTCATGACCACCCACAAGAATCTGCTGCTGTCCGGCGAGAGTTTCCTCCACTGCAAGCCCGAGATGCGCGACCAGCCGCACCGGGTGGTGGCCCATCTGCCGCTGGCGCACGGGGTCGGCCGCGTCATCGCCTCGATTATGCCGTTGCAGACCGCCCTGGTGCCGTTTTTCTGCGAGGAAATCGACGAATTCGCCGAAACCATCCGCGAGGTTGCGCCGAATTTTGCACTGCTGCCGCCGAGATTCTGGGAAAAGATGGCCGCCCAGCTTCTGGTCGCCGTGGATACCGGCTCCCGTTTCAAGCGTCGCGCCTATCGTATCGCCGCGGTTATCGGCAGAAAGGTGGTCAGGTACCGCTACGCCGGGAAGCCCGTCCCCCTCGGCCTGCGGCTCCTTTACTGGTGCGCCCGCCAGCTGGTTTTCAAGCAGATCCTCGAGAAGGTGGGCATGGGGAGGATCGAGATCGCCTTTACCGGCTCGGCGCCCATGCCGCCCCACGTGACCCAGGTCTGGCACCTGTGGGGCGTGGATCTGCGGGAGATGTACGGACTGACCGAGTGTTTCGGCGTCACCATCGCGCAGTTCCATCCGTTTCCCGAGCCCGGCGACATCGGCGTGCCGACGACCCTGGAGACCTTCGAGTTCAAGCTCGCCGAAGACGGCGAAATGATGTTGCGCTCACCGGCGATCAGTACCGGCTACTGGAACCGGCCGGATCTCTGGGAGCCGTTGATTACGTCCGACGGCTGGCTGCATACCGGCGACATCGCCGAACGCACGGAAACCGGTGCGATCCGCCTGGTCGACCGCCGCAAGGACATCATGATCACGGCGGGGGGCAAGAACCTGAGCCCGCAGCAGATCGAAAAGGTGCTCAAGGGCAGTCCGTATGTGTCCGAGGCGATCGCGATCGGCGAGGGCCGGCGCTATGTGACGGCCTTGCTCATGCTGGACTACACGACGGTCTCGGAATGGGCCCGGGCCCACAATATTTCCTACACGTCCTATACGAATCTCGTGACCCGGCCTGAGGTCGAAACGCTGATGGACGAAGAATTGAGCAAGGCCAACCAGTTCCTCGCGCGAGTCGAACAGGTCAAGAAGTACCGGATCATTCCGCAGGAACTGGACCCGGAAGAAGGCGAAACAACGCCGAACTACAAGATCAAACGTACATTGATATCGAAGATGTTCTCCGGGGAAATCGCATCGATGTACGAAACGAAGACGGAAGAATTGTTCGAACAGGCGGCGGCCGGCTGAACGATGTCGCCGATATCGACGCGGCAAGGAATGGCAACCGGCCAATTCATCCAGCCAAGGGAGGAAATGCCATGAGATACATCCAAAGTTTCCTGATCCTGACAGTCGCGGTGTTTTTGACCGCTTGGGGATCCGACAGAAACCAGGCGCGCGCCGCCGACCAGTACATTCTGGGACTTTCCGGCGTCATGAGCGGCCCCGCCGGCAGCAGCTATCTGCCGATGGTGGAAGCGATCCGCGTCTACTTCGAAAAAGTCAACGACCAGGGCGGCATCAACGGCCGCAAGGTCAAGCTCATCATTCGGGATAGCGCCAACGATCCGCTGCGCGCGGTGGCCGATCTCAAGTCCTTTGCCGACACCGACGGCCTCAATGCGGTCATCTTCCCGTCGACCTCGGCAACCGTCGGCGCCTACACCAAGGAGAGCCGCCGGATTTCGATGCCGACGATCTACGTCAATGCGTGCTATCCGCCGGCAACGCCGCCAAAACCCAATCCCGAATTCTTCTGCCCGGGCATCAGCACGCTGGTCGATGCCTTCACGATCGTCGACCTGTTGTTCGAACTCATGAAGGGCAAGAAGATCACCTTGGGTTTCGTGACCTCGGACGTTCCGGGCGCGCGGATTGCGGCGCAAAAACTCATGGCGCCCTATGCCGCGAAGAAGGGGGCCAAAGTAGTCGGAGTCGCCGTGGCGCCGGTGCCGATGATGGACCTCGTCCCGATCACCCGCGGGTTCAAGGACAAGGGAGTCAACGCGATCATCAGTTACACCTACACGCATCATATGCTGGCGACCGCCGAAGCGGTCGGCAAGCTGAACTACGATGTCACCTACCTGATGGCCGCGAACATTCCGGGCGCGTTGACCCAGATGGCGCAGCTCAAAAATCCGAACATCCACGCCATGGATCATTTCTCGCTGGTGAGCGAAGACAAGCCGGTTCACAAGGACATCGTCGCCGCGGCGAAGAAATACGGCTACGATTTTCCGGTATCCGATATTCGCTTCGGCTGGCGCGCCGCCATGGTGACCGAGGCTGCGCTCAAGGCCTGCGGTTGGCCGTGCAGCCGCGAGAAACTCGTCGGCGTCCTGAACACGCTGAAGGTGAACGACCCGAACATGGTCGACCTCAACGGAGGTCCGGTGACCTTCACGAAGACCAACCACACCAGCCCGTCGAAGGCCTATCGGGTCTATTCCTGGAGCACGGCGAAGAATGCCTTGGTGACTTCGGTCGACTGGTTCGTGAAGCAGGAGATGGACTGGGCGCCAAGGAAAAAGTAGCCGCAATCTCGCGGGCCGGGAGCATCGGGGCGGTTGGCTGCGGTGAGCCGTTGGCCGGTGACCGAGATGCGCTCGACAGCACCGTTCGCCCGGCCTGACCGCGAGGTCGGGCCGAGCCGGTGCGAACGCCCGGCGCACTAGCCATGCTCGCCGATATTCTCGTCCTGCTGTCGATCTATGCGCTGCTCGGAGCGGGCTACGTCATCGTCTACCGCTCCAGCCGCGTATTGAACTTTGCCTATCCCGAAATCTTCATGGTGAGCGCCTATCTGGGCTTCGCCATCGTGGCGACGGTCCAGATCGATCCCCACGCGATCTTCCCCGTGGGGTTCGTCATCGGCGTTGTTGCGGGGATCCTGATCTATCTCTTCCTGATGGCGCCGATGGCGGGACAGCCGGTCTTCGCAGCCGTGCTGGTCACCATCGGCCTGGGCATCATTCTGCGCGGCCTGGTTTACATCGAATTCACCGGGCAGAGCATTTTTCCGGGCAGCGAGCTTGGCGTCGACAATTCGACCGTCGACATATTCGAGGGCCTGAGCATTACCCGCTACGGTCTGGTGATGGTTGTGGCGTCGCTGGCGATCATCGCAGGCCTGCTGCTGTTCTTCCGTTATTCCAGGCTCGGCATGCAGATGCGTGCGGCGTCGTTCGACCCGAAGCTCGCCGCCTACCGCGGCATGAATATCCACCTGCTGTTCGCGATCGCCTGGGGCATGTCGCTCGGTATCGGCGCGTTTGCCGGCGGCCTCTACGGCATGAACTACCAGATCGGCATTGCCATTTCCCTGGTAGGCATCAAGGCGCTCGTCGTGGCGCTGGTCGGCGGGATGGACAGCCTGACCGGCCTTGTCCCGGCCGCCCTCATCGTCGCCGCTATGGAGATTCTGGTGCAGCGGTTCATCGATCCTGCCCTTTCGGAAGTCATCCCCTTCATCGTGCTTGTCGTCATTCTGCTGATACGTCCCTGGGGCCTTCTCGGCACCAAGGAAATGATCGATAGGGTGTAGCCATCGCCACGCGCAGATCGGGTTATTTCAAGACGGACTACGCCCGGGACATGGCGTTGTTCGACACGCCCTACCGCAAGGCCGGGATGGCGTTGCTGCTTGGCGTGGGCCTGATACTGCCGCTGGTCGCGGGCAACCAGCTCCTTCACATCTTCAACCTGACGATGCTGGTGATCGTGGGCGCGCTGGCGCTGAACCTGCTGACGGGCTTCGCCGGTCAGCTTTCCCTCGGCCACGCCGCGTTTCTGGGCGTCGGCGGTTATGTCAGCCACTTCGTATCGCAGGCCGGCATCCCATTCCCCCTGGTCGTGCTTGCCGCGACGGCTTTCGGCGGCGCCCTGGGCTTCCTCGTCGGCGCGCCGGCCCTGCGCCTGCGCGGCCTTTACATCGTCCTCGCCACGGTGGGTTTCCACTACATCGTGCTTTACCTGATTCACGTGTACCAATCGTCCGGCGAGGACAGCATTCTGGCGCTGACCGGTTTCCTGATGCCGGAGGCCGATCTGGGCTTCGTCGTCCTGGATTCGGCGGTGCGCTGGTTCTACTTTCTCGGTGGGGTCCTGATCCTCACGACCGCGTTTTGCCTGAACCTGGCGCGAACGCGGGTCGCCAGGGCGTGGATCGCCCTGAGGGAACGGGACATTACGGCCGCAGCCCTCGGCATCAATCTGGCGGTCTACAAACTCAAGGCATTCGTCGTCAGTTCGGCCCTCGCCTGCATGGCCGGCTCTCTCCTCGTCTACTATCTGGGATCGGTTTCGGCGGAGTATTACACGCTGGATTTGGCCGTTTCGTACCTCGCCATGGTCGTGATCGGCGGCTACGGCTCGATCTTCGGATCGTATCTGGGCGCGTGCTTCATCGCGCTCATGCCGTTCTTCATCACCTGGCTGTTCGAATTCTTTGAGGCCAGCCCCCGAACGCAGGTGCAGCTTCTGGTGCCGAGCCAGGTCATCGTTTTCGGCCTGGTGATGATCGGCTTCCTCATCTTCGAGCCGCGCGGCCTGATCGGCATCTGGCGGCGAATCCGGGTCTATTTCGAGCTTTGGCCGCTGAGCCGGTCCATCCTTGCCGTTCGAAGGGATTGAAGGCATGGAAAACGGGTCGTCCGGCTCGGCGCTGCTCGAAGTGATCGGTCTGGAGGTGGTCTACCACCGGGCCGTGACCGCGGTTCAGGGCGTGTCGCTCACCGCCGAAGAGCGGTCGATCACGGCGCTCGTCGGCACCAACGGGGCCGGCAAGTCGACGACGCTGGCGGCAATCGCCGGCTTCATGCGCGCCGAAGATGTCCGCATCACCGAGGGCGACGTGCTGTTCGACGGCGCGTCGATCAAGGGCCGCCGGAACGACCAGATCAGCGCCATGGGCATTGGATACGTGCCTGAGCGCGAGAAGATATTCCCGACGCTGTCGGTGCTGGAGAATCTGACCGCCTGCCGGCCGCGCAGCGGATCCGATCGTGCGATGAGCATCGAGCAGGTCTACGACCTGTTCCCGCGACTGGCCGAGCGGCCGAACACGATCGCAGGCTATCTCTCCGGCGGCGAGCGGCAGATGCTTGCCATATCGATGGCCCTCCTCGGCGGGCCGCGGCTCCTGTTGATCGACGAAATGACCCTGGGACTGGCCCCGATCGTCGTCGAGTCGCTGGTCGAGACCGTGACCAGGCTGCGCGACGAGCACAACGTCACCATCCTGGTGGTCGAGCAAAACGCGAGCACCGGGATCGAAATGGCCGATTATATCTACGTCATGGAAAACGGCCGCATCGCCTTCGACGGCCCGCCCGACCGGCTGCTCCAGCACGAGGATTTCCAGGAGTTTTATCTCGGCATGGAACGGGAGGGCGGCAGGAAACACTATCAGGACGTCAAGCAGTATCGGCGCAAGCGGCGGTGGTTCGGCTGATGGCGGAAGCCGGCCCCATCCTCAGCGTGAAAGGTGTGTCTTTGCGCTTCAAGGGGCTGGTCGCTCTGGACAGCGTGTCGCTCGACGTGCCCGAAGGGATCATTTTCGGCCTTGTCGGGCCCAACGGCGCCGGCAAGACGTGCCTGCTCAACGTGGTCAGCGGCGTACTGCCCCAATCGGAGGGCGAGGTCTTTTTCAAGGGCCGCGAAATCTCCGGCGTTCCCCTGCACCGGCGCGTCGACGTGGGTATCGGCCGGACGTTTCAGGGCGTCGAACTGATCGCCGAACTGTCGGTCCTCGAGAACATGCTCATCGGGCGCCATCACCTGATGACGACAGGCGTGATAACCGGCGGCCTGTTTTATGGCGCGGCCCGCAAGGAAGAGATTCGCCACCGAGAGGCGGTCGAGGAGATCATCGAGTTCTTCGAACTGGAGCGCTACCGCAAGAGCCCGGTCGGCATGCTGCCTTTCGGCATTCAGAAGCTGGTCGGCGTCGCCCGGGCGATCTGCTCCGAGCCGCGCCTGCTGCTGCTCGACGAGGTCGCCTCGGGCCTGAACAACCAGGAAAAGCAGGATCTCTCCCGCTTCATGTTGCGGATCAAGCATACGCGTCAGATCACGATGGTCTGGGTGGAGCACGACGTGCGCATGGTCTCGGAACTGGCGGACGCTGTCATGGTCCTGGACTACGGGCGCGTCGTCGCCCAGGGATCTCCCGACGACGTGCTGCACGACCCGGCGGTGCAGCGCGTCTTTATCGGCCGAAGCGCCGGTGACGGTTGATGGCGGCCGGCTGCCGCCGCATGCGAAACAGGAGATCATGAACAAGGAAGATATCTGCTACCTGCCGGCGACCGACATGGCCAGGGCGGTTCGCGACAAGCAGCTCTCGCCCGTCGAGATTACGGAAGCCGTCCTGGAGCGGCTCGAAGATCTGAACCCCGGGCTCAACGCCTTCTTCACGGTGACGGCCGACCTCGCGATGGAAGCGGCGCAGCGCGCCGAGGCGGCGGTGGCAGACGGCGCGCCGCTCGGCGCGCTTCATGGCGTCCCGGTGTCGTTCAAGGATTCCATGATCACCAGGGGCGTGCCGACGACCGTAGGCTCAAAAATATTCGAGCATAACGTTCCCGACGAGAATGCGCCGGTGGTGGAACGGATCCTGTCCGCGGGGGCGATCATGCTCGGCAAGACCACCATGCCTGAGTTCGCCTGGAAGGCGATGACCGATTCGCCCCTCCAGGGCGTTACGCGCAATCCATGGAATCCCGATTGCACGCCGGGCGGCTCGTCCGGCGGCGCCAGCGCCCAGATCGCGGCCGGCATCGGGCCGCTCGCCATGGGCACGGACGGAGGCGGCTCGATTCGAATTCCCGCTTCGTTTACGGGGATCTACGGCATCAAACCCAGTTTCGGGAGGATCCCGGTCTATCCGTCGAGCGCCTTCGACGCGCTGTCCCACACAGGGCCGATGACCCGCACCGTGGCGGACGCGGCGCTGGCGCTCGGCGTCGCCGGTGGGCCCCACCCGGCCGACCGACTGTCGCTCGAAGGCGCGGCCGCCGACCAAACCGAAGCGCTCAAGGCGGGCATTGCAGGGTTGCGCGTCTGCTGGAGCCCGGACCTCGGCCATGCGACGGTCGACCCGCAGGTCGCGGACCTGACATCCGCGGCAGCGCAGGTATTCGCCGAGCTTGGGTGCCATGTCGAAGAGGCGACGCCGGACTTTGGAAATTACGCAGAGGTTTACCGGACTTTCTTCAGGACCGGCGTCGCGACTTCCATCGCGGGGTTCCTGGACGAATGGGGGGCCGAGATGGATCCCGGACTGGTGAACATCGGCCGGGCCGGGCTGGGGTTGAGCGCGGTCGATGTCGGCAGGGCCCAGGTCGAGCGCCACCGGCTCTACGATCGTGTGCGGCGTTTCTTCGAAGAATTCGACCTTCTGCTGACGCCGACGGTGGCCGTGCCGCCGTTCCGAGCCGGCGCGCCCTCGCCCGAGCCCGAGCACGGTCGTGGCGAAGACTGGATCGCCTGGGCGCCGTTCAGCTTTCCATTCAACATGACCCAGGTCCCGGCCGCGTCGGTCCCGGCCGGCTTTACCGCCGGGGGCCTTCCCGTCGGACTTCAGATCGTCGGTCCGCGCCTGGCGGACCTGAGGGTGCTGCAGGCGTCTGCGGCCTACGAGGAGGCCCGGCCCTGGACGCAGCGCCGCCCGGATATCGGGGGCTGAGCGGGACCGTCGACCGCCGCGGACTTCAGAATCGGGGAACATGCGATGAGCTTCGAACAGAAACTGTCGGCCGCCGGTATCGAGCTGCCTTCGCCAGCCGCACCCTTTGCCAACTATGTGCCCTTCGTGCGCGAGGGCAATCTGGTGTTCATCGCCGGCCAGGGACCGATCGGCCTCGATGGTAAGATAGCCTATGTCGGCAGGGTCGGGAGCGATCTCACCGAAGAGGAAGGGTACCGGTCCGCCCGCAGCTGCGGCCTCAATTGCCTTGCCCAGGTCCGCGCGGCGCTCGGCACGCTGGATGCCGTGAAACGCATCGTCAGTCTGCGCGGCTTCGTCAATTCGGCGGAGGATTTCTTCAACCAGGCCCAGGTCGTCAACGGCGCGTCCGATTTGATGGTCGAAGTGTTCGGCGACGCCGGCCGTCACGCCCGGGCCGCGGTTGGTACAAGCGTCCTGCCCATGAATATCGCAACCGAGGTCGAACTGATTGTGGCGGCAAAGGACTAGAATACGCGACCGCCCCGCCACAATTCGGGTGAACCGCGGCACGCGTCGGAATGCCGGGAACTTCGTGGGCTAACCGTCCAGCAGGTATGGCGTCATGGCTTCGCGGAAATCGTCCGGCAGCGCGGTTGCCCGCCTGGTCGCCAGGGTGATACTCGCCGAGACGAGCTTCAGGTGGAACGAGGGGCCGCCCGCAGGCAGCTTCGACGCGTCGATCTTCCAGGCGATCGAACTCCTGCCGAGACGTTCGATGGCGACATCGAGGCAAAGCCTGTCGCTGAGCCAGGCGTAATCGACATAGTCGCAGCTCGCGTGAACCATCGGCGCGCCCAGGCCGCGGCCGTCCTGAAGATCCCTGAAGGTGATGCCGACAACGTCCCGGTAGAAGGCTTCCATGGCCTCGATGCCGAGCGCGAAGGCGCTTACCGAGAACATCGTGCCGGCAGGATCCGTGTCGCCCCACATGATCGTCCGCTCGTATCGATAGGTTCTGCTCATCGGCACTCGATCCTCCGGGTCGCTGCCGCAGCGGTTCGGATCAGCGGCCATTGACTGGGGTAGTGACTTCACTCACAATGGCTGAGCGCTCTTTCACGTCTGCTTTTCAAAGTATCGAATAATTTGGGAGAGCACAATGTTTGCGACTGGTGGTGCTATGGTTTGAATAACCAAATTTCGGGTGCCTCAGAATTCATGGGGCCGACATCGGGGAATTTACCGCCTTGTACACCGCTCTCGGTATGGCGCTTGTCTCGTTGCGATTCTCGCCGGTTTGGGGGCTTCGGACTAACTTTTTATTTTAGATGCGCTGTCTACTTCCAGGCTGTTTATCCGGAGAAAGCCGGATTAATTTTCTTGGGACAAGGAGAAAAATATGCGATTTATGTACCTTTCGGAAGGCGATGCCGCTTGCGGGCAGACGCACCAGGCGCGGTATTGGGAACTGGTCGAACAGGTCATTCACGCCGAGAAATGGGGCTTCGATTTGTTTGGCGTTTCGGAGCAACACATGGCCGTGGGCGCCGCGACGACGGCATCGCCGGAGGTGTTGTACGGCTATCTTTACGGCAAGACGAGCCGCATCCGGTTCCGGCATGCGATCTCGCTGATTCCGGTCAATCATCCCCTGAAGGTCGCGGCCAACGTCGCCGTCTCCGACATTTTGTCCAACGGTCGAATCGAACTTGGCATCGGGCGCGGCAACACCACGCTTTCGCTGCGGGCGTTCGAAGTCGACCTCAGCACCAATCGGGACAAAGCGCTCGAAGGCATTGAGATTTTGAAAAAGGCCTTCACCGAAGACCCTTTCATGCATTATGGCGAGCATTACAAGATTCCGCCGCGTTCGCTTGTTCCCAAGCCGATCCAGAAACCGCATCCGAACATCTACATGGCGTCCTCGAGCGTCGACAGCCACCTTCACTGTGCGGAACTGGGAATCGGTACTCTTTCTTTGTCGAATTTTCTTGGCTGGGAGTTCCTTGAAGAAAATATTGCCAGCTATCGTAAGGGCATGAAGAAAACCCGCGCCAAAGGCGGGCATGTGAATGAATCTGTCGGCGTTCTCATTCACGCTTATTGCGACGAGACGGACGAATTAGCACGCGAAATTGGCGGAGAGGCCAACCTGGAATATGTGCACGTCGCCTATACGGGCTATCCGCGCTTGGCGAAGATGAACGAATCCTACCAGTATATGGGTGCGCTCGCCAAAGTCGGCGAGAAAATAAACAACATCGACTATTTCATCAATGACTCGGCGGCGGCGGTTATCGGCTCGCCGGAAAGCTGCATCAGGCAGATCGAACAGTTCCGGAAGGCCGGCGCGGACGAAGTGCTGCTTCGGATCGACAGCGTTCCGCACGACAAGATCATGAAGTCGATCGAATATTTCGGACGCTATGTGATCCCGCATTTCAAGCATCCCGAAAATATCGTGCGGCAGCCCCAGGAAGTACTCGACGACATTCGCGCGATGCGTGAGCAGGCCAAGCAGCAGGGGGTATACGTCGAGTTGCCGAAAAAGCCGGCCCGGTCGGCCCCGGCGGCGAGCTAGAGCGTCGCCCATGGGCGATCCCGCAACCGTCGAAGCCGCCGGATTCCCGTATGAGCAGGCGGCGACCGGCGGGCGCCGGGCGCGCAACGCCGGCGGCAGGCCGGCGGCCTGCCAGGGACTCTGCGCATGAATCCGCCGGAAAAGCTCGACTATGTAAAGCGCAGCGACCGCATCCGCGTGAGTGTCGGAGATCTCGATCAGCGCCGGAATCTGAAAATCCGCGCCTTTGTCCAGCTGGTGCTCAGGCCGGTTTTCGACGATCTCGAGCCAAAATTCGGGTTCAGAGAAATGGGCGTCCGGGGAGTGGCACCGGGTCAGTACTTCCAGGATTTTCAAAACTTTCCCCGTCCGCATGGATACGGCAGCGTCTTCGAAAGGGCGCATCGCATTGGTCTCAACCGGTGCATCACCCACAAGGCGGACGGCGACGGCCGCGAGCCGCAGCGTCTCGAACGTCTGATCCTCGAGACCCGCGCCGAATTTCACGCCCAGGAAGCCTTAGGCGGGGCGTCTTCTGTCGGTTTCGAACCGCCCCTTGGAGACACCGTCCTGACGGGCCGGGGCCGGGTCCTGCACATCCTGACCCGCCCTGCGGCGCCGCCCGGACAGCGGCAGGTGCGCGACGTGCCGGAAGAGCTCCGGTTCCTCAACGTGCATGATTTCGAGGAGCCGTTTCCGACCGTCGAATTGCTGCAGCACGTCGACGACGAATTCGAGGAAATGGACCTGGGCGGCGCTGACGGGCCGGTCGGCATCTGGGGATTGCCGAATTCCGACGTCTTCCAGCACGTCAACGCCCTCGAGTACATTTTCGGGATGGAAAACCGCATGACCGCCCTGCTCGCCGCGGCAGGGCTGCCGCTGGAGCGCTTCGTCGCCAAGCGATCGCAGGTGATTTTCCGCAAGCCGAGTTTTGTCGGCGAAAGATTTACGGTGCGCTGCAGGTTGTTCCGGCGCGCCGACGATTTCATTGCACTGGGCTCGTTCCACAAAATTGATCCGGGCGGGGCCAGGGACGAACGCCCCTCGGTCGCTCTTCGCCTCGAAGTGGGAATGGCGATGAGCAGTTAGTCCGAAGCGGCCGCGGGATCGTCGCGCCGTGTTATCGGCGTTCAGGCGATTGTGAGCGCGGCCCTTCTATCCACCGCTGTCCGATATTCCAGGTCCGGCGCAGTGCGCCAGTAACCGGCCGATTGGCGCGAACGGTCCGGCATGCGAAGATACGGACGGGCAAAAGAGGAATTTGGCGGCATGAGCGGCGACATGGATTTCAGTGCCTGGGTCGGCAGGTCCGAGACCGAGCACGGCGTCGCATCGGCCTATGCGGCGGACTATTTTACGGCGACGCTGGACCGCGACGACCCGCCGTTTGCGGACGGCAACCCGCTGTCGCCGGCCTGGCACTAATTCTATTTCTACGAGATCGTGCCGCTGGCCGCGACCGGCCCGGACGGCCACCTGGCCAAGGGCCTCTTCATGCCGCCGCTGCCGTTCCCGCGCCGCCTGTGGGCTGGCTCCAGGATGACCTTCGCGTCGCCAATCCGGATCGGCGAGCGGGTGCGCAAAGTCAACACGATCTCCGATATCCGCGTCAAGGAAGGCCGGTCCGGTCCGATGGGCTTCGTGACCATGACGCAGGACGTGTTCGGCGCCGACGACCGGCTGACCACAAGGGAAGAGCGCACGCAGGTCTATTGCGAGGTCGCGGATCCCGACGCGCCGAAACCGAAACCACGGCCGGTGCCGGCCGATCCGGCGTGGAGCCGAACGGTGCATCCCACCCCGGTTCTGCTGTTCCGCTATTCCGCGCTGACCATGAACTGCCACCGCATCCATTACGACCTGGACTATGCGCGCGACGTCGAAGGCTGTCCCGGATTGCTGGTGCACGGCCCGCTCACGATGACGCTCAAGCTGGATCTGTTCAGGCGCGAAATGCCGGACGCGTGGATCGAGTCGTTCGATCTGCGGGTGGTCGCGCCGGTCTATGACACGATGGATTTTTCGGTCCACGGCGCGCCCGGTGACGAGCCGGGACGATGCAGGTTGTGGGCGATGAGCGACCTCCTTCGGGACCCTGCGGGACGCCCGATACCGGCTGGCCTCCGCCTCCTGGCGAAGCCGGCAAACGAGCGCCCCGAGCGAAGCGGGGGCGAGAGGCCGGGACGGCGGTAAGCCGGCCGAGCGCTACCGCTCGAGGGTGCGGAAGGTGGCGGAGAGGCGCGTCGCGGCCTGGCCGGCGGTGTCGGCGCGGTCGATGCCGTGCATCCAGTCCTGGCGCGCCGCGCCCGCGAGGACCAGTACCGAGCTGCGGGGCAGCACGGCGACTTCGTTGCCCGGCAGTCCGTCGCGGGCGTAGGGGCGCACGGAGCGCGGGCGGAAGCGCATCGGCCAGTCGGCGGCGAGCGACAGGGACGCCACGACCGGCCCGTTATGTTGCGCGCAACATAACGGGCCTAATGTGACGCTCGCTCATATGTTGCGGACACGCCGGCGAGCAACGCTCACCGCCGAGCCAGCCAGAATCACCGCAACATAATCTTCCTGGGTCACAACGAGTTCAGGAAGGCCATCACCCCTTTGTCCTCCTTCCATGGACGGCTTGGCCCGGGCTCTGCCGCATCGCAAAGCGCGAGCGCTTCCGCCTTCATCGCGAGGTCGATTTCCGCGTAGACGTTGGTGGTGTCGAGGCTGGCATGGCCGAGCAACGCCCGTATCGTGTTGATGTCCACTTTTGCGCGGACCAGTTCGCAGGCTGCGGTGTGTCTCAACACGTGAGGAGTGATTTTCTTGCCGGCCAGCGCCGGAACTCGGTCTGCGCAACGCTCAACGAGTCGGTAGACCCCGAATCGGGTGTACGGCTTTCCGTATCTACTGAGGAACACGGCCTCGTCTGGCTCGCGACCGTCTATGAGCTCGGCCAGTGCGCGCTGCGTGTCGGGCAACAGCGGGCATTGACGCATCTTCCCGCCCTTACCGTGCAGCGTCACAAGTGCATGGCGACCATCCCGACGCCTGACTTGAACATCTCCCACCTTCAAGCCCGTCGCTTCGGAGACGCGTGCCCCTACGTGCCGAAGAAAGTGCAGAAGAGCGTATTCAATCCGGCCCCGCTCAGTCGAACGGTCCGGAACATCGAGCATGGCATCTGCTTCGACCGTGCTCAGCGCCACTATCGCCTGCGGCGCCGCCTTCTTGAAAGGAATGCTGCGGACTCGACCGGACCATCCGATATGCGTGGGATCGCGGCCGCCGACGAACCGGGCAAAAACACGGACGGCCGTCAACCGTTGGTTTCGTGTCTGCACAGAACAGCCCCGTCCATCCTCAAGGTGAGCGAGGAACTCCAGGACGAGTTCATAGCTGATGTCCTGGACTCCCAACTTGTAGTCGGGTTTCCTGAGTTTCCCGCACAGGAACGGAACAAACAGCTTGAACGTCGACAGGTAGCTTTCCCACGTGTTCAGAGCGACATTGCGCTCCGTCACAAGGTATTCCTCGAAGAAGCGTTGCAGCCAAGGGCCCAGAACTTGGTTCTTATTCACTGTTTGCTCCTCCCAGATAGCGTTCCAACCGCAGCGAGGCTTCCTGAAGCAACTCTGGTGTCATCGACAGATAGACTTGGGTGCTGGCAAGCTTGGAATGTCCAAGATAGGTAGAGAGCCACGGCAGTAGTTCTTGCACATCAGCGCCCTGTCGATACCAGTCAGTTAGCCTATGAACCGCAAAAGAGTGCCTGAGCGAATGAAGGCACGGGGATTGGAATCTGGCGTCCGTGCTGTGGATCCCGGCCACGACCAGCAAGTCTTCAAAGGCTTGTCGAGTGGCTGCTTCGGTTAACGGGGTACCGTCCTTGTTCGCAAGAAAGGTTGAATCTTGGCCTTCTGGCAGAGAACGTCCTATGCGCTGCGCCTTGTACTCCCGCAGTCCGGCCGCAAGATGGGGTCCGGCTGGAACGAGGCGGGTTTTGTAGAACTTCGAGTTGCGCACCGTCAGGACAGCGGTCGACAGGTCGACATCCTCCATTGTTAGACTCCGAGCTTCTGAACCCCGCAGACCGGCTCCGTACAAGAGAAGGAGAAAGGTGCGGAACGTATGCCCATCCAGCTTGTGCGCACGTTGCCGGCTGGACGGTATGGCGTCGAAGAGACGGCGAACTTCCTCCCGGGAGTAGACGTAGGGCGGCATCGGCGCCGGCGTCTTCGGTTCGTTGTCCGGCAACGGCGACGAGCTGGCGTAGCCGCGGCTCATCGCATAGCGGTAAAGCCCGTTTAGCGCCGAGTACTTTAGGGAACGGGTTCGTGTGTGCCGACCGTTGCCCAAGAGAAAGCTACGAACCTGTGCGGGCGTGACGTCGTCACAACTGATTCCCTCGCCTACCGACTTGAGAAAGCGATTCAGCATGGACTCGCCGTTCCTGAACTTCACACCACTGGCTCGTCGCCAAGCGACGTAATGGTGGATTGCATCTCGGAGCTTCATGCCAGACCTCCGAGATTGAACTCTGCGACCCGTCGAAGCGACTTCAAGTCAACTTTGGCGTAGACCGAGGTCGAAGACGGGTTACGGTGGCCGAGATAATCACCAATCGCCTTCATCGACATGCCCTGGTCAAGAAGGTGTTGAGCGGCTGCATGCCGAAGTGCGTGCGGACCTAGGCGCCTTCCGGCGATACCGATTTGGGCCAGCCGTCTTTTGCAGATTTTCCACAACGTGTCTCGATTAAGCGGCCGCATCGGTGCGAAGAGCGTGAGAAAGAGGGTGCGCTCAGGTCCCATCGGCCGTACGTCCCGAAGGTAGTGGAAAATGGTCAAGCCCACGCCTCGGGATAGCGGATAGAGATTGGTGCGGCCTGACTTTGAACGCCGCACGCGAAGGGTCTCTTGCTCCCAGTCGATATCGTCCAGTTGCAAGCCGCGAAGTTCGCCGCTTCGCAGACCGTAGCCGACCAGCAGCATGAGGATGGCGCGGTCGCGCTTGTCGGCCGGTTGGTCGCCCTCCGTGGTCGCCAGCAGGCGCAGCACGTCGTCCCGAGCCAACCCGGTCGGCATCGTCTCACCTCGATAGAGACGCGGGGTGCCGATGGCGGCCGACATTCCCGGCATGCACCAGCCCCGGTCTTCGGCGAACTCAAAGAACGTGCGGAGACGTCGAGCGTGGGTCTCTATTGTTCTGCGACTCAGACCTCCCCGAGCGGCCTTCGCCGCGATCGCCCGGTCGACATCGCTGATTGTGAGGGAAGTTAGCGGAACACCAGGAGAGGCCAGCGAGCAAAAGAAGGTGTCGAGCATTTGACAGTAGGACTGAACCGTCTGTTCAGAGTATCCGCGCACCTCGCGCGCCCATTTTCCAAAGGCTGCAACCTCAGCAGTCTGAGGCTGGGGCGGTTCGACCTCGGGTTCGTCGAGCCAACCCAGAAAGCGCAGCCATTGCACGGAATTGACGACGAACCGTTCTATTGTCACAGGTTGTGCGGGCGCGGCGCCTCCCGGCTTGCCTGGCCACGGCCACTCGTGGACCGCGGCCTCGATATGGGAGACGGTCACCAAGGTCCGTTGGGTCAATCCAAGAACCTGAACAAGGTGAAGCTGATTGACGGCCACGTGCCTCAGCGTACTTCGTTTGGCCCCGAAATCGGCGAGATGCCGGAGATAGCAGGACCTCTGCACGGGCAACGCTGCGGCCCAGTACTTCTCGACTATGCAGGGGCGTTTGAAGAGCTCTTCGAACACTGTCGTGCCTCCGTGTTGGTGGAGGCGCGATGATGCTTCCGAAGTCTCAAGTAGAAAATTATGTTGCGGTGATTCTGGCTGGCTCGGCGGTGAGTGTGGCTCGCCGGAGTGGCCGCAACATATGAGCGAGCGTCACATTAGGCCCGAAATCCGAATGGTCGGCGTGCATGCCGATGCCCTGGCCGGGACGGTACTCGTTGACGATGCACCGCACCGGCAGGGCCCCGCCGAAGTGCGGCCGCAGCCGGTCCGCCCGGGGACGGGACCGGGCCCCTGCCTGCCGGCCGGCGATAAGCGCCGGCGGACCGGAGAGTGGCCGGGGGCGAGACGCGGCCCCAGGGGCGGTTGCGCGGTCTCCGGGCGCAGCGGGCGCGCGGGCAGGACGGCGCAGCGGCGGGTCCGGCGATGGGTCGCGAAGGCCAGGGCGCTTGCCGACGGCGGCTGGCGCGACCTCGTGCCCCGCCAGGTGCCGGAGCTGTGGCGGGACGCGTCGACCGCTGGGCCGGACGCCTGGCGGCCGTCTGCCCGGCCGCAGGCGGGGTATCGCATTGCGGCCTCTGCCGTCCGGCGCTACCGTCGCTGGCGCCGAATCGGAAACGTCGCCGCAATCCATGCGGATGCAGTGGACATGCAAGGTCGCGAGTTTGATTGAATCGGCTTGCGATTTGAAGACCGATAAGGGCAATTCTTATTCAAGCCATTGCAAATACAGCAAAAATAGCACCTACTGACAGATTCAGACAAAACGGAATGCGGCGGCGCTTACTTCATGAAATATCCGGGCTTAGTCCCGTATGCCCCAGTCCGCAAGTACATCGCCTACCGTCACCACATGCGCAAACATGTACCCCATGGTGACGAGCGCCGCGTCGTGCCGTTCCTTGTCCAGCTCGCCGATCGCGTCTGCAACCACAAAGGTGCGATAGTCCCGCTGACCCGCGTCGCGGACCGTCGATTCGACGCACATGCTGCTGGTGACGCCGCAAACCACGAGCGTCCTGATGTTTTCATTGCGCAGCACCGTCTCTACGCCTGTGTTGTAGAAGGCGCTGGTACGGTTCTTGTCGAAGACGTAGTCGCGCTCCTCCGGAACCAGCTCGTCGACGAGTTCCGCGTCCCAGGTGCCGATGACGCAGGCGCGGAGGTTCTTGAGTGCGGGCCGAATTTCATGAGGCATGATCCCCCGGTCGGAATAGTCCGGGCGGTAGACGTTGCGGGTGTAGATGACAGGCAGCTCCAACCTGTGGGCGGCATCGACCAGTTGACGGCAAGGCGTCACGGCCGCCTCGCACATGGCGGTGTCTTTGCCCATCTCGTTGAGCGAGCCTTGCGGATGGCAAAAGGCGTTCTGCATATCGACCACGAGGAGGGCGGTCCGCTCGGTCCCGATGGTTTGCATCTCCATCTCCCGTTCGCCTAGGTTCGCTTCATCAACTCCCGATTGAGGTGGTGGCCGGGGCTCTCGCCGACGGTCGGCCGCTCCATCGTGAACGTCTGCTCGATCGCCGCGTACTCCATGTAGCCGAGTCGGGAAATGGGCCGGATCTTCGTGACGTCGACCCGTCCCTCCGTCAGCACATCGTCGCGGATATGAACGCAGACGACCGCACCGAAGACGACGGTGGCGGCAGCCTCCGGGTCCGTCGCCGGCAGGCGCACGCTCATCGAATACCGGCATTCCAAATGGATGGGAGATCGCTTCACCCGGGGCGGTGCGACCAGCCGCGACGGGACCATGTCGAGTCCGGCGAGCGCCGCCTCGTCGACGCCGCGGGCCATATAGGCCGACGTCAGGTTCATTTCCTCGCGAAGCGCCCAGGTTGCCATGTTTATGACGAACTCGCCGGTCGTCTCCGCGTTGGCGCAGCTGTCTTTGAACCCGCCGTCCGCATGGGCGCCGACGGTGCTGAACATGACCTGCGGCGGGCGCGTGCCCACGCCATTGAAGAAGCTGAACGGTGCAAGGTTCGCCCGGCCCTCCCGGTCGCAGGTGGTCACCCATCCGATGGGCCGCGGGACGACACAGCTCAGGAACGGATCGTGCGGGAGGCCGTGATCATTGGCTGCGGTCTCGTAATACACTGGTCAACGTCCTTTCTCGTTCGATAGTAACACCGGAGGGAGGCCGGATCACGGAACCGGGTCCGGTCCGACACGCACCAGCGCCTTGCCGATATTCCCGCCGCTGAGCATGTCAATGAAGGCCCGGGGCGCGTTTTCCAGCCCCTTTGTGACATGCTCCCGGTATCGCAGGCGGCCCTCCGACATCCAGGCGCTCATTCGGGAAACCGCTTCCGGAAACCGGGCCGCGTAGTCGTGAACGACGAACCCCTCCATGCGCAACCGCCGCCCGAGGATATAGCCTTGCGGTCGCAGTCCGACATGGGCGTCGATGGGCTTGTCGTAGTCGGCGATGTGGCCGATCACCACCCAACGGCCCCGATCGTTCATGTGCCGCAGAATGCGATCGGCGAGGTCGCCGCCGACCAGATCGAGATAGACGTCAACGCCTTGGGGACAGGCCTCGGACAATGCGCGGTCGAGACCGTCCTCATCCCGGTAGTCGACCGCAGCATCGAAACCCAATTCGTCGACGACGAAGCGCATCTTTTCCGCGGTGCCGACCAGGCCGACGGCCCGACAGCCCTCGATCCGGGCGATCTGACCGGCAACGCTCCCGGTCGCGCCGGCCGCCGTCGAGACCAGGACCGTTTCGCCTTGACGGATCCGGCCGACGTCCAGGAGCGAGAAGTAGGCCGTCATGCCGGTGCGCCCGAGGACGCCCAAGGCGGTCGAGAGGGAGCCGCGGCTCGGGTCGACTTTGACGATGCCTGCGGCATCGTCTTTCCGGTCGCCGGCGCCGTCGGTCACTGCGTAGCATTGCCAACCCAGTTTCGCCTCGACGATCTCCCCCACCCGAAACGCCGGATTGCGGGTCTCGACGACTTCACCCACGACGGCGCCCGGAACGACCGAGTTCAGAAGCACCGGCGTACCGTACTGGCCACGGAACGCTGCCGGATCGCGCATGCGCAGGCGCTGCCACGGATCGAGCGACAGGAAGATTCCGCGGACAAGGAACTCGCCGTCCCGGGGCCTCTGGACAGGCGCCCGAACGATGCGGAAATCGCTCTCCTGCGGCAGCCCGCGCGGGTAGGAAACGAGCTGCACCTGCTTGTTCTGCGCCGAGTTGTCGGACATGGGCAAAGCGGTCCGCCTTCGAGGCCCTCAATATCGGGCCGTGATCTCCCGAACGTCATCGACCACGCTGATCTCCTTCGAAGCATCAAGGAGCGCGTGCGCCGCTTCGCTGCCGCGGACCCGGCCCGCGAGCCTGAGGAACTTTGCGGCGAGCTCCCCTTCGGACATGGGGTTCTCCGGACTTCCGCGGATCTGCCGGTAGAGCATCGACTTCCGGTATTCTCCGTCGCCGGACCTGATCACGACCTCGATCGGGACGTCCGGGTTGCCGAGCGCCCGGCCTGTGGCCCACATGGCCACCGCCTCCGGATGTTCGCCGACGACGACCTTTCTGGCGAGGGCATGCCGCTTTTCGTCATTCAGGGCCTCCGGCACAACCCACGCCGGCCCCGACTCGTGGCCCAGCAAAGCGTTGGCAATGATCCACGGAACGCTGAACAGGCCCTCGAAGTAGGAACGGGGTTCAAGGCATCCGAACGGGTAGTTCTGATAGAAGCGGTGCGCGTTGACGATCACCTGGTCGATGGTGTCGACCGGAATCCGGTTCTCTTCGACGATCTCCAGCGCGAGCTGGATCGCGCCGGTGCTGGTGCGCGATCCGAGCCACGGCTTCAAGTGAAGTTCGTTCGCTACGTGATAGCATTCGGCCGGGGCATAGCCCGCCAGGCTCTCGCGGTCGTATAGCCCGTCTTTTTCCATGGTGTCCCGCGGGCCTTCCACGCCGCTTCGGGTCAGCAGGGCCGCCTGGGTGCCGAGCTGGCAGATCGTCAGGTTGTACATGGACCCCAGGCCCGTGAAGACATTGAACTTGAGCGACAGGTCCATGGCGGGCGGCTCGATCATCCAGGCGATGCCGATAGCGTTGTTGAGCTGATCGGCGTCGAAGCCGAGCAGTTTTCCGGCACAGACCGCGACGCACACAGGGGTGTGCTTCTTGGTGTTGACATATCCATGCCGGTCCTTCGCCCGCGCCGACTTGTAGAAAACCGCGTTGAGTTCGTAGGCCATGGCAACGGCCGTGACGACGTCGCGGCCGCTGGAGCCGAGTCGTTCGCCCATCGCCATGCCGGTATGGGCCAGAGCGTCGAAGAGATGGTCGCCAGGCCCGCTTTCCATCATGTTCGAGTTGTAGGCCATGGTGGAGTTGAACCCCGCCGCGAGCCCGGCCGACACGCGACCGCGATCGCCGAGAAGGGTCGCTTCGGGAACGCCCCCAACCTGCGTGGCGAAACGCAGAAAAGGCTCTTTCACGAATTCGTAGCCCATGTGGGCGATGCCGATTGAATCCATTATCGCGCGATCAGTCGCCGTGACGACGTACGATTCCAGATCCGAGAAGCGGACGTCCGCGATCGCTCGACTGATCGTACTGGTCAGACCGTCGTTGCCCATCGGGTCATCCTCCCCGCCGGGTGCCCACCGGGTCGGGCACCGGGAATTCGTGCTGTAAACCAACCGATCGCGCTGGCGGGCCTGCTCATCTGTGAGACCGGTGCGCGTGCTGGGATATGAGCGCATCCTTGCCCTGACCCATATATTCGAGGAAGAGTTGGTGGTCGTCCCGAAACTCGTCGACGGCGCCCTGCATCACCACCCGCCCCTGTCGCGCCACGTAGACGTAGTCGGCAACCCGCAGCGCGACCCGGACGTTCTGCTCGACGATGAAGATGGTCTCGCCGCGGGCCTTGAGTTCCGCGACGATCTGGGCGATCTCGTCGATGACGACCGGCGCCAGGCCGGCCGTGGGCTCGTCCATCAGCAGCAGTTTCGGTTCCGACATGAGCGCGCGTGCGGTGGCGAGCATCTGCTGCTCGCCGCCGGACAGATTCCCGGCCCTGCTCTTCACACGATCCTGCAACCTCGGGAAATGCTCCAGTATTCCCGCGAGCCGACCCTTGCGCTCCCGCTTCGGGCAGCGGGTCATGCCGCCGATGAGGATGTTCTCCGCCGTCGTCATGCCGGCAAACAGCTCGCGATGCTGGGGAACCATCGCAATCCCGCGGGCGAAGATCTGGTGCGGTTTCAGGTTTTCAATGGTCTCATCCTCGAAGCGGATCGATCCGCCGGTGACCCCGAGCATGCCCACCACGCATTTCAGGGTGCTCGACTTGCCGCAACCGTTTCCGCCGAGAAGCGCGGTGACGCGCCCCTTCTCGACACCCAGGCGCATCCCGTTGAGCACCTGCAGGCTGCCGTAGCCCGCGGTGATGTCGATGATGTCAAGCAGCGTCCACCTCCTCCGTCCCCAGGTAAGCCTGCTTTACCGCTGGATTGCTCATCACCTCGTCGCCCGCTCCCTCGGCGATGACCCGGCCTTTGTCGAGCACCGTGATACTGTCCGAAACGTCGATAACGAGGGAAACAACATGCTCGACGAGCAGAATCGTCAACTTCCACTCCTCCTTCAGCCGGAGGAGGATTTCGTCGAGCGTCTGCACGGCAGGCACGCTCAAGCCGGCGCAGGGTTCGTCCAGCATCAGCAGCTTAGGCCCCGGCGCCAGCGCTCTTGCCAGCTCGAGCAGCCGTTGCTGCGCGATCGTCAGCGTGCCGGTTTCGCGCAGGATCAGACCGTCGATTCCGAGAAAACTCATCACCTCCCGGGCGCGGTCCCGGGCGGCCCGGTCGGGCGAGACACCTCCGCCGAGATTGAGGACCGACTTCAGCGGATTCGCCGGAATCTCGAGATGCATTCCGACGAGAACGTTTTCGAGCGCCGTGCGGTTCTGCATCAGCCGCACGTGCTGGAACGTCCGCCGCAGGCCCAGCCCCGCGCGCCGGTGAACGGGGACGTCCGCGATGTCCCTGCCGTCGAAATTGATGCGGCCTTCCGCCTTTACCACGCCGGAAAGGGCATTGAAGAGGGTCGATTTGCCGGCGCCGTTCGGTCCTATGATTCCTCGTATTTCGCCCGGCGGTACGGTCAGGGAAACGTCCTCGACCGCGACGACACCGCCAAAGCGCACCGTCAGGTCCTGGGTCTCGAGAAGCGGTTCCACCCACCTTCCCTTTCGCTATTCGGCCGTTGACGGTTTGGCGTCCGCCTGGGGAATTCCGTCCCTTTCGCGCACCTCTTCGCGCCAGCCGTGGACGAGAACCTCGGGCGGCAGGATCCGCCGCTCGATCAGGTAGCCGGCAACGCCCTTGGGCATGAACACGATGACCCCGACCAGCAGGACGCCGTACATCATCTCCTGGGCGGCCTGGGTGCCACGCAGCACCTCCGGAAGCATCGTCAGAAAAAGGGCACCCAGTAGCGCACCAGAGAGCGTTCCTACCCCCCCGACCATCACGATGGCAAAATGCAGCACGACCTGTAGCAGATTGAAGGTATCGGGCGCGACGAACCGCACGGCCAGCGCAAACAGTCCGCCGCCGATACCGGCGTAGAAACCGCTCAAGGTGAAGGCCAGGGTCTTGTACAGAGGCACATTGATGCCGTTGCATCGGGCTACGAGTTCGTTTTCGCGGATCGCGATGAAAGCCCGTCCGTAACGGGACGCGAGTATGGCCTTGGCAAGCAGGACCATGGCGAAAGTGGCGATCACGATCACGAAGAACGCTGCGTCGTCGGTGTCGAGCCGGATACCGAAGAATGTCGGCGCCTCGACCTTGACCCCGTCGGTCCCCAGGGTGAGGTCCCGCCAATGGAGGAACAACCAGTAGCAGAGTTCCGCAAACCCCATGGTCATCAACCCGAGATAGACCCGGCGCAGCCGCAACGCCGGCAGGCCGACGATACAGCCGACGATGGCGCACAACACGCCCGCGGCCGGGAGCGACACCCAGTAAGAGATGCCGAAATGACTCCCCAGCAGGGCGACGGTGTAAGCGCCGATGCCCATGAACGCCGCGTTGGCAAATGCGAACTGTCCGGCGAAGCCGAGGATGATCATCTGGCCAACGGCGACGACCACATAGACCAGGATCAGGTTCAGGAGGTACTGGAGGTAGGGATTGGTGGCCGTACTGACCAGACACAGCGCCACGAACAAAGCCGGCGTGAACAACCGGTTCGTAAAGAGGCGATGAATTTCCATCAGTGTCAGACCCGCGTGATCTCTTTGGTGCCGAACAGCCCCCTCGGCCAGAAAATGAGCACCACCATGATGACCAGAAAGGCGGATAGATCGATGAGCGCGGTTGCGACATAGAATCCGAACAGGGTTTCGATGACACCGATCAGATAGCCGCCGACGATCGCGCCGGGAACGCTGCCGAAACCGCCGAGCACGGCGGCGGCGAACCCCCTGATCAGGATGCGCGTCCCCATGTCGGGGAAGAGGGCGGTGATCGGCGCCGACAGGATCCCCGCGGCTGCGCCCATCACGGAGGCCAGACCCCAGGTCGTCGCGAACACGAGCCCTATGTTGATGCCGCTGTACTGGGCGCCGAACATGTTCTCTGCGGTCGCCCGCATCTGCTTGCCAAGGTCGGTAAAGGCGAACAGAAGAAGGAGCCCCAGTGTGAGGACCAGGGACGTGGCGGTCGTCAGCAAGTTCTGCGACGCAAAGATCAGGTCGAAGATGATGATCGGGGAGCCGCCGAACATGGGCGGAATCGTATACACGTCCTGTGCGAAGGGAATCCGGAAGATCCCCTTCAACATGAACGACAGGCCCACGGTCACCATCACGAGCGTCATGTGCGGAAAGTGGGCGATCGGCCGGATCAGGCCCCGCTCGATGAGCAATCCGACGAGCCCCCCGGCGAGGATCGCGAGGAGAAAGGAAGCCGGATAGGAAAGACCGAGGTAGGCATAGGCGGAGTAACCGATGAAGGCTCCGGCCATGAAGATCTCGCCGAAGCCGAACTGGACCATGTCCTGGGCCTTGTAGATGAGCACGAGACCCAGCGCGACCAGCGCATAAAGGCTTCCGTTCGCGAGCCCGGCCGTGACGAGAATGACGAACTCCGTCATGAGACTTCGCTTTCGCTAGGGCCGGGTGGTTGTCGCGTGCTTCCTCGATGGCCCACTGTTTCGGAGCGGACGCAAGCCGACGCCGGGGCGGAGCCGGGGCGTCGTGCCCGGCTCCGCCCGCCTGCAGTCGGGTTGGTCGAAAACGATCAGTTCTTGCTCAGATCGCGCCACACGGGACCGAGGTTGACGACCTTGCCGTCAGGCGTCAGGGTCCAGACCGTCGGGTCGTTGCACCCCTGATGGCTGCTCGCCGAGAAGCTGATCGAGCATGCGGCGCCATGGTCCTTCAGGCCCTTGGTGCCTTCCATCGCTGCGAGGAATTTTTCGCGCGTCACGTCCCGACCGACCCTCTTCAGCGCCTCGATGACCACCGTCGCTCCGGCCACGCCCTGGTAGGCGACGGACTTCTTGATGTCGTTCGGGAAGTGCTTGTAGCGGATGCCCTCCCACTTCTTCATCTCGGGGCTGCCGAAAGGCCCGGCGATAACCGTGATCCCGTAGAGATCCTGCAACACCTCTTTGTTTCCTACCCGCTCGACGAGATCGAGCAGATCCGGCGTCGAGACGATGACCGCCGGCGAATCCTTCGATTTGCTTCGAAGCCCGTACTTCCACGCATCGCGGAGCAGCGTCGCCGACTCGGTCGGATAGTTGACGAGTATGATTACGTCCGGATCCACTTTCTTCAGCTTGAGCGCCTGGGCGGTGGCGTCCGACGCGTTCGCCTCCAGGGTCTCGCGGGCGACCACTTCGATGCCCTTTTCCTTGAAATACTGGCGCATGGGCTGGATTTTGGTCTCGGCCCAGTCGTTGTTGCGGCCGACGATCGCCACCTTCTTCACGCCCGGTATCGACGCCGCAAAGCGCGCCATGCCGCGGCCGTCCGCGCTGCCGGTCATCTGGACCGTAAAGATGTTTTTCTTCACCGGAGCCGTGAGCTTATCCATGGTGGCCGCCATCAACAGATGGGGCACGCCCGACTTGACGACCTCCTCGGTCGTCGCCGAAACGGCGGTGCTGCAGGTTCCACCGTGAATCATGAAGACCTTGTCCTGGTGAATCAGCTTCTTTACCGCCGCCAGTGCTTTGGTCGCTTCGCACGCCGAATCCTCCTGGACGAACACAAACTTGCGGCCATGCACGCCCCCCTTCTCGTTTTGCTCCATGTAAACGGATATGGGACCATTATTCACGGGCTGGCCGTGGATCGCAGCGGGCCCTGTCAGGGGTCCGAACAGGCCGATCTTGATCGTCGTATCGGTCACCCCGGATTCGGCCATTGCGCCCGCCGGAAGCGCTCCGGCAAAGAGACCGATCAATGCGGTTTTCCCCAATAAGCCGATTCCGGTCGGTCGAAGTGATATCCTCATCATCTCCTCCTGTGCATAGGTTTACGTTCGTGAAATCGACGAGGCGTGCGTCGGTCTCTTGAGGTCATGGTTCGGCGAGGAACCAAACTTTCCTCTGGAGCAAGCCGACCCCATGCAAGGGCTTGGCTCGACGTACAATCCATGTCTTGACATTCCGCTCTTCCTTGCGGAAGTGAAGACATCTTCACGAACTCGCCCCGATGACGTGGTGAAGCCTAGACTGCTACCGCGCGGATAGTCAATGGACCAGCGGAGACGACAGGTGGGATCGGGTATGGCGGCCCTTTGCGATTGGGCGGCCGGAACCCGCATCGACGATATCCCCGACACCGCATTGCGCCAGGCGGTTGCGGTGATCGGCGACAATCTCGGAGCCATCGTCGCGTCGCGCGACGAGCCGGAAGTCGTGCGGGCTCAAACCCGAATTCTGGAGGCGTCGGAGCGGGCCGAGGCGACGGTGTTCCGGGGCGGACGCCCCCGCGCCGAGCGGACAATGGCCGCGGTCGCCAACGGGCTCGCCGGAAACGGGGCGCAACTGGATCCCGGCTATCGCAAGGCCCAGTGCCACGCCGGGCTCTATATCGTACCGGCGCTGCTCGCCGAAGCGGAAGCAACGGGCCTGTCTGTCGCCGACGTCCTGCGTGCCGTCGTGCTCAGTTTCGAGATCACGACACGTCTTCCGCGCGCTTGGCCCATGGGGACGGCCAAGCTCTATCCGGCTGCGGTCTTCTGCGCGGTGGGTGCCGCAAGCGCGATCGGGGTGGCGCGACGACTGCCGCCGGACGCACTGCTCGGCGCGCTCGGCACCGCTTCCACGCTGATCCAGGTCGGTCCTTTTGGGCACTCTGTCGACGGCCTGCTGGTCTGCAACGCCTGGGCGGGAACCGGGGCCTGGACCGGCATGATGGCCGTCGACTGGGCGGGAATGGGGTTCGCCGGAACGGGAGAAAGCTTCTACGACGTCTACACGGACATACTCGGTACCGACGTGCATCCGTCACGCCTCATCGACGGCCTCGGCGAGGATTGGGCGATCGAATACAGCTTTCACAAACCGTACAGCAGCTGCGGCTACACCCACTCGGCGATAGAGGCGAGTCTGGCGGTGCTCGAGGAATTGCCTGACGAGGGGCGGGCAGACGCAATTCGGGATGTCGTCGTGGAGGCTTCCGCGCTCGCCCTGTCCCTCGACAATGAGAAGCCGGAAAATGGACTTGCCTCCCGATTTTCGACCCAGCACGCCGTCGCGGCACCGCTGGTCCTCGGCCATGCGCTGCCGGAGGCGTTCGGCACCGCCGCGCTCGCCTCGCCCGAGATCGACGCGCTGCGCCACCGGATTGTCCTCAAGGAGTTCGAACCGACCCTGCCGCCCCCGCACGATCGGCCTGCCCGCATCACGGTCACGTTGACAGACGGCCGGCGGATCACCCGCGAGTGTCTGAGCGCGAAGGGTGGGCCCGACCGGCCCTACGCAATGGTGGAGCTGTTCGGCCGCCTGGAAACATGGCTGGCTCCCACCTACCCGAGGCTTGCACAGCGGCTCCATGATTTGACTGCCCTGAGCGCGGCCGATCTCGGCCGAGGTTGGGATACGCTCCTTCCGGATATACTCAGGGACTGAGGTGACACGCCCGTGTCCGGCTCGACGGCCTGGCCCTGAAATCAATCGAGCTTGTAAATCCTGCGCACGTTATCGCGCAGGAGCATGCGCTTCGCCTCGGGCCGCAGGTTCAGCGTTTCGATCTCGCTGCGGGTACGCTCAAAGTCGAGCACCGGAAAATCGGTGCCGAAGATCACTTTTTCGCGGCCGTAGGTATTGACGTACTGAATGAACTGCGGCGGCCAGTATTTCGGGCTGTGAGCGTCCGTGCCGATGAAGACGTTCGGGTGCTTCCAGGCCATGGCAATCATCTCGTCGATCCACGGAATGCCGAGATGGATGCCGATGAGCCGGAGTTCGGGAAAGTGGCAGGCCACCGCATCGAAGGTGAAGGGACGGCCCACGCTGCGGCGAGGGTAGTCGGGCGCGTACACGAGCGATTGGCCGACCTGGAGCTGGATCGGAATATCCAGTTCCACGCACTTGGCGTAGAATGGATAGTACTGGGGGCCATCGGGCGGGATCTCGAACCAGTGCGGGTAGGAGTGGGCGCCGATGAACCCCAGATCCTCCACCGCCGCCTGAAGCTCGCGCACGCCCTTCATGCCCTGCGTTGGGTCGATGCCGGCAAGACCGTAGAAGCGGTCCGGATGCCGGCGGACCGCATCCGCGACGAGAGAATAGGGCAGGTGATAACAGGCCGGCGGCCCCAGCGGCCCGGCCTTGGTGGCGACCAGAAAGGCCTTCTCGATAGCGGCCGCATCCATGCGCCGCAGCATCTCGTCCAGGGTGATGCCCGCGGCTGTCGTCTCGTCAACCCCGATCTTTCCCTTGAAGAAGCCGTCGCGCCAGTCCGGTCGATGACTGAGAGCCTCTTCGGTCCACAGGTTGACGACCGCGTCGATCGCCTGGATGTCGTCGGTCGGCGCGGTGGTGCTCAAAGCCCGAGTTCCCTGGCGATAATGTTGCGCTGGATCTCGTTGCTCCCCTCGCCGAAGGAATACAGACGCGCATCGCGCCACAATCGCTGCATGTCGCTTTCCGCCGCGTAACCGGCGCTGGCCAGGATCTGCATGCCGTGATCGGTGACGAACTGCAGGGTCTCCGTCGCGGCGATCTTTGCCTGGGACGCCTCGCGACGGCAGGGTCGGCCTTCGCCGATCAGCCACCCCAGCTGCCAGGCAAGCAGGCGCGCCTGGTCCACCCGCATTTGCATGTCGACAAGGCGGTGCTGAATCACCTGGAAGCCGCCGATCGGTCTGCCGAACTGTTGGCGTTCGCCGGCGTGGGAAAGAGCGATGTCAACGGCCGCCTGGGCGGCGCCGGTGACGCTCGCGGCCATCCCGGCGCGGGCGTAATGCAATGTCGCCATCAGATGATGAAATCCATGGTTTTCTTCGCCCATGAGCGCATCTCTGGGCACGTCGACCTCTTCAAAGCCGATGTCGAAGCATGGCAGGCAGTTGTTTCCGACCTTGTCGAGAGGAGTCATTTGGACACCGGTCGTGCCCGGCGGCACCAGGAACATCGAAATTCCGTCGGCGCCGCTGTCAGGAGAACCGGTCCGACAGGCGACGACCATGGCCGCCGCCGCTGCAGCGTCGCTGATCCAGGTCTTGCGGCCGGTGATTGTCCATCCGTTCCCGCGGCGCCGCGCCCGCGTCACGATGGACGCGGCATCCGAACCCGCTGACGATTCTGTCAAGGCAAGGGCGAAGAAGGCCCGTCCGGCCATGATTTCCGGGAGATACCGTTCCCTCTGTGCCTCGCTGCCGTAGACCAGGAGCGACATGCCGCCGAAACCGATGGCGCGGTTGTACAGGGAGGCCGCCATGAAAGCGCGATAGCCGAGGCGCTCTTGCACCAGCACCACCGTTTCCCATGGGGCTGCCAATCCGCCATTCTCCACCGGAAACGGCATCGCCAGCAGGCCTGCGTCCCCCAATGCCGGCAGCACGTGATAGGGCGGTGCGTGATCCCGATCGTGCCGGCGGACGGCCTCCGGCGGCAGATGCCGGTCGATCAACCGATCGACGGTGTCAAGAATCTGTCGTTGCTCGTCGCTGATGGCGAAGTCCATGGTTCCTCCTCGTTCCCGACCGGATCGCGATTCCACCTAGCGCCAAATTCGGGAAGAGCCTTCAGCCGCAGCGATGGCCTCGGACGATTGACAATCCGACATTATGCTATTGGAAATTGGTACAATCCGAAACACCGTATTCCGCGGCGTGCGCGGCCGTATCGGACCGGAGAGGAGCGAGCATGAATCTGGCCGGCACCCTTCCCCTGCATGCCCGGACCCGGGCCTCTCACCCGGCCATCGTGGCAGGCGAGCGCGTCATCACCTATCGCGAACTCGACCTGCAGGTGGGACGGACGGCGAGTCACCTGAACGCCCTCGGGCTTCGGAGCGGCGATCTTCTCGGCGTCTGCCTCGGGGATCACGCCGACCATGTCATCGTACTGCTGGCCGCCGCCCGACTCGGCGTCCCCGTTCTGCCCATGGACTGGCATTGGGCCCAGGCGGAACGGCAGCGGATCGTCGACGTATTCCGGCCGAAGGCTGTGATGATCGAGGCCGACGCCGCTGCAATCGCGGGAGTCCCGCAGCACCGTCGCGGCGCCGGCTGGCACGACGCCGTCGCCGCGGCAGTACCCCAAGTCGACGGTGCTGACGCCGCCGACATGCCCCTCGTGCTGGCGCTCTCTTCCGGCACCACTGCCCTGCCGAAAGGGCCGATGATCAGCCACGCCAACATGCTGGCGCGTTTCCGGGGCCATTGGGTGTCCCTGGGGTTCAATCAGCATGACCGCTTCGCCCTGACGACACCCCTCTATTACGGCGGCGGGCGGGGTTTCGTGCTCTCCTATCTCTTCATCGGCGGAACGATCGTGATGTTCCCGCCCCCCTTCAAGCCCGTCGACCTTGTCGAGACGGTCGAACGACGGTCGATCAACAGGCTCTTCCTGGTGCCGACCCAGATCCGCCGCCTGCTCGCCATGGCGCGAGGCAACGGTTTGCTGTTTCCCCGGGTCGACGACCTGATCTCCAGCGGCGCTATCCTGTCTCCGGAGGAGCGGAAGGCGGTCCGGAACCGGCTCACGCCGAATTTTACCGACTACTACAGTTCGACCGAAGGCGGCGGGATCACCGTTCAACCGGCCGCCGACCAGGACCGCCATCCCAGGTCTGTCGGGCGGCCGAGCTTTCTGACCGAAGTGGAAATAGTCGACGAGGAGCACCGACGCCAGCTGGCGGGCATTGTCGGCCGCATTCGCTATCGCGGCCCTGGGGTCGCCGTGGGATTCTACGGCGATCCGGAGCCCGGTTCGACAGCTGGCGCCTTCTTCCGGGACGGCTGGTTCTATCCCGGCGACATCGGTGAAATGAACGAAGAGGGCTTTCTGTTCCTCCGGGGCCGCGCCAAAGACATGATCATCCGCGGTGGCGCCAACATCTATCCGAGCGATGTGGAACTTGTGCTGCAGGCCCATCCGGCGGTGGAAGAGGCGGCAGTGGTCGGCTGGCCGTCGACGGAATATGGCGAGGAGGTCGCCGCCTTCGTGATCGTCCACGGGACTATCGGCGGGCCGGAATTGATCGCCCACTGCCGCGAACGCCTGGCCCGCCACAAGGTGCCGCGCGACGTTTTTTTGGTCGACGACCTGCCGCGCAACTCGACGGGCAAGGTCCTGAAAGGCGCGCTCGCGGAACGGCTGCAGCCCCTATAGCAATGGGCTGGGTAACGTCAAGAGTTGTGTGTCAGGGAGAAGAGGGTAGGGACTCCCTGGTTT
>WTGH01000043.1 GCA_011523655.1 Rhodospirillaceae bacterium
GAGGGGGTCAGGGGGAGGGGTACGCGGCGGTCGTAGCATTGCCGGAAGTCGGCATCGGCGCGCCGGCAGGCGACCCCTCCCCTAGCCCCTCCCCCAAGGGGAGGGGGATTCGAATTGTATCCCTCTTGCCGAAGGAGACCCGACCTCTCCCCCTGCGACGCGGCGGACCCATTGATTTGCGGGGGCGGTTGCGGGCAAACAGGGGCGCGATGAAACCCGCGAATTCCATCCTCAGCGGCTACGGCACGACCGTGTTCGAGGTCATGTCGGCGCTGGCCAACGAGCACAGGGCGGTCAATCTCGGCCAGGGCTTCCCGGACGGCAACGGGCCGGACGACGTCCGCGCCGTGGCCCATGCGGCGCTCGACGACCGGCCGAACCAGTATCCGCCGATGTTCGGCGTGCCGGAGCTGCGCCAGGCGGTCGCGAAGCACAACCGGCGCTTCTACGGCCTCGACATCGACTGGCAGACCGAGACCCTGGTGACCAGCGGCGCGACCGAGGCCCTGGCGGCGGCCCATTTCGGCCTGATCGAGCCGGGCGACGAGGTCGTGCTGATCGAGCCGCTCTACGATTGCTACCTGCCGATCATCCGCCGCGCCGGCGCCGTGCCGCGGCTGGTCCGCATCGAGCCGCCGGACTGGTCGCTGCCGGAAGCGGACCTGCGCGCCGCCTTCTCGGACCGCACCAAGCTGGTGCTGATCAACACGCCGATGAACCCGGCCGCCAAGGTGTTCACCCGCGAGGAACTCGACTTCATCGCCGGCCTGTGCCTGGAGCACGACGCCTATTGCGTCGCCGACGAGGTCTACGAGCATCTGGTGTTCGACGGCCGGCCCCATGTCACCATGATGGGCCTGCCCGGGATGCGCGAGCGCACGGTGCGCATCGGCAGCGCGGGCAAGACCTTCTCGCTCACCGGCTGGAAGGTCGGCTACATCACGGCGCCGCCGGCGCTGATGACGCCGATCGCCAAGACGCACCAGTATCTGACCTTCACGACGCCGCCCAACCTGCAGCGCGCCACGGCCTTCGGGCTGGAGAAGGACGCGGGCTATTTCACCGGGCTGGCGCGCGGCCTGCAGCGCAGCCGCGACCGGTTCCGCGCCGGGCTCGAGGAGATCGGCTTTGCGACGGTCGAGTGCCACGGCACCTACTTCATCACCGTCGATATCCGCTCGGTCGGCTTCAACGGCGACGACGTCGATTTCTGCCGGACGCTGACGACCGAGGCCGGCGTCGCCGCTGTGCCGGTGAGCGCCTTCTACCAGAACGATCCGCCCCGCCATTTCGCCCGCTTCTCCTTCTGCAAGGAGGACGCGACGCTGGACGAGGCGCTCAAGCGGATGCGCGCCTGGCTGGGGCGGTGAGGCGCGGCTTGCGGGCATTGCAAATCCGCGCGGAAACACGACATCCGTTCCCGGACGAAACCGATCCGGAACCCGGCCGGGGGAGACCGGCTTGATCGCGACGCAACGCATGACCCGCTTCCTGCTGCTGCCTTTCGCACTCTCCTGCTATTTGGCCTGCCATTTAGCGTCCGGCCCGGCCTGGGCCGCGGAGATGCGGAAATCGCCCTACGCGGGGCAGCAGTCGCGCCCGATCAAGAGCCTGTCGGCGGACGACCTCGCCGAACTGCGGCGCGGCGGCGGCTGGGGACTTGCCAGGGCGGCCGAACTCAACGGCATGCCCGGCCCCGCCCATCTGCTGGAGCTGAGAGACAGGATTCCGCTTACTGCGGACCAGGTGGCGGCCATCGCCGCCGTCTTCGAGCGGATGCGGGCCGCCGCGGTCGCCGGGGGACAACGCCTGATCGCCGGAGAACGGGCGCTTGAGGCGGCGTTCGCCAGCGGGACCGTAACCGCACAATCCCTGCGTCCGTTGCTCTCCGAAATCGGCCGGGCCCGGACGGCGCTCCGCTATACCCATCTGGCGGCGCACCTGGAGACTTTGCCCTTGCTGACCGCGGCCCAGATCGCGCGTTACAAACTGCTCCGTGGATATTCGGGCGATTCCTGCGCCAACCCGCCCAAGGGGCACGACCCGGCGTTGTGGCGCAAACACAACGGCTGCAAATAGAGCCGGCCGGAGCCGAACGAGGGCGTAGCGAACGGCGGGCTTCCGCGTCCGGCGGTCCGGCCTATATCCGTTGCCTGCCTTGACCCTCGGGGGAGCGGTGCGTACAACGCCGGGCCTGCCCCGGATCGCGTGCGGGGCTTCCTGCGGCGGATGTAGCTCAGTTGGTTAGAGCACCTGGTTGTGGTCCAGGGGGTCGCGGGTTCAAATCCCGTCATTCGCCCCATTTTTCGCGCTTTTCCGCGCCCCGACAGAAAACGGCCCGCCGTTGCCGGCGGGCCGCTTCGCATTCTCTGCCTTGGGTTCGGCGCAGGTCTACATCGTGGCTGCGGTCACCCAGGGTTTCCATTTCTTCTCGTTGTCTTTCATCCACTTCTCGGCGGCGGCTTCCGCCTCCATCTTGTCGACGTCGACCAGCTTGGCCATGACGGCGATGTCGAGGTTCGAGAAGCTCATCTTCTGCAGGACCTTGTAGGCCTTCGGCCACTTCTTCGCGAAGCCCTTCCAGACGCCGATTTTCAGATAGCCGTCCTTCGGGTTGCCGCAGTCATAGGATTTGTTCGGGTTCAGGCCCCACTTGGGATCCTTGAAGCACTTCTCGTGGTATGCCGGGAACTCCACGAACTTGCCCTTGTACAGGGCTTCGATGAAGTTCGGCGTCCAGTTGAACAGCACGATCGGCGCCTTGCGCTTGCTGGCGGATTTCAGCTCCGCCCACAGCGCCGCGGCCGAGCCCGCGTTCACCACCTTGAAGTTCATACCCAGGCCGTCGACGCGCTCCTGGTCGTTCTTCAGCCAGTCGACCGGACCGGCGAGGAAACGGCCTTTCGGCTTCGTCGCGGCGGTCGCGAACATGGCGGCGCACTTGTTCAGCGCCTTCCAGTCCGGGAGGCCGGGGCAGGCCTTCTCGACATACTCCGGATACCACCACTCCTCGCGGGTCTTGGCTTCGTGGGTCGCCGCCGTGACTACGCAGCCCTTGTTGAGCTGCTTCTCGTAGCTGACGCCGAACGCGCCCTGCCACACCTCGTGGACCAGGTGGATATCGCCTTCGCACATCGAGGTATAGACGACCTGGCTGTCTGCGGAGACGTAGTCGACCTTGTTGCCGACCATCTCCAGCAGCTTGCCGACGATACGGGCGCCCACAAGCTGGCTCGACCAGTTGTGGAGCGGAATCTTGATCGTATCGGCGGCCGCAGACTGGGCCCCGACGACCAGCAAAGCGGCAGCACCGGCCGCCATCGCGATTCTGCGCATGTACTCCTCCTCAAATTTGCAGCGTCGAACCAATTCGAACCAATTGGGTCTACTTCGGCGCAAGTACCCAACATCATTCACCTTCATTTGTCGCTGTCAATCGTTTATGTGTAGTTTTCAATCATTTATGTGGTAAATTTTGGCCTATATTGGTTTGAAATGGTCTAAAATGGTAGGGGATTCCGGATGTATTCAACGGTCGTATTGGAATCTTCGATAGTTCGCCGCCGCATTCGGCCGGACCGAAGGTGCCGCGTCCATTGCAGCGGGTCTATACTCGGTCGCGCGGAATGTGGCAGACCGGTTGCCCGGTAGCTTCTGCCCGGTAACTTCTGTGGGGAGTGTAAGAGTTTGGACGCCAAGATCGCCTGCCGGAACGTCTGGAAACTGTATGGCAAGGATCCGGAAGGCTTTCTCGCCGCCCATAACGGCGAACCCCCGGACGACGCCATCGCGGGCGACGGCTACATTCCGGCTGTGCGTCACGCGAGCCTGGAGGTCTTTCCCGGCGAGATCCTGGTCATCATGGGGCTCAGCGGCTCCGGCAAGTCGACGCTGGTCCGCTGCCTGTCGCGCCTGATCGAGCCGACCGCCGGCGAGGTCCTGTTCGACGGTCAGGACCTGCTGAAGATACCGCCGAAAGAGCTGATCGAAATCCGCCGTCACAAGATGGGCATGGTGTTCCAGCATTTCGCCCTGCTGCCGCACCGCACTGTCCTCCAGAATGTCGCCTTCCCCCTGGAGGTGCAGGGTATCGACCGGGGGACCCGGGAGAAGCGGGCGCTCGACGTTATCGAACTGGTCGGGCTGAAAGGGCGGGACGGCTATTATCCGCGCGAACTCTCCGGCGGCCAGCAGCAGCGCGTCGGCATCGCGCGGTCCCTGGCGGTCGAACCCGATGTCTGGTTTCTCGACGAGCCGTTTTCCGCCCTCGATCCGTTGATCCGGCGCGAAATGCAGGACGAATTCCTGCGCCTCCAGACCATGCTGCAGAAGACGATCGCCTTCATCACCCACGATTTCGACGAGGCGATCCGCCTCGCCGACCGGATCGCGATCATGAACGAGGGCCGGATCGTGCAGATCGGCTCGCCGGAGGAGCTGGTGACGCGGCCGGCCAACGACTATGTCGCCAATTTCACGCGCGACGTCGCCCGCGAGAAGCTGCTGACCGTCGCCTCGGTCATGGAGGCGTCGCCGGAAAGCACGGCCCTGTCGGACACGACCGTCCGGCCGACCGACAAGGTGGCCGACGTGGCGCGCCTGATCATCGACAGCGAGCTGCCCTTGCGGGTGGCGGACGACGACGGCCGCACCATCGGCGCGGTCAGCCGGGCCCATGTGCTGGACGTGCTCTTCTCCGTCGAGGCCGACGCCCATGGCTGACGCGGCGGTCCTGGGCGGCGCCGTTCCGGTCCGCCGCTGGGTGGCGGGTTCCGGGCAATCCGGCCTTCGGGTCGCCGTCCTGCTGCTGGCGCCGTTCGTGTTCGTCCTCGCGGTCTCTCCCTGGCTGCCCGACTGGCTACGCATGGTCCCGAAGGACTGGTCGGCGCCGTTCGTCGGCTGGATCAACGCGGTGGTGGAGGTCCTGCGCGCGGAAGAGATATTCGGCCTGCTCACCTTCCGCGACATCACGCGGGCGATCGCCGACCTGATCGACTATCCGCTCGATTTCGTCGAGGCCGTCCTGGTCGCCGGTTTCTCCGATTCGGTTCCGGGCCTGCCCTGGATCGCGGTCACCGGCCTGGCGATCGTGCTCGGCTGGTATCTGCAGGGCCGCCAGCTCGGCATCATCGCCGGCGTCTGCTTCGCCTACATGGCGATCTTCGGCAAATGGGAACTGTCGATGGTCACCCTGTCGGTGGTGCTGGTCGCCGCGCCCGTTGCCGGCGCGATCGGGGTGGCGCTGGGAATCGTCGCCTACAAGCGGCGCTGGTTCGAGACGCTGCTGTGGCCGATCCTCAACGTCATGCAGGCGCTGCCGCATTTCTCCTACATGATTCCGGTCGCCATCTTCATCGGCATCGGCCACAAGGCCGGCACGATCGCGACCATCATCTTCGCTTTCCCCGTGATGGCGCGGCTCACCATTATGGGCCTGAAGGGCGTTTCGCCGGAGGTGCGCGAGGCCGGGATCATGGCCGGCTGCACAAATCGTCAGATGCTGTGGAAGGTCGAACTGCCGGCGGCGCGGCCGACGCTCATGGTCGGCGTCAACCAGATCATCATGCTGTGCCTGGCGATGGTCGTCCTGGCGTCCTTCGTCGGCGCCAAGGGGCTGGGTCACGACCTGCTGAACCGGCTGCGCTCGCTGTGGATCGGTCAGGCGCTGGAGATCGGAGTCGTGATCGTCTTCATGGCGATCATCCTCGACCGGCTCAGCCAGGCCTGGGCGCAGAAGGAGCCGGAGCATCTGCGGGAAGGGCCGTTTCACGTCCGCCATCCCTACCTGACCGCCGGTATCGCCGTCGTCGTCGGCTCCTACATCCTGGCGGCGTTCATTCCGGCGCTGCAGCTCTGGCCGAAGTCGCTGTCGGTCACGACCGCGCCGATGTGGGACGCGATGATCGACGCCATCGTCGTCTACGCCTTCGACTATCTGGAGCTGATCAAGGACACGCTCCTGGTCCATGTCCTGATCCCGATGCGCGACCTCTATCTCCTGCTGCCCTGGTCGGCCCTGCTCGTGTTCGTCGTCACCTTCGGCTGGTATTACGGCGGCTGGCAGGTCGCCGCCATCCAGGCGCTGTTCGCGCTCTATCTGGCCTTCGCCGGTTTCTGGGAGCGGACCCTGATCACCGCCTACATGGTGAGCTTCGCGGTAATCGTCTGCGTCATCATCGGCTCGCTGGTCGGGGTCTGGGCCGCGGCCGGGCCGCGGCGCACGAAGGTCGTGGAACTCATCCTGGACACCTTCCAGACCTTCCCGTCCTTCATCTACCTGATCCCGGCGATCATGCTGTTCAACGTGAACGACTTCGCCGCCATCATGGCGATCGTGATCTATGCCACGATCCCGACGACCCGCCTGACGATCTTCGGCCTGCGGACGGTGCCGCACGATATCGTCGAGGCGGCGATCACATCGGGCTGCACGCCGCGCCAGGTGTTGTGGAAGGTGCGCATGCCGCTGGCCTTCCCGGCGATCATGTTGGGCATAAATCAGACGATCATGTACGCCTTGTTCATGGTGGTCATCGCGGCGTTCATCGGCACGACCGATCTGGGGCAGGAAATTTTCCGCTCGAAGGCCGAAAACGACGCCGGCAAGTCGCTGGTCGTCGGCCTGTGCGTCGCCTTCATGGGCCTGATCGCCGACCAGCTGATCAATTCCTGGGCCCGGGAACGCAAGAAAGTGTTGGGGTTGGAATGACCATCCAGTCGGTTGAACCGCCGCTGGCGCAACAGCCTTCCAGGGCCGGCGCGGTGTTGATCCCCGGCATGCCCACGCTGGGTATCGGGGTCGAACGCTATGTCGCCCGGGGCGGCGCGGCGACCGTCTTTTCCCTCGAACCCGGCGACGGCCTCACGGTGCGCGACCGGGAAGGCCGGCAGGCCGCGGAGATCGCGGCCTTCGCGCCGGACGGCTCGGCCGATACGGAGGCGCTGGGCGCTGCGGCGGCCGGGTCCGCCGACGGCCTCAAGGCGGTCCTCGGCGCCGGCACCGAACCGGCCCGGTCGCTGGCGGGCAGCCTGCAGCGGCGCGGCCTGGATATCGCGGCGGCGCGCTCAATCGGGGTTCTCGGCGGCGACTCGCGTCCGGGCGACGAGGCGTCCTTCACGGCCGAACGGCCGCTGGTCTGTTTCGTGGCGGCGCCGGGCGGCCCGATGCGCGTCGACCGGCAGGATGCGCCGACGCCGGTCGAGATCTTCGTCACCCGCGCCAACCCGGTCGCGCCAGACGAGCATCCGGTGCCCGAGCCGCTCGCCGATCCGCGCATCGACCGGCGCGTCGCCGCCCGGACCGCCGAGGCCTACGAGGTCAAGGCCGGGGAGTTCATCCAGATCATCGACGTGCAGGGCCGGGAATGTTCCGACTTCCAGGCCTTGACCGCGGCCGGCCTCGAAAAGGGGCAGGAGCTGTGCCTGGATGCGACGGCAACCCGCACGCTGATGGGCAATGCCTATCCGATGCCGGGCCTGTACTCGAAATTCTACGACCAGGACCTGCAACCGATCGTGGAGGTCGTGCGCGACACCTGCGGCCGGCACGACAGCTTCCTCTTTGCCTGCACGGCAAAATACTACGACGACATGGGCTATCCCGGCCATGTCAACTGCACCGACAATTTCAACAAGGTTCTGGCGCCGTTCGGGATTGCGCCGCGGCGCGGCTGGATGGCGCTCAACTTCTTCTTCAACACGGGTTTCGAGGCCGACCAGGCGGTCTTCGACAATCCCTGGTCGCGGCCCGGCGATTATGTGCTGTTGCGGGCGCTGACCGATCTGGTCTGCGTCTCGTCCGCCTGCCCGGACGATATCGACGGCGCCAACGGCTGGAACCCGACCGACATCCATGTGCGGGTCTACCCGCGCGAGAACGTGTTTTCCAAAGCGGTGGCCACTCGCATGACTCCCGACGCCGACCCCAAGCTGACGCAGGAAACCGGTTTCCACAGCCGGTTCGCCGAGCACACACGCAACTTCACCGAATATAACGGCTACTGGCTGGCCAACAGTTTCACCAACCGCGGCGCGCTGGACGAATACTGGGCGTGCCGGGAGCGGGCCGTCATCATGGACCTGTCGCCCTTGCGCAAGTTCGAGGTCCTGGGCCCGGACGCCGAGCGGCTGATGCAATGGACGCTGACCCGGAACATAAGGCGGCTGGCGACCGGCCAGGTGGTCTATTCCGCCATGTGCTACGAGACCGGTGGGATGATCGACGACGGCACGGCCTTCCGTCTCGGCGACGACAATTTCCGCTGGATCGGCGGCTGTGACTATGGCGGCGAGTGGATGCGCGAGCAGGCCGCGAAGCTGGGCCTGAACGCCTGGGTCCGGTCGTCGACCGACCAGCTCCACAACGTCGCCGTCCAGGGGCCGAAGAGCCGCGACATCCTCAAAGAAGTCGTATGGACACCGCCGGTTCAGCCGTCGATCGAGGAGATGGGCTGGTTCCGCTTCGCGGTCGGCCGGATCGGCGGTCCCGACGGCATCCCCATCGTCGTTTCCCGTACGGGCTATACCGGCGAGCTGGGCTTCGAGGTGTGGTGCCATCCGCGCGACGCCGGCGGGGTGTGGGACGCCATCTGGAAAGCCGGCGAGCCGCACGGCCTGTCGCCCTTCGGCCTGGAGGCGCTGGACATGGTGCGCATCGAGGCCGGGCTGATCTTCGCGGGCTACGAATTCGACGACCAGACCGATCCCTTCGAGGCCGGCATCGGCTTCACCGTGGCGCTCAAGACCAAGAACGAGGATTTCATGGGCCGCGAGGCCCTGGTCCGGCGCAAGGACGCGCCCCGGCACAGGCTGGTCGGCCTGGAGCTGGACGGGCAGGAGGCGGCGGGCCACGGCGATTGCGTCCATATCGGCCGGGCCCAGGTCGGCACGGTCACCAGCGGCATGCGCTCGCCTGTCCTGCGCAAGAATATCGCCCTGTGCCGGATGGACGTGACCGCGTCGGAGGAGGGCACGGAAGTCGAGGTCGGCAAGCTGGACGGCCACCAGAAGCGCATCCCGGCAAAGGTCGTGCCGTTCCCGTTCTACGACCCGGACAAGTCCCGGGTGCGGGCCTGAATCGAACCGCCGCCGGCCATTCGGAAGGAGCTTTCGATGCCGAAGAAATTCGTCGCCGCCTGCGTCCAGAACAACGCCACGCCGGACGTCGATTTCAATATCGAAACGGCGCTGCGGCTGGCGGAACGGGCGGCCGATGCCGGCGCCGACCTGATCTGTACGCCGGAATATTTCTCCGGCCTGCGCACCGAGAACGGCCTGTTTCACCCGGCGGCCTTCGCCGAGGGCGAACATCCCGTCCTGCCGGCATTCGCCGAAGCGGCGCGGCGCTGGAAGGTCTGGTTCCTGCTCGGCTCGCTCGGCGTGCTCAACCCGGACGGACGAATTTCCAACCGGGCTTACGTCCTGGACAGCGATGGCGGGATCGTCGCGCGCTACGACAAGATCCACATGTTCGATGTCGTGCTCGATTCCGGACCGCTCACCGAATCGGCGACGATCGCGCCGGGCGGCCGCTCGGTGGTGGCGCAAACGCCCTGGGGCGGCCTCGGCCTGTCGATCTGTTACGACCTGCGCTTCGCGCCGCTCTACCGGCAGCTCGCGCACAACGGCGCGACCGTGCTGGCGGCGCCGGCGGCGTTCACGAAGGTGACGGGCGAGGCGCACTGGCATGTGCTGAACCGGGCCCGGGCCATCGAACACGGCTGCTACATGATCTCGCCCTGCCAGTATGGCGAGATCGAGGGCGGCGGCGCCTGTTTCGGCCATTCGCTGATCGTCGATCCCTGGGGCGCCGTGCTCGCCGACGGCGGCGACGGGGAAGGCATCGTCATGGCCGAGATCGACCCGGCGAAGGTGGCGGAGGCGCGGGGGAAGATTCCGGCCCTGGACCACGATCGGCCTATAACGCCGGAAACAGCGTTCAGCGCAGCGGCGGAGTGAGCGCGGACCGACGCCAGCGGGCCGAAACATAATCTCCCGTTACACCGGCCGCCCCTCGATACGGCGCTGGCGCGCCTACTCGGGATGAGGGTGTGTAATGCGTTCGCTCTCCTTCACCCTCACCCTGAGTAGCCCCGGCCCCCGGCCGGGGCGTATCGAAGGGCCTGCCCTGAGCGAAGTCGAAGGGGCGGGGCGTATCGAAGGGCGGGAACCGGGCTTCTAGACCGCCGCGGCGCCCATCAGGTCCTGGCGCGCCTTTTCCAGATGGTCGTTGATCTGCTTGACGGCGTCGGCAATGTCCCGGCGCCGGATCGCCTCGAACAGCGCGCGGTGCTGGCGGTTGTATTCGTCGATTTCCTCCGGCGACAGGATCTTGTTCTTCATGGCGTCCCACTGGTCGTGGCCCCGGACGGCGTTGATCTGCTGGTAGAGATGCAGCATCAGCGGGTTCTTGGAACTCCTGGCGAGCCATTCGTGGAACATGCTGTCGTGCCGGGAAAAGGCTTCCTTGTCGTGCCGGCACTGCTCGAGGTCGTTGAGAATCCCTTCGAGCATCTTGATTTCGTTGGCCGTCGCATGGAGCACCGCCAGGCGGATCATGTGCGGCTCGACGGCCAGGCGCGCCTCGATCAGTTCGAGCGGGCTGACCCGGCTGACGATGTCATGCGCCGCGCCGATCGAGATATCGTCATACTTCACGAAGGTGCCGCTGCCGACCCGCCGCTCGATCAGGCCTTCGCTTTCCAGGTTGAACAGGACCTTGCGGATCGTGCTGCGCGCCGTGTCGAAGCGTTCCGCCAACTCCCGCTCGGCCGGCAACTGGTCGCCATGCACGTAAATGCCGCTGCGGATCGCCTCGCGCAACTGGGCCGTGATCTGCCCGACATGGCGTCCGCCCTCGCCAAGGCGCGAGACCGCGGCCGGCCTGGTCTCCTTTGCTTCAGCGCCAGTGGAATCCACAGCGGCACCCTCCGAAAATTCCCGGCATTTTGCCGTTCTGCCCTAATTGGTCGATATTGGCAAAATTGGTTTGCAATTGGTCATTTGACAGTGCAAAGTAGCGACAGTTCAGTCAAGCTGGATCGCGAGAAACACGCCGACTGCGGAACCTGTTTGGCGCGGATATCCTGATTTTTTACCGTTGGATATCGAGCGCGGGATCAGTCGGTCCGGTTCAGTTTAATGGTTCGTATTGGTCACGTCAATTGCCAGGACGGCGTGACGGGGCGCAGCAATGGCGCTGCGGAAGGGGATGGCGACATGATGGATATCGAAGCCTTTGTGCAAGAGGACGGCCGCGACGAGCTGGTCAAACAGGTGCGCAGCAAGATCGACGAGCTGGGAATCCAGTATCTCTACATGCAGTTCGTGTCGATCACCGGCCGGATCTGCGGCAAGGGCATCCCGGCGGATCACTGGGAACTGGTCGCCGAACGCGGCTTCCAGCTGGTCTACGGCGCGACCGTTAACCTGTTCCTGAACCGGCACGGCGAATATCTCGGCTACGGGCCGCACGAGAAGGAACTGGTCGGCATTCCGGAGCCGGAAACCTTCTGCCAGCTGCCCTGGGACAAGCGCGTCGCCCGGGTCTGGTGCACCCTGTTCCGCAACCGCGAGGAGCGCGAGCAGCCGGGCGCCTTCCTGACGTCCGACTGCCGCGGCAACCTGCGCCGCATCCACGAGCAGTTCCGGAAGGATCACGACGGCCTGCACCTGCGCCACGGCACCGAGCCGGAAATGATGTGGCTGAAGCGGGGCGAGGACGGCAAGCCCGACGGCGGCTTCTCCAACCCCTATTGCTACCACATCGACCAGTTCGAGAGCCTGCGCCCGGTCTTCCTGCGGGTGATCGAATATTCCCGCGCCATGGGGCTGGACATGATCCAGGGCGATCACGAGGACGCGCCGGGCCAACTCGAACTGAACTTCACCTTCGACGATGCGCTCAGGACCGCCGACCGGCTGACGACCTATCGCCAGATCTGCGCCCAGGTCGCCCGGGAGAACAACCTGATCGCCTGCTTCATGTCGAAACCCTTCATGGGCGTGTCGGCCTCGGGCTGCCACCACAACATCTCGCTGTGGCGCGGCGGCCAGGAGGAGTTCAACCGGCTCGGCAACGATCCGCTGCCCGGCATGGAAGGCAACTACATGTATCTGAAGGGCGGTGAAAACACCTTCATGCCGGATACCGACGATCCGCAGCTGCCCGGCAAGGTCGGCCTGCAGGTGGTCGGCGGGATCGTCAAGCATCTCGGCGCATTGACCGCGATCGGCGCGTCGACGGTGAATTCCTACCGCCGGCTGTGGGACACCGGCTTCTGGGCGCCGGTTTTCGCCGACTGGGGCTACCAGAACCGCACGACGGGCCTGCGCATCTCCGCGCCGGGGCGCTTCGAATACCGTTCGGTCGATTCGATGGTGAACCCGCACCTGATGGCCGGCGCCATCCTCAAGGCGGCCGACGACGGCATCCGCAACGATATCGATCCGGGGCCGCCGGAAGACCGCAACATCTACGAGGCGATGGAAGCCGGCAAGCTGGTCAAGAAGCTGCCGATGACCCTCGGCGACTCGCTCGACGCGCTCGCCAACGACGAGGTCATCAAATCCTCGATGCCCGGCGAGATGTACCGCCTGTACGAGGAATACAAGCGGGACGAGTGGGAGCGGTTCCTGCACACCACGACCGAGTGGGACATGGAAACCTATCTGGATTGCCTGCCCTAGGCAGCGTCCGGCGGGAGGCTGCGGTTTCCCGCACAGGACGATCCGAATACTGACAGGCCGAATACTGACAGGAGAAAGATGCCATGTGTGGCATTGCCGGACTGATCTACCGCGACGGCGCCCGCAACATCGGCGCGGAAATGACCGCCATGCTGCAGGCGCTGAAGCACCGCGGCCCGGATTCGACCGGATTCGCCATGTATGGCGCGCCCGGCCCGAGCGAATACATCATGCGCTTCAAGGTCGCCGAAAAGGAGGACCTCGGCGGCGGGACGAAAATCCACCGGGCGATCGTGGAGCGCAAGGCGGCGGTCGATGCGGTGCTCAAGGACCTGGGCGTCAGCGTTCTGGAACTGGACGAGCCGACGGAATATTCCCTGCGCTACCGGATTTCCTACGACGGGGACCTGAAAACCCTCGCCGACCACATCGAGGAGGTCGAGGGTGCGGAAATCCTGTCGATCGGCAACGCGCTGGAGCTGATCAAGGATCTGGGCGACGCCGCCGACGTGTCCGGCGCCTACAGCCTGGGCGGATTCACGGGCACCCACGGCATCGGCCACACGCGCATGGCGACGGAATCCGATGTCGATATCCGCTCGGCCCATCCCTATTGGGCCTATCCGTACAACGATATCGCCGTCGTCCATAACGGCCAGATCACCAACTACTGGCTGATGCGCCGGCAGCTGGAGCGCGAAGGGCAGCGGTTCGTCAGCGACTGCGATTCGGAACTGCTCGCGGTCTATACGGCGGTCAATCTCGAAAAGGGCGTGACGCTGGAAGAGTCCCTGCGCAGATCGATCGACGAGATCGACGGCGTGTTCACCTACCTGATCACGACCGGCAACGAGCTGGGCATGGCCAAGGACACGATGGCCGCCAAGCCGATGGTGCTCTACGAGGCGGACGACCTTGTTGCCCTGGCTTCGGAAGAGGTCGCGATCCGGGCGATCATTCCCCACGAGATCGATACGACCGATCCCTACGACGAGGAGGTCCGGGTATGGCAGGCGTAGGCGAGTCCGTCTCGACCCAGATGGGCATGCATACCGAGCCCCTGACGGGCCGGGACATCAAGACCAAGTTCACGCTCGAGAACGAAGGCGGTTTCGGTTACGACTTTGCCCGGGATGTCGATTTCAACCGGCGCGCCGAGATCGATTGCGCCGATCTGGAACCGACGGCGATCAACAGCAGAATCCGCGAACTGATGGACTCCGGCCACGGCAGCATCGTGGTGCGGAATCCGGGCGCCAGGCACTCGCTGATCGTCGGCATCCTGAACCGCATGAACATCATCGTCGACGGCAGCCTGGGCTATTTCGGCTGCGGCCTGCTCGACGGCCCGACGGTGCGGATATCCGGCCGCGTCGGCTGGTCGTTCGGCGAGAACATGATGGCCGGCGTCTGCGTGGTCGAAAAGAATGCCGGCTCGACCTTCGGCGCCGCGCTGCGCGGCGGCGACCTGGTGTGCAAGGGCTCGGTCGGCTCGCGCACCGGGATCGACCAGAAGGGCGGCACCATCCTGGTCGGCGGCGACACCGGCGCCTTTTCCGGCTTCATGATGCAGCGCGGCCGCATGGTGGTGTGCGGCAACGCGGGCAAGAATCTCGGCGATTCCATGTATGACGGCACGATCTTCATCGGCGGCGAGATCCAGGATCTCGGCGTCGACGCGGTCCCGGCGGAGCTGACCGA
>WTGH01000021.1 GCA_011523655.1 Rhodospirillaceae bacterium
AACCCACGGAGTACCCCCCTCGCTTCCCATGACACAAACCCTGATACGTCACCGCGGGCGGGCGGGGGTTGACCGCTGCGTAACAGCACTGGCAACCTTTAGGAACGCAACCGGGCGCACCGGCGCAAGAAAAGGCCGGCCCCCGAAGAGGCCGGCCTCTCAAATTGGCTCCGGAGGAGGGATTCGAACCCCCGACAGGGTGGTTAACAGCCACCTGCTCTACCGCTGAGCTACTCCGGACCGGTTGTGCTGCACCGCCTGCGGCACCGGCGGCGCATCGGGGACTTTCCGTTGCCGGATTGCCCGTCCCGGAATTTCTAGGTCATGGGCGTCAAAGGTCAAGCGTGACGGCCGCCGCAGCCGCGGCCGGATGGAGGCCCGGGCCGGAATCGAACCGACGTGAAAGGATTTGCAGTCCTCTGCATCACCACTCTGCCACCGGGCCTGCCTGCCGCGCGGCCGTCCGGACGGCGCAGGCGCTGCGCCCGTCGGGCGGCGACATATAGGGGGCGGCCGAAAGCCGGTCAAGCGAACGGCCGGCGCCCCGCTTGGTGCCTGCCAGCCGTCTTGGGCGAACCGCCCGGACGGTGCCCTGAATAGCCCGTTGTCACCAGCATGACGCAGCCTGTAGACTCGGCCCGCAGAATTGGGGCCGCAGAATTGGGGCCCGCAGATTTGGACGGTGCGCCCCGAAAGGCGCCGGAACCTGTCCGATTGTCGAGCTCGGGGCCGAATGACCGACTTCGCAGCAGCCCGGGCGAACATGGTGGAAAGCCAGATTCGCCCCAACAAGGTCACCGATCCGGCGTTGATCGGCGCGATGGGCGCCCTGCCGCGCGAGCAGTTCGTGCCGGCCGGGCGGCGACCGCTGGCCTATGTCGACGAGGACCTTGCGCTCGGCGCCGGGCGCCATCTGATGGAGCCGATGGTTCTCGCCAGGCTGATCCAGACGGCGGCGCCAGAAGCCGGCGAGATCGCCCTGGTGGTGGGCTGCGGCACGGGCTATGCCGTCGCCGTCCTGTCGCGCCTGTGCGAAACGGTGATCGGCGTCGAATCCGATGCGGCGCTGGCCGGGCGCGCCGCGGAGACGCTGATCGACCTCGGTATCGACAATGCGCTGGTCGTCGAAGGCCCTTCGAGCGAAGGGTATCCGAAACAGGCGCCCTACGACGTCATCCTGTTCGACGGCGCGATTCCCGATTTCCCCGACGCGGTCGCGGCCCAGTGCGCCGAATCCGGGCGGATGGTCGGCGTACTGACCGGCGGCGTCGGTCGAGGTGTCGGGCGGGCGACGATCGGTACGAAATTCGGCGGGATCGTATCGAAGCGCCCGGTGTTCGACGCCTCCGTGCCGCCGCTGCCGGAATTCGTCGAGACCGGCGTATTCAGATTCTAGCAGGACCGGGCGGAACCGGCGCCGGAGCGAAGGGATTGGAGCGATGGTTACGCAGCGCATCGAGCAGCCGGAAGCATCGGCATCGCGACCTCCGGCCCGGAGGGTGGTACGGCGGGGAACACGGCTTTCCCCGCGCCTGGCCGCACCAGGTCTCGCAGGTGCGGCCGTGGCCCTCGCAGCCGGCCTGGCGCTCGGCGCCGGTGTGCCGGAGGCGCGGGCCGAAACCATGGCCGAGGCCCTGGCGCGCGCCTACCGGCACAACCCGCAACTGCTCGCGGCCCGGGCCGGCCTGCGGGCGGTCGACGAACAGGCGGCGCAAGCCTTCGCCAACTGGCGCCCCGGCGTGACCTTCTCGGCCGACGCCGGGTTGACGGCGGGCCGGAGCAAGCAGCCTGGAGGTCCCGGCCGGCCCGGCGGATTCCAGAGCACCAACCGGATTCCCGCCGGTGCGTCGCTCAACGTCACCCAGGATATCTACCGGGGCGGCCGCAACCAGCACCAGCTGCGCCGGGCCAACGCCAATATCTCCGCCCAGCGCGCCCGGCTGGCGACCGTCGAGCAGGCGGTGCTCCTGAACGCGGTGCGCGCCTACATGAACGTGTTTCGCGATCTCGCCGTCCTGCGGCTCAACGCCAACAACGAACAGGTGCTGGCGCGCCAGCTCCAGGCGACGCGCGACCGGTTCAGCGTCGGCGAGGTGACCCGGACGGACGTGTCCCAGGCCCAGGCGCGCCTCGCCCGGGCGCGCGCCTCGACCATTCAGGCCCAGGGCATCCTGCAGGCGTCGCGGGCCAACTACGCGAACGTCGTCGGCGTCATGCCGGGCGCCCTCGAACAGCCCGGATTGCGTGCCGACCTGCCGCGCGATGGCGCGGAAATCGCCAAACAGGCCCAGCGCGACAATCCCGCGGTCGTTGCCGCGAGGTGGGACGAGCAGTCGGCGCAAGCGAGCGTCGACCTGGTGCGCGGCGAACTGATGCCGACGGTGTCGATCAGCGGACAGGTCCAGCGGCGCTACAACGCCCAGGCGCGGGATACGATCGGCGATTCGGCCAGCATTACCGCGAGAATTGCGGTCCCGCTGTACCGGTCGGGCGGCGTGGCGTCGCGGGTCCGGGCGGCGAAGCAAACGGTGCTCCGGCGCCGCGACGAGTTGCGCCATGCACAGCGGACGGCCGCCGAGAACGCGGCGCGGGCCAACGCCGCGCTGCGGACGGCGCGCTCGAGCGTTACGGCGTTCGAGGCGCAACTCGAAGCCAGCCGGATCGCGCTCAACGGCGTGCGCCAGGAAGCGGCAGCCGGGCTGCGCACCGTGCTCGATACCCTGGACGCCCAGCAGGAATTGCTGAACGCGCAGGTCAATCTGGTGCGGGCGCGGCGCGATCTCGTCGTCGCGACCTACGAACTGCTTGCTGCCGTCGGCGGGATGAACGCCAGGCAGCTCAAGCTCAAGGTGAAACTCCACGATCCGGAAGAGCATTACCGGAAGGTGCGCAACAAGGCGTACGGTTTCGGCGCACCGATCAACGGCGCGCCGGCAAATTAGGCTTCCGGCACGGGCTTCCGGATTTTCCGGGCCGGGCCTGCCGCGCCGGCCGTTCCGGCGCGGCGCCGGCCGGCTCCGGCAGACGCAAAGGGCGATGACCGAGCGCGAATCCCGATCGAAACAGTCCGGCGAACCGTCGCTGGACGAGATTCTGGAGTCGATCCGCCGGATCGTTTTCGAAGAGGGCGACGGCCCCCCCCGTCCCGGCACGGGTGCATCCGACGCCGACGCCCCTGCTGCGGAAGTCCCCGCCGTGGAAGTCCCCGCCGTGGAGGTCCCGGCTGACGAAGTGTCTGCCGCCGATGTTCCCGTTGCCGATGTTCCAGCCGCGGATGTTCCTCCCGAGGACGTTCCTGCCGCAGCCGCCAGCCGGGCTGCCGGTGAAGAAACGGTGCAGCCCGCCGGGACGGATGCTCCGCCGGCCGAACCGCCCCCTGTCGTCGAACCGCTCCCTGCCGTGGAACCGGCTACCAACGAAGAGGCGGCCGGCGAAGAGACCGGTGCGGCGGACGTCGCTTCGCCGGACGACGCGGCGCTGCAGGAGCCGGAGGAACCCGCTTCGGCGGAAGCGCAGGAGCCCGGGGATCCGGCCGCACCGCCCGCACCGTCGGCAGGAGCCGCCGGCGGCGCTGGACCGGGCGAATCTGTCCTGCTGCTGACCGACATGATCGCGCCGGACGGCTCGGTGGTGCGCCTCGATCCGCGCCCGGCGGCCGCGCCGGCGGCGCCGGACGATCCGGCGCCGGACGACCCGGCGGCGGGCGCCGGCAGCGGCGACGGCGCAGGTGAGGGTGCGCTCGATCCCGCCACGCAAAGCGAACTGGCCGCGACCGTCCGCGAATGGCTGGACCGCAATGCCCCGGAGCTGGTGGACCGGGCGGCCCGGCGTGAATTGCAGAAGCTTTCCGACCGGCAGGATTGATGGCGCTGCGGGCCGTCCCGGCGACTATTCCGTAGCGGCGTCCGCGCTGCTGGGCGCGACCTGCTCGGCGAAGGCGCCGAAGAACTGGTCGGCCATCTTGCGCGCCGTCCCGGCGATCAGGCGCGATCCGATCTGGGCGAGCTTGCCGCCGACCTTGGCGTCGGCATCGTAGGTCAGGATCGTTTCGCCGCCGTCCTCGGCGAGGCGCACGTTGGCGCCGCCCTTGGCGAAGCCGGCCACGCCGCCCTTGCCCTCGCCCTGGATGCGGTAGCCGGCGGGCGGGTCGATGTCCCCGATCTCCACTTCGCCCTTGAAGGTCGCGGAAACCGGCCCGACCTTCGCCTTGACCGTTGCCGCAAAGCCGGTATCGGAGGTTCGCTCCAGTTCCTGGCATCCGGGGATGCAGGCGCGCAGCACATCCGGATCGTTCAGGGCCTGCCAGACGGTCTCCCGGCTGGCGGGGATGCGATACTCGCCACTCATTTCCATGTCGGCATTTCCATGTCGGCAACGCTCCGGAATTCCCGTGTATCGGGTGAGTAAGTAGACGCCCGCCGGGCGTCCTGCAAGCCGCGGCCGGCCAAGGCGCCCGCGCGCACGGTAATTTGCGTTTGGCAATGGCCGTGGGTCTGATACATCACCGCCAATGACGAGCGGCGGCCGAGGCGCGTCGCTATGTCAGGGAAGCAGCGCGGGCCCGAGGCCGGTACACTCCGACGGCTTGCCTCTTTTCGGCAAATGCTCAGGGAGAAACGACATGCTCAACCATTGCAGCCCGGCGACGGTCATTGCCGCCGCCGCCGTCGCCGCCGTAATCGCGGCGCCGGCTTCGGCGAAGGTCGAAGGCGATACCATCGTCCTGGGTTCGGCTCTGTCCGAAACCGGCAAATATTCGACCAACGGTATCCACGCCAAGAACGGCTACAACATCGCCATCGACCTCATCAACAAGACAGGCGGCGTCAAGGTCGGCGGCAAGTCCTACAAGCTCCGGGTCATCTACTACGACGACGAATCGACCCCGGCCCGCGGCGCCCAGCTCGCCGAACGCCTGATCCGGCAGGACGGCGTGAAATACATGTTGGGACCGTACAGTTCGGGCCTGACCAAGGCGATCGCGCCGGTCACCGAGAAATACCGCATCCCGATGGTCGAGGCCGAGGGCGCCTCGCGCTCGCTGTTCACCAAGGGCTACAAGTATCTGTTCGCCGTGCTGTCGACCTCCGAGCAGTATCTCGCCAGCGCGATCCAGCTCGCGGCCGAGATTGCCGACAAGGCGGGCAAGAAGCGCAAGGACGTCAAGATCGCCATGGCGTTCGAGAACGATCCCTTCTCGCTCGACGTGCGCGCCGGCGTGATGGACGACATCAAGCGCCTCGGCATGACGGTCGTGATCGACGACCGGCTGCCGCGCGACCTGTCGGACATGACGGCGACGCTGACCAAGGTGCGGGCGCTCAAGCCGGACCTGCTGGTCGTCTCCGGCCATTCGAAGGGCGCCGCGACCGCAGGCCGCCAGATCAAGGAGCTGAAGATCGCAACTCCGATGGTCGCGATGACCCATTGCGAATCGTCGAAGCTGGTCTCGAAGTTCGGCGCGGCCGTGGACGGCTTCCTGTGCCCGACCCAGTGGGCCGAGACCCTGTCCTACACGGGCAAGTATTTCGGCAGCGCGGCGGACTTCGACAAGAAGTTCAAGGCGACCTTCAGCGGCTACAAGACCGTGCCCTACCAGTCGGCCCAGGCGGCGGCCGCCGTGCTGGTCTGGAAAGAGGCGTTCGAGCGGGCCAACAGCTTCGACAAGGAGAAGGTCCGCGAGGCGATTGCCAGCACCGAGATGATGACCTTCTACGGCGGGATCAAATTCTCCAAGGCCGGCAACAACATCGCCAAGCCGATGGTGCTGCGCCAGATCCAGGATGGGAAATATGTCGTGGTGGCGCCGTCGAAATGGGCGTCGCACAAGGTCCAGCATCCGCGCCCGGTCCAGTAGTCCCGTCAGGGGCAACCGACGCGTGAATGCAGTGCGCCCGGTTCCTTCGGGAACCGGGCGGCTGCATCCTGTGTTCCCCATGACGGCGGATGTGACCTAGCCCGATGGCGACTCCGAAACCCGCAGCGCCGGCCCGCACCGGCTTCCTGTCGCCGGCCTGGGTGAAATCGACCGGCGACGGCTGGTCGCTCCTGCTGATGATCGCGCTGGTCTGCGTCGTGCTGGTGGCGATCAGCGGTCAGGCCCAGACCAACCTCACCATCCTCCAGGTCGCCTGGCAGCAGAATATCCAGCTGCTGCTCGACGGCCTGTTCATCGGCGCCATCTTCGCATTGGCCGCCTACGGCCTCGCCCTGGTCTGGGGCGTGATGAACGTCAAGAACCTGTGCCAGGGCGAGTATGTCATCATGGGCGGCTACATCGCCTATTACCTTTATGAAATCGAGATCCATCCCTTTTTCGGCCTGCCGGTCGCCATCGTCTTCATGTTCGGTTTCGGCTGGGCCGTCTATGTCCTGGTGATCCGGCGCGTCATCGACCGCGACCTGTTCACCTCGCTGCTCGCGACCTTCGGCATCGCCATCGTCCTCCAGCAGGGCCTGAATCTGATCTTCGGCCCGGAGGTCCAGACCGCGCGCTCCGGCCTGCCGACCGCGACCGTCACCGTCGGCGGCGGCGCCTTCACCTTCGCCTGGATCAAGCTGACCGCCTTCCTGATGTGCGGCGCGCTGGCGCTCGCGGTCGTCATCTTCATGAAGCGCAGCCGCATGGGGCAGGCGATCCGCGCCACGGCGCAGGATGCGCGCGCCGCCCGGGTCATGGGCATCGACACCGACCGGGTCTACGCCTTCACCTATTCGCTGAACGCCGCGATCTGCGGCGCCGCTGGCGTCTTGATCGCCATGATCTGGGTGATCCAGCCCTTCTACGGCATCACCCACTCGATCCGGTCCTTTGTCGTCGTGACGGCGGCGGGATTCGGCAACCTGCCCGGCGTCATCATGGCCGGCCTCGGCCTCGGCGTCGCCGAGCAGTACAGCGGCTTCGTCCTGGGCGCCGATTTCCAGCAGGCGACGGTGGTCGGCCTGCTGCTGCTCGTCCTGATCTGGCGCCAGATCATCGAGAACAAGCACCGCCGGGTGGTGGAGTAGGGCGCCGATGTTCGGCAAGCGGTTCGAAACGCCCGGCTATATCCTCGTCGCGATCTTCGGCGTGATCGCGCCGATGGTCTTCCCCGCCTACGTCCAGCAGATCGCGATGCTCTGGATCATGATCGTGTTCGCGCTCACCTGGGACACGATGGGCGGCCAGATGGGCTACAACTCCCTGGGCAATATCTTCTTCTTCGGCGCCGGCATGTATATCGCCGCGGTCTGCCAGATCTGGCCCTGGTACGATGTCGGCCAGTACACCGACCCGTCGGGTTCGCTGACCACCTCCTTCACGACCGGCCAGTATTTCGCCGGCCTTGCCCTCGGCGTCGTTCTGGCCGCGCTCGGGTCGGTCGCATTCGCGGTTCTGTTCGGCCTGATCGTGTTCGGGCTGCGCGGGCCGTATTTCGCCATCGGCACCCTCGGCATGGCGATCGCGGCCGGCGAGCTGATCGGCGCCTGGGACTGGGTCGGCGGCGGCGGCGGCATCCGGCTGCCGGTGTTCCCGTCGGGCACCGACGCCGATCCCCTGTTCCGTGTGCCGTTCGGGGATATCCACTCCGCCGACCTCCAGGGCGTCTTCTTCTACTGGACCTGCTTCGCCCTGGCGGTGCTGACTTTCCTCTTCCTGCGCTGGCTCTACCGCACCCGCTTCGGCCTGATGCTGAACGCGATCCGCGACGACGAGACCAAGGCCGAGGCGCTCGGCGTGCGCACCCAGCTCTACAAGACGGTCGCCTGGTCGATCTCCGCCTTCTTCCTCGGCATTTCCGGCGCCCTGTTCGGCAACATCATCGGTTTCATGGAACCGCTGGAGGTCGCCTTCCCGACTGTCACCTTCGGCATTTTCATGGTGCTGATGGCCCTGCTCGGCGGCAAGGGCACGCTCTGGGGGCCGGTGATCGGCGCCACCCTGTTCCACATCATCAAGGAGGTGACCTGGACCCATCTGCTCGGCTGGCAGTGGGTCGTGCTCGGCCTGCTCATCGTCGTCACGGTCGTCTTCTTCCAGCAGGGCATCGTCGGCTGGCTGCAGGAGCAGCGGCCGGAATGGTTCGGCATCGAGGTCGACCGCGGCACCGCGGGCCAGCGCGCCGACGCCGAAGCGGCCGAGGCGCTCGAAGCCGCCATGGAGAAAACCGGCGGACCCGCCCGGGAGCCGGCCCGATGACCGCGCTGATCGAGGTCGAAAACGTCAGCAAGTCGTTCGGCGGCGTTGTCGCTAACCATGCGATCGCGCTCGGCGTCGAGGCGGGCAGCATCACCGGACTGATCGGTCCCAACGGCTCGGGCAAGACGACCCTGTTCAACTCCATCGTCGGCTTCCACCCGATCGATTCGGGCAGCATCCGCTTCGAGGGCCGGGAAATCTCGAAACTGCGTGTGCCGCAGATCGCCCGGCTCGGCATGCTGCGCACCTTCCAGCAGACGCGGATCTTCCGCAAGCTCAACTGCGTCGAGAACATGCACGCCGCCCTGTCCCACCGCGACGGCACCTTCCGCAGCATGTTCGCGCGCAAGTCCGGCGAGGCCGAGGAACGGGCCGAGGGCCTGCTCGATTTCGTCGGCCTGTACCAGAAGCGCAAGCTGCGCGCGGGCGACCTGTCCTTCGGCCAGCAGAAGCTGCTCGAATTCGCCATGGCGCTGATGAACGAGCCCAAGGTGCTGCTGCTCGACGAGCCGACCGCCGGCATCAACCCGACGCTGATCAACGGGCTGATCGACCGGCTGCGCCTCGCCAACGACCGGTTCGGCGTCACCCTGTTCGTGATCGAGCACAATATGCGGGTCATCATGAACCTGGCCGAGCACATCTACTGCCTGGCCCACGGGGAACTGCTCGCCGACGGCCCGCCGGACGCGCTGCGCAACGACCAGCGGGTCATCGACGCCTATCTTGGGGCGCACTGATGGCCGGGAACGGGGAGGCTCCGGGCGGTAAACCGACCACGGGCTATGGCGCCGGTTCGGTCGATACGGTCATCTCGGTCGAGGATGTCGTCCGGGAGGTCCAGAAAATTGCCGAGGAGGGTCCGGAGGCCGGGGAACTGGCGGCGCTGGCAAACGACGACCCGTACCTCTCTATCGAGGAACTCAGCGCCGGCTACGGCAAGATGGAGATCCTGCACGATTTCAACCTCCATGTCGGCAAAGGCCAGTCGCTGTGCCTGATCGGGCCGAACGGCGCCGGCAAGTCGACCGTGCTTCACTCGATCTTCGGATTCACCAACATTTTCTCCGGCGCGATCACCACCGACGGGGCCGAGAAACGCGACGTCACACGGCTCAGTTCGAGCGAAAAACTGAAGAGCGCCGGCATCGCCTACATCCTGCAGGACAAGTCGGTCTTCCCGGACATGACGGTCGAGGAAAATCTCTGGATGGGCGGCTATCTCATGCCCGACCCGGCCGACGCCAGAAGGGCCGCCGAACGGGTGTTCGAGAAATACGACCGGCTCGCCGCCCGGCGCAAACATCCGGCCAAGGTGCTTTCCGGCGGCGAGCGGCGCCTGCTGGAAATCTCCCGCGCCCTGGTGATGAACCCGGAGGTCCTGCTGGTCGACGAACCGTCGATCGGCCTGGAGCCGCGCTTCATCGACATGGTGTTCGAAATCCTCGACGATCTCCAGCGCGGCGAGGGCAAGACCATCGTCATGGTCGAGCAGAACGCCAAGAAGGGCCTGGAATTCGCCGATATCGGCTATGTCCTGGTCTCCGGCCGGCTCGCCATGGCCGGGCCGGGCAAGACCCTGCTGGAAAACCCTGAAGTCGGCCGCTTGTTCCTCGGCGGGTAGCGCAGTTTCCTGGCGGGCGTTCACACCAGCGCCAGGACCAGGTAGACCGCCATCACGATGAGGATCAGGCCGACCATGCCGGCGGTCTGCCAGGTGCGGGCGAGCGCGCTCTCCGGGCCGGCCAGCCGGACCAGGCGGTTGAGGAAGCCGAACGCGGTCCGCACGCCGGCGGCGGCCAGGGCGTCGCGCAGCCCTGCCGGCGCGCGCGCCATGGCCCGGCCGGCCGCGGGCAGGCCCCGCCGGTAGATCCAGTCGATATCGAGATTGACCGAGCGCAGTTCGGGCGGATAGAGGCCGGTCCGCATCAGCACGGCGAAGGCCAGCGCCGAGAACAGGAGAAGCTGCAGCTGGGTCACGACATGCGCCGTCGTATAGGGGACGTAATCGACCGGATAGGGCAGCAGCGCATACAGCGGTTCCGACCAGACGCCGATGCCGATGCACAGAAAGGCCGTCGCGCCCATCGCGAGCAGCATCGGCAGCGGCGCCTCCTTGCAGCGCTTGCCCGAATCGTGCGCGAAGAAGGCGAAATAGGGAATCTTGATCCCCGAATGGTGGAACACGCCGGCCGAGGCGAACAGCAGCACGAACCAGATAAAAAGCAGTCCTTCGCCGGCCGTGGCGCTCATGATGAGCGATTTCGAGACGAAACCGCTGAACAGGGGGAAGGCCGAAATCGACGCCGCGCCGACGATGCAGAAGGCCGCCGTCCACGGCATGGACTTGTAGAGCCCGCCGAGTTCGGAGCCCTTGACGGTGCCGACCCGGTACAGCACCGCGCCCATCGACATGAACAGGAGCGATTTGTAGAGGATATGCGTAAAGGCGTGGGCGACCGTGCCGTTGAGCGACAGCTCCGTGCCGATGCCGATGCCGACGACCATGAAGCCGAGCTGGTTGTTGAGGCTGTAGGCGAGAACGCGCCGGAGGTCGTTCTCGATCACCGCGTAGAAGATCGGAAAGGCCGTCATCAGCGCGCCGATCCAGATCAGGATATCCTCGCCCGCAAAGCCCCGCGCCAGGCCGTAGACCGCCAGCTTGGTGGTAAAGGCGCTCAGGAAAACCGTGCCGGTCGGCGACGCTTCGGGATAGGCGTCCTGCAGCCAGTTGTGCAGGAATGGGAAGGCGCACTTGATGCCGAAGGCGAGGAAGATGAGCAGGCCGGCAAGGCTCTGGAGCCCGGACTGCGCGAAGGCGACCGAGCCGGTCTCGGCAATCTGCACCAGCGCACCGGACAGCAGCAGCACGCCGGAGACGACCTGGACCGCCAGGTAGCGCATGCCCGCCCGGTAGGACCGTTCCGTGTTGCCCGCCCAGACGACGAAGGCCGAGGCGACCGCCGTCACTTCCCAGTAGACAAAGAGGGTGATCAGGTCGCCGGCGAAGAGCGCGCCGACGGCGCTGCCCATATAGATCAGCGCGGCGACCTGCTCGGCGGTCCGGTTGATCGTGACGGCGTAGAGGATGCCCAGAAACGCCGCGATGTAAAAGATGTATCCGAAAGCGAGGCTCAGCCTGTCGACCCGGACCGGCTGCAGTTCGTAGTCGAACAGGGCGACGGTGACGTGGGCGCCGTGCTCCAGCCCGATCAGGTCGACGAAGCCGACGACCGGCAGCGCCAGCATCCACGCCCAGCGCAGCCAGCCGCGCAGGAACGGGACGGCGAGCGCGCCGCCGATCAGCAGCAGGCCGGGCGGCAGGCTAGCGATCATAATAGTCTTCCGGCCGGATCAGCAGCTTGCGCAGCTGCTTGGCCACCAGGACGAGGAAGACGCAGGCGATGAAGCCGTAGAGGCCGTAGAATCCGAACCACTCCTCGACGGCGAATTTGGCGTGCTTGTCGTAGAACAGGTCCGCTGCGAACAGGCCGGCACAGACGACCAGGAGCGCCCAATAGATCCTGTCGACATTGCGCCGCTCGTCGAGCCAGTAGCGCCGTTCTGGCGGGTTTTGCTTTTCGGAAGCGTTTCCGGTCATCGTTATCGGCCCTTCGTCGAAAGTCCGTCGATCATCGGCGCCAGGAATGTCTCCAGTTCGCTGGCGAAGACGAACAGGGCAACGCATCCCAGGGCGGTCAGGGACAGGGGGATCAGGCAGAACAGGGGCGCTTCTTTCAGCCCTTCGCCACCGTCCGGCGCCGCCATGGCGCCCGCCGAGCGCGCCGGATGTATCGCCGCCCGGGGCGCGAACCAGGCGCGCGCGACGATCGGCATGAAATAGGCGATGTTCAGCAGCGTGCTGAGCATCAGTGCACCGACGATGACCAGATGCCCGGTCTCTGCGGCCGCCAGCGCGATATACCATTTACTCCAGGTGCCGCCGCCGGGCGGCAGGCCGGCGACGCTCAGGGCCCCGATGAGGAAAGCGAGCATGGTAACGGGCATGGCGCGGCCGATGCCGCCCATCTGGCTGACCTCGGTCTTGTGGAGCGCCGTGTAGATCGCGCCGGCGCAGAAAAAGAGGGTGATCTTGCCGAAGGCGTGCATGGCAATGTGCATGCCGCCGCCCAGGACGCCCCACTGGGTCGCGAGCGCGCCGGCCAGCACGACGTAGGCGAGCTGGCTCACCGTGGAATAGGCGAGCCGGGCCTTGAGATTGTCCTTGGTCAGCGCGACGACCGAGGCGAGCACCAGGGTGATCGTCGCGATCCAGACCAGCCACGCGCCGGCCCCGCTGCTGTTCAGCAGATCGATGCCGAACACGTAGACGATGACCTTGAGGGCGACGAAGACGCCGGCCTTGACCACGGCGACCGCGTGCAGCAGCGCCGACACCGGCGTCGGGGCGACCATTGCCGCGGGCAGCCAGCGGTGGATCGGCATCAGGGCGGCCTTGCCGATGCCGAACATGTAGAGGCCCAGAAGCAGGAGGACGACGCCGTCCGAGGCCGTGCCCGAAAGAATGCCGCCGGCGCGGAAATCGAGGGTGCCGGCGAGCATCCAGGTTGCGACAATGCCCGGAAGCAGCAAGGCGATCGAGGTGCCGAGAAGAATGCCGAGATAGGTCCGCCCGGCCCGCACGGACTTCGCATCGCTATGGTGCGTGACCAGCGGATAGGTGGTGAGCGTCAGCGCCTCGTAGCCGATGAAGGTCGTCAGCAGGTTGCCCGAGAAGGCGACGGCCATCGTGGCGCCCAACGCCAGCGCGAAACAGGCATAGAAGCGGGTCTGGCGCGCTTCCCCGTTCGCCCGCATGTAGCCGATCGAATAGAAGGAGGTGACGATCCACAGGAACGAGGCCACGAGCCCGAACAACATGCCGAGCGGCTCGATGGCGAAAGCGATGGGAACGCCTTCGACCGGTTCGACGACGCGCAGGGTCGGCGTTTCGCCGTCCAGCACCCCGATCGCCAGCCGGACGTTCACCGCGAACAGCAGCACCGCCGTGGCGATCGTCACGGATTCGCGCAGGTTCGGCCGGCGCCACGAAAGCGCGATCAGGCCGGCGCCGGCCAGCGGGATCAGCAGCGCGAGCGCAATCAGCGTGCCGCCGCTCATTCAACGGCCCCCATAAGCGCCAGGGCGGCGGCTTTCGCGACATCGACGCTGCCGCTGGTCTCGAAGCCGAACCAGAGGTTCGCCGCGACGACGATCCAGAGCGGGACCAGCATGACGAGCGGCGCTTCGCCGATTCTACCAGCAGTCCCCGGCGGATCGCGGAACCACGCCGCCTCGACGACCTTCCAGATGTAGACGACCGCCAGCAGCGAGGTGAGCACGATCAGCGCGGCGACCGGCCACCAGCCCTTCTCCAGCGCCGCCAGGACCAGATACCATTTGCTCACGAAGCCGGCGGTGAGCGGCACGCCGATCAGACTGAGCCCGCACAGCAGGAAGCCCGTCATCGTCCAGGGCATGGACCGGCCGACGCCGGCGATGGCCTCGATCCGGCAGCTGCCGAGGCGCAGGACCACGCAGCCCATGGCGAGGAACAGGCCGGCCTTCATGAGCGCGTGGTTGAAGATGTGCAGCAGGCCGGCCTGCAATCCGAGCGCCGTCGCGAAGGACAGGCCGAGCAGCATGTAGCCGATCTGCGCCACCGACGACCAGGCGAGCAGCCGCTTGACATTGTCCTGGTAGATCGCGACGAGCGAACACACGACGATCCCGGCGATGGCGAGGACGAGCAGCGCCGGACCGAACGGCTGGCCGACGAAGCTGAACTCGAAGCCGAACACGGTGAAGATGAAGCGCAGCACGACGTAGAGCGACACCTTGGTCGCCGTGCCGGCGAGGAAGACGCTGACCGCCGAGGGCGCGTGGGCGTAGGCGTTCGGCAGCCACAGGTGCAGCGGGAAGACGGCGAGCTTCAGGCCCATGCCGACGACGATGAAGCCGAAGGCCGCGAGCACGATGCGCGAGCCGGCGAGCGGCTTCAACTGCTCCGCCAGATCGGCCATGTTGAGGGTGCCGGTCATGAGATAGAGCAGGCCGACGCCGATCAGGAAGAAGGTCGCCCCGATCGTGCCCATGACCAGATACTGATAGGCGGCGTGCAGCGCCTTGCGGTGCCGGCCCATGCTGATCAGCGCATAGGACGACAGCGAGGAGATCTCGAGGAACACGAAGACGTTGAAGGCGTCGCCCGTGATCGTGATGCCGAGCAGCCCGGACAGGCACAGCAGATACATGACATAGAACAGGCCGATCTGCCGCTCCGGCAGCTCCTCGGCCACGCTGCGCAGCGCATAGGGCGTAACAACGGCGCCGATCGCGGCGACGATGACCAGGATGAAGCCGTTCAGCCGGTCGACGACATATTCGATGCCCCAGGGCGCCACCCAGCTGCCGAGCTGGTAACGGATCGCGCCGCCCTCCAAGGCCTGGAGCAGCAGCAGGATCGCAATGGCAAGGCACACCCAGCTGACCAGCGTCGCGATCAGCCAGCACAGCACGGCATGACGGATCAACAGACAGACAGGCGCGGCGATCAACGGCAGGATCACCTGCAATATGGGCAGATGCTCGCCCATCAGTCGGCGGCGTCCATCTCGTTGATTTCGTCTTCCTCGATGGTGCCGTAGGCCTCCTTGAGCCGGACGACCAGCGCCAGCCCGAGCGAGACGGTCGCGACGCCGACGACGATGGCCGTAAGAATAAGAACGTGCGGTAATGGATTGGAATAACTGGATATTCCCGGCTCGACAATCGGCGCGGTGGCGCCCTTGACCTTGCCGACGCTGATGTAGAACAGGAACACGGCGGACTGGAAAATGTTCAGGCCGATCAGCTTCTTCACCAGGTTGTGCCGCGACATCACGATGTAGAAGCCCGCCATCATCAGCAGGATGACGATCCAGTAGTTGTACAGGCCGAGAAAGGTCTCCCACATGGGCGCGGCTACCGCTCGTCGTCGCCGTCGTGCGGTACGCCAGTGTCCTCGCGCGCTTCCAGCACGCCGCGCCGGCCGGCGAAGGTGAAAAAGACCGTGATCATCACAGCGGCCACGGTCACGCCGACGCCGAACTCGATGATCAGGATGCCGTAGTGCTGGCCGTGCCCGGCGTCGTGGGCCAGCACGGAATAGTCGAGATACCTGCCGCCCAGCAGCATCCCGGCCACACCCGTTCCCGCATAGAGCAGCACGCCCAACCCGATTCCTGCTTGTGCAACCGCGGGCGGCGCGATCTGCCGGGCGTTTTCCACGCCGTAGATCAGGGCGAAGAGAATGAAGGCCGAAGCGAAGATCACCCCCGCCTGGAAACCGCCGCCGGGCCCGAAATCGCCGTGGAACTGGACGTAGAGCGCGAACAGGACGATGAACGGCGCCAGCAGTTTGGCGATGACGCGCAGGACGACATGCTCGATCATGCGCCGGCCCCACCGGACTTAGATTCGCCGGACGTCGATTCACCGCCCGTCGTCTCTTTGCCTTTCCGCGGTCCCGGCCGCCGCCGGACCGCGCCGCCGCCGAGCAGCATGAGCACGCCGACTCCTGCGGTGAAAATCACGACGACCTCGCCCAGCGTGTCGAAGCCCCGATAGCTCGCCAGGGTCGTCGTCACGACATTGGGAATATGGGTTGCCGTCGGTTTCTCCCGGCCGACCTGGCGCACCGAATCGGCCAGGAATTCCGGCGCCAGCCGGCCCTGGGCCGGCGCTCCGGGGTCGCCGAAATGCGGCATCAGCGGATCGAGCGTGGTGTAGACGAGCGCCGCGCCGAGCAGCGCCACCAGCAGCATCGAGCCGTAGGTTCCCAAACGGTGCCCCAGACGATTCTTGTGCGGCTTCGCCTGCCGGTCGGTCAGCAGGAGGGCGCCGAGGAACAGCACAGTGGTGATGCCGGCGCCGACCGCCGCTTCGGTGAAGGCGACGTCGACCGCGTCGAGCAGCACGAAGACAGTGGCGGTCAGCAGGCTGTAGATGCCGGCCAGCATCGTCGCGACGAACAGGTTGCGGGTCCGGGCGATGGCCCAGGCCGTGATCGCCATGAAGGCGAGCAGCGCCAGGTTGGTGACGGTAATCAACGCTGCGCCTCATCCGCCATCCCGGCGGCTTCGTCGGCGTCCAGCTCGCGGCACAGCGGCTTCAGCCCACCGGCCAGCGCGCCCTTGACCAGCGCGTGGGTTGCCGTCGGGCAGGTGAAGAACAGCAGCAGCCCGATAATCGCCAGCTTCACCGTGACCAGCGAAAAACCGGCCTGGAGCGCCAAGCCGAACAGGATGAACAGGGCGCCGCCGGTATCGATGACGCCGGCGGCGTGGCTACGCGCGTAGACATCCGGGAAGCGGATCATGCCGATGCCGCCGGCCAGGCAAAGCAGCGCTCCGGCGACCAGGCAGAGCCAGCTTGCGATATCGACCACCAGCGCCATGGTCAGCCGCCGCTCCCGGAAATATCAGCCTCGCCGGTGTCGGCCTCCCGGCCGGAAGCGCCGAGATCGCCGTATTGCAGATATTTCAGGATCGCGATGGTGCCGACGAAATTGATCAGCGCATAGAGCAGGGCGATATCGAGGAATTGCGGCCGGCCCATCAGGAAGCCGAGCACGGCGATCGCCAGCACGGTCACGGTGCCGAAGGTGTTGAGCGCGAGGACCCGGTCGAACACCGTCGGGCCGAGCAGGCCGCGGACCAGCGTCAACGCCATCGCCGCCAGCACCCCGGCCATCGCCGCGGCGAACATCATGGCCCGTCCTCCGCCCCGTCCTTCGTGTGGCCCTCGACCCGGCAGACGCGCCCGTCCATCGCGCCGCCCAGGACATCCCGGGCGCCGTCATGGGTCAGCGCGTGGACCCGGATCTCGTGGTCCCAGGTCTGCATGGAGACGGTGCCGGGCGTCAGTGTGATCGAGTTGGCGTAGGTCACCACCCCGACGCTGGTATCCTGGTTCGCCGGCGTGCGGAAGACGCAGGGGTCGATCCGGTTGCCGGGCAGGACGCAGCGCGTTGCAACGTCGAAATTGGCTTTCAGGATCTGCCCGAGCAGCCACAGCCAGTAGAAGGGCAGCTTCGGCTTGAGGTACCAGGAGAGATTCTCGTGATCGACGATATCCTTCCGCCGGGCGATGTAGACCGCCGCCGCGCAGGAGACGACGCCGAAGCCGACGATCAGCGGCTCGTAATGGCCGGACATCAGCAGCCAGAAGGCGAACAGGGCAAGATACAGGCCAACCAGCCGCACGGAAGTCCGCTCCTCTCCACAGCGTGTTCGGGTGCCGCGAACCCTAGTGAGCGCACTCAATCGTGACAAGGCTGCCGGCGCGTCGGCAGTGTCTCAGAACCGGGCAATCCGACGCGCCGCCGTTTCCGCCGGTCCAAATTTGTAGAGGAAGGTTTGACCCCCCTACAGTCCTTCGGCCATTCCCGGACCATCACTTCAATTCCCGCGCATAGTCCGCAACCGGCAGGATTTTCGCGATGATGCCCTGGCTTTTCAGGAAGGCGGCAAAATTGGCATAGCGCGCGCGATCCAGGGCCGCCGGCCGCAGCGCGAAGCGGGGCAGGGTATCCCGCCAGGCCCGGCGGAAGAGTTCGCTGTCCAGCTCCTTCTCGCGGCCCTTGATGAACAACGCCCAGCTGCGCTGCGGATAGTTGACCAGATATTGAACGCCGCGTTCGACCGCCCCGATGAAGCGGCGCATTTTCGGATCGGCCACCCGGTCCCTGTGGGCGACGTAGATCAGTTCGTCGTAGGGCGGCACGCCCTCCTCCTCGACGAAGAAGGCGGTGCCCGGCCGCTTCTCGATGTCCATCTGGTTGAGTTCGAAATTGCGGTAGGCGCCGATCACCGCGCTCACCTTGCCGGCCATCAGGCTCGAAGACAGGTCGAAATTCACGTTGACCAGCGTGATGTCTTCTATGGTCAAGCCGTGCTTGCCGAGCATGGCCTTCAGCAGCGCCGTTTCGAAGCCGCCGACCGAATAGCCGACCTTGCGGCCCTTGAGGTCGGCGATCCGCTTGACCGGGCCGTCGCGCAGCACGACAAGCGAGTTGAGCGGCGTGGCGACCAGGGTGCCGATGCGGACCAGCGGCAGGCCCTTGGTGGTCTGGATGTGGAGTTGCGGCTGGTAGGAAATGGCGACGTCGCCGCGCCCGGCCGCGACCAGCCGGGGCGGATCGTTCGGATCGGACGGCGCGATCAGTTCGACGTCGAGCCCGGCCTCCCGGAAATAGCCGCGTTCCTGCGCGACGAACAACGGCCCGTGGTCCGGGTTCACGAACCAGTCGAGCAGGACCGTGAATTTGTCGGCGGCGGCCGCGGGGGCCGCGCTGGCGAGGGCGGCGGCGAAGGCGGCCAGGCAGGCGGCGCGAAACGGGCGGATCGGGGATCGAAGCAGCATCTTTACATCTCCACAATCAGGCAGCCTCAGCGCGCCAAGGCACGGCGAGGCGCAGCAGCCGGTCGACGGCGAAATAGAGGCCGACGGCGATGACCGCGATGACGACCAGCGCGGCGAACATGCGCGGCTCCTCGGCCTGGGCCTTGGACTGGTTCATCACATGGGCGAGCCCGGCGCTGGCGCCGATCCATTCGCCGACGATGGCGCCGATCGGCGCGGTCGCCGCGGCGATGCGGATGCCCGACGCGAGCGAGGGCAGGGCGGCGGGCAGGCGGACCAGCCGCAGCACGTCGCCGCGCGACGCGCCCATCGAGCGCGCCAGGTCGATCCATTGCCGGTCGGCCCGGCGCAACCCGTCGAAGAAGGCGGCGGTGACCGGGAAATAGATGATCAGTGTCGCCATCACGACCTTGGGCCAGATGCCGAAGCCGAACCACAGCACCAGCACCGGCGCCAGCGCGTAGACCGGCACCGCCTGACTGGCGACCAGCACCGGCAGCATCCAGCGCCGCACCGGCGCGCTCGCCGCCATCAGAAGGGCCGTGGCGCAGCCGACGGTGAGCCCGAACAGCATGCCGAGCAGGATCTCGCTGATCGTCGTGAGTGCGTTCTCGGCAAGCAGGCCGGCGTCGCCGATCAGCGAAGCCAGCACGGCATCGGGCGGCGGCAGAATGAAGCGCGGCGCGCCGGTCAGCAGGATCGCGGCATACCAGAAGGCGACGACGCCGATCAGGATGACGCCGATTCGTATGGCCCGTTCGAGCGGGCCGGCCCCGTCCGGCGCGAAGGGGTCGTCCGGCGCGTAGCGATCATGCGAAAGGTCCGCCGGACGAGGCCCGGCAGCAACAAGGGCGCTACGGCTGGTATGGCGGCTGTTGTCCCGGCGCTCGGCCATGTCACTGTTCCCTACGCCGGTGCGAACCGGATCAGGTTCCAGGGGTCGTTCACTGCGCCGTCCGACCCGCGGAAAAGGGGTAGGGACGGGCAGGGAACCTCTCAGCCGGGCTAGGGCTCCCCCAAGTGATGCGGACAGGAGTATGACAGGCGGCACGCGGACGCAAGGGCGCGTACGGATTCGATCCTGATGAAGACGCGGAACCGGACCGGGTGTAGGGGAGGCCAACGGTGCCTCCGGGCTGGAACGGCCGGTTGATCGCGCTATTTCCGGAGCATCATGCCCGAACCCCGCTTCATCGGCAGCGAAATTTACCGGCATTCCCGCTACGGCGGTAAACACCCGCTGGCGATTCCTCGGGTGTCGCTCGCCGCCGACCTGTGCCGGGCGCTCGGCTGGCTGCCCGACGCGCAATATGTCGACAGCCCGGTCGCCACGGTCGAACAGCTCACCCGGTTCCATGATTCGGATTATGTCGCCGCCGTCCGGCAATGCGAGCGCGACGGGACGGCGACCGAAGACCAGCGCGCGCGCTTCAACCTCGGCGTCAACGGCAATCCGGTGTTCGGCGAGATCTTCCGGCGCCCGGCAACCGCGGCCGGCGCGACGCTGCACGCCATCGGCCTGCTGGAGAAGGGCGGCATCGTGTTCAGCCCGGCCGGCGGGACGCATCACGGCCTGAAGGACCGGGCGAGCGGCTTCTGCTTCTTCAACGATCCCGTCTTGGGCATCCTCGCCGCCCTCGACCGGGGCGCGACGCGGGTCGCTTATCTGGATATCGACGCCCATCATTGCGACGGCGTCGAGATTGCCCTCGGTGACGATCCGCGCGTGATGATCCTGTCGGTCCACGAGGCCGGCCGCTGGCCGCGCACCGGCAATGCGAGCGATTCGCCGCGGCACATCCACAACTATCCTGTCGCTACAGGTTTCGGGGACAAAGGCTTCGAATCGCTGATGAATTCGGAGATCCTGCCGGCCGTCCGCGCCTTCGGTCCGCAGCTCTTGGTGCTACAATGCGGCGCCGACGCCCTGGCCGACGACCCGATGAGCGGGCTGGCGCTCAGCAACGCCAGCCACGCCCGGGCGGCCGCGGCGGCGATGGCGCTCGCCCCGCGCCTGCTGGTGACGGGCGGCGGCGGCTACAATCCTTGGGCGACGGCGCGCTGCTGGACCCGGGTGTGGGGCGTGTTGAACGGCCTCGAAGCGGCGAGCCCGATCGGTGCCGAAGCCCAAGCCGTGTTGCGCGCGGTAACCTGGAGTCACTCCCGCGGGCGCAACCCGCAGGAGCGCTGGTTCGCGTCGGTTGCTGACGAGCCCCTCGATACGGCCCCTGCGGGGCCTACCCGGGATGAGGAGAAATTGTGAATCGTAACCATCCCGTCACCACCTTACCCTCGTCCTGAGTAGCCGCCGAAGGCGGCGTATCGAAGGGCGGTCAGCGCAGCCTTCTGGCCATCAGCAGGCCGTCGCCGATCGGCACCATCGCGACCTCGAAATCGTCGCGCTCGAAGGCCATGCGGGTCGCCTCGCGGATCGCGGCCGTCGATTTGCGGGTATCGTCCGGATCGGCGACCCGGCCGCCCCAGAATGTATTGTCGATCAGTACCAGCCCGTTGGCCCGGACGAGTTGCGCACACAAGGAGAAGTAAATTGGATAATCCTCCTTGTCGGCGTCGATGAAGGCCATGTCGAAGCTGCCGGGGCCGGGATCGGCGAGCAGCTCTTCGAGGGTGTCCGCCGCCGGGCCGATACGCAGGTCGATACGGTCTTCCATGCCCGACTCGCGCCAGTGCCGGCGCCCCGCCTTCTCGACGAACTCGTCGGTGATGTCGCAGGCGACGACCCGGCCGTCCGCCGGCAGCGCGAGCGCCATGCGCAGGGTGCAATAGCCGGTGAAAGTGCCGATTTCGAGAAACCGCTTCGCGCCGATCGCGCCGGCGAGCAGGGCCATGAACTGGGCCTGTTCAGGCGAACTCTGCCAGCCGTCCTGGGAAAGCCTGTGGGTGTCTTCGCGCAATGCCCGCACCGGGGCGGGCTCGTTGACGCCCCAGCGCAGCATGTAGGCATGGAGCGCGTCGCTCAGTTGGTCGGTGCGACGGGACATGGGCGGAGTCCTGGACGTTGACTGCCATGGGGAGGGACGCCGGGTCCGGCGCGGACGGGCGTCTTGATAACACAGGTTCGGCGATACCACATCTCCCCTGCGACAGACGCTTGCCGCGGGCCCCCGCATCGGCTATCGGCAGGCACTGACCGGGGCGTAGCTCAGCCAGGTAGAGCACCTGCTTTGGGAGCAGGAAGCCGGCGGTTCGAATCCGTCCGCCCCGACCAGTCAGGAGCTTTGGGAATCCGGAATCGAACCATGCGCGCGCGCATCTACCGCCCGGCCAAGACCGCCATGCAGTCCGGCCGCGGCAACGCCAAGGGCTGGATCGTCGAATACGAGCCGCAGGCGGCCATGAAGCAGGACCCGGTGACCGGCTGGACGACGTCGTCGGATACCGGCCAGCAGGTGAAGATGGGTTTCGCCACCCGCGACGAAGCGATTGCCTTCTGCGAGCGCAAGGGCATCGACTACCAGGTCCGCGAGCCGCGGGAGCGGGCGGTGAGGCCGAAAAGCTACGCCGAGAACTTCCGCACCGACCGCCCGATCGGCTGACCGGCGTTTTCCCGCGGTCCCGACCGACCGGCTTCCGCGCGCAATCGCGCCTTGAACGGCGGCGGGCGAGGGGGCATCTCCGGGGCATGGCGATTTCCGAATCCGCTGACCTGCCCGCCGGCGGCCGGGCCAAGCTCCGGCATCCCGAAAAAGCGCACCGGCCGGACAGCCCGATCCGGCGCAAGCCCGACTGGATTCGCGTCAAGGCCCCGGCAGGCGAGGCCTTCAACGCCACCCGGAAGCTGGTCCGGGAACACAATCTCGCGACGGTGTGCGAAGAAGCCGCCTGCCCCAATATCGGCGAGTGCTGGGCGAAGAAGCACGCCACCTTCATGATCCTGGGCAGCGTCTGCACCCGGGCCTGCGCCTTCTGCAACGTCGAGACCGGCCTGCCGGATCTGCTGGACCCGCACGAGCCCGAGAATGTCGGCCTGGCGACGGCACGGCTCGGCCTCGAGCATATCGTGGTCACCTCGGTCGACCGGGACGACCTGCCGGACGGCGGCGCCGGCCATTTCGTCGAGACGGTCGCCGCGATCCGCCGCCACGCGCCGCAGACCACGGTCGAAATTCTGACGCCGGATTTCCTGCACAAGCCGGGCGCGGTCGAACGGGTTGCTCGGGCCCGGCCGGACGTGTTCAACCACAATCTGGAGACCGTGCCGCGGCTCTATCCGGCGATCCGGCCCGGCGCGCGCTATTTCGTATCCCTGCGCCTGTTGCAGGAGGTCAAGGAAACCGACCTGTCGATCTTCACCAAGTCTGGCCTGATGGTCGGGCTGGGCGAGACGAAGGAAGAGGTCTACCAGGTCATGGACGACCTGCGTTCGGCCAACGTCGACTTCCTCACCATCGGCCAGTATCTGCAACCGACGCGCAAGCACGCGCCCGTCGACCGCTTCGTCCATCCCGACGAGTTCCGGGCCTACGAAAAAATGGCCTGGGGCAAGGGGTTCCTGATGGTCTCGGCCTCGCCGCTCACCCGCAGTTCCTATCACGCCGGCGACGATTTCGCCCGGCTGAAGGCGGCGCGCGCCGCGGCCGGAACGGCAGACGGGCAGGGCCGTGCCTAAACACCGGCAGGTCGCGGTCTTGCCCTACGCGCCCGACCAGATGTTCGATCTGGTCGCCGACGTGAAACGCTATCCGGAATTCCTGCCCTGGGTGATGGGCGCGCGCATCCGCCGCCGGTCGGAAACCCTGATCGTCGCGGACCTGCTGGTCGGCTTCCGCATGATCCGCGAGCGCTACACGTCGCGGGTCAGCCTCGACCGGCCGGGCCGCATCGACGTGACCTACACCGAGGGCCCTTTCCGCTATCTGGAGAACCACTGGGTCTTCAAGGCCCATCCGGACGGCTGCGAGATCGAGTTCTTTCTCGATTTCGAGTTCAGGTCCCGCCTGCTGCAACGGCTGATCGGCGCCCTGTTCCACGAAGCCGTGCGCAAGATGGTCGCCGCCTTCGAAGGCCGGGCGCGGAAGCTGTACGGCGATCCGGCGGCGGTCGCGAAGGCTGTCCCCGTCGCGCCGCGCGAGACTCCGGCCTAACCGAGTCCGCTGCGGTCGGGGGCGAGCGCGACCGCGCCGTAAACGAGGACCAGCTGCGCCGTATTGAAGGTCTGGTGCAGCAGGATGCAGGGCAGGATCGAGCGCGATCTTTCGTAAAGCCACGCCAGCAGGCAGCCCATGGCGAAGGCGACGATCATGACCTCGATGCGTAGATGCACGACCGCGAAGGCCAGTGCGCTGATCGGAATCGCGCTTACCGCCGTCAGCCGGTTGCGCAGCCAGGAATAGACCAGGCCACGGAAGAACAACTCTTCGAACATCGGCACGAGAATGCCGCCGTAGAGAACGATCGTAGCGGCTGCGATCCAGGAAAATCCGGCCGGCGCAAAAAAATCCGCTCCCGGCGAATCGAGATCGAACGTCCGGCGCAGGAACAGGCCGAAGGCGAAGGCGAGCGGCGTCGCCGCCAGCCCCAGCAGCACGGCTTTCCGTTTCCAGCGGTCGTCGGCGGGCCGCACGCCGATATCCGTCCAGGAATAGCCCGGATTGCGCAGCAGGAGCGCTGAAATGGCGGCGCCGAACGCGGCCAGATTCGCCGCCAGGTAGCCGATCAGGACGAGCTGCTTGCCGGAGGCGGTGACCGTTTCGGACCGGAGCAGGGGCACGAACTGGATCGCGAAGGCGTAGACCAGGATGGCGACGCCGGTGGCGACCAGCATATCGCGGCCGGCGATCGGCTTCGGCGCCCCGGTCGGTTTCGGGGCTGCGGCCGGGTTCGCGCTCATCGGTCCCGCCGGCCGGCCGGGTCGCCGGCCTCCCTTTCGACCGCCGCTTCGACGGCCTGGGCGAGCAGGGCGAGGGCGTAGTTCGTCGCCGCTGCCCGGACGGCCGCGCGGTCGCCGGAAAAGACCTGCCGGCGGGCGCCGTTTGCGCCGTCCCGCACCGTCCAGCCGAAATGGACGAGGCCGACCGGCTTGCCGGCGGTGCCGCCGCCCGGCCCGGCGATGCCGGTGACCGAAACGGCGACGTCCGCCCGGGACCGGTGGAGCGCGCCCGCCGCCATGGCCCGGGCGACCGGTTCGCTCACCGCGCCGGGACCGCCCGGCCCGGTCAGCGCCGGATCGACGCCCAGCAGTTCGGTCTTGGCCTCGTTGGAATAGGTGACGAAACCCCGCTCGAAAACGTCGGACGAGCCGGCGATATCGGTCAGGGCGGCCGCGACCATGCCGCCGGTGCAGGATTCGGCCGTGGCGAGGGTCAGCCCGGCCGCCCGCGCCGCCTGCAACAGCCGTGCCGGATCGACCGGCCTTGCTTCCGGGTTCACAGGGCCGGCTCCAGCCGGATGGCCAGCCAGGTCAGCGCCCCGGCGTAGAGGCCCGCGACGATATCGTCCGCCATGACGCCCCAGCCGCCGCCGATTTGCCGGTCGGCCCAGCCGACCGGCCAGGGCTTGGCGATGTCGAACAGCCGGAACAGGCCGAACGCCAGCGCAAAGTGCCACCAGGCGCTCCCCGGAACCGTAATCGGGCCGGCCGGCAGCAGGGCGATCCACTGGCCGGCGACCTCGTCGACGACGATGGCGGCATTGTCGTGCCCGCCGGTCTGCCGGTCGTAGGCCGCCGCCGCCCAGGCGCCGAGCGGCAGCAGCAGCAGGACGGCCAGGCCGAGCCAGAGCCAGCCCGAGGCGCCGCCGGCCCACAGGATCGCTGCGCCGAAGGGCAGGGCGGCCAGCGATCCGGCGGTCCCCGGCGCGACCGGCGACAGGCCGGCGCCGAACCAGACCGCCAGCCAGCCGGCGAAATCCACCGGTCGCTGCGCGGCCACGTCACACCGTGTCCAGCAGGTCGAGCGACACGACGGCCTGGGCCGCCAGGCCCTCGCCGCGGCCGGTAAAGCCGAGCCTCTCGGTCGTCGTCGCCTTGAGGCCGATCCGCGCCGGCGGCAGGCCGGTCAGGTCGCCCAGGCTGCGCTTCATGGCATCGTAATGCGGCTGAAGTTTCGGCCGCTCGCAGATAATCGTGAGATCGAGATTGACCAGCCGTCCGTCGGCCGCGGCGGCCAAGCCGAGCGCGTGGCGCACGAACCGGTTCGAGGCCGCGCCGCGCCATTGCGGGTCGCTGTCGGGGAAGTGCTGCCCGATATCGCCCGCCCCCAGCGCGCCGAGCAGGGCGTCGGTCAGGGCGTGCAGGCCGGCGTCGGCGTCCGAATGGCCCTCGAGCCCGTGCGAATGGCCGATCCGCACGCCGCACAGCACGATATGGTCGCCGGGGCCGAAGGCGTGAACGTCGAAGCCATGCCCGACGACCGTGATCCGCGGCGCTGCAGCCCGGGCGATCCGGTCGGCCCGCGCCAGGTCTTCGGCCGCAGTGATCTTGAAGTTGTCCTCCGATCCCGGGCTCATGGCGACGGCGAGCCCGGCGGCTTCGGCGACCGCGGCGTCGTCGGTCAACGCCTGTCCGGCAGCCGAAGCGTGCGCGGCCAGCAGGTCGCGGTAGCGGAAGGCCTGGGGCGTCTGGGCCCGCCACAGCCGGTCGCGGGCGATCGTGTCGGTAACGAGACCCGCGCCGTCGGTCTTCTTGACGGTGTCGGCCATCGGCACGCCCGCGGCGGCGGCGCCGTGGCGGCGCGCCGCTTCGAGACATTTACCGATGATATCCTCGGTCACGAACGGACGGGCGGCATCGTGGACGAGGACGAATTCCGGATCGAGTTTATCGAGGAATTTCAAGCCGTTGCAGACCGATTCCTGACGCGATGCGCCACCGTCTACGAAATGGACCTGCGCCGGGCCGACCGCCTGCCGGGCCAGCGCCTCATCGTCCGGGTGGATGACCGTGACGACAGTCGAGACCGCCGGATGGGCCGCGAAGACGCCGACCGTCCGGCGCAGCACCGGTTCGCCGCCGATCCGGGCATACTGTTTCGGCACGTCGCCGCCGGCGCGCACGCCGCGCCCGGCCGCCACGATGACGGCGGCGCAGTCCGGGCGTTCTCCGGCGGTATCGGATTGTGGCCGGTCGGTCATGCTGCCGCTCATATCACCGATCCGGCATCGTTCCCATCCCGCGGTTGCCGACGCTCCGGGCGCGGCCTAGGTTCGGCGGGATTGCACAATAAACAGGCGCTGGACGAAAAATGGGCATTCAGGTCGGCAACCTGATGCTGGACGCGCCGGTCCTGCTGGCGCCGATGTCCGGCGTGACCGATCTGCCGTTCCGGAGGCTCGTGCGGTCGTTCGGCGCCGGGCTGGTCTTTTCCGAAATGGTTGCCAGCGGCACGATGGTGCAACGGACGCGCAAGTCGCGGCTCCGGGGCGACCTCAGCCGCGAGCGCCGTCCGGCCGCCCTCCAGCTGGCCGGCGCCGAGCCGGCGGTCATGGCGGAGGCGGCCCGGCTGGCGCGGGATTGCGGCGCGGCCCTGATCGACATCAATTTCGGCTGTCCGGCGAAAAAGGTCGTCAACAAGGCGTGCGGATCGGCGCTGATGCGCGAGCCGGCGCTCGCCGCGCGCATCGTCGAGGCGGTGGTGCGCGCCGCCGACCCGCTGCCGGTGACGGCGAAAGTGCGCCTGGGCTGGAACGATGCGCACCGCAACGCGCCGGAGTTCGCGCGGCTGTGCGAAGCGGCCGGCGCCCGGATGCTCACCGTTCACGCCCGGACCCGCGAACAGCGGTTCGGCGGCTGCGCCGACTGGGCGGCGGTCGCGCCGGTTAAGCGCGCCGTCGGCGTACCCGTCATCGTCAACGGCGATATCCGCTCGCCGGACGACATGGCGGAGGCCCTGGCGCTGTCGGGGGCGGACGGCGTGATGATCGGCCGCGGCGCCTGCGGCCGACCGTGGCTGCTGCGCGATGCGATGCGGAAGCTGACCGGCCGCCCGGCGGTCGCGCCGCCGGAGGGGCCGGCGCTGGCCGCGCTCGTCAAGGGCCATTACGGCGCCATGCTCGACCATTACGGCGTACCGGCGGGAGTCCGGATCGCGCGCAAGCATCTGGCCTGGTACGCCGAGGCCGCCGGCCTCCCGCCGGCCTTCAGGACCGCGGCGAACCGGCTGACGGCGCCCGGCGCGGTGCTGGACCTGATCGGGCGGGCGTTCGCAGCACCCACGCCGGAACGCGCGGCCCTGGCCGCATGAACATGGACCTGCACGCCGCAGCGGTGCGACAGGCGCAGCCTGAATTCGGGGCCCGGCCCGCGGACGAAACCGGGGAGGAAACCGGGGACGAAACCGGGTCGGCGGCTTTGCAGGGCTGGGCCTATCTCAACGCGCTGGCCGATGCGATCCTCGTGATCGACCGGGAATACGCGATCCGGTTCGCCAATCTCGCGGCCGAGAACCTGCTGGGCGCCAGCCGCAAGGCGATCTGCCGGCGGACCCTTGCGCATTATTTTCCGGAAGACAGCCCGGTCTTCTCGCTCCTGCAGCAGGCGCAGGCAGCGGGCAGCACCGTTGCAGACAGCGACGCGGCGCTCGATTCGCGGCAACAGACCATTCCCCATGTCGCGGTCCAGGCCAGCCCGGTTGGCGATGGCGCCGGGTCGATCGTGCTGAGCTTCCGGGAACAGTCCATCGTCCACCAGATCGACCGCCAACTCAGCCACCGCAATGCCGCCCGGTCGGTTTCCGCGATGGCCGCCCTGCTGGCCCACGAAATCCGCAATCCGCTGAGCGGCATCAAGGGCGCGGCGCAGCTGCTCGAAACCGCCGCGCCCGCAGAGGACCGGCCGCTCGCCAGCCTGATCTGCGAGGAGGCCGACCGGCTGAACGCCCTGGTCGACCGGTTCGAGATCTTCGCCGACCGGCCGCTGGTCCGGCGCGAGGCGGTGAACATCCACGAGGTGCTCGGCCGGGTACGGAGCAGCGCCGAAAACGGTTTTGCAAGGGGCCGGCGGATCGTCGAGGACTACGATCCTTCCCTGCCGCCGGTTCCCGGAGACCGGGACCGGCTCGTCCAGGTATTCCTGAACCTGGTCAAGAACGCGGCCGAGGCGGCGCCGGACCTGGGCGGCGAGATCCGGCTGCACACCGCCTACCGGTCGGGCGTGCGGATCGCGGCGCCGGCCGGCGACGGCTTTATCCGGTTGCCGATCGTTGTCTCGGTCGAGGATAATGGCCCCGGCATACCCGCCGAGCTGCGCAACCACCTGTTCGATCCGTTCGTCACGACCAAATCATCGGGCAGCGGGCTGGGGCTGGCGCTGGTCGCCAAGCTTGTCGAGGAACTCGGCGGTGTCGTCGAGTTCGACCGGGACAACGGGCGCACCGTGTTCCGGGTGCTCCTGCCGGCGCAGGAAAGGCGCTGACCCATGGCCGAAGCGACCATCCTGCTGGCCGACGACGACCGGAGCATCCGCACCGTGCTGAGCCACGCCCTCGTCCGGGCGGGCTACGACGTGAAGGCGACCGGCAACGCCGCCACCCTGTGGAGCTGGATTCAGGACGGCGCCGGCGACATGGTCATCACCGACGTCATCCTGCCGGACCAGAACGGCCTCGACCTCGTGCCGCGCATCCGCAAGCTGCGGCCGTCGCTGCGCGTGATCGTCATGAGCGCGCAGAATACCCTGGCGACCGCCGTCCGGGCGACCGAGCGCGGCGCTTTCGAATATTTGCCGAAACCCTTCGATATCAACGAATTGGTCGGCGTCGTTAAACGCGGATTGACGGCGTCTCCAGCGAACGGTCCCGACCGCCGGGCCGAACCGGCGCCGGACGACGGCCTGCCCTTGATCGGCCGCTCGCCGGCCATGCAGGAGATCTACCGCACGCTGGCGCGCCTGATGCCGACCGACCTGTCGGTCGTCGTGACCGGCGAATCCGGGACCGGCAAGGAGCTGATCGCACGCGCCCTGCACGACTACGGCAAGCGCAAGAACCGGCCGTTCGTCGCCATCAACATGGCGGCCATTCCGCGCGACCTGATCGAGAGCGAACTGTTCGGCCACGAGAAGGGGGCGTTCACCGGCGCCGATTCCCGCGCGCCGGGGCGGTTCGCCCAGGCCGAGGGCGGCACGCTGTTCCTCGACGAGATCGGCGACATGCCGATCGAGGCGCAGACCCGGCTGCTGCGCGTGCTCCAGCAGGGTGAATATCTTCCGGTCGGCGGACGCTCGCCGATGCGCGCGAATGTGCGGATCGTCGCTGCGACCCACCGCGACCTGCGCACCCTGATCCGGCAGGGCCTGTTCCGCGAGGACCTGTTCTACCGGCTGAACGTCGTGCCGATCCGCGTGCCGGCCCTGCGCGAGCGGCCCGAGGATATTCCGGACCTTGTCGACCATTTCCTGGCGCGCGCCGAAGCCGAGGGCCTGCCGCGCAAGACCCTCGACGAAGCGGCGGTGGCGCGCCTGGCGCGCGCGCGCTGGCCCGGCAACGTGCGCGAACTGGAAAACCTGATCCGCCGCCTGGCGGCGCTCTATTCCGAGGAAACGATCACGACCGGGATCGTGGAGGCCGAACTGGCCGACCGGGACCTGGTTGACCGGGACGGGGCGCCGACCGCCGATCCAGAGGACTCCGGCGAGGAGGCCGGGAGCATCGGCGGTTCGGTGGAGCGCCATCTGCGCGCCTATTTCGACGCCCATGACGGCAAGCTGCCGGCGTCCGGCCTCTACGCGCGGGTGATCCGGGAAGTCGAGCGCCCGCTGATCGAACTGGCGCTGGCGGCGACGAACGGCAACCAGCTGCGCACGGCCGGCATGCTCGGCCTCAACCGGAATACCCTGCGCAAGAAGATATCGGATCTCGGGATCGACGTCGTGCGCGACCGGCGGATGGCGCGTTTCCGCGGTTCCGCGCCGGGCGGGGAGGGCACGTGATGGACGCCGCCGTCGGTCCCGTGCGCCGGAGAAAACGCTGGATGCTGCGCCTCTCGGCGTTCGCCAACCGCGTGGCCCTGTCGAGCCGCCTCGCGGTCGGGCTGACGATCGCCGCGATCGCCGTCAGCGTGCTGACCGCGATCAACCTGGCCGAATCGCCGCTGGGCGCCGACCCGGGCATCAACCTGGCGCTCATCGTCATCGATCTGGTCATCATCCTCCCGCTCGCCGGGCTGATCGCCTTCCGGGCGGTTCTGCTCTGGTCGGCGCGGCGGCAGGGCGAGGCGGGATCCCGGCTGCACGCGCGGCTGGTCCTCCTGTTCAGCATCGTGGCGGTGACGCCGGCGATCGTCGTCGCGGTTTTCTCCGCGGCGATGTTCGAATTCGGCATCCAGTCCTGGTTCAGCAGCCGGGTCGGCACCGCGCTGCGCGAATCGGTGCAAATGACCGAAAAATATGTCGACGAACACATCATCGCGCTGCGCGACGACGTCCGCAATCTGGGCGGCGACATCAACGCCCAGGCGCTGGAACTGATGAGCGATCCGCATCAGCTGCCCGCCTTCGTCACGCGGCGCGCGCGCGAGCGCGGCATCGTCGGCGCGTCGGTCTTCGACGAGCGCGGCCGCGTCCTGGTCTCCGACGTCGGCAGCTTTTCGCCCTCGAACGAGCGGCCGGCGAACATGCGCGCCGCCATTTCGAGGATCCGTAAGGACGGCGATATCGTGGTGGTCGCGCGTCGGGGCGAGCACAACATCCGCGCGCTCATGCGGCTGACAATCTTCTTCGATTCGAACGTCTACCTCTATATCAGCCGCCCGATCGTGCCGACGCTGCGCGCGCACATGCTGCGCATGAAGGATGCCGTCGACGAGTATCTCCTTCTGGAGGGGCAGCGCTCCGGATTGCAGATCGGCTATTTCCTGCTCTACGGCGTGGTTTCGCTGTTGCTCCTGCTCGCGGCGATCTGGCTCGGCCTGTATTTCGCCAACCGCATGGTGCGGCCGATTTCCGAACTGATCGCGGCTTCCGAGCGCGTGGCCAAGGGAGACCTCGGCGTCCGCGTCGGCAGTACGGGGCGCGATGAAATTGCAAGTTTATCAAAATCTTTCAATCAGATGGTCGGTGAAATTCAACGAAACCGGGAAGAACTTGTCGAGGCGAACCGGCAGGTCGAGGCGCGCCGCGAATTCACCGCGCAGGTGCTGGAAGGCGTCACCGCCGGAGTGATCGGCCTCGATGCCGATCGCCGCATCAACCTGCCGAACAGCTCGGCCTCCGATCTTCTCGGTGTCGATCTGGAGCAGCGGATCGGCGAAAAGATCGCCGATATCGTGCCGGAATTCGGCGAAATGATGGACCGGGTCGCGCGCAACCCGGTCCGCCGCCACTGGAGCGAAATCGTCCTTCACCGCAACGACCGGGCGCGCACCCTGATGGTCCGCCTCGCTGCCGAACATCTGGACTCGGAGATCGTCGGCTACGTCCTCACCTTCGACGACATCACCGACCTGCAACAGGCCCAGCGCACGGCGGCCTGGGCCGACGTCGCCCGCCGGATCGCCCACGAAATCAAGAATCCGCTGACCCCGATCCAGCTTTCCGCCGAACGCCTCCGGCGCAAATATCTCAAGCAGATCGAGACCGATCCGGAGGTTTTCGACACCTGCACCGACACGATCATCCGGCAGGTCGACGATATCGGCCGGCTGGTCAGCGAATTCTCCAGTTTCGCGCGGATGCCCGAGCCGCGCATGAGAAAGAACGATCTGCGCAGGCTGTGCCGGCAGGCGATATTCCTGGAGCGCTCGGCGCACCCGGCGATCGTCTACGAATTCGAGAGAGCCCAGACGCCGCTGCCGGTCATGTGCGACAGCCACCAGATCGGCCAGGCGCTGACCAACCTGCTTCAGAACGCCGCCAATGCGATCGAGGAACGCGGCGATCCGAACGGTTCGGAAGACGGTTCCGGAGACGGGCCCGGAGACGGTTCCGGAGACGGTTCGGGCCGGGCCGGCACCGTGACCGTCACGATCGACGACAACGAGTCCGGCCTTACGGTTTCGATCTCGGATACCGGCCCCGGCCTGCCGACGGATATGCTTCACCGGCTGACCGAGCCCTATGTCTCGACCCGCGCCAAGGGAACGGGCCTGGGACTCGCCATCGTGCGCAAGATCATGGAGGATCATGGCGGGGAGTTGCAGATGAAGAACGACCATTCGGCGGAAGGAGAAATCCGCGGTGCGACCGTCAGCATGGCGTTTCCGGCAACGATCCGCGCGGACGAGGCCGCCCGGCCCGTTCCGGCGGACGCCTGACCTTCCCGCATGCGCCCCCGCAAGCGCCTCTCTGAGCTCCGGGACGGTTGACCGATGGCCGCCGACATCCTGATCGTCGACGACGAAGCCGATATCCGCAAGCTGATAGCGGGCATCCTGAACGACGAGGGATACGAAACCCGGCTCGCCGCGGACGCCGACGCCGCGCTCGAGGCGATTCGCGCCCGGCGGCCGTCGCTCATCCTGCTGGATATCTGGCTGGAAGGCAGCAAGATGGACGGCAACGAGATTCTCGCCGTGGTCAAGAAGGATCATCCTGACCTGCCTGTCATCATGATCAGCGGCCACGGCACGGTCGAGATGGCGGTGAACGCCATCAAGATGGGCGCCTACGATTTCATCGAGAAGCCGTTCAAGAGCGACAGGCTGCTCGTCCAGATCGAGCGCGCGGTCGAGACCGAGCGCCTCAAGCGGGAGAACGAGGCGCTGCTCGAACGCGCAGGCGGAGCCTTCGAACTGGTCGGCGCTTCGCCGGCCATCGCGCATATCGACCAGGCGATCTCGCGGGTCGCTCCGACCAGCAGCCGCGTCCTGGTCACCGGCGCCGCCGGCGTCGGCAAGGAAGTCGTCGCCCGGCTGATTCATCAGCGCAGCACGCGCAGCAGCGGCCCCTTTGTGGTCGTCAATTGCGCGACCATGCGTCCCGACCGCCTCGAACAGGAACTGTTCGGCGAAGAGGCCGGGGGCCACACGAAGGCCGGCATTCTGGAACGCTGCCACGGCGGCACGCTGCTGCTGGACGAAGTCGCCGACATGCCGTGGGAAACCCAGGGCGAATTTGTCAGGATATTGCAGGATCAGGGGTTTCAACGGATCGGCGGCCATTCGATCGTCGAGGTCAACATCCGCGTCATCGCCTCGACCAGCCGGCCTCTCGAGCCCGAAATCGCCGCCCGCCGTTTCCGGGAGGATCTCTACTACCGGCTCCGGGTCGTCCCCATCGACATCCCGCCCCTGCGCGACCGGCGTCAGGACATTCCCGATCTCGCGCGCCATTTCATGGCGAAGGCCGCGGCCCGCGACGGCCTCCCGGCGCGCGGCTTCTCGGACGAGGCGCTCGCCGCCCTGCAGGCCTACAACTGGCCCGGAAATGTCCGGGAACTGGCAAATGTGATCCACCGCATGCTGATCATGGCGCCGGCCGGCCCGGGGGAGAAACTGACCGCCAAGATGGTGCCGCCGGTCATCCTGGGCGACGAGACCATGCTGCCGCGTCTCGAAAAGGGCGGCGAGATCATGGCGCTGCCGCTCCGGGAGGCCCGCGAGATGTTCGAGCGCGAGTATCTGACGGCGCAGGTCAGCCGCTTCGGCGGCAATGTCTCCAGGACGGCGGAATTCGTCGGCATGGAACGCTCCGCGCTGCACCGCAAGCTGAAGCTGCTCGGCCTCGCCGGCGGCGAACGCAGCGCGGGCGACGGATCAGACGCCGTCCATTGATCCGCCGCTCTTCTCCTCACGGCAAGGTCCGGTGACATCATGCGCGTAATCGTGTGCGGGGCAGGGCAGGTCGGTCTCAACATCGCCCGCCACCTGGCGACCGAGAACAACGAAGTCACGGTCATCGACCGGTCCGAGGCGCTGATCCGGCGCATCAGCGACGCCCTGGAAGTGCGGGCGATCGTCGGCCATGCGCCGCATCCCGACGTGCTCGAACGCGCCGGCGCCGCAAATTGCGACATGATCATCGCGGTCACCCAGACCGACGAGGTCAACATGGTGGCCTGCCAGGTCGCCCATTCCCTGTTCGACGTGCCGACCAAGATCGCCCGGGTGCGGGCGCAGTCCTACCTGCAACCGATCTGGGCGAGCCTGTTCAGCGCCGATCACATGCCGATCGACGTGCGCATCTCGCCGGAAGTCGAGGTCGCGCGTGCGGTCCGGCGGCGCATGCTTGTGCCCGGCGCTTTCGACGTGATCCAGCTGGGGCAGGGGCGGGTGCAGGCGATCGGCACCCGGCTCGGCGAGGACTGTCCGGTTCTGGATACGCCGATCCGCCAGCTCACCGCGCTTTTTCCCGATCTGGCCACGGTGATCGTCGCCATCCTGCGCGGCGGCGAAACCATCGTTCCGACGCCGGACGACCAGCTGCTGACCGGTGACGAGATCTACTTCGTCGCCGACCGGGACCATGTCACCCGCGCCATGGCGGCGTTCGGCCACGAGGAGCCGGAAGCGCACCGGGTCATCATCGTCGGCGGCGGCAACATCGGGCTTTACCTGGCCCAGCAGATCGAGGCGGAAGACGAGGACGTCACCGTCAAGCTGATCGAAAAGGATGAGGAGCGCGCAAGGGTCGCCGCGGCGGCGCTCGCCCATACCGTCGTGGTGCACGGCGATGTCCTCGACAACGAAATCCTCGAGGAACTCAATCTGCCCCATACCGACATGCTGTTCACGGTGACGGACAACGACGAGGTCAACGTGCTGGCGGCGCTGATGGCCAAACGGCTGGGCTGCGCGCGCACCGTGGCGCTGGTCAACACCGTGCACTATCAGCCGCTGGTGACCTCGCTCGGCGTCGATGTCGCGGTCTCGCCCCGGGCGATCACGGTCTCGACCATCCTGCAGCATCTGCGCCGCGGCCGGATTCGCGCGGTTCATTCGCTGCGCGAAGGGGCCGGGGAGATCATCGAGGCCGAGGCGATGGACACGTCGCGCATCGTCGGCAAGCCGCTCAGCGGCGTGAAGCTGGACAAGGGCATCATGGTCGGCGGGATCGTCCGGCAGGACACCGTGATCGTACCGCGCGGCGATACCGTGGTCCGGGCCGGCGACCGGGTGATCCTCTATGCCCTGCCCGATGTCGTGCGGAAGGTCGAGAAGCTGTTCTCGGTCAGCCTCGAATTCTTCTGATGCCGCGGACCCGAATCCCGTCCCGCAAGAATCACGCCGGAAAGCGCGAACCATGTCCCGCATTGCCTATGTCAACGGCCGCTTCACCCGACACCGCGACGCGGCGGTCCATGTCGAGGACCGGGGATACCAGTTCGCCGACGCGGTCTATGAGGTGATCGCGATCCAGAACGACCGGTTCGTGGACGAGGAGCCGCATCTCGACCGGCTCGAACGGTCGCTCGGCGAGCTGCGCATGGCACCGCCTGTCGGCCGGCCGGCCCTGAGGTACATCCTGCGCGAGACCGTCCGGCGCAACCGGGTGCACAACGGCATCGTCTATATGCAGGTGTCGCGCGGCGTCGCCCGGCGCGACCACGCCTTTCCGGCGCACCGCGACAGTTCCCTCGTCGTCACGGCCCGCTCGACCATGCCCAAGTCGTCGGCCAGGGCCGGCGGCGTTTCGGTGGTGACGACCGAAGACATCCGGTGGAAACGCTGCGATATCAAGACGGTCGGACTATTACCTAACGTGCTGGCCAAGCAGATGGCGGCGGAAGCCGGCGCCTACGAGGCGTGGCTGGTGACGCCGGACGGCGACGTCACCGAATGCACCTCGGCCAACGCCTGGATCGTCACCGCCGGCCGGGAGGTCGTGACAAGGCCGCCGACCCACGCGATCCTCAACGGCATCACCCGCCGCACCGTCCGCGCCATCGCCGAACGCGAGGGATATGCCGTGGTCGAGCGGGTCTTCTCGCTCGACGAGGCGCACGCCGCCGCCGAGGCCTTCCTGACCAGCACGACCTCCCATGTCATGCCGGTCGTACGGATCGACGATAGGCCGGTCGGCGACGGCCGGCCCGGCCCGCTGACCAGCGCCCTGCAGGCGCATTACGACGCCCATGCGGGCATGGCTCCCGAAGGCGGGACCGAAACGGCCGGAACGGGCTCGGCCGAAGCATGACGCCGCTGCCGGCGCCGGCCGCCATCCTGTTCGACTGGGACAACACGCTGGTCGACAACTGGGCCGCCATCGCCGGCGCGCTGAACGCCGCGCGCGGCGCGTTCGGCCACCCGGAGATGAGCGAAGCGGCCGTGCGCGGGTGGGTCCGGCAGTCCATGCGCAACAGCTTCCCGGACATGTTCGGCGAGGGCTGGACCGAGGCGCGCGATATCTTCTACGGCAGCTTCCGCGCAAAGCATCTCGAAGCGCTGAAGCCGCTGCCCGGCGCGGGTGAGCTGTTGCGGCGGCTCAACGGGCTCGGCCTCTATGTCGGCGTCGTCAGCAACAAGCACGGCGGCTATCTGCGCAAGGAAATCGGCCATCTGGCGTGGACCGCCCTGATCGGGCGGGCGGTCGGGGCGGGCGATGCTGCCGAGGACAAGCCCGCGGTCGCGCCCGTCGACCTGGCGCTCAGCGGATCGGGCATCGGCCGGTCCGGCGCGGTCTGGTTTGTCGGCGACGCTGCGATCGACATGGAATGCGCCATCCGCGCCGGTTGCACGCCGGTCCTGCGGGCGACGGAAGACGAGCCGGAAGCGGGCTTTCGCGACTGGCCGCCGGCGGCCGTGGCGAAATCCTCCGAAGGGATATTGAGGCTTGCCGTCGATGCGCGACGGCCCATATGACGAAGGCGGCCGAAAGAAAAGGACTGACGCCGGCGCGACGGAACTGACTGCAGAAGAATAACGAAGGAATCGAGCATGTCGTCGGATAAACAACAAAACCTGCAGGACGTTTTTCTGAACAATATCCGGAAGAACAAGACGCCGGTGACCGTGTTTCTCGTCAATGGCGTGAAGCTTCAGGGCATTGTCACCTGGTTCGATAATTTCTGCGTCCTGCTGCGCCGCGATCAGCATTCGCAGCTGGTCTACAAGCACGCGATCTCGACGGTCATGCCGGGCCAGCCGATCCAGCTGTTCGAACCGGACGCAGCGGGCGCCGACACCAAAGCCTGAAGCCGGGCCGGCGCCATCGCTATCGAACGACAGCCAGCCGGGCCGCATTCCGGCGCGCCCGCAATTCCGGCCGCGACAGACGCATCGGATACCGGAGCCGCCGGGGCAGGGGCCCTGGTCGTCCATCCCTGGCTGCGCGGCGACAGCGGCGCGGCGGCGCGCAGCGCCGACCGGCTCGAAGAGGCCGCCGGCCTGGCGCGCGCCATCGGGCTTGCGGTCCGTGGCGTCCATCCGGCGCCCTGCGCGCGCATCGTGCCGGCGACCTGGATCGGCAAGGGGGCGGTTGAATCGATCGGCTGCGACGTTGCGGCGGCCGGCGCCGAACTGGTCGTCATGGACTGCACCCTCAGCCCCGGCCAGCAGCGCAACCTGGAACGGCGCTGGCAGTGCAAGGTCATCGACCGGACCGCGCTGATCCTGGAGATTTTCGGCGCCCGCGCCCGCACCCGGGAGGGCCGGCTTCAGGTCGAGCTTGCGCACCTGACCTGGCAGCGCAGCCGGCTGGTGCGCAGCTGGACCCATCTGGAGCGCCAGCGCGGCGGCTTCGGCTTTGTCGGCGGACCGGGCGAATCCCAGATCGAGCTCGACCGGCGGCTGATCGACGACCGGATCGCCCGGCTGAAGCGCGCGCTCGAAACGGTGCGCAAGCGCCGCGCCCTGCAGCGCCAGGCGCGTGCGAAGGTGCCGTATCCGGTTGCGGCGCTGGTCGGCTACACCAATGCCGGCAAGTCGACCCTGTTCAACCGGCTCACCGCGGCCGGCGTGGCGGCCGAGGACGCCCTGTTCGCGACCCTCGATCCGACCATGCGCAGGATTGCGCTGCCGCGCGGCCGCCGGATCGTCGTCTCGGACACCGTCGGTTTCATCTCCGACCTGCCGACCGAGCTGATTGCCGCCTTCCGGGCGACGCTGGAGGAGGTCGCGCTGGCGGATGTCATACTCCATGTCCGCGATATCGCCCGGCCGGACGCGGCGGCCCAGGCCGAGAGCGTGCGGCGGATCCTGAGCGACCTGGTCGCCGGGGAGAAACTCGCGTCGGCAACGATCGAGGTCTGGAACAAGATCGACCGCGTGGACGGCCCCGGCCTCGAGCGGCTGCGCAACCGGGCGGACCGGGCCAACGACCGCATTCGGCTCGTCTCGGCGCTCACCGGCGCCGGAGTCGACGGCCTGTGCGCCGAAGTCGAGGACCTGCTCGGCGCGGCGCGCCGGCGCATGGCGATCCGCGTGCCCTACGAAAAGGGGGCGGCGCTGGCCTGGCTCTACGACCGCGGGGCGGTCGTCGAGCGGACCGACGACGAGGCGGGCAGCCTGCTCATCGTCGACATCGAACAATCGGACTGCCGCACGCTGGACAGCCGCTACGGGCTGTCGACGGCGTCTGGAATCGCCGACGCACCCGCCCGGCCGTGAGTCCGCGGCACTGTATACTGCGTATAGAAGAGTGTATTTGCATGCAGTATACAGAATACGGGTTGAATACGAGGTTGGACCGGTGATGCAGACGGGCGAAAGCCGGCCGCTGCCCGCCTTGCCGGCCTTCGAAACGGTCGACGACATCCTGCGCGAGGCCGCCCGGACCATCGTATTGCCGCATTTCCGCAACCTCGCCGGCGCGGACGTCAGGACGAAGACGGGCCCCAACGACTTCGTCACCGTGGCCGACGAACGCTGCGAAGCCTTTCTGCGCAAGGCGTTGACCGAGGCGCTGCCCGGCTCGGTCGCGATCGGCGAGGAGGCGGCGGCGGCCGATCCGGCGGTCCTCGACCGGCTCGGCCGGCCGGGCGACGTCTGGATCATCGATCCGATCGACGGCACTTGGAATTACGCCCACGACAATCACCGATTCGCTACCATCGTGGCGCTGGTGCGCGACGGAATCACGGTTTGCGGCTACATCCATCTGCCGTCCAGGGACGAAACCTATGCGGCGGGGCTGGGGCAGGGGGCCCGCGGCGCTTTCGGCGCGCTCCGGCTGCTTGAGCCGGCCGCTTTCGGCGCCATGACCGGCGCGCTCTATGTCGGAAAATCGCGGGCGCCGGCCATGTTCAAGCAGATCAGGGCGCTGCGCGACCGCGGCCGGCTCGGGCCGCGCCGCTTTGCGCGCTGCGCCGCCTGGGAATATATCGCGATGCTGACGGGCCGGGCGCACTATGCCGTCTTCACCCGCCTGCTGCCCTGGGACCATGCCGCCGGGATCCTGATGATCGCCGAGGCGGGCGGCTGCTACGGCTATGTCGACGATGCGCCGCAGTCCGGGCCGTGGCGGCCCGTCGAGCGCGACGTCCCCTTCCTGCTCGCGCCCGACGCCGCAAGCTGGCGCACGATCCGGGATACGCTGAAGGGCGAGTGACGGATGGGGCGGGGAACCGCAGAAATCCGCCGATTTATTTTGTAGCGGAAGGTTTAAAACCCCTCCCCTACGGCCCCGGCAACAGCCCGCGCGACGCCGGAGGCGAGGGCAAAACTGCCCTTTTTCTCCGGAAACCCGCCTATTCTTCGGCCTTCGCCGCGCGCCAGTAGCGCTCCAGCTCTTCCATCGGCAGCGCGGCGATGTCGCGGCCGTCCTGCCGGATGCGGTCTTCCACGCTGCGGAAGCGGCGCTCGACTTTGCGGTTGGCCCGGCGCAGGGCCTCTTCCGGGTCGATGCCGAGCCGGCGCCCGATCTGGGCGACGGTAAACAACAGGTCGCCGAGTTCCCCGGCCATGCGGCCTGCGTCGCCGCCACGGATTTCGGCGCGCAACTCGTCCAGTTCCTCCTCGACCTTGCCGGCGATTGACAGGGCGTCCGGCCAGTCGAAGCCGGCACGCGCCATGCGCCGGCCGAGCTTGTGGGCCCGCAGCAGCGCGGGCAGGGCGGCCGGCACATCGTCCAGAACGCTTGCATTTTCAAGGCTTTGCCCGGATTTCCTGTTTCTTTCCTGCGCCTTGTGCTCCTCCCAGGCGGCCGACTGGGCTTCGACCGAAGCGACCCGTTCCGCACCGAAAACGTGCGGATGGCGGCGCTCCATCTTGTCGGCGATGGACCGGGCGACGTCGGCGAAGTCGAACGCGCCGGCCTCTTCCGCCATCCGGGCGTGGAACACGGCCTGGAACAGCAGGTCGCCCAGTTCGTCCTGCAAATCCGCCATGTCGTTGCGCCCGATCGCGTCGGCGACCTCATAAGCTTCCTCGATGGTGTAGGGCGCGATGCTGGCGAAATCCTGCTCAAGGTCCCACGGGCAGCCGCCGTCCGGATTGCGCAGCGCCGCCATGATGGCGAGCAGGCGCTGGATCTGCGCTACGGCTTCCGTGGCGTCGGCTGCCGAATCGCCGGCCGGATCGGGCGCCGTATCGACGGGGGCCGGAGTAGGGCCGGTCGTCATGATCTTACCCCTTGCGTGTCATATCTTTGATTCGCATAATATATATTATGGAAAATAAATCAGGTTGAAACTGCTGGAGCCGGACGGATTATCTTGTTGAAAAGACGATAGAAATTGTCCGTCGTCGCCTGCTGGAGCCGTTCCGTTGGCATGTCGCGCACTGTGGCGAGGCATTCGGCGGTGTGAACGACGAAGGACGGCTCGTTGGTCCTGCCCCGGTGCGGCACCGGCGCGAGGAACGGCGCATCGGTCTCGACCAGGATCCGGTCTTCCGGCAGGTCGCGGGCGATCGCGCGCAGGTCGTCCGCCTTCTTGAAAGTGAGAATGCCCGAAAAGGAAATGTAGAGACCGAGCGCGACCGCCCGTTCGGCGAGCGCCCGCGAGCCGGTAAAGCAGTGGATGACCCCGGGAAAAGCGCCCTGCTCCCGCTCCGCCGTCAGGATTTCCATCGTCTCGGCGTCGGCGTCGCGCGCATGGACGATCAGCGGCAGGCCGGTTTGCCGTGCGGCGGCGATATGGGCGCGGAAACTGGCGCGCTGGGTTTCGGGACGACTGTTCGTGTAAAAATAGTCCAGCCCGGTTTCGCCGATCCCGACAACCTTGGAATGTTCGGTTTTTTCAACCAGTTGCGCGGCGTTGCCGACGCCTTCTTCGTCGGCGTTGTGGGGATGGACTCCGACCGAGCAGAAAACCCGCTCATGTTCCGCCGCAATCGCCAGAATGTCGCCGAACCGGCTCATGCGCGTGCAGATCGTCACGACGGTCTCGATGCCGGCCCGCCAGGCGCGGTCGAGGACGGCAGCGCGGTCCTCGGCCAGAGAGTCGAAATCCAGGTGGCAGTGGCTGTCGACCAGCATCGTCGGGCGTCGCCGGCAGGCGCTCAGGCCGCGTCTTCGGCGACGAAGCGCGGGAACACCGGCCAGGGCGCCGGCAGCGCCGTGCCCGGCGCGATCCGCGCGGCGAGGGCGGCAAAGTCGCGGGCGCCCTCCTCCTCCGGCACCGCGAGCTGTTCGAGCAGCGCGCCGGCAGCGCCCGGCACGACCGGCTGCACGAAGATCGCCAGCTGCCGGATCACGTCGGCCAGGACGTAGAGCACCGTCGCCATGCGCGCCGGATCGGTCTTGCGCAGGGCCCAGGGCGCCTGGGCGTCGACATAGCGGTTGGCGTCGCCGACGACGCGCCAGATCGCCTCCAGCATCCGGTGGATCGCCAGGTCGGCCATGGCATCCCGCGTGTCATCCACCAGCGCGGCCGAGGCCGCGAACAGCGCTTCGTCCTCCGGGGTGAATTCGCCCGGTTCCGGCACAAGCCCGCCGCAGTTGCGCGCGATCATGGTCAGCACGCGCTGGCCGAGATTGCCCAGGTCGTTCGCCAGGTCGCTGTTGATGCGCTGAACGATGGCCTCCGGAGTGACCGAGCCGTCGTTGCCGTAGGGCACTTCGCGCATCAGGAAATAGCGCATCTGGTCGACGCCGTAGGTTTCCCGCATCGCATCCGGCGTCACCACGTTGCCGACCGACTTGGACATCTTCCGCCCCTCGATGGTCAGGAAGCCGTGGCCGAACACCTGACCGGGCAGCGGCACGCCGGCCGACATCAGGAAGGCCGGCCAGTAGATCGCGTGGAAGCGCATGATGTCCTTGCCGACGATGTGGATGTCGGCTGGCCAGTAATGCCGGTAAAATTCCGATTCCTCATCGGGATAGCCGGCAGCCGTGATGTAGTTCGTCAGGGCGTCGAGCCAGACGTAGACGATATGGTCGTCGTCGTCCGGCACCGGCACGCCCCAGTTGAAGCTGGTGCGCGACACCGACAGGTCCTTCAGCCCCTGGCGCAGGAAATTCATCAGCTCGTTGCGCCGGTGCGGCGGCGCCGCGAAGCCCGGGTTGGCCTCGTAGTGGGCGATCAGCCTGTCGGTGTAGGCCGACAGGCGGAAGAAATAGCTCGGTTCCTCGATCCACTCGACCTCGGCGCCGCCCGGCGTCAGCCAGCGGTCGCCGTCGCGGACCAGTTCGTCCTCGCTGAAATAGGCTTCGTCGCGCACCGAGTACCAGCCGGCGTAGCTGCCGAGGTAGATGTCGCCGGCCTCGACCAGCTTGCGCCAGATCGCCCGGGTCGATTCGTAATGGCGCGGTTCGGTCGTGCGGATGAAGCCGTCGTTCGAGATGTTGAGCGTCCGGGTCATCTCCTCGAACTGGGCCGCGATCATGTCGCAGAAGGCCTTCGGCTCCATGCCCTCGGCCCGCGCCGAGGATTCGACCTTCTGGCCGTGCTCGTCCGTTCCGGTCAGGAAGAAGACGTCGTGGCCGTCCAGCCGCTTGTAGCGGGCGATGACGTCGGTCGAGATCGCTTCGTAGGCGTGGCCGAGATGGGGCGCGCCGTTGACGTAGGAAATCGCCGTCGTAATGTAGAATTTGGGCTTGTCGGTCATGCCGTCGGAACCGCAGGAGCGGCGTTGGAGGAAGGAGAGCCGGGCGCGCCGGATGTCCGGTATCGTGAGGCCAGACACATAAGACATGCGGCGCTCCGGCGCTACAGCGGCCAATCGCCCGAGCGGGTTCCGTGCAATGAAGCGGCGCCACCGCGCCGCTCGTATCCCAACGGCCGTAGGGGGACGCCGCCTCGCCGTTCGCCGGACCTGTTACCGATGTAACCGGTCTGGACTGTTACCCATGTATCCGGTTTGCGCCTCTCCCTAACCCCCTCCCTCAAGGGAAGGGGGAATGGGCGCAAGCGGTCGGTCCCGCGATGCATCCGCCGTCCGGACGAGGCGGCCGGTATCGCGGCACGCCTTCAGCACGGTGTGGCGCCTGTCGAGATTGAGCAGTTCGGCCTCGCGGAACCGTTCCGCGGTCTCGAACCACAGCGCGGCGGCGGCATCGCGCACCGCCGCGTCCCGCGCTTCGCGGGCCAGGATCGCGCTGCGCCGCGCCAGCAGCTGACCGACGGTGCGGAACGCTTCGGTCGCGCCGGCGCGCGCGACCTGTTCGGCCAGGTCCAGCGCCGCGATGCCGCCGGCCTCTTCCGGTTCCGCCAGGATGGCGCCGATCCGCCGCTCCAGCGCCCCGGCGTCGGCGTCCAGCAGCCGGATCGCCCGGCCCGGGCTGCCCGCCGCCAGGTCGAGCAGCGCATCGTCCGCACGGGACGCCAGGTCGGGCGCCGCCGCGGCGATTGCGGCCCGGACATCGTCCGGCGCCAGCGGCGACAGGGCGAGCAGCTGGCAGCGCGAGCGGATCGTCGGCAGGACGGTGCCGGAAACGTGGCTTACCAATAAAAACAGGCACTTGTCCGGCGGTTCTTCGAGCGACTTCAGCAGGGCGTTGGCCGCGTTCCGGTTCATTTCGTCGACCGGATCGACGATGACGATGCGCCAGCCGCCGTCGGCCGCCGTCCGGTTGAGAAACTTCATGGCTTCGCGCACGTCGCCGACAGCGATCTCGCCGCGCACCTTCCCGGACTCCGGATTGACCGAACGCCGGATGATCCGCAGTCCGGGATGGGCGCCGCCGGCCATCTTCCGCGCCGCCGGATCGTCCGGAGCGACGTCGGGCAGGCGATCGGCCGGCAGGACATCGGCCGGCGTTTCCATGCCGGGCAGGCCTGGTAGATCCAGCCCGGCCGGCGGTCCCGCGCCGTCCAGCGCGCCGGACAGGATGGCGCGGGCGAAGCGCAAGGCGAGCGTCGCCTTGCCGATGCCCTCGCTGCCGGTCAGCAGCCAGCCATGGGCCAGCCGGCCGCTGTGCCACGCCTTCGACAGCACCGCCTCGGCCGTCTCGTGGCCGACCAGCGCATGGGCGTTCTCCGGGCCGGGCCGGGCCGCCGCCCGCTCCTTCGGCTCAGCCATCGGCGAGCAGCCTGCCTTCGACCGCCGCAGCGATCTGCCGGGCCACGTTGTCGGCCGGCGCAGATGCGTCGACGACGACGCAGCGCGCCGGCTCCCGGCGGGCGATATCAAGAAAGCCGTCGCGCACCGCTTCGTGGAACCGGAGGTCGCGGCCTTCGAAGCGGCTCTCGGCCGCCGGCCCGGACGCTGTCCGCCGCCCTGCCCGCGCCAGCCCCGCTTCGGCCGGCAGGTCGAGCATGACGGTGAGATCCGGCGTCAGGTCGACCACCGCGAACCGGGTCAGCGCCGTCAGCCCGTCGAGCGGCAGCCCGCCGGCGTAGCCCTGGTAGGCCAGGGTCGAATCGGCGAAGCGGTCGCACAACACCCAGGCGCCGCGCGCCAGCGCCGGCCGGATGAGCTTCTCCGCATGATCGCGCCGGGCCGCGGTGACGAGCAGGGCTTCGGTCGTGGCGTCCCAGCGGTCGGTATCGCCGGTGACCAGCAGGGCGCGGACCGCCTCGGCGCCCGGCGTCCCGCCCGGCTCCCGGGTCGCGACGGTTTCGACGCCGCGCCCGTCCAGCCAGGCGGCGAGCCGGCGGACCTGGGTCGACTTGCCGGCCCCCTCCCCGCCCTCGACGGTGATGAAGCGCCCGGCCGCAGGCTTGCGATCTGCCATCGGTCTACTGCCCGGCACCGGCCGGCTGGCGGAAACCCCAGCGGAGCAGGCGCACCGCTTCGCGTTGCCGGCTGGCGGCGCTCTTCAGGCCGTTGACCACCAGGATCAGCCGCCGGCTGCCGCGCTTGGCCGAGGCGACCAGGCCGTAGCCCCCGGCCCGGGTCTGGCCGGTCTTCAGGCCGTCGGCGCCCGCGACCCGGCCGAGCACCGGGTTCCGGTTGCGCCATGCCCGGCCGCCGAACTGCACCGAGCGCAGCGCGAACAGCCGGTAGCGCGCCGGGAACCGGGCGACGATCTCGCCGGCCAGCCGGGCGATGTCGCGCGCGCTGGTCAGATGGCCGAGGGCGGTGAAGCCGGTGGCGTTGCGGAACGCCGTGTCGCGCAGGCCGAGTTGGCGGGCGCGCCGGGTCATTTCCGCGGCGAAGGCCGTTTCGCTGCCGGCCAGCCGTTCGGCCAGCGCCACCGTCGCGTCGTTGGCGGAATGGACGATCATCGCCCGCACGAGGTCGCGCACCCGGTATCGGCCGCCCTGCTTCAGGCCGACGCGCGACCCGCGCTGCCGGGCGGCGTGGCCGCTGGCGGCGACCTGCGCCTCGCCGGAGAGCCGACCGGCGCGCAGCGCCTCGAAGACCAGCAGGGCGGTCATCAGTTTGGTCATGGACGACGGCCGCATCCTGTCCCCGGCGTTCTTCGCGAACAGCACGCGATAGGACGGGAATTCGACCAGCAACGCCTGTTTCGCCTGGGTGGCGGGGGCCGGGGCGACTCTGCCCGCTTCCGCCGCTGTGGCAGGCGACAGGATCAGGCAGGTTGGCAGGAGCAGGAGCAGGCAGGAACGCATCGTCACCCGGCGCGATCGGAGGCGGCGCCATTGTACGGAATATTCGCCGCCCGGATAGCCTCGCACGCCGGCCGCGCATCGGCACGCGTCCGTCATTGTAGGGGGCGTCAAAGGGGATTATGTCGCTGACTATGCGTTTGCGGCCAACTGTCGTTCCGATGGCCGATATATTTTACCCATCCCAAAATTGCCGCCCCGGACGGAGCGCAGCGGAGATCCGGGGCCCAGGGGCCACCGGCTGAGACCGTTCGGGTCGGCCCTGGGCCCCGGATCAAGTCCGGGGCAGCATAGTCAAAGGTATAAGCCCCTTTGAAACCCTCCCCTACTAACCGGGCGTTTTACGCGCTAATTTCCCGTTCGACTGCGGCAGCGGTTCGCGGGCGACGGATGGGTGGCCGAGCGGTCGAAGGCACCGGTCTTGAAAACCGGCAGGCGTGAATGCGTCTCGTGGGTTCGAATCCCACCCCATCCGCCAATTTTCGGTCATAACCCAATGAAATTAAAAAAATTCATCTTTTTTTACGAACATTTGCTCCAAAACGTTCGTTCTCGACGCGGCCGATTGCGTTGGGGAATTGCGGCTGAAATCGACGTTTCTGTGGGAGAAGGACCGATGAAAGCGACCTTTGCGCAGCGCATCGCAGTGGCGGTGCTCGCTCTCTTGGTATGTGCCCTGTTTGCAACCGGCCCGGCCGCGGCGGCGGGGACCGGCAGCAGCCCGCAACCGGGCACGCCGGCGAACCCGGACTACACAAGGGCGGTGGCGCTGATCGGGAAAGGCGATTTCGCCGGGGCGCTCCCGCTGCTCAGGAAGGCGGAGGCGAAGACGCCGGACAGTGCCGATGTCCACAACTGGCTTGGCTACGCGCTGCGCAACCTGAAGCGCTACGACGCCGCCTTGAAGCACTACCGGATCGCATTGCGTCTCGAACCGCGGCACCGCGGGGCGAACGAGTATCTGGGCGAACTCTATCTTGTGCTGGGCCAGCTCGAGAAGGCCGAGGAGCGCCTCGCCGTGCTCGACCGGGCCTGCCTCTTCGGCTGCGAGGAATACACCGAGCTCAAGGAAGCGATCGAGGCCTACAAGGCGCGGAAGCGGAAAGGCGAATAGCCGGGCAATTAGGTGCGTTCCGATGAGTGTAGGGGAGGGTTTGAAACCCTCCCCTACGGACCTGCCGGAAATGGAAAAACCTACGCCGCCTCCGATCCGGCCCGCCGCGCCGGCACCTCCGGCGTCACCTCCCCATCGTCCTCCCCGCGCACCGGGTAACCGGCGATCGACCAGTCGACGATGCCGCCGTCCATGTGGACGACCTCGCGGTAGCCGGTTTCGAGGAAGCGGGCGAAGTTCTCCGCGGTCCGCCGGCCGGAGCGGCAATGGAAGATGCCGATCTTGCCGCTGTCGCCCTCGGGCCGGAAGCTGTCGAAGGTCGAGAGCGGATAGTGCGCCGCGCCGGGAATGTATTCGTCCTCGTATTCGATGTCCTCGCGCACGTCGATCAGCACGGCCTCGCCGGCCTCCAGCAGCATCTTCGCCCGGTGCACGTCGACCGCCTGGACGGTGATGTTCTTCTTGTTCGAAAGTGTCGCCATCGGTTCCGATCCTTTCGTCAGGCGCCGGGGCCGGCCAGGGCGCCCGCACAATCCAGGGCGCGGTCGAGGTCGCGGATCAGGTCGTCGGGATGTTCGAGGCCGACCGACAGGCGGATCATGTCGTCGCCGATGCCGACGGCGGCCCGGCCCTCGGCGCCGATCCGGTGGTGCGTCGTCGAGGCCGGATGGGTCGCCAGGCTTTTGGCGTCGCCCAGATTGTTGGAAATCGGGATCAGCTGCAGGGCGTTGAGCAGGGCGAAGGCTTCGCGCCGGCCGCCCTCGATCGTAAAGGTGACGACCGTGCCGCCGTCCGCCATCTGGCGTCGGGCCAGTTCCGCCTGGGGATGCGAATCGAGGAAGGGATAGAGCACCCGGCGGACGCCGGCGCGCGCTTCCAGCCAGTGCGCGATCTGGGTCGCCGTCCGGCACTGGCGCTCGACCCGCACCGCCAGGGTCTCCAGCCCCTTGAGCAGCACCCAGGCGTTGAACGGGCTCATGCTCGGCCCGGTGTGGCGGACGAAGGGCGAGAGCGCCTCGGTGCAGTATTCCTTTGAGCCGAGGATCGCGCCGCCAAGGCAGCGCCCCTGCCCGTCGATATGCTTGGTCGCGGAATAGACCGCCACGTCCGCGCCGAGTTCGAGCGGCCGCTGGAGCAGCGGCGTGGCAAAGACATTATCGACCACCACCGTTGCGCCGGCGGCGTGCGCCAGTCCGGCGACCGCTGCGAGATCGACGATTTCGAGCTGCGGATTGGTCGGCGTTTCCAGGAAGACCGCCTTGGCCGGGGTCGCCAACGCCCGCTCCCAGGCCCCGAGGTCCGTGCCGTCGACCAGCTCGGTGACGATGCCGAAGCGGGGCAGGATGTCGGTGCAGACGAAGGCGCAGGAGCCGAACAGGGCGCGCGACGCCACCAGCCGGTCGCCGGTGCGCAGCAGGCCGATCAGGGCGGTGAAGACCGCCGACATGCCGCTTGCGGTCGCCACGCCGGCCTCCGCGCCCTCGATGGCGCACAGCCGGTCGACGAACATCTGCACCGTCGGGTTGCCGTAGCGGCTGTAGACGTAGCGCAGGTCGGGGTTCTCGAAGGCCTCCGCCGCCTCCTCGGCCGAGCCGTAGACATAGCCGGAGGTGAGATACAGCGCCTCGGCGGTCTCCTCGAAGCCGCTGCGCACAATCCCGCTATGGACCGCGGCGGTTTCCGGGTGAAGCGGATCGGGGAAATCCCGGAGAAAAGCCCCTGTTACGGGTCCCGGGGTCGGCTGAAGGATCTGGTTCACGGTCATCCCCATGGGTTGCCGGTCGGCGGGCCCACGGAAGATGCCTCCGTGGCGCTTTAGCAGTTGGTGACGCGGATGCAAGCTGCCCGATCAAATCCCGCGGATCCGGTAAGGGGGATCGGCCCATACAAAAACCCGTCGCGGCTTCCGGACGGGTTCCCACCTCTTTAGCCGCATTTCTTAAAAGCGCCCGCAAGTCGGTCTAAATCGGCGCTGCGATCCATATGGAACATCGCAGGGGCGGCGTCAAGGGCCGGACGAAACGGCGTTGCACGGCCGGCGCCGGCGAGCCATGACCGCGGCGCCGAATCCGGGTTAATCTGGCGCCGCCGCGGTTACCGGCCGGGCGGCCGGTCGGAGCCATTGCGCAACCGAGGGAGCAAGCCCAGGAAATGACAAGCCAGTTCGCCGTCGGATCGGCCCTGATCGTGCTGAGCTTCGCGATCCATGCCGCGTTCATGGCGCTGGCGGTGCGCGCCTTTCGCCGGCACGAGGCGTGGCTCGCGCAGCCGCCGCAACTGCCCAAGCTCGCCGGCGCGCTTACCGTGCTCTCCGTCTGGCTGCTGGTCAGCATGAGCGCCACGGTGTGGATCTGGGCCTTCTATCTGCTGTGGAGCGGGGCGCTGGGCGACTTGGAGATGGCGGTCTATTTCTCGCTCGTTTCCTTTACGACCCTGGGCTTCGGCGACGTCGTGCTCGACAAGCCGCACCGCCTGCTGTCGGGCCTGCTCGCGGCCAACGGCCTCGTCCTGTTCGGCCTGACCACAGCCGTGCTGATCGACCTGATCCGCAGCCTGCACACGACGCGGCCCGGGACGGAAGACTGATAGCCGAAGAAACCAATTATGCCGCCCCGCCCTTCGATACGCCCCGGCCCGGGGGCCGGGGCTACTCAGGGTGAGGGTGAAGGGGAGTACCTCACTACACACCCTCATCCCGAGTAGGCGCGCGCCAGCGCGCCGTATCGAGGGGCGCCCCTTCGGCACGCTCAGGGCAGGCTCGCGGGCCGCGGACTTTTCTCACCACGCCATATCCAGAATCTCGCGGACCTGGGCGGCGCTGTCGATCGGCCGCGGGTTGGAGCGGACCATCATGTTGCCGAGGCTGCCTTCGGCGATCGTGTCGAGCTGGTCTTCGGTTATGCCGACCGCCCGCAGGGTGCCGGGCTGGCCGAGCCGGGCGATGAAATCGGCGACGACGTCGGCCGCTGCCTCCCCTGCCCGGCCCAGGGCCTCGCTGACCCGAGCCTGCCGCCCGGCGTTCACCGGCGCGTTCCAGCGCAGCACGCTCGGCAGCATGACGCAGCTGGTGTGGCCGTGGGGCACGCCGCCGACCGCGCCGAGCTGGTGGCCGATGCCGTGGCTGGCGCCGTATTCGACCCGGCCGAGCCCGAAGCCGGCGAGCCAGACGGCGATCTGGCAATCGCGCCGCGCCGCGAGGTCGTCCGGCGTCTCCTTCGTGCGGGGCAAGGCCGCGGCGAACATCCTGAGCGCATGGATGGCCGTGGCGTCCGGCAGCGGCTGGGCCGAGCGCGAACACAGGGTTTCGACGGCATGGTCGACGGCGCGCACGCCGGTCGAGAGCCACAGCCAGTCCGGCGTGTGGACCGTCGCCGCCGGATCGAGGATCACGGCGGCCGGTGCGCTGTCGCGCGCGATATAGGCGTCCTTGATGCCGCGCTCCGGGTCGGTGACGCCGGCGATGCTGCTGAATTCGGCGCCGGAGAGCGTCGTCGGCACCGCGATCTGCCGGACCGCCGACGGTCCGACCGCCGGCACCGTGCGCGCGCCGTCGCCGGCCACCGTCACGCGGTAGGCCTTCAGGGCCTCGGCGTCGTGCACGTCCTCCGCCAGGCACAGGAGGGCGGCCTTCACGGTGTCGATCGGCGTGCCGCCGCCCACGGTGACGACGGTATCGGCCCCGCTGCGCCGGATCGCGGCGGCGCAGTCGATGACGGTGTCGATGGGCGTGTGTTCGCGGCAGCCGGTGAAGAGGCCGGCGACGCCGTCGCCGAGTTCGGCCTCGATGGCGGCGATCGTGTCCGTCCGGGTCGCGAGGGTCGTCGAGGCGACAATGAGCGCCCGCCGTGCGCCGAGCGCCGCCATCTCCCGCCCGACCGCGTCCGGCGCCGGCGTGCCCCAGCCGACGCGCTCCTGGGCGAGAAACTGAAACAGGCCTTCTGCTGGCGTCATGGGATCCGTCCGGTGTCGTGGCCGGTTATCCGGCGCTCCGCCCCCTTCGACAGGCTCAGGGCAGGCCCTTCGATACGCCCCGGATTCAATCCGGGGCTACTCAGCGTGAGGATGAAGGAATTCAAAGCCAGAGCAATCCCAAAACCCTCATCCCGAGTAGGCGCGCCTGCGCGCCGTATCGAGGGACGCCCCTTCGACTTCGCTCAGGGCAGGCTCTGTCGACAGGTTCAGGGTGAGGGGAAGCGAGTAGCCCGAACAACATTCCCCTCTACCCCACCACCAGTTCCGGCTCCAGCTCCAGCGTCGCGGCGAGGTCGCCGAGGCGTTTCCGGATGACTTCGCCGAAATAGTGGAGGCCGCCGGCGTCGACCTTCAGCGCGAGGGCGGTTTCCGTTCGTTCGAAGCGGCTGCCGTCGAGGACTTCGGGCCGTCCGGCGGCGATGGTGTAGCCCAGCCGCAGGGCCTGGCCGAGGGCCCGGGCGTCGCGGATATCGTCTTCGCCGAGGCCGGTGTCGCGCGCGGTCCGCTCCATGTCCTCCTGGATGCCGCCGCTGTAACGCGCGCTCGCCGCCAGCGCGAGGAAAGCGCGGCCGGCATGGTCCAGCCCCATCAGCGGGGCGGTGAGGATGCGGCCCCAGGCATGCCGGTTGCGGTAGTCCGGGTGGTCGGACCAGCCGGTGTCGGCGATCTCGCAGGCCGCCCGGCGCAGGCGGGTCCGTTCGCGCGTCTCGCCCGGGAAGAGGCCCGTGGTCCAGCCGGCGAGCGCCGGCCCGAGCCCGGTGAAACGGCAGAAACGCTGGCCGAAGGCGGACGCCCCGGCGAGCAGCGGATCGGCGCGCCGCGCCGCAGGGTCGAGGGCTTCGTACAGGACCCCCTCGCGCACGCCCCGCGCGGCGAAGACGATCCGGGCCGGCTGCGCGATCCGGATCAGGCGCCGCAACACGATAGCCGACGCCCGCACCGCTTCGATCCGGCGCGGGGAAATTGCCGGAAGCTGCTCCAGCGCCCGGTCGCTCTGGCGCGCCAGCAATCGGGCGAAATCGGCGAACTCCGAAGCACCGGCGCGGTAGCCGTCGATCATCCGGAGGGCCCGACCGTGCTGCGCCATATGGACCCTGGCGAGCGACCGCCAGGCGCCGCCAACGGCATAGAGCGTCGTCCCCCCGGCGTCGGCGAGCCAGTCGATGTCGCCGAGCGATTTCCTGACCAGCGCGCCGATCCGCTCGCCCTGCGCCATCGCCTCGTTGAGCCGCAGCGGCCCGAGCGGCAGGGTCGCCATATCGTGCACCCGTTCGCCGCCGACCTGGACAAGCTCCAGGCTGCCGCCGCCCAGATCGCCGACGATGCCTTCCGCCTGGGGGAAGCCGGCCATGACGCCATAGGCCGAAAGCCGCGCTTCGTCCTCGCCGCTCAGGACCCGGACCTCGAGGCCCGGATCGCGCCGCAGCGCCTCGATGAAGGCCGGCCCGTCCGCCGCCTCGCGGACCGCCGCCGTCGCGAAGGCCGAGAGGCCGGCGACCTTCATGGCGGCCGCAGCGCCGACGAACCGGCCGAGATTTTCCTGCGCCCGGGCGACGCCGTCCGGGTTGAGCCGGCCGCTGGACTGCATGCCGCGGCCGAGCCCGCACATCACCTTCTCGTTGAAGATCGGTGTCGGCGCGCGGGCCGAACCCTCGAACACCACCAGGCGGATCGAATTGGAACCGATATCGATGACCGCGACCCGCCGCCCGAAAAAGTAATCGGGAGCTTCGGCGTCCGGAACGCCGGCGCCGCCGTTGGTTTCCGGGCCGGCCGGCAGCACGGCGACAGTGCCGGCAGCCGCACCCGGCGCAGCCGCGTTTTCAACAAGGCCCGAGGCCATTCAGGCGGGTTTCCTCAAACGCTTCCGGGGGGCGACAGGTCGGCCGGCGGGCGCCGTCCCTTGCCTCGCCCCCTGCCGTAGAGGGCGCTGCCGCGGCCGGAAAGACTCGGGTTGGTCATGAAATAGGTATGGCAGGAAAAGCCCTTCGATGCACGTTCAGAAGCGTCGGCCGAAGCGTCCGCGGAAGCGCCGGCCGGTGTGACCCGGGCGTAACGGCCGTCCGCGTCCAGCACCCAGCTCTGCCGGTTGTCGTTGATCTGCGCGACGATGATCTGGTCGAGCATCTGCTCGTGGACGGTCGGGTTTTCGATCGGCACCAGGCTTTCGACCCGGCGGTCGAGGTTGCGCGGCATCCAGTCGGCCGACGACAGGTAGAGCCGCGCGTCGCGGTTGGGCAGCGCCTTGCCGTTGGCGAAGGCGACGACGCGCGAATGTTCGAGGAAGCGGCCGACGATGCTCTTGACCCGGATATTCTCCGACAGGCCCGGCACGCCCGGCCGGAGGCAGCAGATACCGCGCACCACCAGGTCGATCTGCACGCCGGCCTGCGAGGCGCGGTAGAGGGCGTCGATCATCGGCCCGTCGACCAGGGAATTCACCTTGGCCCAGATCTGCGCCGGCCGGCCGGCCCGGGCGTTGGCGATTTCGGTGTCGATATGCTCCAGCAGCCTCTGGCGCAGGTCGATCGGCGCCACGGCGAGCTTCTGCATCGGCTCGGGCCGGGCATAGCCGGTCATGTAGTTGAACAGGTGCGCCGCGTCGCGGGTCAGCACCGGATCGCAGGTGAAGAAGGAAAGGTCGGTGTAGCTGCGCGCGGTGATCGGATGGTAATTGCCGGTGCCGTAATGCGCATAGCGGGCGAGGCCGTGGCCCTCGCGCCGCACGACCAGCGAGACCTTGGCATGGGTCTTCAGGTCGATGAAGCCGTAGACGACCTGGGCGCCGGCGCGTTCCAGGTTGCGCGCCCAGCGGATGTTGGCCTCCTCGTCGAAGCGCGCCTTGAGCTCGACCAGCGCGGTGACGCTCTTGCCCGCCTCCGCGGCCTCGGCCAGCGCCTCGACGATCGGCGAGTCCGTGCTGGTCCGGTAGAGCGTCTGCTTGATCGCGACGACGGATGGATCGCGCGCCGCCTGGCGCAGGAACTGCACGACGACGTCGAAGCTTTCGTACGGGTGGTGGACAAGGATGTCCTTGGCCCGGACCGCGGCGAAACAGTCGCCGCCGAAGTCCCGGATCCGTTCGGGCGAGCGCGGGTTGTAGGGCTCGAACAGCAGGTCGGTCCGCGCGTTGTCGATCAGCTGGCTGACGTCGGCGAAGCCGAGCAGGCCGTCGATCTCGAAGACGTCGTCTTCCGGAACCTCCAGCTCCTTGACCACGAAATGGCGCAGGCTCTCCGGCATGGCGGCGTCGACCGACAGATGGATGACATGGCCGCGCCGGCGCCGCTTCAATACCGTCTCGAATAGAGCGACCAGGTCTTCGGCCTCTTCCTCGATCTCGATGTCGCTGTCGCGGATGACCCGGAACAGGCCGCGCGCCTGGACCTCGAAATCCGGGAACAGGTGGTGCAGCATCAGCCCGACCAGGTCTTCCAGGGTGATATGGCGCGCCGCCTTGCCGGGCAGCCTGATGAAGCGCGGCAACTGGTCGGTCAGGCGGACCAGCGCATAGAGCGATTCGTCGGCGTCCGGCCGCGCCAGTTCGAGCGCGATCGACAGGCCCAGGTTCGGGATGAAGGGGAAGGGATGCGCCGGATCGACCGCGATCGGCGTGAGGACCGGGAACACCTGTTCCATGAAATGGTCGTCGAGCCAGGCCAGGTCGGCGGCGTCGAGCGCCTGCGGATCGACCACGTCGATGCCGTGCCGGGCGAGGTCCGCCCTGAGGCGCCGCCAGGCGGCGAGCTGCGAATCGATCAGGTCGCCGCCGCGCGCGTAGATCGCCCGCAACTGTTCGGCCGGCGAGAGGCCGTCCTGGCTCGGCGCAGTCACCCCCGCCTCGACCTGCCCCTTCAGCCCGGCGACCCGGACCATGTAGAATTCGTCCAGATTGCTCGCCGAAATGGACAGGAAGCGCAGGCGCTCGAGCAACGGGTGGTCGGTGTTGTCGGCCTCTTCCATGACCCGCTCGTTGAAGGCGAGCCAGGAAAGTTCCCGGTTGATGAACCGTTTCGGATCGGTCAGCGAAACGCCGGCATCGTCCGAAGGCTCCGGCCCGGAGTCGGCGATCTGGGCGTCGCTGTCCTGTAACGGGGCGATCCGGTCGTCCATGGGGTGTCCGCGTCGTTATCGGCCCTCGGGCCTTCGCACAATCCCAATATAGTGCAGTTTTTCGGGAGACCATAATGGCCGGGCCAGACGCCAACCGCCGGATCCTGATTTTGCGGCACGCCAAGTCCGACTGGGCCGCCGGTTACGGGTCCGATTTCGACCGTCCGCTGAACGCCCGGGGCCGCCGGGCCGCCGCCCTCATGGGGGCCTGGCTGGCCGAGGAAACCCCGGTGCCCGGCCTCGTCCTGTGCTCGGCCGCGCGGCGCGCCGCGGAGACCTGGGCGATCGTCGCCCGGCAATGGCCCGAGGCGCCGGACCCGGTGCTCGACGAAACCCTGTATCTCGCCGAAACCGGCGACTTGCTGCAGCGCCTGCGGTCGCTGGACGACGGCGTGGCGACGGTCTGCCTAGTCGGCCATCATCCGGGGTTCGACGGCCTGGCGATCCTGCTCGCGGCGGACCGGGCGGCGCGCGGAGTCGCCGAGATGCGCGCCAAGTTTCCGACCGCCGCCGTGGCCGACCTGGCGTTCGAAGGACCGTGGCCGGCCCTCGGCCCCGGCAAGGCGACGCTCCTGCGCTTCGTCCGCCCGAAGGATCTGGTGTAGGCCGGAATTTGTGCACGGGATGGCGCGCGGAATTGGCCCCGGATTTGTAGGGAATGGTTTGAAACCCTCCCCTACGTCGATAGCGTAAGGTCGGATTAGGATTACCGACTAATCTTTTGTTTTCGATTGTAATTTCAGCCCGGCAACCGCAAAGCACCCATAACCGGCTGCGATCGCGAACGGCCAGAGCACGAGGCCGATCACGGTGAACCAGAAGCCGGCCGCAACCGCGATCAGGATGCCGCCGGCGCGCAGCCAGCCCGCCGCGGCGAGCAGCTTCAGGCCGCCCCAGGCGCCGGCCGCGCCGTAGGCCAGCCAGACCGCCAGCCCGCCCCAGCCCGATACGCCGCCTTCGAGGTGCGGCTCGGCGGGCAGACCGGCGACCGTTGCCGCGGCGAACAGCGCCTCGCCCAGGAACAGCAGCCTCAGTCCGTCCTGGACCGCGGCGTTCCCCCCGGCATCGTCCCCTGAATTTGCCCGGGCCGCCGACCGGCGCATCAGCAGGAGCGTGCCGAGCCGGCAGACCGTCGCGACCACCATCAGGGCCAGCGCCGAGCCGAACAGGTCCGGAGCCAGAAAGGCGAGCAGGGTCAGAAGCGCGGCGAGCGCGGCGGCGACGGCAATGGTCATGGACCGGCGGCGGCCTTCCCGTTCCGCTGCGCCGGCCGGGCCGGGCCGCGGATCATGTCCCCGTTCATGTAACGGTTCATATTTGGGCCATCTCGCGCGAGCCGACGATCAGGCCGATGCCGTGGCAGACCCAGCCGCCCAGCACGATCGCGCCGGCCAGCAGCAGGAACAGGCCGGTCGCCCCGGCGATTCCGCCCATCGACAGCACGTTGCCGGCGAAGGCGAGGATCATGCCGGCGAGGTAGACGATGCCGATCGCCTTCCAGAGCCGCGAGCCGACATGGTTGCCGAACCCGATCGCCGCGATCGCGAACCAGATCCAGGCCATGACGGTCGCCAGGCCGGTGATCGCCGACAGCGTGTCGAACGATCCGGCACCGCCGCCCGGCGCCGCGCCCGCCCCGCCGAACAGGAACAGGACCAGGTTGACGGCCATGAGGATCATGATGGTCATGATCGGCGTGTCGGCCCGGCGGTAGCCGAAGGCGTGAAACAGGCCCCTGGTCGTCCAGTAGACGAAGATCATGATGGCGAGATAAAGGACGATCGCCATCGAGAAGGTCGACGTGAACGCCGCGGGGTCGGGACTTTCCTGACCGGCCATTTTCACCATGGTCCCGGCGAGGACGAAACCCATGACCATAACGGCGACGATCAGGAAAAAGACCATGACCCCGCCGATCCGCACCATATTCGCCGACATGTCGCCCTCGTCCTGTCGCCACCCCTCCGCGAATCCGGCAGGGGTTTTGCGGCAATACTAACCCGATTCGCCCAATCCGCCCAACGGGCGCGCCGTTTCGATAGTTTCTCAGTTTGACTATTCGTATCGGCCGGAGTCGATCCCCTGTCGGTCATTTCGACCGAAGCCCCGGATTCATCCGTGGCGGAGCGAAGAAATCTTTCATCAGCGGAACAAGGTACAAAGTATTGTATTGGAAAGATTTCTCCATTCCGCGGCTGCGCCGCTCCAGTTGAAATGACGGGGAAGGAACGGGTTTAATCCGGCGCCGTCAATCGAACTGAGACACGATCGCCGCTTCTACAGCGTCGACATCGCCTCGCCGCCGTCGACGACGATATTCTGGCCGGTGACGTAGCCGGCGTGGACCGAGGCCAGGAAGGCGCACATGGCGCCGAACTCCGCCGGATCGCCGACCCGGCCGGAGGGATTGCCGTCGTAGCGGCCTTGCATCTCCTCGTCGAACGGGATCGCCTTGCGCTCGGCCATCGCCGCCACGTTCGCGCGCAGCCGGTCGGTATCGAACGGCCCCGGCAGCACGTTGTTGATCGTGACGTTGTGCTTCACCGTCTCGCGCGCCAGCCCGGCGATGAAGCCGGTGAGGCCGGCCCGGGCGCCGTTCGACAGGCCGAGGCCGGGCAGCGGCTTCTTCACGGCGTAGGAGGTGATGTTCAGGATCCGCCCGAAGCGCCGTTCGATCATCGGGTCGATCACCGCTTTGATGAGCAGGATCGGCGTAATCATGTTGGCGTTGCAGGCCCCGGCCCAGTCGCCATAGCCCCATTCGCGGAAATCGCCGGCCGGCGGGCCGCCGGCGTTGTTGATCAGGATATCCGGCTTCGGGCAGGCCGCGAGCGCCGCCGCCCTGCCCTCCTCGGTCGCGATGTCGCCCGGCGCCGGCGTCACCGCCTGGCCGGTCGCGGCGGAAATCTCTGCCGCCGTGCGTTCGAGGTCGGCCGCGGTGCGCGCGGTGATCGTCACGCGGGCGCCCTCGCGCGCCAGCGCTTCGGCGCAGGCGCGGCCCAGCCCCTTGCTCGCCGCGCAGACCAGCGCGGTCCTGCCCTCAAGACCCAGATCCATGATTCTTTCCCCCGTCGGAGGCCGCGGGCCGCCCGGCCCCGGCGCTCCGGTTCAACACTTCCGCGGCCAGGTCCCGGCCGATCCGGCGCCGCCGTTCGAGCGCCAGCCGGTCGATCCGGTCGACGAAGGACCGGATGGCCGAGAAGGACCGTTCGATGCGCGGCAGGACATAACCCGCCAGTTCGGGCTGAAGCGCGAGCTGGCGGTCGCCGAACTGCTTGCGCATGACGGCTTCGAGCAGCCCGTCGTCCGGCAGCGCGATCCCGGCCGCCGGCAGCGCCGCGATGCGCGAGCGCAGGTCCGGCAGTCCGATGCGCCACGCCCCCGGCACGGCGCGCGCGGTCATGAGCAGGCTGCCGCCGGCGAGGCGGACGGCGTTGTAGAGATGGAGCAGGGCTTCCTGCCATGCCGGCACCGCGGCCAGCCGCATGTCGATGTCCTCCAGCAGCAGGGCGCCGCCCCGCTCCGCCAGCTCCCGGCCCGCTTCCAGGTCGAGCGCGCCGTCGCCCGGCGCGGCGGCGGCGCTGGCCGCGCGCCAGACCGCTGCGAGATGGGATTTTCCGCAGCCCTCGGGGCCGTGCAGGATCAGCCCGGCGCCCGGCCAGTCGGGCCAACGGTCGACCCAGCCGACGGCCAGCGCGTTGCATTCGGCGACGGCGAAATCCTCGCGCGCCAGTGCCGGCCGGAACGGAAGGTCGAGGGTGAGCTGGCGCGGCCCTGAGATGGCCGGGGCGGTGTCCGGGCCGGCATCCCGGACAGAATCCGGGGCTTTCATTGTTCCCCTTCGCCGTCGGGCGTCCCGCCGCTGTCCCGCACTCGTTCGCCGAGCACCCAGACGGTCTTCGCTTTCCGTCCCGTTCCGCGCTCCTGCTGCAGCAGCAGGCCGAACGCCGGCAGCCGGACGGCCAGGTCGTCCGCATTGCCCCGGTGCGTCAGCGCCAGCCGCGCCTCGCCCCTGGAGAACGCGATCACCCGGTGGCCGGTGACGGACGGGGCGGCAACGAGATTTTCGCGCACCCGGACCCAGGCGGCGAGATCGTCGAACCGGAGCACCACCCGGGTGGTCGCGACCGGCCCGTCCGGGACGATGACCCGGTCCTTCCAGCGCTCCTGGAGCCAGGCGTCGAGCGCGGCCGCCGCGTCCGCCATCGCCGTCCCGCCGCCGGCGGTTATCGGCTCCAGTTCCTCGATGTCGCCGCTGCGCAGGTTGAACAGGGCGGCCTTGACCGTCAGCCCGCCGTCTTCGGTCTGATTCTCAACGCCCTCGTCGGCCTGCTCCCCCGCGCCCGCTTCGCCGCTCTCCCCTGCGCGTTCCTCATTGCCTTCTTCGCCGCCCTCCCCGGTGTATTCCTGGGCGCTTTCCGGGGCGCCTTCCGGGGCGCGATCGTCGGCGTCCACGCCGCCGGGAGCGGCGACGGCCACCAGAACCTGCTTCGCCCCGTAGGCGCCGGCAATCTCTATCAGGCGCTCCGCGTCCCGTTCGCTCGCCTGGGCGGCGTCGATCGTCTGCAGGTCCTTCAGGTTGCCTTCGGGCAGGACGACCGGAACCAGGCCGGGTTCCCGTTCGGCCGACAGCCAAGCGTCGCGCCACGGGTTCGGATCGTCCCACAGGATTGCGCCGCTCTCGTCGCGCCAGACCGGCAGGACAAGCACCGGATCGCTGCGCCGCCACGACCAGGCGATCCCCTCGCTCTTCAGAAACGCGCCGACCGTCCCGGGCCGGAAGAGGTAGCTGAGCGCGCCGTCGAAAGAGCGCCCGTCTTTTATTTTCCGCCGCTTTGCGCGCACGACTTCCAGCCCGCGGACCATCGCGCGCGCTTGCTCCGGCGGCACCGGGGGAAGGAATTCGTGGTCCCGGGCCGAGGTCAGCCGGCGCAGCAGCCGGTCGAGCGCCGCCGGCGCGCTGTTCAACGCCGCGTCGCGCCGGGCGTCCCCGGCGGTTTTGCCCTTGCCTTTTGCCGGCATGTCGCGGACCCAGAAGATGGATTCTTCCGCGGCCGCCGGCTCTGCAACCGGAGCGGCCGCGAGCAGGACGGCGGCCGCCGCGAGGGCGGCGGTGCGAAACAGGCGCACGGACGAGCGAGACGAGATCATCGGCGGCGGACTTGGAAAACGGGATTGCCCGAAAGCGGGATTGAGAAGCGGGATTGATCTGGGCCGGCGAGCCCGCCTAAACCTAAGCTGAAATCGAAACCGGGGAAACCGCCGTCATCGCTGCAAATCGATACCCCGAAAATCGATACCCCGCAAACCGATACGGGGAGGCCGGAGTCGACGTCGCGGCCGGCGACCGGCTGGTCGAACGGATCGCGCCGCTGGCCGAAGCGACCGCGCGGCGCGGCACAATCGGCGGGATCGGCGGCTTCGGCGGCCTGTTCGATCTCGCCGAAGCCGGCTATCGCGATCCGGTCCTGGTCGCGGCGACCGACGGCGTCGGCACCAAGCTGCGCATCGCCATCGAGACCGGCCGCCACGCCACGATCGGCATCGACCTCGTCGCCATGTGCGTCAACGACCTGGTCGTCAGCGGCGCCGAGCCGCTGTTTTTCCTGGACTATTTCGGCGCCGGGAAACTGGAGCCCGAGGTTGCCGCCGAGGTCGTCGCCGGGATCGCCGAGGGGTGCCGGCAGGCGGGATGCGGCCTGATCGGCGGCGAGACCGCGGAACTGCCGGGCCTCTACGCCGGCGGCGACTACGACCTGGCCGGCTTCGCGGTCGGCGCCGTGGAGCGCGGGCGGCTGCTGACCGGCGAATCGGTCGCGCCGGGCGACGTCGTGCTCGGCCTGGCGTCGGACGGGATCCATGCCAACGGCTTCTCGCTGGTCCGGATGCTGTGCGCCGAAGCCGGCCTCGGCTGGAGCGATCCGGCGCCGTTCGATCCGTCCCGCCCGCTCGGGGACGCGCTGCTGACGCCGACCCGGATCTACGTCCGCAGCTGCCTGGCCGCGGCCCGAGACGCTGGCGGGGATGCTGGCGGGAGCGGCGGCGTGAAGGCGCTGGCGCACATCACCGGCGGCGGGCTGACCGGGAACATCCCGCGCGTCGTGCCGCCCGGCCTGGGCGTCGACCTCGACGGCGGCGCGTGGGCCGTCCCCCCGGTCTTCGGCTGGCTCCGGGAGACCGGCCGGCTCGATCCGGCCGAGATTGCGCGGACCTTCAACTGCGGCCTCGGCATGATCGCAATCGCCGCGCCGGACGCGGCTGCCGGGGCCGAGGCGGTGCTCCACAGCCACGGCGAAACGGCGATGCGGGTCGGCACGGTCGTGGCGCGCGACCCGGCCGCGCCGGCGGTGCGGATCGCCGGTTGGGATGACCGATGGCGCGCCTGAAGACCGGCGTGCTGATTTCCGGCCGCGGCTCCAACATGGCGGCGCTCGCCGAAGCCTGCGCCGACCCCGGCTTTCCGGCGGAAATCGTGCTGGTCCTGTCCAACGAGCCGGGCGCGGCGGGCCTCGGCCGGGCGCAGGACTTCGGCATCCCGACGGCGGTCGTCGACCACCGCGCCTTCCCGGAGCGCGCCGCCTTCGACGCCGCGCTCTCGGACCGGCTCGAGGCCGCCGGCGCCGAATTCGTCTGCCTTGCCGGTTTCATGCGCCTGCTCGCCGCCGGCTTCGTCGAGCGGTGGCGCGACCGGCTGCTCAACATCCACCCGTCGCTGCTGCCGGCATTCCGGGGACTGGACACCCACGAACGCGCGCTGGCGGCGGGCGTCCTGCTGCACGGCTGCACGGTCCATTTCGTGCGGCCAGACCTGGACGACGGGCCGATCGTCATGCAGGCGGCGGTGCCCGTGTTGCCGCGCGATACCGCCGATACGCTGGCGGCCCGCGTGCTCGAACAGGAGCACCGGATCTATCCGGCCGCCCTGCGCCTGGTGGCCGAACGCGCCGTCCGTGTCGAGGGCGAGCGCGTCATCCACCGCACCGGCTGGCGCAACGACGGGTCGCTGGCCAATCCGCCCCATCCTTGAGCATTGCTCTGCAAAGGCAGGAGGCGAGATCGAATCCTCTTGCCCTGCCGTTTCCTTCGCGAAACGGAGGGTCCGATCCCGGAGTCATGGCATCGGGCGGGGCCCGCTCAGGCAACCCGCCGCTCGAACGGTACAAGGTCGATGTCGTCTTCCCGCTTGCGGACCTGGGCAATGTCGTAGCTGGTCTGCATCCGCATCAGCGTATCCATCGAAACGCCGAACGCCTTCTCGATCCGGAGCGCCATTTCCGGCGAGAGGCTGGCGCGTTCGTTGAGCAACGTCGACAGCGCAGGGCGCGTCACCCCAAGCGCCCGCGCGGCCGCGGTCACCGTCAGGCCGAGCGCCTCGACGATCTCGCTCTTTACGAACCCGCCAGGGTGGGCGGGGTTCTTCATCCGGATCCCTTGTGACACGTTCATCGCAGCCCCCTAGTGGTAGTCCTCGTAGTCCAGATCGACAATCTCGTCCCCGGCCCGGTCGATCCGGAAGGTGATCCGCCAGTTTTTGGTGACCGACAGGCTCCATACGTCCCTGCGGCCGCCCGCAAGCCGATGCGCCTTCCAGGCTGGGACCGACAGCAGCTCCTCCTCGCGCTCCATGTCCTGAAGGAAGGACAGGATTCGCCGCAGCTTCGGGACGACCGCGGGCTGAAGCGCGGCGGCACTATCGTGCTCGACGAACCTGCGCAGCCCTTTGTGACGAATATTGCGAATCTTCATTGCTCAGCCTATCGGGGCCGTGTGTCAAGCGTCAAGCTACGCAATACGAATTGTGTTCGTCGCGCAGAATTGTGGACCGGGCAGCCTGCCGATCGCCGGCAGGGTCTTGCGGAGCGCCGGGGCGCGGGAGACAAAGGAATGACGGAGGTCGTCCAGCCGGACATCCTTCCGCGCGGCCCTTGCCCTTCCGGGGGTTGGCAGACCGGCCGCAGCTTGTGTATAGAGCGCTTCCGAAGGGAATTCCCGATATGCGGGACGTGCGGGGAGGCATGCGGCATGGCTGACAACTTCGGCGAAGGCACGGCATTCTACGAGGAGCACCGCAAGGCGTGGGGCTACTTCACGAAATGGGGCCTGCGCATCGTCATCCTGAGTGCCATCGCCACCGCCCTCGCTTTCTGGCTGGAAGCCTGAACGCGCCGGAAAGGGTGGCGGACCTGGGCAGGTCCGTTACGCCAAGGCCGCCCGGAGAGGCGGCCTTTTTCGTTTTGAGACAGAGCGTTAGCCTGAATTCCTCAGGATCTTCTGTTGCCGGTTCGCAAGCCAGCGCAACAGCATCCGGCAGGCATCGTAGGTGCGGGTTCGAAACCCTCCCCTACCGCCGGACTCAACGCATTTTACCCCACGATCTCGACGTCGCTGAAGAAGAAGCGGATTTCCGTCGCCGCGGTCTCCGGCGCGTCGGAGCCGTGGACCGAGTTGCGCTCGATGTTCTCCGCGAACAGCTTGCGGATCGTGCCGTCGGCGGCCTCGGCCGGGTTCGTCGCGCCCATGACCTCGCGGTAGCGCGCGATGGCGTCCGCGCCTTCCAGCACCTGGACGACGACCGGCCCGGAGGTCATGAAGGCGACCAGATCGTTGTAGAACGGCCGCTCGGCGTGGACGGCGTAGAAGCCCCGCGCCTGGTCCTCGGTCATGCGGATGCGCCGCTGGGCGACGATGCGCAGGCCGGCCTCCTCGATCGTCGCGTTGATGGCGCCGGTCAGGTTGCGCGCCGTGGCGTCGGGCTTGACGATCGAGAATGTCCGTTCGAGGGCCATGGCGCGGCTGCTCCGTCGGTGAAGGGAAAATGGGGCGGCGTTCGGAAAACGCGCCGCCGGGTATAGGAATCGCCCGCCCTTCCGTCCATGCGACGGGATGGCGGGAGGGGATTACCCCTTCTTCTCCCAGCCGCGTTCGGCCTGCTGCCAGTAGGTCAGCGTGTGGCCGGCGTCCTTCCAGGCTTTCCATTGCGTTCGGGCGTGGGCGACGGCGGCCTCGTCGCGGCCGTCGAACAGGGCGAAGCAGCGGGCGTAGTCGGCAAGCGCGCCGGACTCCGCACCGTCGGTCAGGAACAGGAAGGTAGCGCCGTTGGGATTGTCGTCGCCGGCGGTGAGCCAGACCGGCTGCTTCTCGCCGTTGCCGTCCGCCGTCGTGCCGTGGGGCAGGAAGCTGTCGTTGCGGCTCGACGGCCCCCAGCGCCACAGGGCGTCGTCAAGCTGCTTGATCCGCTCCTCCGAGCCGGCCTTGACGACCGCCCGCTCGCCGCGCTCCAGCGTCTTGACCAGAAGCTGCGGCAGCGCGGCTTCGAGCGGCGTCCTGAGCAGATGGTAGAAGCCGATCTCGGTCATGTCCCGGCGCCGCTCCCCTGCGCGGCTCTGTAGGGGAGGGTTTGAATCCCTCGCCTACGCCTCGCAATGCTCCCCTACCCCTCGTAATGCTCCGCCACCAGGCGGTCGAGCAGCTGCACGCCGAAGCCGGTGCCGCCCTTGGGCACGGTCGGCCTGTCCTTCTTGCTCCAGGTCACGCCGGCGATGTCGAGATGGGCCCAGGGCACGTCGTTGACGAAACGCTGCAGGAACTGCGCCGCCGTGATGCTGCCGGCGCCGCGCCCGCCGATATTCTTCACGTCCGCGGCGTCGCTGGTCAGCAGCTTGTCGTAGGCCTCGCCCAGCGGCATGCGCCAGGCCGGCTCGCCTGCCGCCTTGCCGGCCGCCGCGATCCGGTCGGCCAGCTCGTCGTTGTTGGCGAACAGGCCGCAATTCTCGTTGCCCAGCGCGATGATGATCGCGCCGGTCAGCGTCGCCAGGTCGATCATGAATTTCGGCTTGAAGCGGTCCTGGGTGTACCAGAGCGCGTCAGCGAGCACGAGCCGGCCCTCGGCGTCGGTGTTGAGCACCTCGACGGTCTGGCCCGACATGGAGGTCACGATGTCGCCGGGCCGCTGGGCCGCGCCGGAGGGCATGTTCTCGACCAGCCCGGCGACGCCGACGGCGTTGCACTTCGCCTTGCGCCCGGCCAGCGCCTTCATCAGGCCGATGACGACGCCGGAGCCGCCCATGTCCCACTTCATGTCTTCCATGCCGGCGGCCGGCTTGATCGAGATGCCGCCGGTATCGAAGGTGACGCCCTTGCCGACGAAGGCGACCGGCTGGTCCTTCTCGCCACCGCCCTTCCACTGCATGACCAGCAGCTTGGATTCGCGCACGCTGCCCTGGCCGACGCCGAGCAGCGAGCCCATGCCGAGGTCGCGCATGGCGTCCTCGCCCAGCACCTCGACCTCGACGCCGAGTTCGCGCAGGGCCTCGCCCTGGGCCGCCAGGGTTTCCGGGTACATGACGTTGGGCGGCTCCGAGACCAGGTCGCGGGTCAGGAACACGCCGTCGGCCAGCCGGTCCAGCGGCTTGAAAGCCTTGCGCGCCGCCGCGGCGTCGGGCCCGCCGACAGTCAGGCCGGCGAGCGTCGGCTTCTGCTCGGCCTTCTCCTTGGTGCGGTAGCGGTCGAACCGATAGCTGCGCAGCCGGGCGCCGAAGCCGGCCCGCGCCGCCGCTTCGGCGCCGCCGATCTTGCCGCCCTCGACCGGATCGAGCAGCAGGACCGCGGATTTCGCGCCGGCGCCGTTCAGGGCGGCGACGGCGCGCCCGCCGGCATTCTGCGCCGCCAGGCCGTCGAATTCCGCCGCCTTGCCCAGGCCGAGCAGGACCACCCGGTCCCAGCGGCCGTCGCCGGGGCTGGGCAGGACCAGCGAATCGCCGCTGCCGCCCTTGAAGCGGCTGGCCGCGACCGCGCGCGAAACAGCGCCGTCCAGCGCCTTGTCCGCGGCTGCGGCCGAGGCGGACAGCGTCTTGTCCTTCAGGGCGAATACGACAAGGGAGCCGTCCTTCGGCAATTCGAGCTTGCTGAAACGGATTTTCATGCGCGGATACCTGTCGGAAGAGAGTGTGAAGGGCCAGCCGCCTCATACTTAATCGGCCCGCCGCCCCGGCGCAATTGACAGGGTTGCGTCGCATATCCCTTAACGTTAATAACGTGAAACGTTATGTTCAAACGATGAGGCGATTCAAGGACAGGGAAGCTAAACGAATATTCGAAGGGCACAACGTCCGGCGCCTGCCACCTTCGATATTGCGCCGTGCTCGTATGCGGATTCAGCGCGTCGTGGCTGCCAGGAGGCTGGCCGACCTCCTCGTTCCGCCGTCGCATCGTCTCGAAGCGCTGAGAGGCGATCGAAAGGGCCAACACAGCATTCGCATCAACGAACAATGGCGCGTTTGCTTTCGATGGACCGAGCGCGGCGCCATGGAAATCGAAATTGTCGACTATCATTGAGGAATCCCATGTCGAATATCGAACCCATCCATCCGGGCGAACACCTGGCGGAGTTTCTCGACGAACTCGGGATCAGCCAGTACCGCCTCGCGACGGCGATCCACGTCCCGCCGCGCCGGATCAACGAGATCGTTCACGGCCGCCGCGGCGTTACGGCGGATACGGCGCTGCGCGTCGGCAAGGCGCTCGGCACGACGCCCGAATTCTGGCTCAATCTCCAGCGGATGTACGATCTGGATGTGGCCAGAAATTCGACCGACGTCGAAGGTATCCAACCGCTTGTGACGACGGCCTGACTGCCGCTACCTTCCGGGGGCGCAACCCGGAGGTCCTCGCCATGTTCGATCCCGACGCCGTCGCCGCCATCGACATCCATACCCATGCCGAGGAGCCGTGCGGCACCCATGCCGACGACGGCTATGCCGAGTTCCAGGCCGGGATGCAGACATATTTCCGGACTGGGCGCGACTGGCCGCCGGCGATCGATGAGACCGCGGCCTACTTCCGCGAACGCAACATCGGCGCGGTGATCTTCGCCGTGGACTGCGAGCGCGAGACCGGCTTCCGGCGCTACGACAATGAGGCGATCGCCGAGGAGGCCGCAAAGCACTCGGATATCCTTATCCCCTTCGCCAGCATCGACCCGGCCAAGGGCAAGCTGGGCGCCCGCGAGGCGCGCCGGCTGGTCGAGCATTTCGGCATGCGCGGCTTCAAGTTCCACCCGACCATGCAGGGCTTCTATCCGAACGACCGCAGCGCCTATGTGCTCTACGAGGCGATCGCCGAGGCCGGCGTTCCGGCGCTGTTCCACACCGGGCAGACCGGGGTCGGCGCCGGCATGCCCGGCGGCATGGGCATGAAGCTGAAATACTCCAACCCGATGTATCTGGACGACGTCGCGGCGGATTTCCCGGAGATGACCATCGTCCTCGCCCACCCCTCCTTCCCGTGGCAGGAGGAGGCGCTCTCGGTCGCGACCCACAAGCCGAACGTCTATATCGACCTGTCGGGCTGGTCGCCAAAATATTTCCCGCCGATCCTGGTGCGCTACGCCAACTCGCTCTTGCGCCACAAGGTGCTGTTCGGCTCCGACTGGCCCGCAATCACGCCGGACCGCTGGCTTGCGGATTTCGAGACCCTGAACATAAAGCCGGAAGTCAAGCCACTGATTTTGAAAGAGAATGCGCGAAAAGTCCTGGGAATCTAGGCCGCTCACGCGACGACAACGGACAACCGGAGCCATGACGGCAGTGCCCGACCTCCCCGAACTCACCGTCTATATCGACGTCAAGAGCCCCTATGCCTATCTCGCCATGGAGCCGACCCGGGCGCTGGCGGCGGACTTCGGCATCGAGCCGGTCTGGAAGCCCTACACGCTGGAAATCCCGGATTTCCTGGGCGCGGTCAGGTCCCGCAACGACCATCAGTGGCGCAGAGTGCGCTACGCCTACATGGACGTAAGGCGGATCGCCAACACGCGCGGGCTGACCGTTTACGGCCCGCAGAAGATCTTCGACAGCTCCGTCGTCCACATCGGCATGCTGCGCGCCCAGGACCACGACCGCTTCGAGCCCTACATAGACCGCGTGTTCCTGCGCTTCTGGAAACGCGAACTGGAGATCGAGGATCCGGCCGCGGTCGCCGCGGTGCTGGAGGAAGCCGGCGTGTCGTCGGCCGGCTTCGCCGAGTGGGCGCAGGGCGAGGGCCGCCGGCGCCACGATGCGCTGTGCCGGGAGGCCGAGGAACTCGGCGTGTTCGGCGTGCCGACCTTCGTTTTCCGGGACGAGCTGTTCTGGGGCAGCGAACGCCTCGACATGCTGCGCGCGCGGATTGAGGAGATGCTGGCGGCGTAACGGCGCTTCGCGGCCGGAGCGTAATCGGGGCGTAGCAAGGCTTGCCCGCGCGGCGGCGCCTGCTCTATGGAAGGCGCGCCCGGCCCGGCCGGGGCGCAACGAAAAGGGAGGAAACGCCAGATGACCGTCCGGTCGCTCGAAGACAAGATCCGGTCGATCGGCAACCCGGTCGACATGCTGCGCAACGCCGCCGCGGGCCCGTACCAGTTTCCGATCCAGTCCGAGTTTTCCAACTGGCGCGACGAGCAGGAGGCCTGGCGCCGGACCGCAGTCCTGTTCGACCAGTCGTTCCACATGACGGATCTCTACGTCGAGGGGCCCGACACCCGCCGGCTGGTCGAGCACATCACCGCCAACGCGGCGACCAACTGGCGCCGCAACGTCGCCAAGCAGTTCGTCGCCTGCACGCCCAGCGGCTATTTCGTCGGCGACGCGATCCTGTTCATCCTCGAGGAGAACCGGGTCAACATCGTGAACAAGCCGATCACGCGCAACTGGGTCGTCTATCATGCGGAACAGGGCGGTTTCGACGTCGAGATGACCACCGACGACCGGGCGCTCGACAACCGGGGCCGTCGGCTGGGCTACCGATTCGAGGTCCAGGGCCCGAACGCCTGGGCGCTCCTCGAAAAGGTCAACGGCGGCCCGATCGAAGGCATCAGGTTCTTCCGCATGGGCGAGATCACCATCGCCGGACGCCCGGTCCGCGCGCTGCGCCACGGCATGGCCGGCGAGGCCGGGCTGGAGCTGTTCGGCCCGTTCGAGGACCACGGCCTCGTCCGGGATACGCTTCTGGAGGCGGGGCAGGAATTCGGCCTGCTGCCAGCCGGATCGCGGACCTATTCGACCGTCGCGCACGAAAGCGGCTGGTTCCCATCGCCGATGCCGGCGATCTACTCCGGCGATGACCTGAAGCCCTACCGGGAATGGCTGCCGGCCGACGGTTTCGAGGCCTCGATCTCGCTCGGCGGCAGCCTCGTCAGCGACAACATCGAGGACTACTACCTGACGCCCTGGGACCTGGGATACGGCCATATCGTGAAGTTCGACCACGATTACATCGGCCGCGGCGCGCTGGAGGCGATGCAGGACCGCCCCCACAAGCGCAAGATGACGCTGCGCTGGAACAAGGACGACGTGGTGCGCGTCTTCGCCAGCCTGTTCAACGAGGGCGACCGGTTCAAGTATCTGGATATCCCCGCTTCGCACTACGCCACCCTGCCCTACGACCTGGTGACCCACGAGGGGCGGCCCGCCGGCATTTCCCACTATCCGGTCTACAGCTCCAACGTGCGCGCCTGGATCTCGCTGGCGCTGCTCGACGAAAGCGCAGCGCAGCCCGGCACGGAGGTATCGGTGCTCTGGGGCGAGCCCGACGGCGGCACCGCCAAGCCCACCGTCGAGCGCCACGTCCAGACCGAAGTCCGCGCCACCGTCGAGCCCTGCCCGATCTCCCTGACCGCGCGGACCGACTACCGGGCGTAGCCGGCAGGAAGGAACCGCGATTGCCGTTGCCTGCCGCAGGTCTTTCGGACGGGTTCAGATAACGGGCAATTCGGGTGCGGCGCGAACGGTCAGCAATTCTGCGCCTCCGGACCGCACGACGACGTTTTCCTCGTGCACCATCATCAGCCCGTCGCCGTAGCCGAGCGAAGGCTCCAGAGTAAGCACCATGTTTTCCTCTATCGCGGTATCGTCGAACGCGGCGTGGGAGGGCCATTCGGTCAGCTGCATTCCCAGGCCGTGCCCGAGACGCCCGACATCCCCGGCCCCGTCGTCCATTTCGGCGATCACCGACCGCATGGCGTTGAAGATATCGCGACAGGTCCGGCCCGGCCGGACGGTTTCGATCCCGGCTTCCGTTGCACGCCACAAGATGTCATAGGCGCGACGCGACAGGTCATCGCTTCGACCGATGGCAAAATTCCGGTCGAAGTCGCAGTAATAGCCGTCCCACGTCGATCCGGTATCCAACATCAGGATATCGCCGGTCCGGAGCGGACGTCGGGACGGCGGGGAAATGATGTCCCGATAGCCGCCCTGCCCGGCCGAACCGACCAAGTACGGCACATCGTCGGCCCCGAGCGCAAGCGCTTCGCGCTTGAAGGACCGGAAGACCTCCGCCAGCTCCCGCCCGTTCCGGGCGAAGTCGGGAACTCTCTCGAAGGTGGCCGATCCGATGGCGCAAACATGCGCGAGCTTCTCGATTTCCGCGGGCGACTTCACCATGCGCAGAGTGCGGACGATCCCGGTCGCATCGACGATCTCAAGCCCGGGAAGGGCTGCGATCAGCCGCTCCCAATCGCCCAGCGGCATCCTGAGCGATGTTTCAGGCCCCTTCGGCACCCCGATCCGCTCCTCTCCCGAGGCCAGGGGACACAGCAGATCGAGCAGCAGGCCAATGCCGTCGTCTTCGGGATTCGGGGCACTCCAAGTGCGGATATCCTCTATCCAGGTTTTCCGCATCAGCGTCGCGCCGATTTCCGGGACAATGGCGATCGGTTTGCCCTCCGCGGGCACGAACAGGAACCATGGCCGTGTCGGGCTTTGCCAGAACTGCGTCTGGAATCCGCTGAAGTAGCGGACCTCCGCTTCGGTCGTCAGCAACAGCCCTCCCAGTCCCTGCTCGGCCATCAACGCCTGTGCCTCGCAGGTGCGGCCTGCGAATTCACTTTCCGGGAAACCGCGTTCGGGCGCCTCAGTCTCCATCCCGCTCCCCCATCATCCTGTCGAATACTGCCCGGTCGGTGACGCCTTCCGTACCGATCAGCAGCACTTGCGAGCACCCGTCCAGTCCCAGCTTCTCTGAGAAATCCGGGTCCTGCCTCGCGACGATCAGCGCGGCGAGTCCGGCGACTGCGCTTTCGCCGGCCTCTACCATCGGATCGCCTGCGAAGGGATTCGCCAGAAGACGAACGGCCGGAGCGACGACCGAATCCGGAAGCGTCAGGAAGTCCGAAGCCTCTTCGGCCAGAATCTCCCATGCAAGCGGGGACGGTTCGCCGCAGGACAGGCCCGCCATGACCGTTTCCCCGGCAATCGCAACGGAGGTCGCCCTGCCGGCGCGGGCGCTTTCGAACAGGCAGGCGGCCAATGCCGGCTCCACGATTATCGGCCGGGGCGCGCGATCGCCCCAGTGCTGGCGCAGCGCCGCGATGACGCCGGCAGCAAACCCGCCAACGCCGCCCTGAAGGAACATGTGGGTCGGCGCATCGTCGAGCGCATCGCAAATCTCCTGTGCCATCACGCCATAGCCTGACATTACGTCCCGCGGCGGCAGGGAATAGCCGGGCCAGGACGTATCCGAGACGACGAACCAGCCGTTTTCGGCGGCCTCCTGCCTGGAGAGCGCCACCGATGCGTCGTAGTCGCCCCTTATGCGGATTACGTCGGCTCCGAGATCGCGTATCGCTGCAGCCCGGCCTTCGCTGACCCCGGCATGGATGTAGATTCGGCAGGACGCGCCGAAGCGCCGGCAACCCCAGGCCAGGGCCCTGCCATGATTGCCGTCAGTGGCCGCGACCAGCTTCATTCCTGCGCATTCGGTCGCGTATTTCCCGGCCCGGATGTCCGAAAGGGTCACCGCACGGCCGGTCCTGGTGGAGATTTCGCGCTGCAGAAGACGCTGGGCCGCGTAGGCCCCGCCCAGGGCCTTGAAACTGCCCAGCCCGAAACGGGGTCCTTCATCCTTGTAGATGACTGCGCTTACCCCGAGGCGCCTCGCGAGTTCGGGGAACCGGACCAGGGGTGTCGGCATATAGCCTTCCCACTCGGCGATCTCCGCCCGGGCCATCGCGAAATCCCGTGCTGTCAGGACCCGCCGGGCGGCATCGCCACGGCACATCCTCGAGGCGATGTGCCCGAGGCAGGCGGTCGGAAAGGATTCGAACATCGGATTGCCCGTTACAAAGCGAGGCGATCGCAAACGACTCCGCCTATAACTCGATGAGCCCTGGCGGCATACGGCGAATCCCCGTCCGAGCGGCGGACGCATGGGAATCGGACTGCCCCGCCCGAACCCCGGACCGCCGAAAATACTGGCCCGCCGACCGCCGATCCCGTATGCGTCGCCGGGTTCGCCGCCGCCGCGAGGCCGCATTCCCCGTTCTGAACACCGTCCTCCTGACCTGCCTGCCGTGACCTGCCTGCTATGACCTACGGGCCGCCCGCAAGCGCCCTGCCGGCCGAAGCGCCGCCGAAGCGCCGTTACGACGTCGTGATCGTCGGCGGCGCGATGTATGGCTCGTCGATCGCCTGGTGGCTCATGCGCAACCAGGATTTCGACGGTTCCGTGCTCGTTGTGGAGCGCAACCCGACTTACGAGTTTACATCAACGGCGCATACCAACTCCTGCATACGGCAGCAGTTTTCCAGCGCGGAGAACATCCGCGTCTCGCAGTTCGCGGCCGAATTCGTGAAGAATTTCCGGCACTGGATGGACGACGATCCGCGGGTGCCCGACGTCGCTATCGTCAGCACCGGCTATCTGTATCTGGCCGACAACGAGAGCTTCGCGGCGGCGCTGCGCGAGGCGCAGAAGATCCAGGCGGCCAGCGGCGCCGGCACCCGGCACATGAGCCGGGCGGAGATCGCCGCCGAATATCCGTTCTACAGTCTCGACGATATCGTCGCCGCCAACCACAACCCGGTCGACGAAGGGTTCTTCGAGGGCGCGACCCTGTTCGAATGGTGGCGGCGCAATGCGCGCGAACGCGGCGCCGACTATGTCGCCAACGAGGTCGTCGCGATGACGCTGAACCCGGCCGGCACGGCGGTCGACAGCGTGACGCTGAAATCCGGTGAGGAGATCGCCTGCGGCACGGTGGTCAACGCCTCGGGGCCGCGGGCGGCGCGGACCGCCCGCATGGCCGGGATCGCAGACCTGCCGGTCGAACCGCGCAAACGCTACACCTACGTTTTCGCCGCGGAACGGCCGCTCGACGGGCTGTTGCCGCTCACCATCAACCCGTCCGGCGTGCATGTCCGCTCGGACGGCGCTAACTACCTCGCCGGCTGCGCGCCGGACCCCGACGCGGACCCGCCGGTCGACCCGGACGACTTCGTCCAGGACCATTCGCTATGGGAACGCAAGGTCTGGCCGGCGCTGATGGACCGGATCCCGCAGTTCGACGCGCTGCGGCTGCTCAATTCATGGGCCGGCCATTACGCGTACAACACCTTCGACCACAACGCGATTCTCGGGCCGCACACCGAGGTCGCCAATTTCATCTTCGCCAACGGCTTTACCGGCCACGGCTTCCAGCAGTCGCCGGCGATGGGCCGGGGCACGGCGGAATGGATCCTCTACGGCGAATTCCGCGCCCTCGACCTCGGCCCCTTCCTCTACCGCCGCATCCCCGAAGGCCGCCCGTTCGTCGAAAGCGCGGTGATCTGACCTGAAGGTTGACTGGCGGACCTATATGATCGCACGGTTCTAATCGATATACCGATCAGGGAATCGGCCATGGAAACGGCGGACTGGATCATGGTGGGCGGGATCATCGCGATCCTGGGGTTTCTGTACCGCCTCCAGGACCGGGTAGGCACACTTGACCAGCGAATAAGTCGTCTTGCCGAACGCGTCGCCCGAATTGAGGGCATCCTGACCGGGCATCCCGTCTCGCCGCACGAACCGGCCGAGTGACCGCCAATGACTACGGTCGACCGCAACGCCCGACAAGTCGTCTGAGGTTCGCTGAGGGCGGTTACGAGACGGTCGCCGACCATCTGTTCAACCTCGCCGAGGTCAACGGCTCCGGGCCGGTACGGCGGGCGGATGGACACCCCCATCGCCTCCGCTTCGCTCCGGCACTTCCCCCTCTGAAGAGGGGGAAGATTAACGGGGATAACGCTCTGTTTTGCTTTGTTTTTTACCTCCCCCTCTTCAGAGGGGGAGGCAAGGTGGGGGTGAACGGCGTACGCTGCATACCGCGGGCTGCCGCCTTCTCAAACGACCGGCTTCGCACAAGCAGGCCGCCCCGGACCCCCGCACCGCTCTACCGCTTGCCCTCGCGCTCCAGCTTGCGGCGGATCCGGCGCCATTTGCATGACTACGAGCCCGTTATTCGTTCCCTTTCTTCGGCAGCGTACTCACGGAGAGATTTGCCCTTATCCTTATGTGCCTTGATCCGTCGGAGTTCCAAGCGTCCGGCTGTGTTGAAGCCTGTTTTCCAGTTGCGCCGCGTCCAGTATACCCCCTCCGCTCCTTCTAAATCGTCTAATTCAAACTCCAAATCTGCCGCGCCGAGGTGCGTTTCAACGTCGGTGCTGACCGGATTGGGAGTGTCCTGCGCATAAACGTAGGTAAGGTGTACGTTGCCCTGAGCGTCCTTCCGAGGGCGCACGATGAACGAATGCGACCGACCATTGGTATTGCTCAAGCCCGCGGTGATCTGAACCTTGAACAGTGAGGCTTTGATTTCAACCGCCAGTGCGTCGGCCTGTTCCGGTGTCGCGTATAATTCGCTTTGGGTGATCCCATGATCGGCTTGGGCAGCATCAAGCATCTTCTTGATCGTCGGCCAGTTTGAGCGAGTGTCGCCGAGCCAGACCCCGTTGAGGTCGGGAAAAACGAACCTGTTGAGAAATGGAAGCAAGCGCCAAATCCAGCGCCACGGCGCCCACCTTCCGGTCGGACCGAAGATTACGACCAGGACTGTGATCAAGATCAGCGGTAGATACCTGACGACCAAGTGGTTGGGCAGAACGATATCCGTTAGTACTTCGAACTCATCCGCGTAGACGGCCAAGGCGACGACGACTGCCAAAACCGATCCGGAGCATCTCCAAGGTAGCAGTTTGTACACTGATTGTTCTCCACGCTTATTTTTTTGTGCGGCCCTTGAACTGAACCTGCATAGCCCCCAAATGTTGGGTTCGGAATTCAACGGAGGGCAATATGTACGATTTTTCCAAAGAAATTACTAGGTTTCACGAAGATCATGTGAGGCTGACGAATAATCAGCGTACGGACATGAGAAAGCGACGTGATGCCAATCTTAATCGAATTAAATCAGGCTTCGCCGAACTCAACAAGCCAAGTTTTGCGGAGACTATCAGCCAAGGGGGGTATGCGCAGAAGACGATGACCCAGCCGCCGGAGGCCGATCAGGAGAGCCGATACGATATCGACCTCGGTGTCGTTTTCGAGCAGGACGATGCTGCGGGGCCTCGAACTACACGCGGTTGGGTGCGTGACGCGATTGCTCGCAAGGCGACCAATATCAAGAAGAACCCCGAAACCAAGAAAAAGTGTGTCCGCGTCATCTACGCGGATGGTTACCAGTGCGACTTTCCAGTGTTCCGGCGTCACTCGACATTAGCCGGATCGACGTATGAGCTCTCCGCAGGAGACGAATGGGACGAATCCGATCCAAGGTCGATAAATGTTTGGATAGATGAACAAGTCTCGACCAGAAGTCCGGAGACCTCAGGCAGCTATCAGCTCCGCCGGATTATTCGTATGGGCAAGTACTTCACCAAAACGCATGCCGCTCGATTGAATCGGAAGTTTCCTGGTGGTCTGTTGGCAACTGCGCTTTTCATCGAGGCGTATGTGCCGATCAAAGGGCGTGACGATGAGGCATTCCGGGAAACGTTGCGGAACATTTCCTACCGTTACAAACACAGTCCCGTTTATGCGAATGGCATGCAGGTCTCGGAAGACAAAGACACCGACCGTATCGAACGGCTGATCGAAGAGGCCGAAGCATCTGTCGAGGAACTCGACAAGCTAGATGGCGATGACACAACCGAGGCAAATGCGGGTACCGCTTGGAAGAAAGTCTTTCGCCATAGCTTCTTCGATGAAATTGTGGAAGAGGCGACCAACAGTGCACTTACTCATGCAGAGAAAAAGTCCGCCCTAGGTGTCGGCCTCACAGCGGCGGTATTGCCATCTGAGGCAGCGTCCGCACTATCTGAATCTGAGAGAACTGCGCGCATGGAAGCGGCGATTAGCGCGCGCAGGGAGAGCGGACATCGCGGTAAACCTTGGTCGGAATGACCGTTCCGGTCAAATTGCTCACTCAGGTGACTCAGGCAGCGAAGACGCACCAGCCGGAGTTAAGCGTTTCTTGCTCAGAGAATGCCATCAAACTGACAGGGCCTTTCGTGTTGTCCGACCTGCGGGGCCCTTTCGATTGCTACCAAGTTGAACTACAGATACCGTCAAATTTCCCATGGCATGAACCCACGGTGTTCGAAACCGGCGGGCGCATTCCGAAGAACATTGATCGTCACGTTATTCCCAGCAATGGAAGCTGTTGTCTAGGTGTCTGGGAGGAGTGGCTGGTAAATGTTCCAGGTCATAGTTTCGACAAATTAATGACGGGCTGGCTGTACGACTTTTTCTTCAGCCAATCTTGGTTTGAGGCCAAGGGCGAATGGCCGTTCGGCCAGAGGTCTCATGGAAAAGCGGGAATAGTCGAAAGTTATGCAGATTTGCTGGGTGTCACCTTGGACGCCAAGGTCATAGCTGACCACCTCAAGTTGCTTGCTCGGGAAACAATAAAGGGGCATTCCCTCTGCCCTTGCGGTAGCGGAAAGCGATTGCGCAAATGCCATAGGGATAGCATCCAGCTACTCAGCAATCGAATTAGGCCGACCATGGCCAAGCGTATGCTGAACCGAATTGCCTCCAATTGACGACCGTTGGCCAGCGCAGCGATTGAATAACAATTAGCAAAGTGACTTTAGGTGGTGCCTGAGAGGCGACCAAGACGTTAAGGAATATTCCGCCCTCACCGCTTGCCTTCGCGCTCCAGCTTGCGGCGGATCTGGCGCCACTTGCGCAGCGCCCGGCGGTGCTGCCGGTAGGTCTTCGAGAAGACATGGCCGCCGGTGCCGTCGGCGACGAAATAGAGCTCGTCATGCGCCAGCGGCCGGACCGCGGCCTCGATCGCCTTGCGGCCGGGATTGGCGATCGGCGTCGGCGGCAGGCCGAAATGGACATAGGTGTTCCACCGGTGCGGCGTCTTCAGGTCCTTGCGCAGCAGCCGGCGGCCGAGCGACGTCTTGCCCCCGGTCAGGCCGTAGATCACCGTCGGGTCGGTCTCCAGCCTCATGCCGCGGCGCAGCCGGTTGACGAAGACGCCGGCGATGCGCGCCCGCTCGCCCGGCTTGCCGGTCTCCTTCTCCACGATCGACGCCAGGACCAGGGCTTCGCCCTTCCAGCGCAGCGGCAGGTTCGGGGCCCGCTCCGCCCAGGCCCGGTCCAGCGCCTCGGTCATCGCCGCCTGCATGCGCAGGACGATCGCGTCGCGCGCCTCGCCCCTGGCGAACAGGTAGGTGTCCGGCATCAGGGCGCCCTCCGCGGGCTTCAGCGTGATCGGGCCGGTCAGGTCCGCCGCCCGGCGGATGCGCTCCAGGGTCTGCCAAGTCGTCAGGCCTTCCGGAATCGTCAGGCGGCGCAGCACCGTCCGCCCGGCGATGACGATGCCCAGCGCCACGCGCTGGCTGACCCGGGCCGGAAAGCGGTATTCGCCGGCCTTGATCCGCCGGTCGGCGCCGAGGATCTGCGCCCAGATCCGGAACAGGGCGGGATCGCGGATGACGCCGGCCTGCGTCATCTCGCGGATCACATGGTCCAGGCCGACGCCCTTCGGCACGTCGATGGACGCCGCCGCCGGCAGCGGGCCGTCCCGCGTGAAGGCATGAAAGGCGTAGCCGACCGCCGCCGCCGCCAGAAGGATCGACAGCGCGAGGATGGCAACGGCCCATTTCAGGTAGCGCTCCATGCCTTCCCGCCTGGCAGCTGTTCGCTCCCGGAACCTCCGAAACTAGCCCGGATTTCTCACCACAGTCACGGCCTGCGTCGCGTCCAGGCGTTCGACCCGCCAGGAGCGGGCCGAAAAGCGTAGCGGGGCCTACGGTTGAGGCCCGCGACGCCGCGGGCGGACGCCTGGGCGCGACCCGGAGGGCGGCGCTGTCGGGCCGGCA
>WTGH01000040.1 GCA_011523655.1 Rhodospirillaceae bacterium
GGGCTCGATGGTGCAGAACGGATAGTTGGACGCTTCGGCGGCCGCCTGCCGCCGAAGGGGATGCCGGATAGATGGGGTTCCGCTGCGGCATCGTCGGGCTGCCGAATGTCGGCAAGTCCACCCTGTTCAACGCCCTGACGGCGACGGCGGCCGCCGAAGCGTCCAACTATCCGTTCTGCACCATCGAGCCCAATATCGGCCGCGTCGCGGTGCCCGACGACCGGCCGGCGGCGATCGCGGCCCTCACCGGCTCCGCCGCCGCCGTCCCGGCGCAACTGGAATTCGTCGATATCGCCGGGCTGGTGCGCGGGGCGAGCAGGGGCGAGGGACTGGGCAACCGGTTTCTCGCCAACATCCGCGAGGTCGACGCCATCGCCCATGTCGTGCGCTGCTTCGATAGCGGGGCCGTGCACCACGTCGAAGGGGCGGTCGATCCGGTGCGCGATATCGAGACCGTCGAAACCGAACTGATGCTGGCCGATCTGGAGAGCCTGGAAGGCCGCGCCGACAACGCCCGGCGGCGCGTCACCGGCGGCGACAAGGAAGCCCGGGAACGGCTCAAGGCGATGGAGCCGGCGCTGGCCGCGCTCGAGGCGGGGCGCCCGGCGCGGCAGGCGGCTATCCCGGCCGGCTCGGAAAAGGCGTTTCGCGACCTGCAGCTGCTCACCGCCAAACCGGTTCTCTACATCGCCAATGTCGACGAGGAGTCGGCGGCGGCCGGCAACGGACACTCCCGGCAGGTCGAGGACTTTGCCGCCGCCAGCGGGGCGGCCTCGGTGGTCATCGCCGCGGACATCGAGGCGGAACTGGCGCAACTGGAGGACGCCGCCGAGCGCCGGGCGTTCCTCGAGTCGCTGGGCCTTGGCGAACCCGGTCTCGACCGGGTGATCCGCGCCGGCTACGATCTGCTCGGCCTGATCACCTTCTTCTCGACCGGGCCGAAGGAAACCCGCGCCTGGACGGTGCCGCGCGGCGCCACGGCGTATGAGGCGGCCGGCGAAATACACTCGGATTTCCAGCGCGGTTTCATCCGGGCGGAAACGGTCTCTTCGGAGGTTTTCCTCGAAGCCGGCGGCGAACAGGCGGCCCGGGAGGCCGGAAAAATGCGCAGCGAGGGCCGGGACTATCCGGTAAGAGACGGCGATATCATGCTGTTCCGGTTCAACGTGTAGGGGAATTGCAATTTCACTTGACGCGAAGCACCGGTTGCCTATCTGTTTCCGTTGAAAGCCCGGGTGTGCTCGGGCTCGCTTGCGATCCGGCGGGGAGTTGCGGCTCCCCGCCATTTTATGTCGGACATGACCAAACGGGTCTGCATCTTCGTAGATGGCGAGAATTTACGCCACGTGATCGGCGACCTGTTTACGCGTGCGCAATTCGATCCACGGGATTATTTGCCGGAACAGGCGGACTGGACCGGTTTTTTCGACGATCTGGTTTATCGGGCGACTGGCGGCAACGGCGAACGAATTCGCGCTTATTGGTATGTCGTCCAGCAGGTCGATCCGTTTCCTGTATCCGCCTTGGCGACTGGTCGAATTCCGAGACGGCAGGTCAACCTGGCACTCGGTAACCGGCTGATGTGCGACAGCCTTGGTATCGAATCGTTGGCGGATCTGGCTGCCAAAGCGGACGAGATCAGAGCTTTTCTCAATCGCGGAGCGGATACCATCCGGGCGCGGTTCGAATCGTTTCTCCGGGCTCAAGACAGAATTTCAGCGGCGCATCGATCCGTCGAATTCCGGCGATCCGGCTCGATCGGATACAATGTTCTCTCGGCCCGCTTCGGCGAAGAAAAGACCGTCGACGTTAACCTCGCCGTCGACATGATCATGCTAAGAGACATTTACGACGTCGCCGTGATCCTCTCCGGCGATCAGGACTATTTGCCCGCAGTTTCCGCTATCAAGAACTTCGGAAAGATCGTTATCAATGTTGCGTTTCTGACACGCGGCGGAAGTCTGTTACCAGGCGGCGCGCGGCGCCTGAATCAGGCGACTGATTGGAGTATGTCCGTTTCCTACGAGGATGTGCGCCGCCACCTCGGCCTGCCGTCGCTTGAAGAGGCGGAAGCCCGAGAACATTAGATTGGCTGGAGGACGGTATCGATGGGCGAATGGATTGGGGTAACCGCAGAAGACGGCCATGAGTGCCAGGCCTGGCTCGCGAGGCCGGAGGGCGCGGCGAAGGGCATCGTCGTCGTCATGCAGGAGATTTTCGGCGTCAACGACCATATCCGGCGGGATACCGACAAGTTCGCCGGCCACGGCTATGTCGCGATCGCGCCGGCGGTCTTCGACCGGGTCGAGAGCGGCGTCGAACTGGGCTACGACGAGGACGGATTCGCCAAGGGCCGCAGCGTCGTCGGCGAACTGGGCTGGGACGGTCCGCTGCTCGATGTCCGGGCCGCGGCGGATGCTGCGGCCTCGGCGACCGGATGCAGCGGCCCGGCGTTCGGCGTCGGGTATTGCTGGGGCGGCACGCTCGCCTGGCTGGCGGCGACGCGCCTCGCGATTCCGTCGGTCGGCTACTATGGCGGGCGCACGGCCGGGCTGGTGGACGAACAACCGCAGGCGCCGGTGATGCTGCATTTCGGCGAACGGGACCATGCGATCCCGATGGCCGATGTCGACACAATCCGCGAGGCCCACAGGGGCGTGCCGGTCCATGTCTACGATGCCGGCCACGGCTTCAATTGCGACGCCCGCAAGGACTACGACCCGGCCGCCGCCGGCCAGGCGCTGCGGCGCACACTGGCTTTCTTCGACTCGCTGACCTGAGGGAACGCCGCGGCGCGCGCGGTCAGACAGCGCAGAATTCCAGGCTCACGCCATTGGCCTGCGATCCGGTGACGGCGACGGTCTGGTCGTCCTTGCGGGCGTATCCGATGCCGCCGGCCTCCAGGGCCCTGACCGTCTCGGCCGGATCGGTCACCGAAAGCGCCATGCCGGCGACGAAGGGCGGCCGCCATTTCCGCCGCCTGAGTTCCGGCAGGGCGTCCCCGGCGGCGGCCTCGGTCAGGAAGCGCAATTCGGTCGGGCCGACCTTCACGCTGAATTCCTGCCCGCCCATCTCGGTCACGGCATCCCGGCCCAGAAACTTCTTCCAGCCGGCCTGGGCCGCGCCGGTGCTCCTCACCACGACGGTCATCGAGTCGATGCCGGTGACGCCGTTGGGGTGATCCGTCCATTCCGGTCGCCAGACCAGATCGCGGGTCAGATGCTGGCAGACGAAGGACGAGACGCCCGGCGTCGCCCCGTTGAGGTAAACCAGCTTGAAGGCCGGTTCGACCTCGCCCTCCGGAAGTTCGAGCAGGCGCGACAGGTCGGCAGGGCCCTTGTAGCCGATCGCGGCGGCTTCGAGGGCCGCGCTGACCGCTTCCGCCTTTTCCGCGGAAAAGGCGAGGCCCATCAGCCCTTCGCGGAGCTTGAGAAACCGGTCCAGCTTGTTGGTGAATTTCTCCGGATCGACGATGCCGAGCAGCTCGACATAGTCGGTCTCGAACATGATGCAGTAGTTCGCCGTGCCCCAGCCCCTGTGCCGGCCCCGCGGGGTTATCGTGAAGCCGAGTTTCGACCATTGCCGCCGCGCCGCTTCCAGCTTGCGGACGCCGACGATGGCGTGGTCGATCCCGGTGATCGGAACGGGCATGAGACTCCGGAAATCTGGCCTGACGGGGTTCGAGTGCCCGAAGGTTAGACGCCGGAACGGGGCGAATCTTTGTGGCACCCGGCCCCTGCGACACCATGCCGGATTTTGCGAAGGCTATCGGCGCGCGGAGGCTGGATTCTGGCCGTAAGTCGCGAATTTCCCAAGGATTCTCTGCATTTCCGCGTCGTCCAGTTCAACCGGCTCGCCGATTTCGAGCGCCTTGAGATACATGGCGGCCAGCGTTTCGACCTCCACGGCGAGCGCCAGCGCCGCATTGAGCGTGTAGCCGCACGCAATCAGGCCGTGGTTGGCGAGCAGGCAGGCCCGCCGGTCCTTGAGGGCGCGGAGCGCGTTGGCCGACAGTTCGGCGGTGCCGAAAGTGGCGTAGGGCGCGCAGCGGATATTCCGCCCGCCGGCCGCGGCGACCATGTAATGGAAGGCGGGGATGCCCCGGCCGTGGCAGGCGAGCGCCGTCGCGTGGACGGCGTGGGTGTGGACGATGGCGTTCAGGTCCGGGCGTTCGCGCAGGATATCGCAATGGAAACGCCACTCGCTCGACGGCAGCCAATCGCCGTCGTAACGGCCGTCCGAATCCATCCAGACGATTTGAGCGGGCGTCAGTGCGTCGTAGGAAATGCCGGTCGGCGTAATCAGCAGTCCGTCGCCGGCCCGCACGCTGACATTGCCCGACGTGCCCCGGTTGATGCCGAGCGGCTCCAACTGCCGCGCCGCGGCGATCACCGCCTTGCGCAGCTTCAGATGGCGCGGCCGGGTGCCGGTCAAGGGGCCGGCTCAGCGGTTCAGGACGCGTCCGGCCACCGCATCCAGCCTGGCGGCCATCGCCGGGTCGCGCGCGTCCGGCGCGGTGATGACGGCGTGTTCGAGCGCCGTGTGGCAGCCCTCCGGGCAGGCGCCGGCGCGGCCGGCCAGCCGCTGCGCCGCGTCCTTCACCAGCGCGCGGCCCTTGTCGGCGTTCGCCAGCAGCACGCCGATGACGTTCTCGACCGAGACGGAATCGTGGTCCGGGTGCCAGCAGTCGTAGTCCGTCACCATCGCGACGGTGGCGTAGCAGAGCTCGGCTTCCCGGGCGAGCTTGGCTTCCGGCATGTTGGTCATGCCGATCACCGAACAGCCCCACGAGCGGTAGAGGTTCGATTCGGCCAGCGTCGAGAACTGCGGCCCCTCCATCGCGAGATAGGTCCCGCCAACGCTGACCGGGATGTCCAGCGCGGCGCAGGACTCGGCAAGAATGCCGCCCAGCCGGCCGCACACCGGATGGGCGAATTCGACATGGGCCACCAGCCCCGCGCTGAAGAAGCTCTTGTCCCGGCCGAAGGTGCGGTCGATGAACTGATCCGGCAGCACGAAGGTGCCGGGCGCGAGTTCGTCGCGGAACGACCCGCAGGCGCTGACCGAGAGGATTTCCGTCGCGCCGGCGCGTTTCATCGCGTCGATGTTGGCGCGGTAGTCGATCGAGGTCGGCGAGTGGACATGGCCGCGCCCGTGCCGGGGCAGGAAGACCATTCGGGTCCCGCCCAGCCGCCCGAACAGCAGCTTGTCCGAGGGCTTGCCGAACGGGCTGTCCACCGTCTCCCAGCGCCGGTCCTCCAGGCCGTCGATCTCGTAGATGCCGCTGCCGCCGATCACGCCGATCACGGGCGGCCGGTCCGGAGAATGGATATCGGGAGAATGGATTTCCGTGGCCATCGGGCCGGCTCAGCCCCGCGCCAGTTTCAGGAGCTTGACCGACGTGTCGGCAAGCGCGGCGGGATCGACGGTCCTGCCGCTCTCCATCAGCATCCGGGCCGGGCGCATCTCGCGGCCGTTGTTGACGGTGTTCACCGCGACGATCCTGCCGCCTGCCAAATAGAAGACGGTGAACCGGCCCTCGTCCGGATCGCCGCGCCAGAGAAGACCGTCCCAGCTTTCCGGCGCGCCGGTCATCTGCAGGTTGACGTCGTGCTGGTCCGACCAGACCCAGAGCGAGTCCTCGTAGGCCTCGTCCGCGCCGCACAGGTTGCGCGCCACGGCTGCCGCCTGGTCCTGGGCGTTCTGGTAACTCTCCAGCCGCAGGCGCCGGCCGGCGAAGGCGTTGGGCTGGTTGGCGACGTCGCCGGCGGCCCAGATGTCCGGATGCGAGGTCCGTCCGCGGTCGTCCACGACGATGCCGTTGTCGACCGCCAGGCCGGCGGCCTCCGCGATCTCCACGTTCGGGAGGATGCCGATGCCGATCACGACGACCTCCGCGGGGACGACGCTGCCGTCGCCTAGCCGGACTCCGCTGACCGTGCCGTTTCCCTCGATCGCCGCTATCGAAACGCCGAGGCGCAGGTCGACGCCGCGGTCCCGGTGCATCCGGGCGAACCATTCGGAGACTTCCGGCGCGACGCTGCGGCCCATCAGCCGGTCGGCCGCTTCGAGCACGGCTACTTTGGCGCCCCGCTTGACGGCGCTGCCCGCGATTTCGAGGCCGATGAAGCCGCCGCCGATCACCGCGACCTCGGTTCCCGCTGCGATCTGCGCCCGGATCGCTTCGCTGTCTTCGATCGTGCGCAGGTAGAACACGCCGTCGAGATCGGCGCCCGGCACCGGCAGCCTGCGGACCCGCGCGCCGGTCGTCAGCATCAGCCTGTCGAAACCGATCGTCTGCCCGTCGGCCAGTCCGACGGTCTTCGCCGCGGCGTCGATGGCGGTTGCGGCCTTGGCGGCGATCAGCTCGATCCGGTTCTCCGCATACCAGGCCGCGTCGTGCAGCCGGACCTTCTCCAGCCCTGCATCGGTGACGATCAGCTCCTTGGAGAGCGGCGGCCGCTCGTAGGGGACGTGCGGCTCCTCGCCGATCAGCAGGATTTCGCCCTCGAACCCGTATTGCCGCATGGCCTGGGCCGCGCGCCCGCCGGCATGGCCCGCTCCGACAATGACATGGGTCCGGTCTGCGTCCATCTGCTGCGGATTCCTCGATATGTGGAGCCGGCGCTGCCGCGCCCCAGGACTGTCGGGACGGTAGCGGAAGCCTCCCCGAACGGCGCCGGCTTGCCAAGCCCCATGCGGCGGCCCGTGGCGATAAGGCTCCGGCGCCCCGCCGCCGGCTCCGGACCCCGGTTCGCCCTTCGGCCGGGGCGACAAATTGTTGGCTGGAGAGGAAATCGCTGCTGCGACCCGGACCGGGCCTGAACCGGAAACATCGGCAGTTTCTTCTTGATAATTGCATAACGATATGTTTATATCAATCTGTCAGCAATTGCTCGGGGCCGCGTCAGGCGGCCCCGCTGTCCGGGGAGCTATCGGAACGTGGACCAGTTGCTTCTGGGATTGAAGGCGGCGGCGGAGGGGACGCGCCTGCGCATCCTTTCGCTGTGCGCGCATGTCGAACTGACGGTGTCCGACCTGGTGCGCGTGCTGGGACAGTCGCAACCCCGGGTCTCGCGCCATCTGAGGCTGCTGGTCGAGGCCGGCCTCCTGGAGCGGCACCAGGAAGGCAACTGGGCGTGGTATCGCCTGGCTGAAACGAGCAGCGGCGCGCGCAATGCCGAGTTGGCGCGGCAGTTGATCGACCTGATTCCGGAAAGCGACGAGATCCAGGCGCTCGACCTGGTCCGGCTCGAAGAGATCAAGGCCGAGCGGGCGCGCATCGCCGCCGACTACTTCCGGGCCAACGCGGCGAGCTGGTCGGAGGTCCGCGCGCTCCACGTCGACCCGGCGCAGGTCGATGCCGCCCTGCGCCAGGTCGTGCTGCGCCAGCCGGTCCATAACCTGCTCGATATCGGCACCGGCACCGGCCGGGTGCTGGAACTGGTCGCACAGGAAGTGACCAGCGCCATCGGCATCGACCTCAGCCGCGAGATGCTGGCCGTCGCCCGGCACAATCTGGACAAGGACGGGCTGCGCCACTGCCAGGTCCGCCACGCCGACATGTACCAGCTGCCCTTCGGACAGGAGCGTTTCGATGCTGTAACGCTGCACATGGTGCTGCACTATTCGGAGCGGCCGGCCCAGGTGCTCGCCGAGGCCGCGCGGGTGCTGAAGCCGGGCGGCCGGGTGGTCGTTGTCGATTTTGCGCCCCACGGCATGACGGCGCTGCTCGACCAGCACGCCCATCGCTGGGCGGGTTTCGAGGACAGCGATATCCGGCGCTGGTTCCGCGCGGCCAACCTGTCGCCGGAGGAGCCCGTGCTGCTGGACGGCGATCCGCTGACCGTCGCCATCTGGTCCGCGGCGCGGCCGGCCAACGATGCAGCGCCCGGCACCGGCTTCGACTCCGAAGGGAGGGCGGCTTCGTGAAGCGCAAGACCGACACGTCCTTCCGCCCTGCCGCCGCGGCGCTGGAGGCGCTGGCCGCCGAGCGCATCCTGGTCATGGACGGCGCCATGGGCACGATGATCCAGGCGGCCGGGCCGACGGAAGAGGATTTCCGCGGCGACGCCTTCGCGCGCCACGACCGGCCCCTGCAGGGCGACAACGATCTCCTGAACCTGACCCGGCCGGACATCGTGCGCGGCATTCACGACGCCAACCTGGCGGCCGGCGCCGATATCCTGAAGGCCAACACCTTCAACGCCAATGCGATCTCCCAGGCCGACTATGGCCTCGCATACCACGCTGCGGAAATCGCCCGCGCCGGCACCCGGATCGCGCGGGACGCCGCGGACGCGGCGATGGCGGCGGATCCGGCGCGCCGGGTTTTCGTCGCCGGCGTGCTCGGGCCGACCAACCGGACGGCCTCCATCTCGCCGGACGTCAACGATCCGGGCTACCGCAACGTGACCTTCGACGAACTGGTCGCGATCTACCGCGAGAATGCCGATGCGGTCGTCGCCGGCGGCGCCGATATCGTCCTGGTCGAGACGGTCTTCGACACGCTCAACGCCAAGGCCGCCCTGTTCGCCGTCGAGGATTCCTTCGAGGCGCTCGGCTTCCGTTTGCCGGTCATCGTTTCGGGCACGATCACCGACCGCTCCGGACGCACCCTGTCGGGGCAGACCGTGGAAGCCTTCTGGACTTCGGTCCAGCATATCCGGCCGTTTGCCATCGGCCTGAACTGCGCGCTGGGCGCCGAGCAGCTGGCGCCCTTCGTCGCCGACCTGTCGAGCGTCGCGGCGGCGCGGGTCAGCGTCCATCCGAACGCCGGCCTCCCGAACGCCTTCGGCGGCTACGACGAGACGCCGGAACAGACCGCCGCCTTCCTCGGCGCCTGGGCGCGGGACGGGCTGGTCAACATCGTCGGCGGCTGCTGCGGCACCACGCCCGCGCATATCGCGGCAATCCGGTCGTCGGTCGAGGGCGCCGCGCCGCGCCGGGTTCCGGAAGCGCCCGCCAGCCTGTCGCTCTCCGGTCTCGAGCCCTTCCATCTCGCGGCCTGACCCGCGCCGTCAGCCGCCGATGACCGAAACGCCGAACAGCGCGCCCGGTCTTGCGTCGGATCCCGCGTCGGGTCCCGTCGCTGGGCTGGCTCCGGCGATGAACGCGGCCCAGCGCTTCGTCATGGTCGGCGAGCGTACCAACGTCACCGGCTCGGCGAAGTTCCGCAAGCTGATCGTGGCCGGCGATTTCGAGACGGCGCTCGATATCGCCCGGGAGCAGGTCGAGAACGGCGCCCGGATTATCGACGTCAACATGGACGAGGCCATGCTGGACTCCGAGGCGGCGATGGTCCGCTTCCTCAACCTGATCGCCGCGGAGCCGGACATCTGCCGCGTGCCCGTCATGATCGATTCGTCGAAATGGTCGGTCATCGAGGCGGGGCTGAAATGCGTCCAGGGCAAGGCGATCGTGAATTCGATCAGCCTCAAGGAAGGCGAAGCGCCGTTCCTGGAGCAGGCCCGGCGCGTCCGGCGCTACGGCGCGGCCATGGTCGTCATGGCGTTCGACGAGACGGGGCAGGCCGCTACCGTGGCGCGCAAGGCCGACATCTGCGCGCGCGCCTACCGGCTGCTGACCGGGCAGGCCGGGGTTCCGCCCCAGGACATCATCTTCGACCCCAACATCTTCGCCGTCGCGACCGGGATCCAGGAGCATGACAGCTACGGCATCGCCTTCATCGAGGCGACGCGGCGGATCAAGGCGGCCCTGCCGGGCAGCCACGTCTCGGGCGGCCTGTCCAACCTGTCCTTCTCCTTCCGCGGCAACGAGCCGGTGCGCCGGGCGATGCACTCGGTCTTCCTGTACCACGCCATACCCGCCGGTCTCGACATGGCGATCGTCAACGCCGGCCAGCTCGACGTGTATGACGAGATCGACCCGGTCCTGCGCGAGCGTGTCGAAGACGTCGTGCTCAACCGCCGGCCGGACGCGACCGACCGGCTGCTCGAAATCGCCGAGGACTATCGCGGCGGCGCGGTCCAGCGCGCGAAGGACGAGGGCTGGCGCGACGCTTCGGTCGAGGACCGGCTGAGTCACGCCCTGGTTCACGGCATCGCCGACCATGCCGAGGAAGACGCCGAGGAGGCGCGCGTGAAGCTCGGCAAGCCGCTGGCGGTGATCGAGGGGCCGCTGATGGACGGCATGTCGATCGTCGGCGACCTGTTCGGCGCCGGCAAGATGTTCCTGCCCCAGGTCGTGAAAAGCGCCCGCGTGATGAAGAAGGCGGTGGCGTGGCTGGAGCCGTTCATGGAAGCGGAGAAGAGCCGGCGCACGGCCGCCGCCGGCCGGATCGTGACCGCGACCGTGAAAGGCGACGTGCACGATATCGGCAAGAACATCGTCGGTGTCGTCCTGCGCTGCAACGGGTACGAGGTGATCGACTTGGGCGTGATGGCGCCGGCCGAACAGATCCTCGACACCGCGGAAAGGGAGGGCGCCGACCTGATCGGCCTGAGCGGGCTGATCACGCCCAGCCTGGAGGAGATGTGCCGGGTCGGCGCCGCGATGGACCGGCGCGGCATGACGACCCCCTTGCTGATCGGCGGCGCGACGACCAGCCGGATGCACACGGCGGTGAAGATCGAACCGTCCTACAGCGGGCCGGTGGTGCATGTCACCGACGCGTCGCGCGCCGTCGGAGTCGCCGGGGCGCTGATGTCGCCGAAGCGAAAGGCCGGCTTCGTCGCCGAGACGCGTTCGGCCTATGCGGCGCTGCGCGAGAGCCATGCCGGCGGGCGGCGCGACGGCGTCCAGACCGGCCTGGCTTCGGCGCGCGCCAACGGCTTTCGTCCCGACTGGTCGGGCTATAGGCCGCCGGAACCGGCGGTGGCCGGCCCGGTCGTTCTGGATAACGTGGCCATTGCGGACCTGGCGCCGCGCATTGACTGGACACCCTTCTTCCGCACCTGGGAACTGGCCGGCGCGTATCCGCGCATCCTCGATGATCCGGTCGTCGGCGAGGCGGCCCGCGCGCTCCATGCCGACGCACTCGCCATGCTGGAAAAGATGGCGGCGGAAGGCTGGACCCGGCCGAGAGGCGTCGTGGCCTTCTGGCCGGCCGCCCGCACCGGCGACGATATCGAGCTGTACCGGAGCGAAGACCGGCGCGAAATCCGCGAAACGCTGCGGATGCTGCGCCAGCAGACCGCCCGGACCAACCGGCCGAATTACAGCCTGGCCGATTTCGTCGCGCCGAAGGAGAGCGGCGTGCCGGACTGGGTCGGCGGCTTTTGCGTCACGGCCGGACCGGGGATCGAGGCGACCGCCGCGGAATTCGAGCGGCAGAACGACGATTACGGCGCGATCATGGTCAAGGCGCTGGGCGACCGGCTGGCCGAGGCCTTCGCCGAATGGCTGCACGAGAAGGTGCGCAAGGAATACTGGGGCTACGCGGCCGACGAAGACCTGAGCAATGCCGACCTGATCGCCGAGCGTTATCGCGGCATCCGCCCTGCGCCCGGCTATCCGGCCTGTCCGGAGCACACGGAGAAGCGCCGCCTGTTCGCGCTGCTCGATGCCGAACGCCACACCGGCGTCCGCCTCACCGAAAGCTGCGCCATGACGCCGGCCTCGGCGGTCAGCGGCTGGTATTTCAGCCATCCGGAGGCGCGCTATTTCGGCGTCGGCAAGGTCGGCCGCGACCAGGTGGAGGATTATGCCGCCCGCAAGGGCTGGACCGTCGCGGAGGCCGAACGCTGGCTGGCGCCCAACCTGGGCTACGAAACCGTCAGGCGGGCGGCGTAGGCGCGTGGGCCGCTGTTGCCGCCGCTATGAAAATGGCGGCGGATTCGATCCGCTTTGTGCCCCTCCGGCCGAAAAGACGGGCCAGGGCCCGGCCCGGTCTCGCCCAGCCCGGGACGCCGGTTGACGAAGTAGCGCCCGGTAGCTACTTTGGTTGCATGAGATCGGTCGGGATCAAGGCGCTGAACAGCCGGCTGAGCGAGTATGTCCGGCTCGCGGCGTCGGGCGAGACCATCCTGGTGACGGACCGCGACCGCGTCGTGGCGGAACTCGGCCCGCTCAGGGAGAGCCGGAGCCCGGTCCTCGCCGATGCCTTCCTTGCCGAGGCGGTGCGGTCCGGCGTGCTCGCGCCGCCGGCGCTGGCGGGCTCGGGACCGCCGCCCAGGCCCGCCCCGGTCGCCAGTCTGGACGAGGTTCTGGCCGAACTAGACGAGAGCCGGCGCGACCGGTGATCTATCTCGATACGTCCGTCGCACTGGCCTGGCTGCTGACCGAGGACCGCCGGCCCCCCGCTTCCCTCTGGGACGGGACGCTGGTTTCCAGCCGCCTCCTCGAATACGAGACATGGACGGCCCTGCACGCGCGCGGCCTTGCGGACTCGCACGGCGACGCGGCGCACGGGCTCGTCAGACGGGTCGCGCTGCTGGAGCTGACCCCGCGGGTTCTGGCGCGGGCGCTGGACGCCTTTCCCGGTCCGGCGCCGCTGCGGACGCTCGACGCCCTGCATCTGGCGTCGTGCGCGTATCTGGCCGATCAGGGTCAGGATGTGGAACTCGCAAGCTACGACCGGCGGATGAATGCGGTCGCCCGCGCGATGGACATTCCGCTTCTCGATCGGGAAGGATCGCGAAGACCGTGACCGGCCCGCCGCGCAGCGCTCTTCCGGCTCCCACTTGAAAGGCGCTTCAGCCCTCCGCCGCCAGATAGTCCTCGACCAGCGCGAATTTCCGGATCTTGCCCGATCCGGTGAGCGGGAAGGCTTCGACCGCCTGCCAGACCGCCGGCGTCTTCTGGGGCGAAATCCGGGCGCGGCAATGGCGGTGCAATTCCTCCGGATCGAACTCCCGGCCCGGCTCCAGGCGGACGAAGCAGGCGACGATCTCGCCCCACTTGTCGTCGGGCAGGCCGACCACGGCGACCTCGGCGACATCGGGATGTTCGAGCAGCGTGTTCTCGATCTCGGCCGGGAACAGGTTCTCGCCGCCCCGGATGATCATCTCTTTCACCCGGCCGGTGATGCGCAGATAGCCCTTGCGGTCCAGCGTTCCGAGATCGCCGGTGTGGAGCCAGCCGTCGGCGTCGATGGCCTCGGCGGTTGCCGACGGGTTGTCGTGGTAGCCGATCATCACGCAATAGCCGCGGACGCAAATTTCGCCGACTTCTCCGACCGGCAGGACACGGTTCTCCCCGTCGACGCTGCGGATCGAGACCTCGGTCTGCGGCATCGGCAGGCCCGCCGTGTTGCAGACGATGTCGAGGGGCTCGCCGGCATGGTGCTGGGTGATCAGCGGCGCGGCTTCGGTCTGGCCGAAGACGGTCTGAAAGCTGCAGCCGAAGCGTTCGACGCACTTGCGCACCAATTCGGGCGCGACCATCGAGCCGCCCGAAACCGCGATCTCAACCGACGACAGATCGCATGTTTGCCGGTCCGGGGGCTGCCGGTCCAGGCATTCCAGCATGGCGACCAGCATGGTCGGCACGCCAAGGGCCGCCGTCACCCGTTCGCGTTCGATCAGGCGCAGGACGGCGTCCGGGTCGAACTGCTTGACGAGGAACACCGGGCAGCCCGCCTGGAGCGCGCCCAGGGTGATCATCCCGCAGCCGCTGGTGTGGAACATCGGCATGAAGTTCGCCCACACCGAGTCCGGCCGCGTGTCGGTGCGCCGGGCGAAGAAGCGCGCGTTGTTGGTGAGCGCCCGGTGCGACAGCACCGCCCCCTTGGGGAAGCCGGTGGTGCCGGAGGTGTACTGGATCTGCGCCGCGTCGCCGGGCGCCACGTCGGGCAGCGCCGCCGGCCGGCCGCCGATGCGGAACAGGGCGTCCGGGTCGTCCAGGTCGACGATCTCGCGCACCGCGTCGAGCCCGCCGGCTGCGGCGGCGCCGATTTCCGCCATGGGATTGCCGCGGAAGCTCGCCACCGAGAACAGGGCCGACGCGCCGGATTGCTCGAGGACGTAGCGCAGTTCGTCTTTCTGGTAGGACGGGTTGGCCGTCACCAGGACAAGGCCGGCCAGGCCGCAGGCGAACTCCATCAGCACCCATTCCGGCACGTTCGGCGCCCAGACCACCAGCCGCTCGCCCGGGGCGTAGCGCGTGGCCAGCGCCGCCGCCAGACGTTCGCTGTCGGCCAGCAGCTCCGCAAAGGTCCACTGCCGCTTGCGCTCGACCGACGGGGGATCGATCTCGACCAGTGCGGTGGCGTCGCCGCGCTGCCGCGCCGCGTCGCGCAGGATGCCGCCGACCGTCGTCTCCAGCACGACATCGTCGGTCTGGGCCGGGATGTAGGAGTCGGTGAGGTCGAAGCGGTACATGATCGGATGTTCCGGCTGTCTTGCGATGTCCGGCTTATCGGCCGGCAATGTAGCGGAAGCGGGCGGCACCGTCGCGGCCATATTGCGTCGGGACGCCGGCTCCGGTCACCGGTTCACCAGCGCGACGCCCAGAACCGCCACCGCCATGCCGGCGAGCGCCAGCGGGCCGAGGGTCTCGCCGAACAGCATCCAGGCGAACAGGGCGGTGACCGGCGGCACCAGGTAGAACAGGCTGGCGACCCGGCTGGCCGCGCCGCGCCGGATCAGCACCATGAGCAGCCAGACCGTGACGACCGACAGCACGACGGTGAGCCAGAACAGGGCGAAGAGGAATTCCGGCGCGCCGAAATCGACGCGCCAGCTTTCGGTCAGCGCCGCGGCAGGCACGATGACCGCGGCGGCGGCGATATACTGGTAGACCCCGCCGGACGCCGGATGCACGTCGGCGCAGTAGCGCTTCTGGTAGATGGTGCTCGCGGTAATGCCGAGCAGGGCCAGCCCCGAAAAAGCGTAGCCGGTCAGGCTTCCCTCGGCCTCGAGCCCGCCGTCGAGGCCCATCTTGCGCCACAGGACCATGGCGACGCCGACGAGCCCGAGCAGCAGGCCGAGCCACTGAACCGGCCGGACCCGCTCGCCGAGCGCCGCGCCGACCGCAGTCGCTGTCAGCACCGGCTGAAGGCATACGATCAGCGCCACGACGCCGACCGGCACCCTTTCGGCCATCGCGATGAACGCCCCGCCGAGATAGAGCCCGTGCAGCAGGATGCCGACGACCATGCTGTGCCCCGCTTCGGCGCGCGTCGGCCAGGCCGCCCGCATGGCGAGCGCCACGCCGATCATCAGCGGCACCACGAGGGCGAAGCGGACCGACAGGAAACTCATCGGCTCGGCATAGGGCAGCCCGAACTTCGTGAAGATGAAGCCGGTCGACCACAGCGGCACGAAAGCCAGCGGCAGCAGGATATCGACGGCGGCGGGTCTGTCGGAAATGGCGGCGCGCTCCCCGGGTTGGCGTCCATCGAGACGGGGCTTCGAGACGCGATCCTGACGGATCGCTCCTCAGCCCCTCCCCAGGATGAAGCTGTATGGGTGAAGCAAACACAACCCTTCATCCTGAGGAGGCGAAGGCGAACGCCCGAGCCGTCTCGAAGGACGCCCTTGACAGCTCCCTATACATGCAAGATATTTGCAAATGCAAATACCGTGTTGCAACCGGGAGCGACGGTGATGGAATTCGGCTATTTCACGCTCAGCGACAACCACTATCCGGACAATCCGCGCACGCCGAACGATTTCGTGCTCGATATCCGGGAGCAGGCGATCCTGGCCGACCGGCTGGGCTACCATTCGGTCTGGATCGGCGAGCATCATTTCGATTCCCTCGGCGTCAATTCGCGGCCGGACCTGCTGCTCGCCAGCATCATCCCGGAGACGCAGCACGTCCGCCTGGCGCCGGCGGTCGCCGTGCTGCCGCTGCACCATCCGGTGCATGTCGCGGAGACCTGGGCGACGCTGGACCTGCTGTCCGGCGGCCGGGTCGATTTCGCCGCCGGGCGCGGTTACGACCAGCGGGAATATGCGCCCTTCGGCGCCGACTTCATGAAATCGGCGGAATATTTCGAGGACGCCATCGAGATCATCCTCAAGGCCTGGGGCGACGGGCCGTGGTCGCACAAGAGCCAGTTCCACAACATCCCGGAAATGGAGATCACGCCCAAACCGGTGCAGAACCCGATTCCCTTCTACACGGCCTCCTTCTCCAACACCTCGCTGGAGATCGCCGCGCGCCACGGCACCAACGTCATCTGGGCGCCGTTCGCCGCGGGCATGATGTATGGCGGGCTCGACAAGGCGGCCGAGGCCTACCGCGAGACCTGCGCGCGCGCCGGCACCGAACCGGGCCGCAAGATGTGCAGCTATTTCATCTATATCGACGCGGACGACAGCTACGGCCGCAGCAGCCAGATGGACTATTTCAAACATTGCGCCCTGCCGGCCTTCACCGGAGACCCGGCCAAGGCGCCGCCGACCATGCATTATTTCCGCAAGATCGTCGACATCCTGGAGAACATGCAGGGCGAAGACCTGACCGACAAATCCATCCTGCTCGGCCCGCCCCAGAAGGCGATCGACAAGCTCAAGGAGGTCGAGGAAGCCGGGATCGACGAGGTGATCCTCTATTTCAACGTCGGCAAAAAGGACAAGGCGATCGTCGAGGAACAGATGCACCTGTTCATGGACGAGGTCGCGCCCCACTTCGACGGCAAGCACAACGCCCGCCGGGCCCAGCTCAAGGCGGCGTGACCGCCGTGTCCTTCGACCTCACCGCCTATCTCCCCTACCTGATCAACCGCACGGGCGTCGAATTGGCGGCGGCCTTTTCGCGGGAGATTGCGCCGCACGGAGTCACCCTGCAGATGTGGCGGGTCCTCGCCGCGCTCCATCACCGAGACGGCCTGCGGATCAGCGATCTGGCGGACCTGACCTCGATCGACATCTCCACCCTGTCCCGGCTGGTCGGCAAGATGGAGAGCCGGGGCATGGTGAACCGCCGGCGGGAACCGGATGCGGATGCGCGGGTCGTCGCCGTCGCCCTGACGCCAGTCGGCCGGGCGACTGTCCGGGCCATCGTGCCGGTCGCCCGGCGCTACGAAACGGTCGCACTGGCCGGTTTCACGGCAGAAGAAGCCGCCGCGCTCAAGCGCATGCTGGTCCGGGTCTACGACAATCTGGGCGGCGACGCGCTCGACTCCGCCGCCTGACGGCCGGCACAGGAACCGGGACGCCCTAACCGTGGGCCGTCTCGAAGCCTTCGAGGAAGGAGAAGACGTTTCTTCCCAGGTCCGGCACATGGTAGCCGCCTTCCTGGATCAGCGCCGTCGGGATTTTCAGCTCGCCGATCGCCCGGGCGATGCGGTTGAAACCGGGCGTGGTCAGGCAGATGCCGCGCAGCGGGTCCTTCTCGTAGCCGTCCACGCCGAGCGCGACGAACAGAATATCCGGCCCCCAGGCGGCAATGCGGTTCAACGCCGTGTCGAGCGCGGAAAGATAGGCGTTGTCGCCGGTCTCCGGCGGCAGCGGCAGGTTGAGGTGACAGCCGGTGCCGTCGCCGTCGCCGCGCTCATCGGCATGGCCGGCGAAGAAGGGGTAATAGTCCGCCGGATCGCAATGCAGCGAAACGGTCAGCACGTCGGGCCGGCGATAGAAGATCCCCTGGGTGCCGTTGCCGGCATGGACGTCGACGTCGAGGATCGCCGGCCGCCTGCCGCAGCGCACGGCGTATTGCGCGGCAATCGCGATGTTGTTCAGGAAACAGAAGCCGCCGGCCATGTCGGCGTAGGCGTGATGCCCGGGCGGGCGGCACAGGGCGTAGGCGGCCGGTGCGCCGTCGAGCACCAGCTTCGCGGCGTGGAGCGCCGTATTCGCGCTGCCGCAGGCCGCCTCCCAGGTGCCCGGCCCGACCGGGCTGGAAAGATCGGTCGTATGGAACCCGACCTGGCCGAGCAGGCTCGCCGGACGCCCCGCCATGTGCCGGCCGGGATGGATGTTCGGCACGACCTCGTCGCCGGACTGGCCTTCCGCTTTCCATCTCCGGTGTACGCCCGAAAGGAAATCGAGGTATTCCGCCGTATGGACGTCCGCCCGCGGTCCGGGGCCGAAATCGTCGGGGGCGACGGTTTCGCCGCCTTCCGCCTCGAGGGCGCGCACGATGGCCTCGGCCCGCGACGGCATCTCCGGATGGGGGTGGAATTCGCCGGCCTTGAAATAGAGCTGCGGATCGTGGCGGGCGTGGCCGGGATGGAAAACGATGGGCAGCATGGGCGGGCGCCGGTGCGGTCGGGAGGCGCCAACGCCTAGCCGACCCGGCGCCGGCTTGCAACGCCGACGGCTGTGCCGGGAGGCGGTGCGGCATTGCATTCGCACCGTACGCTGCACAATTCCCCTACCTCTCGCGGCTGGAAAGCCCCGGACAGCGGCCCGAGCGAGGATGCATGAAGCGCATCGACTGGTATTTCGACTATATCTCGCCCTATGCCTACCTGCAGTCGCAGCGGCTGGGCGAATTTGCCGGAATCGCGGAAATTCGCCCGGTGCCGGTCCTGTTCGCCGGCTTGCTGAACGCGACCGGCAACCTGGGCCCGGCCGAACTGCCGGCCAAGCGCCTGTGGACCTACCGTTTCTGCCAGTTCACGGCCGGCCGCCTCGGCGTGCCCTTCCGGATGCCGCCGGCCCATCCCTTCAACCCGCTGCGAATCCTGCGCCTGTCCATCGCGCTCGACGGCGATCTCGCCGCCATCGACGCCATCTTCCGCTTCGTCTGGGCCGAGGGCCGCGAGCCGAACGCGGAATGGCCGGCGCTGACCGAAGCGCTGGGCGCGGCCGACGCCGATGCCTTGATCGCGCAGGAGCCGGTCAAGGCCGCCCTGAAGGAAAACACGGACGCTGCGGTCGCCGCCGGCATTTTCGGAGTGCCGACCATGGCCATCGACGGCCAATTCTTCTGGGGTGTCGACGGCACCGATTTCGCCCATGCCTATCTGGCCGATCCGGCCATCCTCGGGACCGACGCCATGAAGCGGCTGGAAACCCTGCCGGCCGCGGCCGAGCGGCGGCGCTGACCGCGGCCGGACCCGGTGCCGGAGCGCCCGCACCTCGCCTGCATCGTCGCCGACCTGCCGCTCGCCCGGATCGCGCTGCACGAGGCCGCGGCCGCGGGCGCCACCCTGGAGTTGTGGAGCCCGCCGGACGGCGCCCGCAGCCTGGGTGTCGGCTACTGGGCGGCCCTCGACCGCGCGATCGCAAAGGCCGCGGAGCCCGGCGGTGCCGCGACGGTGCTGGATTGCGGCGCCGCGCCGGGTTTCGCCCTGGCTGCCTTTCGGGAGGGCCTGCGCAACGTGCACGTCGCCGTCCGGGCCGACGTCCGGGAGAAACTGGCGTCGATCGCAGAACGGTGCGGCGGGGCGCTGCATCCCGGCCCGCCGCCGGAACTCGACCTGCGCGACCGGCTGGATCCGGCAGCCTCCTGCCGGTTTGCCTTGCAAAACCGGGGCGGCCGAACGGGGGCCGGGGACGCCGACAACCGAAGTTGAAGGGCGCCGTCGAAGACGCCCGTTGAAACCGCCCGCGGCCTTGTCTAAGCACAGCGGGGAGAAGGAGGGGGCCGCGGCGCGCCGGCCCGTTGGAACGAGCCGAAGGGGATAGCCAAGCCATGAAAATGACGTCCACGGTGCGCCGGATCCTGAAGAACTACGAGAGCGACTGTCCGGGCACCAAGGGCCAGCTGGCCCGCATCCTGATGACCGGCCGTCTGACCGGCACCGGCAGGGCCGTCATCCTGCCGGTCGACCAGGGCTTCGAGCACGGCCCGGCGCGCAGCTTCGCGCCGAACCCGGAAGGCTACGATCCACACTACCACTACCGGCTGGCGATCGATGCCGGGCTCAACGCCTTTGCCGCGCCGCTCGGCCTGCTGGAGGCGGGCGCGGATACGTTCGCCGGGCAGATCCCGACCATCCTCAAGGTCAACAGCTCGAACAGCCACGCCCGGGACAAGGACCAGGCGATCACCGGCGGGGTGGAGGACGCGCTGCGCCTAGGCTGTTCCGCCATCGGCTTCACCATCTATCCGGCCTCGGACAGCCAATTCGAGATGATGGAGGAAATCCGCGAGATGGCGGCGGAGGCGAAATCGGTCGGCCTCGCCGTCGTCATCTGGTCCTATCCGCGCGGCGGCGACCTTTCGAAAGAAGGCGAGACCGCGATCGACATCTGCGCCTACGCCGCCCATATGGCTGCGCTGCTCGGCGCCCACATCATCAAGGTCAAACCGCCGACCGCGCATATCGAACAGGACGCGGCGCGCAAGGTCTACGAAGCGCAGGGCATCGACATATCGAGCCTGTCCGCCCGCGTCGCCCATGTCATGCAGAGCACCTTCGCGGGCCGCCGGCTGGTCGTCTTCTCCGGCGGCGCGGCCAAGGGCGACGACGCGATCCTCGACGAAATCCGCGCGTTGCGCGACGGCGGCGCGTCGGGCTCGATCATCGGCCGCAACAGCTTCCAGCGCCCGCGCGACGACGCCCTCGCCCTGCTCGACAAGGCGGTCAGGATCTACAAGGGGCAGCTCTAGGCGCCGGCCGCGCTGCCGGATGAACGAGCGATGGTCGATCCTGCCGATCCCCGCTGCCAGCTTTATCTGATTACACCCCCGGCGCTGGAGCCGGCGGTATTTGCGGAGACGCTGAAAGCGGCGCTCGATGCCGGGCCGGCCGCCTGCCTCCAGCTTCGCCTCAAGGATGCGCCGGACGATGCCGTGCGCCGGGCGGCCGAAATTCTGATGCCGGTCTGTCACCGCCACGACATTGCCTTCCTCGTCAACGACCGGCCGGATCTGGCGCGCGAGATCGGCGCCGACGGCGTTCATGTCGGGCAGGAGGACGCCGCCTATGCCGATGCGCGCGCCCTGGTCGGCGGGGAAGCGACAGTCGGCGTGACCTGCCACAACTCGCTGCATCTGGCGATGGAGGCGGCCGAGGCCGGCGCGGACTATGTCGCCTTCGGCGCCTTTTTCCCGACCCGGACCAAAGATCCGAAATCGCAGGCGACGCTGGAAACGCTGGAAGGCTGGTCTGCGGCAACGGTCGTGCCCTGTGTCGCCATCGGCGGGATCACTGTGGAGAATTGCCGTCCGCTGGTCCGCGCCGGCGCCGATTTTCTCGCCGTCGTCGGCGGCGTCTGGGACCATCCGGAAGGCCCGGCCGCCGCCGTCCGGGCGTTCGCCGCGATTCTGGAGGCGCGCGGCGGCGCCTGATTTGACGCTCGTCCCGAAGGTTGAAATGCCGGGCCCAAAAAACATTCTGGCAGTTTGCAAATTCTTGCGCCGATAATACGAACCGATATATTTCGGGACACGGCTGGCGGCGGGACGGGCTACCGGGCAATGGCCAGACGATCTTCGCATCTTGCATCGCCCGTTCCCGAACCCGCCGGCAAACCCTTCAGGTAAGCGGGAGCGCGGCGATGCCCCAGGAATCATCAGACTCAGCCAGCCGTCCCGACAGGCCGCGGTGGCTCGGATACGCGCAACTGGCGGCAATCCTGATCGCCATCGTTGTCGCTCTTTATTTTGCCCGCGCGCCCGACCGGGTCGAGCGCGGGGCGACGGCCGCGACGACGGCCGGGCCCGGCAAGCCTCCTGTCCGCGTCGTCCAGCCGAGTCCGAGAAAATACACCTTTACCGTCCGTGCGACGGGAACCGTGACGCTCGAACGGAAGACCAAGGTCGTTTCCGAGGTCGTCGGCCGGGTCGTCTGGGTCTCGCCGAAATTCACGAATGGCGGGTCGCTCGCGGCAAACGAGACGTTACTCAGGATCGATCCGTCCGAGTTCGAAATTCGGGTCCAGGGCGCGGCAATGTCGGTCGTGGAAGCCGAGGCCAGCCTGCAAATTCAGAAGTCCCTTGCGAAGGAAGGCGCCGAGAAGTTCGCGAAGGCCAATCCAGGAACGGAGGTTCCGGAACGGGTTCGCCGCGTCTCGTCAATCTCCAGGGCGGAAGCCAGGCTGGGCCGGGCGCAGGCGGCGCTGGATCTGGCGAAGCTGCAGCTGGCACGCACAAGCATATCGCTGCCCTACGACATCCGGGTGGTGCGTTCGGATGTCGAGGTCGGCGAACTGGTGGGTCCGGCCGAAAGTGTCGGGCGCTCGTGGGTGCTGGGTGTCGTTTACCGGTCCGGCTCGGTACAGGTCCGGGCGCCGGTCGAGCCGAAGGATCTCAGGAGTTTCGCACCGATGGTCGGCCGTTCGGCCCGGCTCTCGACCTGGGCCGGAAAATACGACGGCGAAGTGGTCAGGGTGTCGTCGGTCGTCGCCCCGCGCACCCGCCTGGGGTCGATGTTCCTGAATTTCGCCAAGGATACGCCGCCGGCCTCGTTGCCCGCGCCGGGCACTTTCGTGGAAATTGCGGTAACCGGGCCAACGCGCGACGGGGTCTTCGTGCTGCCTGAGACGGCGGCACGCGACCGCAACAGCGTATGGGTGGTCAGGAAGGGCGCCCTGGCGTCGTTCACGCCCAAAACGCTCGGCCGCACGGCCGACGGCTGGATCGTCGAGCCGTTCGATGCGGGCGAGGGTGTCGTCGTGGGCGTTCTGGCCAATGCCAGGGCAGGATTGCAGGTGACGGCCAGGGCAATCCGATCTCCGGAATAATCCGGCCTGAAGACGGACGCTGCGTGCGCAAGGCGCGCCATCGCGAGGGACTATCGTGAAAAACGGACCGATCGCCTATTTCGTCGGCAATCCCGTCGCCGCCAAATTCCTGCTGATCCTGCTGATCGTCGGCGGCGTGTTTTCCGGGATTCAGCTGACCGTTCAACACATTCCGGAAATCGATCTGCGCACGGTCAGCGTGACAGTGCGGGTGCCCGGCGCGTCGCCGAAGGAAGTCGAAGAGGACATCAACCGCCGGATCGAGGAAAGCGTGGTCGGCCTGCCCGGGGTGGCCCGCGTGGTCGGCACCGCCTCGCAGGGATTCGCCCGGCTGGATGTCGAACTCGAAACCTTCGCCGATGACGGGGCTGTCCTGGCCGATGTCCGCAGCGCCGTCGAAAGCATCGAGAATTTTCCGCCGCCCAACGCCGAACGGCCGAGGGTGGAACTGAAGAAACTGGCGATCGAGGTAATGACGCTCGCCGTGGCGTCGTCCACTGCGTCGGAGAATGCGCTGCGCAGGGCCGCGGAAGCCCTGCGCGATGACCTGCTGGCGCTGCCGTCGGTCTCCCAGGTCAAGCTGCGCGGCACGCGCAACCGCGAAATCGCCATCGAGATGAACGAAGAGGAGTTGCGCCGCCACAATCTGACGCTCGCCAAGGTGGCGAGAAAAGTCCGGCGCGTCTCACGCAACGCGACCTTCGGCGAACTGCGCACCCGCGCCGGAGGCGTGGTCCTCCATGCGGTCGGAAAACGGCAGGTCGGCGAGGAATTCGGGAACATACCGCTGATTACGCGGGTCGACGGCACCATCGTGACGCTCGGCGACGTCGCCACGATCCGCGACGGCTTCGTCGACGAGGACATCCTGTCGACGGTCGATGGCAAGCCGGCGGTTTTCGTCCGGGTCGAAGCGTCCAGGGAGCAGTCGCTGCTCGAAATTTCCTCCAACATCAGGAAACGCCTCGAGACCTACAAGCCGCCGCCCGGGATCGAAATCCGCGTCTGGAACGATACGTCGGAGCCGATTTTCGACGTTCTGTCGGATATCGTCCGCAACGCGGCGATCGGCGTCATCCTGGTGTTCGTGTGCCTGTTCCTCGTTTTCGACCTCCGCCTCGCCTTCTGGATTACCCTGGGCATTCCCCTGTCGTTCGTCGGCGCGCTGATGTTCTTCGATCTGGCGAACCTGACGCTGAACCTGGGGACATTGTTCGCGTTCTTCCTGCTGATCGGCATCGTCGTCGACGATGCGGTCGTGGTCGGCGAGAGCGTCGCTGCGGAACGCGAGCGGGGGAAAAGCGCCGTAGAGGCGGCCGTTTCGGGGGCCCGGATCGTCGCCGGCCCGATCTTCGTCGGCGTATCCACGACCGTCCTGGCATTCGTGCCGTTCCTGTTCGTTACCGAAGGCAGCCTTCAGATCGTCCAGTCATTCTTCTGGGTCGCTCTGTTCGTTCTCGCCGTATCGCTGGTCGAGGCCTTTTTCGTCCTGCCGTCGCACCTCTCGCACGAGCGGCACTGGAGCCTCTCCCCGCTGCGCGAAATCCAGACCTGGGCGCGCGACGCGATCGACCGGATGCGGGATTCGATCGTGGCGCCGGCGGTGTCCTGGGCGGTCCGCCATGTCTGGCTGACGATCGCCTTCGGCCTGGTATTTTTCGTTGCCGCTCTTGCCCTGCTGCGGTCCGAGCAGGTTCGCGTGGTCATCCTCGACAACACGGCGAGCCGCTCGAACACGGTCCAGGCAAACCTCGAGTTGCCGGTCGGCGCGCCGTTCGAAGCCAGCGCCGCCATCGCCGAAAGATTCGTCCGGGCGGCCGAGGCGGTCGACAAAGAACTCGAAGGGACTGCCATCGAATCGATCAGCGTGATCGTCGGCAATGTCGGCGGCGTCTCCCGTTCGCGCACCGGCGAGGAGCAGCGCAACGGCAGCCATCTGGCCTCGGTCCGGCTTCATCTGCACGCCCGGCCGCTGCGGCAGGCGTCGCCCGGGGAAATCGAGCGGTTGTGGCGCCGGAATATCGGCAATCTGCCGGGACTGGCGAAAGTCTCGGTCCAGACCACCCTTTTCCGGATGATACCGTCCGTCGCCTATGCCCTGGTTCACGACGATCGCGAAAAACTTGAGCAGGCGGCCCGCGAGCTCAGGGCGTTCATCGGGTCCGTTCCGGGCATCTACCAGCTCTCCGACAGTCTCGTGCCGGGCAAACGGCATTTCGTCGTCCGGGTCACGCCGGCCGGCAAGGCCGCAGGGCTGACGCCGACCGGGATCGGCCGGCAACTGCGGGCGAACTACCACGGCATCGAGGTCCAGAGGATTCAGCGCGGCCGCGACGAGATACGGGTTGTCGTCCGCTATCCGGCGGAACGGCGGCGCAGTCTGCGCGAGCTCGCCGGCGAGCGGATCCGCCGGCCCGGCGGCGGCGAGGTGCCGCTGTCCACCGTGGCCTGGATCGAGGAAAAGCGCGAGCTCGCCGCGCTCACCCGGATCGACGGCAAGAGCACGGTGCTGGTCAACGCCCACACCGAACTCACCCAGATCACCCCCATCCAGGCGCGGCGGAAGATCGACCGGGAGTTTCTGCCCGGCCTGATCGCGAAATATCCCGGCCTCGGCATATCGGATGACGCCGGCGTGCGGCAGGAGAGGCATCTGTTCGAGACGTTGAGCCTGCTCGTGCCCTTCGTGTTGATTGCGATGTATGCCCTGATGGCCGGTTTCCTGCGCAGCTACTGGAAGCCGGTGGTCGCCATGGCGGGCGTGCCGGTCGCGTTTGCCGGCGCGATATTCGGCCACTGGTTTCTTGGCTGGGATGTCACGGCGTTGTCGCTGTTCGGCGTCGTCGCCGTCGCCGGCGTGATCGTCAATGACGCCCTGGTGCTGCTCGACCGCTACAATGCGATCCGGCGGGACAACGATATGTTGCCGGCCATCGCCGCCGCCTCCGCCGCGACGCGCCACCGCTTCCGCGCCGTCTTCCTGACCAGCCTGACAACGGTCCTGGGCCTTTCGCCCCTGCTCTACGCGCGCGGCGACGAACTGATCCGCTTCGTGCCGTTCGTGGTCAGCATGCTCGGCGGCCTGGTCGCCGCCGGCATCTTCACCCTGTTCATCCTGCCTACGCTGGTGATGATCGTCGACGGACGCCGCGAATGAGCCGCACCGTGGGCCGGACGCCTCAATAGCCCAGCGGCGCAGTGGTCACTTTTTCTTGGGCGGTGGCGGCGGTGGCGGCGACGGCTTCTTCACGGTCGGCGGGAGCTTTCGGGAAAGGGCTCTCATCACGACCTGATTACCTGAACGTTTCGTCGGTGAAGGAGTGGGTTCCTTTGCCACTACATCGCCTCCTCATGTCGCTCTTCAGTCGCTATAGGCACGAATTCCATCATTGTCACCTCGGTAGCAGGAATCAAAATAGCGTCAACGCCTGTCGCGGGCACTCTCTTGTCTTCACCAATCAGCCACTCGGCATCCGCAATGCGAAAGTGCCCATCTTTCGGGTTGCTTGGCCACTCTTCAGCAAATCCAAAAAGTCGGCGCTCGCCTTGCAGATGCAATACCAAGAAACATCGATCACCGTAGCGTGCGAAGGTCGAATACCATTCCGACGGATACGATGTTTCTCTCGTGAAACGCAACCGGCGCAAAATCCAGTGCATGACATCCGTATTCGAGAAAAAGGAAGCGCCCAATCCAAGCAAGATTGCAACCAGAACAGACAGTGCAGGCTCCCAACCCTTGAATGTCTGCGCACCTGCGACTGCGCTAGCAGTGGGCAGCAGGATGAACTCCGTTATCGTCTGTCCGATTACGGTGAAAATAAGCGCTAGAACGGTACGGTCGAAGGCGCTCGGTTTCGGGTGCGACGTGAGAGAATAAAAAATACCGGCCGCGACGAATCCTGGCAGGAGGTATGTCAGGGTGCCGACAACCTCGCCAGAAATCCAGCTTACGGCCATTCGATTCAACTCGTAGTGTTTTCACTTTATGTTCGCAATCGTTATACCGATTTAACGAAGTTTGTCAATCCCAGCCGATTCCGAGACGACGGCTTCAGTCATCTCCGGTACCGTTCGGACACGTCCACCGGCCGGGCGGTCAAAGCTGATCCTCGTGCATCGTAGTCTGATCGCGGTCGCTTCAGGGCGACCAGGACTACGTCGGTCGGAATCCGGTATTTCCGATTAAAATCCCAGCGCGCAGCCGTCCCTTCGCGGGTCCGAGCCGGCCGAGAGCACGCCGCGCTCCCGGTCGATCAGGATGCCCTGGCCGCCGCCATGGGGGCTTTCGGCGGGCACGACCATGTGGCCGAGGGCGCGCAGGCCGGCAACCGCACTCTGCGGCACGCCGCGCTCGGCGACGATGGCGCCGCCGTCGTGGAACACCCGCGGGCAGTCGATGGCCTGCTGGATGTCCATGCCGAAATCCCACAGGTTGGTGACGACATGGGTCTGGCCGACCGGCTGAAACGGACCGCCCATCACGCCGAAGGCCAGTTCGCACGCGCCGTCGTTCAGCACCATGCCCGGGATGATCGTGTGCAGGGGCCGCTTGCGCGGGCCGACGCAGTTGGGATGGCCCGGCTCGACGACGAAGCCGGCGCCCCGGTTCTGGAACACCACCCCGGTCTCCTCCGAGGCGATGCAGCTGCCGAAGCTCCAGTAGACCGAGTTGATCAGGCTGACGCAGTTGAGGTCGCGGTCGACGACGGTCAGGTAGACCGTATCCCTGTGCTCCGGCATCTCGGCCGGCGGCAGCGCGTCGATCGCCCGGTCGCGCCGGATATGGCTGCGCAGCCCGGCGGCGAAATCGTCGGACAACAATTGCTCGACCGGCACGTTGCTGCGGCGCGGATCGCCGACGAAGGCGTCGCGCTGGGCATAGGCAAGGCGCTGGGCCTCCATCTCCAGATGCAGCCGTTCCGCGCCGACCGGGTCGAGGGTGGAGAGGTCGAAGCCCTCCAGGATGTTGAGCATGATCTGCGCCGTGATGCCGCCGCCGTTGGGCGGGATTTCCAGCACCGCCCTGCCGCGATAACCGGATTCGAGCGGCGCGACCGGCTCATGGCGCTGTCCGGCAAAATCCTCCGCCGTGTGGCAGCCGCCGGCGGCGTCGAGCGCGGCCAGCATCGCGTCGAGCACCGGCCCGGCGTAGAAGCCGTCGCGCCCGCGTCCGGCGATCGCGCGCAGCGTCCGGCTGAGCGCCGGCGAATACCAGACATCGCCGGTCGCAGGCAGCGCGCCGTCCTTCAGATAGAGTGCGGAGGCGGCTTCGTTGCCGCGCAGCCCGTCGAGCCGGCCGGCCCACAGGGCCCGGGTCACCTCGCCGACGGTGAAGCCTTGCTCGGCGCAGGCGATGGCCGGCTGGAGCACCCGGTCGATGCCCAGGGCGCCGTGGGCGTCGAGGATGGCGCACCAGGCGTCGACCGCGCCCGGCACCGTCACCGATTCGACGCCGTCCGGGTCGATCTGGCCGATGCCGCGCTCGATCAGCGAGTCGACGGTGAGGCCGGCCGGGGACCAGCCGGAGCCGTTGATGCCGACGACCGGCCCGTCGCCGCCCTTCTGGTAGAGCATGAAACAGTCGCCGCCGATGCTCGTGCTCATGGGTTCGACCACGCACTGCACCGCGCAGGCGGCGATCGCGGCATCGACCGCATTGCCGCCGGCGCGCAACATGTCGATGGCGGTCAGCGTGGCAAGGGTGTTGGACGTCGCCGCGGCGCCGTTGAGGCCATGGACGACCGAACGGCCGGGAAGCTGGATATCGCGCATGGCGGGACCCTGTCTGCGAATGCCGGCCCTGGAACGCCGGCCTTAGAACGGTTGTGCGGAACGCCCCCTCCGTGTAGCACGGAACAAGGAGACGGCAAGAGCGGCGGAACGGCCGTTCCCACGCCGACGGCAGAGACAGACCGGGGAAGGACGCGTCATGGATGTCAAGGCAGCGGTGGCACACGCGGCGGGCGAAGCGCTGACGATCGAAACGGTTCAACTCGACGGCGCGAAGGCGGGCGAGGTCATGGTGGAGGTCAAGGCCACCGGCATTTGCCATACCGACGAGTTCACCCTGTCCGGCGCCGATCCGGAGGGGCTTTTCCCGGCGGTCCTCGGCCATGAGGGCGCCGGCGTCGTTGTCGAGACCGGGCCGGAGGTGATCGGGCTCAAGAAGGGCGATCACGTCATTCCGCTCTACACGCCCGAATGCCGGCAGTGCAAAAGCTGCCTGTCCCAGAAGACGAACCTGTGCACGGCGATCCGCGCCACCCAGGGCCAGGGCCTGATGCCCGACGGCACCAGCCGGTTCAGCATGAACGGCGAGCGGGTGTTCCACTATATGGGCACCTCGACCTTCGCCAACTACACGGTGCTGCCGGAGATCGCCCTGGCGAAGGTCCGGGAGGACGCGCCGTTCGACAAGATCTGCTACATCGGCTGCGGCGTCACCACAGGCATCGGCGCCGTCATCAACACGGCCGGAGTCGAGCCGGGCTCGAACGTGGCGGTGTTCGGCCTGGGCGGGATCGGCCTGAACGTCATCCAGGGCGCGCGCATGGCCGGCGCCGACCGGATCGTCGGCATCGACATCAACCCGTCCAAGCGCCCGCTGGCCGAGCAGTTCGGCATGACCGACTTCGTCAACCCGGACGAGATCGGCAGCGACAAGGTGGTCGAGGCGGTCGTCGACATCACCGGCGGCGGCGCGGACTACAGCTTCGAGTGCATCGGCAATGTCGAGGTCATGCGCCAGGCGCTGGAATGCTGCCACCGCGGCTGGGGCGAGAGCATCATCATCGGCGTTGCCGGGGCGGGCCAGGAAATCGCCACAAGGCCGTTCCAGCTCGTCACCGGGCGGGTCTGGCGCGGCACGGCCTTCGGCGGCGCGCGCGGCCGGACCGACGTACCGAGGATCGTCGACTGGTACATGGAGGGGAAGATCAACATCGACGACCTGATCACCCACACCATGCCGCTCGAGGATATCAACTCGGCCTTCGACCTGATGCACGCCGGCGAAAGCATCCGCAGCGTGGTGATCTACTGAGGCCGGCTCCCAAGACCGGCGATGCCGGCTGAGCCCGGCGCGGCAGCCGGCGCCGGCTGGCTTGCCCGCGCTGCGCCCTATATCGCGCTGACCGCGGCGGCCGCCTGCTGGGGCGGCACCTGGACCGCGGCGCGCGGCTCCTACCAGGACGTATCGCCGGCCGTCATGGCGTTCTTTCGCTGGGCGGCCGCCGCTGCGGTCCTGCTGCCGATCTTCGGCGCTTCCATCTGGCGCTACCGGGCGGCGCTGCGCCGGGAATGGCGCACCGTTGCGCTGCTCGCCCTCGCCGGGGCGATCGTCTTCAACTACATGATCTTCCGCGGCACGCAGACGACGACCGCAATCAACGGCGCGCTGCTCAACGCCTCGGTGCCGATCTATATCGTGCTGCTGTCCTTCGCCGGCATCGGCGAGCGCAACACGGCGGGGCGGATCGCCGGCATCGTCATCGCGCTTGCCGGGCTGGTCGTGGTCGTGACCCACGGCAGCTGGCAGCGCCTGGCCGATCTGGAGTTCGTCGAGGGCGACCTGTGGATCGCCGGCGCCATGTTCCTCTGGGGCCTCTACACGATCGGAATCCGCGGCTGGAACAGCGCAATGCCGCCGCTCACCGGGCTTGCGGCCATGGCCGGGGTCTCGGTCCTCGGTCTGGCGCCGATGGCGGCCGTCGAGCTGGAGTTCGGCGGCCGGCTGATCCCGAGCGCCGAAGCGGTCCTCGGCATCCTCTATGTCGGCGTTGTCGGGACGGCCGGCGCCTATGTCCTGTGGAATTTCGGCATCCGCCGGGTCGGCGCCGCCGGCGGCAGCCTTTTCCTCTATCTGATTCCGGTGTTCGGCGCCGTCTTCGCCGTAACCATCCTGTCCGAGGAGATCGCCCTTTACCATCTGGCCGGCACGGCGCTGATCGTCGGCGGCATCCTGATCGCCAACCGCGGGGGCGCGCCGCCGGGGCCGTAGGCCGTCTCGAAGGACGCCCTGCGGCCGGGAGCCGCTGGCATCGCGGCGGCGCCCTGTGCCATGACGGGGCGCAACGCCATTCCACCGAAGGCCCCGACCATGTCCCTCGAAACCGTCAGCGCCAGCAAGTGCTTCGGCGGCACGCAGTATGTCTACGCCCACGAGGCGCGGACGACGCGGTGCCGGATGCAGTTCTCCGCCTATGTGCCGCCCCAGGCGGCGGACGGGCCGGTGCCGGTGCTGACGTATCTGTCGGGCCTGACCTGCACGGAGGAGAATTTCACCGTCAAGGCGGCGGTCCAGCGCCATGCGGCCGAACACGGCCTGCTGGTCGTTGCGCCGGACACCAGCCCGCGCGGCGAGGCGGTGCCCGACGACGAGGCCTGGGACCTCGGCACCGGCGCCGGCTTCTATGTCAACGCCACGCAGGACCCCTGGGCCGGCCACTACCGGATGTACGATTATGTCGTCGAGGAGCTGCCGGACGTCGTCGGCGCCAACCTGCCGGCGGACATGAGCCGCCGCGGCCTGTTCGGCCATTCGATGGGCGGCCACGGAACCCTGGTCGTCGCCCTGCGCAACCCGGACCATTACCGGTCGGTCTCGGTGCTCGCACCGATCTGCGCGCCGACCGAAACCGGCCTGGGCGAGAAGATCTTCGGCGCCTATCTGGGCTCCGACCGCGACGCCTGGCGCGAATACGATGCGACGGAACTGGTGAAGGAGGGGCACAGCTGCGCGCCGATCCTGATCGACCAGGGCGACGAGGACGAATTCTTCAAGACGGGCGCGATGAAGATCGACGCCTTTCAGGCGGCCTGCGCGGCGTCGGGCCAATCGGTCACCCTGCGCATGCAGCAGGGCTACGACCACGGCTATTTCTTCGTCCAGACCTTCATGGGCGACCATGTCGCCTACCACGCCGGGGCGCTGAACGGCTGAACGGTGAAAAATCCGTCAAGAAAAATGGTGGGCGCGGCTGGGATTGAACCAGCGACCCCTACGATGTCAACGTAGTGCTCTCCCGCTGAGCTACGCGCCCTTTGCCCGCTGCCCCCGACCCCCAGGGAGGTGGCGGCGGATCCGGATGAAGGCGGGTATATCGCGCACTTGGCCAGGCCATGCAAGGTCCTGGCCGGATGCGCAGCGGCCAAGGATGTCGCGCCGCCCGGGGCCGGACGGCAGGACGCGGCCCCTACGGCGCCATCGGGCGGTGACAGGCTTCGCCGCATCGGGTAAACCCGGTGCCATCATGGAATTATCTTTCCCGCCCGCGCCGTCCGAACCGCCCGCACCGGAAGAAATCTACAAGGGAGGCTGGCTGCATTCGCCGGCCTTCGACGTGCTGGAGCCGTTGCACCAGACCGCGCCGGCGGTCTTCGCCTCGCCGCACAGCGGAGCGGACTACCCGCCGGAATTCGTCGAGGCGTCACGGCTCGACCCGCTGGCCCTGCGCAAGTCCGAGGACAGTTTCGTCGATGAACTGTTCGCCTCCGCGCCGGCGATGGGCGCGCCCCTGCTGCGCGCCCGCTTCCCGCGCGCCTTCCTGGACGCCAACCGCGAACCCTTCGAACTGGATCCGCGCATGTTCGCCGATCCGCTGCCGGCCTATGTCAATACGCGCTCGCCCAGGGTCGCCGCCGGGCTCGGCACCATCGCCAGGGTCGTTTCGTCCGGCGCCGACATCTACCGCCGCAAGCTGCGTTTCGACGATGCGCTGCACCGGGTCAACGCCTGTTACCGGCCCTATCATGCCGCGCTCGCCGGGTTGGTCGAGCGCACTCTGGCAGAGTTCGGCTTCTGCCTGCTGATCGACTGCCATTCCATGCCGTCGGTCGGCGGCCCGGCCGATGCCGATTCCGGCCGCCGCCGGGTCGATATCGTACTCGGCGACTGTCACGGCACGTCCTGCGACCGGCGGCTGACCGAGCTTGCCCGGCGAACGCTCGGCCAGCGCGGCTATGTCGTGCGGCGCAACGTGCCCTATGCCGGCGCCTACACGACGCGCCACTACGGCGCCCCGCAACGCGGCGTCCACGCCTTGCAGATCGAGATCAACCGCGCGCTCTACATGGATGAAGCCAGCCTGCGCAAGACGCCGGGCTTCGCCGCGCTGGCCGGCGACCTGGCCGCGTTGATCGGCGAGCTGACCCGGGCGCCGATGGCGGCAGCCGCCTGATCCCGGACGCGGCCGAAAGCGGCAGAGGTTTGGACCCGAAGACCGCGCCGAGGCCGCTGATCCGCGACGCCACCGAGCGGGACATGGCGGCGGTCGCCGAAATCTATCGCGGCTATGTGCTTGACGGACTGGCGTCTTTCGAGACCGACCCGCCATCCGCCGGCGAAATGGACCGGCGCCGCCAGGGCATACAGCAAAGCGGCCTGCCCTACTATGTCGCCGAGGTGGACGGGACGGTTGCGGGTTACGCCTATGCCGGGCGCTACCGGGCGCGCATCGCCTATCGCTACACGGTCGAGGACTCGATCTATGTGTCGCCCGACCGGAGCGGCCGTGGCGTCGGTCTCGCCCTGTTGTCCGCCTTGGTCGAGCGCTGCACGGCGCTCGGCTATCGCCAGATGCTGGCCGTGATCGGCGATTCCGGCAACGCGGCGTCTATCCGGCTGCACGAAAAGGCCGGTTTCCGGAAAGTCGGCCTGCTGCCTTCGGTCGGCTTCAAGCTCGGCCGGTGGGTCGACGCGGTGTTGATGCAGCGCCCGCTGGGCGCGGGAGATTCCGGTCTTCCGGATGTAGAATGAGGCGCAGGAAGCGATTCGCCCGAATCGATACGTCCACTGCGCCGCCCGACGCGGCAACAAAATTGGGCCGTGCGGTGGCACGGCCCAAGTTTAGGGAGGAAACGCCCAAGACAATCATCGCGACATGTGCTGGCGAAGCGTTCGCCGGCACGGGCGTGTGCCGCTGTTTCTATATGTCGGCCGGGCTGTGGAATTTCAACCTCATTTTGCAGTGCAAAAAAAATTTTCATCAAAAAATCCAGTATATTAGGGATTTCTTATGCCACTTTTGGCCGTCATTGCTGCAATGCAAAAATTGCATGGGTTCCGCCGGGCCGGCATGAAATGTCCCTTTCGGGCGCGGCAGCGTCCGCGATATGGTCGCCCTGTCTGTGGCCAGCCGGACACGCAGCGTGACAGAAACTTCCGCATCCTCTTCCGGCGAGCGGCCTCTCGCCTGGTTCGATCTGGAGGACGAGAACCGCCTGCGTGTCGGCGGCGTATGGCGGCTGGCCCAGGTCGGCCTCCTGTCGCGGCGGCTCGAGCGGGCGGGGCTGTCCGGCCGCGCGGTCCATGAGATCGACGCCAGCGCCCTGACCGCACTGGACAGCGCGGGCGCGCAGTTGCTGATCCGCGCCGTACCCTCGCCGGATGCCATCACCGGGGTGGACAAACGATACCGGGGGCTGCTGCGCCGCGTCGCCGACGCCGAGACGGCAGCGACGGACCAGCCCAGGCCGCGGCGCCCCGGCGGTGCGGGCGCCCAACTGGCCCTGATCGGCTGGCGGACCGTTGGCGTCGGCATCAGGACATGGGAACTGCTCGGTTTCTTCGGGCTGTGCATCGTTGCGATCGCCGGAGTCATTATCCGTCCCTGGACTCTCGACGGGCGGGCGACCTTCCATCACCTCCAGGCCGCGGGCCTCAATGCCCTGCCGATCATCGGCCTGCTCGCTTTCCTGATCGGCGTCGTCGTCGCCTTCATGGGCGCGTTGCAACTGCAAAAGTTCAGTGCCGGCATCTATACGGTCGACATGGTCGGCATCGCCATGTTGCGGGAACTGGGGGTGCTGTTCGCGGCCATCATGGTGGCCGGACGCAGCGGCAGCGCCTTCACCGCCCAGATCGGGACCATGTCGCTCAACGAGGAGGTCGACGCGATGCGGACGATCGGCCTCGATCCCGTTGCCGTTCTGGCGACGCCGCGGATCGTGGCCCTTGTGATCGCGCTGCCCCTGCTCACCGTTTATGCCGATCTGGTCGGCCTTGCCGGCGGCGCCGTCGTGAGCCTCGCGCTGCTCGATATCGGCATCCCCCTGTTCCTCGAACGCCTGTCCAGCGCGGTCGATACAACGGCATTTCTGATCGGTATGGCCAAGGCTCCCTTCTTTGCCGCCGCCATCGCGATCATCGGCTGTTTCGAAGGCTTCAAGGTAACCGGCAGCGCGGCCAGCGTCGGCCGGCGGACGACCACCTCGGTTGTCGAAGCCATCTTCGCGGTCATCCTGATCGACGCCGCCTTCGCGATGGCCCTGTCCTGGCTGAATATATGACCCGAAAGGCGAAGAAAGCGGCAAGGCCGGAACCGGCGGTCACCGTGCGCGGGCTGGAAAACCGGTTCGGCGCGAACCTGCTTCATGACGGGCTGGACCTGGAGGTCCTGCCCGGCGAAGTGCTGGGCGTCGTCGGCAGCTCCGGCAGCGGCAAGACCGTGCTGATGCGCAGCATTATCGGCCTCAACCGCCCGCGCACCGGCGAGGTCAGCGTGCTCGGCGAGAACCTGTCGGCGTTGCAGGGCCGTCAGCGCAAGGCGCTGCTGGCCCGGATCGGCGTGCTGTTCCAGAACGGCGCCCTGTTCAGCGGCCTGACGGTGGCGGAGAATATCGCCCTGGTCCTGAAGCTCCACACCGGGCTGGCGCCGGGACCGATCGACCGGCTGGCGCGGCAGAAGATCGACATGGCCGGCCTGCCCCAGGATACGGCCGGCAAAATGCCCGCGCAGCTCTCCGGCGGCATGCGCACCCGCGCCGGCCTGGCGCGCGCGCTCGCCCTCGATCCCGAGATCGTCTTTCTGGACGAACCGACCGCCGGACTCGACCCGATCGGCGCCGCCGATTTCGACCGGCTGATCCGGGAATTGCAGCAGAGCCTGGGCCTTACGGTTTTCATGGTGACGCACGATCTTAATTCATTGGTCGCGATTGCCGACCGAATTGCTGTATTGGTGGACAGGAAAATCCGCGTCGGACCGCTGGATGAGTTGCTGAACGATCCGCATCCCTGGATCCAGGCCTATTTCCGCGGACCGCGCGCGCGAGCGGCGCACGACGCCGCCGGCTCCGGACACTAGCGGCGGAGGCTGAGCGGGAGCGGTGGAAACCAGGGCAAGTTATGTGCTTGTGGGCGCCTTCGTGCTCGGCCTGATCGCCGCCGGGGTGGTCTTCCTGTTGTGGATCAGCGGCAGCGGCGGACGCTCCGACGGTGTCCCGATGACCGTCGAGTTCCGGCAGGACGTTACCGGTCTGAACAAGGGCGCTGTCGTGCGCTATCGCGGCATCCCTGTCGGCACGGTGCGGGACATCCGGCTCGATCCGAAGAATCCGGAATTCGTGCTCGTCGGCATTGTCGTGCGTCCGGATGCGCGGATCTATCCGGATCTCGTGGCGGCGCTCGAGCAGCAGGGCCTGACCGGAATTCCCTTCATCCAGCTCAAACGGCCGCCGCAGTCCGAGCGCCGGTCCGATGCCCGGCCGGTCGCAGCCGGCGCGATGACCGGGGCGCTTCGTGCGCGGCGCATCCCCGGGACGCCGACCAACCTGCAGCGGCTGATCGAAGAGGTGCCGCGGGCCGTGGTCGCCTTCCGGACGCTTGCCGAGCGCGCAACCGTGGCGGTCGGCCGGCTGGACGCGGCCTTCGGCGGCCCGTCGGGCAAAGGGATCGGCGAGATCGTTCAGTCGCTGGACAAGGCGGCCAGCGAGTTTGCCGCCTTTTCCGTCGAGGCCAGCGCATTCGCCCGGGACGCCCGCGCCGTCGCGGGGGACCTGCGCCCGGCCGCCAAGGAATTGACGGTTGCCATCCGCTCGGTCCGCGCGCTGGCAGACAAGGCCGCCGGGCTGACCGACAAGGCCGAGACCGTGCTCAGCGACCGGAACAGGAAACGGCTGGAACAGATTCTCAACAATGTGGAACAGGCCTCGAACGACGCCAGCCGCTTCGTCCGTGAGGCCGAGAAGCGCGCGAAGGAGCTGGAACCGACGCTCAAGGAACTGCCGAAGACGCTCGGCAACATCGCCGGGCTCTCCAAGAGCGCCACCCGCCTGTCGGAGCGCGCGTCCGGGTTCCTCGACGACAAGAACCGCCAAAGGGTCGACCGGATTCTCGGATCGGCGGAAACGGCGGCCGAAGATGTGAAGAAAATCGCCCGGGAAACCAGAGAAGTCACCGAGAAGATCCGCCCGGCGATCGAGAAACTGGGCACCTCGCTGTCCCAAATGGCCGATACCGTGACGAAGATCGACGAGGGTGCGGAGGCCTTCTCCCGGATGAGCCGCGATATCTCCCGGCTCGTCGAGGAAAACCGCCGGCCGGTCGCCCGTTTCCTGAATGCCGGCCTTTACGATGTTTCGCAGTTCGTCGCCGATGGCCGCCGGCTGATGCGCGACCTCAACCGGCTGGTCCGGCGGATCGAGAGCGATCCGTCCGGCTTCTTCTTCGGCCAGCAGGGCGGCCTGAATCCGAGGTCCCGATGACAGCCACCCGATCCCGCCGGCGCCACCGCCCGTTTCGCAGCGGGCTGACATGCCTGTTGCCGCTGCTGCTCCTGCTGGGCGGATGCGCCTCGATCATTCCCGGCGCAGACCGCAAGCCGCCGCAGCTTTACGAACTGAGGCCGACCGGCGGATTCGCCGGGAAGCTGCCGCGCGTCCGCGCGCAACTCCTGGTCGAAACGCCGACCGCCTCCGCGAGCCTGCGCAGCAGCCGGATCGCGATCAAGATGCAGCCGACCAAGCTGGATTATCTCGCCGATTCGGAATGGACGGATCTTGCGACCAACCTGATGCAGACGTTGCTGGTTGAATCCTTCGACAATTCCGCCCGGATTGCCGGCGTCGCCCGCCAGGGCAGCGGCTTGAGAACCGATTTTCTGCTGAAATCCGACCTGCGCGAATTTCATGCCGAAATGTACGAGGGTGCGCCGGCACGCATCCGTATCCGCCTCCATGTCCGTCTCGTGCGCTGGAACGACCGGGATATCGTCGCGTCGCGAACCTTCGAGGCGGCGGAGATTCTGGTTGGCGCGAGCAACGACGCGATCGTCACAGGTTTCGACGCGGCCGTCGACGGCGTCCTGAAACAGATCGTCGAGTGGTCGCTGCGCCAGATGCATCGCCAGCGCGGCCGGCTTACCGGCCGATAGTTCCCGGATTGCGGAGGGGGGGGGGCCGCCGGGCCTATTTACCGAATGCCGTCGCCGCGTCGGACAGGTGCGGACCGGCCTCAAGCACTATGGCGATGGCCGGACAGGACCGGCCGATCGCCATCGCTTTGGCCGCCTAGAGTCCGAAATTCTCGAATTTCTTGTTGAACTTGGCGAGCTGGCCGCCGGTATCGACCAGCCGGTGCACGCCGGTCCAGGCCGGGTGGGACGTCGGATCGATGTCCAGCTTCAGGCGGTCGCCCGCCGCGCCCCAGGTCGACCGGGTCTTGAATTCGGTTCCGTCCGTCATCACGACGGTGATCTCGTGATAGTCGGGATGGGTGTCCTGCTTCATCGTTCGGTCTCGGCGAATGATTGGCGGCCGCTCCGGCCGACCGACGGAACCGGGCCGGCGGACGGACGAAAAGGCGGCGGGCCTGTGCCCGGGAGCGGCGAATATGGTTGCGGGCGCAGCCGGAAACAAGCGGCAGACCGGCGCAGGGCCGCGCGCCGGCGCGCCGTAAGAATCGGGCATGGACCGGACAGCCGGATCGCCCGCTACCGCTGGGTGAGGCGGATTTCGATGCGGCGGTTCTTTTGGTAGGCTTCCTCGGTTTGGGCGGCATCGATCGGGTGGTGCGGGCCGAAGCCGGCGGCGAGCAGCCGCCCGGCCGGGATGCCCTCCGCGATCAGGAAATTCACCACGGCGATCGCCCGCCTGGCCGACAGCTCCAGGTTCGACCCGCCCCGGAAGGGCCGGGCGTCGGTGTGGCCGTCGACCCGCAGGATCCAGTCGATATCGTCGGGAATCCTGTTCGCCAGCTCCTTGAGCGTCGTCGCCAGCTTGCGCAGCTCGACCTTGCCGCCGTCCTCCAGGGCGGACAGGTTGGTGGCGAACAGCACCGATGACGGGAAAACGAAGCGGTCGCCGACGATCTTGACGTCCTCGCGCGTGCCGATCGTCTTGCGCAGCTCGCCGAAGAATTCCGACTTGTACTGCTTCAGCTCGTTGACCCGCTCTACCAGCGCCGCCTTCAGCCGCCGATCGAGATCGGTGATCTTGATCTGCTGCTGCTTGCCCTTGACCTCGGAGGCCTCGAGCGCCTCCTGGATTGACAGCAGCTGTTGGCGCAGGCCGGCAATCTGACGGTTCAACAGCAGCACCTGGCGTGCCTGGGCGCCCGAAAATCTCCGCGCCTCGGCGATGCGCTTCGCGGCGGCGCTCAGTTCTGCATCCAGACCCTGGCCTTGCTCCTGTGCCGCTGCCAGACGTTTGCGCAACGCCTCGCGGTCCTTTTCGACCGCGGCAAGGCGGGCGATCAGCTGATTCTGCCGTTCGATCAGCAAACCTGCCCGCTGGCCGATGAATTCGCGATCCTGTAGCGCGGCCGCGAGGCTTGCACGCAGGGCGGCATTCCTTTCGCGCAGTTCGGCGAGTTGGCCGGCAAGCTGGGCCCGTTCCTGTTCGAGCGCCGTCTGTCTGCCGGTCAGTTCGGTGACCCGGGCCTCCGCCTGGGTCCCGCCCTGCTGCGCTTCCGCCAACTGTCCGGACAACCGCTTGTTCTCTTCGTCGAGCTTCGCGATCCGCTTCACCAGCGCCTGTACCTTCGCGTCCAGATCCGATCGCTCGCGGCCCAGGGCGCCGGCCTTCTTGTCCAGCTCCTCCCGCGCCGCGATCGTCTCGGCCAACTGGCTCGCCAATCGCTTGTTCTCGTCCTCGATCTCGGCCAGACGCCGGGTAATAGCGGCGAGGCGGCTTTCCAGCTTCAAACGCTCAACGGCCAGTTCCGCGGCCCGCGCCTCGGCCTTCCGGCCTTCTTCAGCCAACTTCCTTGCGTCCGCCTCGGTCCTCGTTATCGCGGCGGCCAGTTCTTCGGCCCGTGCTTCGGCGCCCTTGCGCGCCGCAGAGATCCCCGTCAGCTGTTGACGCAGCTTGGTATTCTCAGCGTCGAGGCGCGCGACCTGGGCGGTCAGTTTCTTCTGCAAATCGGTCGCTTTGGCGGCGTCCGACGCTGCCGTCTTCTCGATGTTCCCGCGCGCCGCCGTTTCCGCCGCCAGCCGGGCTTCGAGATCCCTCAGGTCGGCGGACAGGGCAGCCAGCCGGTCTTTCAGCTGTGCCGCCTCGCCGGACAGGCCGGCGGCCCCTGTTTCCGCGCCTTTACGCGCGACGGATTCGGCCGCCAGCCGATCCCTCAACTGCGCCGCCTCGTCGGACAGTGCCGAGAGGCGGGTTTCCGCGTCTTTGCGCGCGACGGATTCGGCCGCCAGCCGATCCCTTATTTGCGCCGCCTCGCCGGACATTGCGGAGAGGCGGGTCTCCACGTCCTTGCGCGCGGCGGTCTCGGTCGTCAGCCGATCGCGCAGCTTCTTCGCCGCGTCGGACAGGAGCGCGACCTCTTCGGCCAGCCGGGCTTCCAGCTCCTTCAGATCTGCCGAAAGGGCCGTTATCCGGGACTGCGCGGCATCCCGCGCGGCGACAACGTCGGCGAACCGCTTGCGCAGCGCCGCGTTGTCCGATTCCAGGCGCGCGATCTGCGCGGTCAGACCCTCTTGGCGCAGGTCGGCTTTCGCCGCGTCCGAGGACGCCGCGGTCTCGCTTTGCCGGCGCGCCACGATCTCGTCGGCCAGCCGGGTCGCGAGGCGCCGGTTCTCGGCCTCGAGTTCGGCCAGCCGGGTTTCCAGGCTTTTCTTCTCCCCGGTCAGCGCCTCGACCCGCTTGCCGAGGCCGGCAACCTGGTCGTCCGACGCCTTGCCGGACTTGAGTGCTTCGGCGAGTTGCAGCGCGAGGCGGTCGGCCTCCGCTTCCAGGCTCGCGATCCGCAGCAGCAGGCTCTTCTTGTCCTTTTCCAGCGTATCCAGCTTGACGACCAGGCCCTGCCGGTCGGTCTGCAGCTGGCCGATCTCGCCGCGCAGGGCTTCCCGGTCGGCCTCGATCGCCGTCAACCGGCCGCGCAGGCCGGTCAGGCTGGCTTCCAGTTCCGTCTTCTCGCCGGCCAGCCGGTCGCGCTCGCCCAGCGCCGTCCGAAGCTCCGCGGTCAGGTCGGCGATCGTCTTTTCGGCCCTGGCCGTCCGCCCTTCAGCCGCTTCGATCTTGGTCTGCCCCTCTTCCAGCTCCCTGGACAGGGTCGCGATCTGCGTCGTCAGCCGGTCGATGGTGCGGTCGCGGCCGACCAGTTCCTCGCCGAGGAAGAACTGGGCCGTCATGAAGATCATCGAGACGATGACAAAAACGATCAGCAGGCCCGACAATGCATCGACGAAGCCGGGCCAGATCTCGAAACGCCGTTGCGGCTGTTTGCGCCCTGCCATCTAACGCTCCGTTTCTTCCAGTTCCAATGCTGCCTGGACCGCCGTTTCGCTGCCGCGGGACGAGACCGTTGCGAGCGTGCGCGCCAGAATTCTGAATTCGTTGCGCAGTTCCTGCATCATTTGCTGCCTCGTGGCAGCCGACTCCTGGACTGTTTGCTGCAGAACCTGGCGCTGTTCCCGGTTGAGTTCCATCAGCCGGTTGCCCACGGCGCGGAACTCCGAATTCAGCGCCTTCACCATTTCCTGCCTGCCGAAGGCCTGCTCGTCCGCCAGTCGGTCGAGGACCGGCTTCAGGGCAATCTGCGCTTCGGCCAGGTTGCGCAGCAGGGTCTGCTCCCCACGCATGTTGTCCGCGATGACGGCGAGTTCCTGCGTCAAGGCGCCGAGGTTCCGGCCCGCATCCGCCCGGTCCCTTTCGGATTCCGTCAGCGATTGCTGGATATTCTCCATAATCTCCGCGGTATGCTCAAGCAATGCCTGAAGATAGGCTTCTGCCGATTCCGGTTCGTCCTCGCCGAATTCCGTCGGCAGCGACGACAGGCGGGTGACGCCGGACAGCCAGTCTTCCAGCCCGGTGTAGAAGCGGTTCTGCGCCTGGCCGGCCTGCAGGTCCAGAAAGCCGACGATCAGCGAGCCGCCGAGGCCGAACAGGGACGTGCTGAAGGCCGTCCCGGCGCCGCCGATGGAGGTCAGCAGATCCGCCTTGAACTTCTGGAAGACCGTCTTGAAATTCTCGCCGCTTTCGACCGTCAGGTTCTGGATCGCGCTCGACACCGCCTCGATGGTTTCGATCAGGCCCCAGAAGGTGCCGAGCAGGCCGAGAAAGATCAGGAGCGCGATAAGGTAGCGCGATATCTCCCGGCCTTCGTCCAGCCGGGCGCCGACGCTGTCGAGGATCGAGCGCATGGTCGTGGCGGTCAGGCGCAGCTGACGGTTGCCGCGCTCGCCGATCATCGTCGCCATCGGCGCGAGCATGCGCGGCGTGCCGGCCTCGGCCGGGTCGTGGCTCTGCTGATAGCGTCCGATCCAGCCCACGTCGCGCCACAGCCGCGCGACCAGCCACACGCAGAACACGATGCCGACCAGCAGGACGAAGACGATCAGCCCGTTGAGAAAGACATTGGCCGCGAACGCGGCCACCAACCGTTCGCCGACGACGATCAGCCCGGCACAGACGACCGCCAGGAAGGCGGACATGCGCAACAGGTAGCGCGCGGGGATGGTCAAGGGCAGTGGCTCCGCCGCTGGGGACTTCGTGGCCCGGGCGCCGCCTTCGATCGTTCCATACGGTAAGGTATGTTACAAAGGATCCGGTCGGAGCCCGGACGCTTCACTGTACCGGCCGCAAGGCTGCGCGACAATGGCGCTTCGCCGCCGCATCGTGGGAAAATTTGACCTATTCGCCGGAAGTCCCGGCGCTTCCCATCGCGTCGCCGACGATGCGGCGCAGATCGCCGTGCAGCGCGGTATTGCTGGCCAGCACTTCGGCGCCGCTCCAGGCCTTGTCGCGCCCGCGGGCGTCGGAGACCGTGCCGCCCGCTTCGCGCACCAGCAACAGGCCGGCCGCGACATCCCAGGTCTCCAGGTCGAACTCCCAGAATCCGTCGTAGCGGCCGGCCGCGACCCAGGCGAGGTCGAGCGACGCCGCGCCGAACCGGCGCACGCCGGCAACCGCAGGCAGGATCGCTTCCAGCGTTGCGCCGTAGGCCGGATGCTTCGGCTTGCCGCGATAGGGCAGGCCGGTCGCCAGCAGGGCGTCGGCCATAACGCTGCGCGACGAGACCCGGAGCCGGCGGTGATTGAGGAAAGCGCCGACGCCGCGCACCGCCCAGAACAGTTCGTCGGTCAGCGGCTGGTAGACCGCGCCGGCGACGACCTGGCCTTTCTCCTCGTGGGCGATCGACACGGCGAAATGGGGCACCCCGTGGAGAAAATTGGTCGTGCCGTCGAGCGGGTCGACGATCCAGCGGTCGGTGCCGGCGGTTTCCGGCGCGTCCGGACCTTCCGCCCCGGGATGGCTGCCGCTCTCCTCCATCGTCAGGCCGAAGCCGGGCCGGCCCTTGCGCAACTCGTGGAGCAGGGTCTTCTCGGCCCGCAGGTCGGCGGCACTGACGAAATCCGAAGGGCCCTTGCGCGAGACCTGCAAGTGCTCGACCTCGCCGAAGTCGCGCACCAGGGCTCGCGCGGCCTTGCGGGCGGCCCCTTCCATAACGTTGACGATGGCGGGCTTCAGGGCCATGGCGGGCGGTCTTGCTCTGGCGAACGGCGATCGGGCGGCCAGACCCGATACGGTTATTTGGCCCGCTCCATGTAGCTGCCGTCGGCGGTCGCGACAACGATCCGGGTGCCGGCCTCGATATGCGGCGGCACCATGATGCGCTCGCCATTCTCGAGGATCGCCGGCTTGTAGGACGAAGACGCGGTCTGCCCCTTCACCACCGCGTCGGCCTCGACGACTTCCATGACAACACTGTCCGGCAGTTCGACGCCGATCGGCGATCCTTCGTAGGACTGGACGGTCACCGTCATGCCGTCCTGCAAAAAAACCGCCGGGTCGCCGATCGCCTCGCGGTTCAGCGTGATCTGCTCGTAGGTCTCCGTCTCCATGAAGGTGACGTCGTCGCCGTCGGCAAAGAGGAACTGGTATTGCGCCTCGTCCAGCCGCACCTTCTCGACGCTCTCCGAGGCCCGGAACCGCTCGTTGAGCTTGGTGCCGTCGCGGATGTCCTTCATCTCGGCCTGCAGATAGGCGCCGCCCTTGCCGGGCTGGGTGTGCTGGATCTTGGCGACCCGCCACAGGCGGCCGTTATGATCGATGATGTTGCCGGGGCGGATGGCATTGCCGTTGATGCGCATGGGAGGCGTCTGTCTCGATTGCCGGTTTCGTCGTGCCGGATGCGGGCCGGGAAGCTATCACCGGCGACCGGAGGGTTCAATTCGCCCCGCCCGCCCGGCGGCGCGGCGAAGTGCTCGCGCCTCGTTCCGGCAGCACCCTAATCCGCCGGCGCTTTCAGCCGGCCCTTGATGATCTTGCGGGTCGGCGTCATCGGGAACTCGTCGACGACGACCAGCCTTTCCGGCAGCTTGTTGCGGGCGATCCGGTGTTCCATCAGGAAGGCGCACAGCGTCTCCAGATCGGGGGCCTCGGCGCCGGGATTGAGCTGGATCCAGGCGCAGGCCTGCTCGCCCAGCACCTCGTGGGGCACGGGGGCGACGGCGGCCATCTGGACCGCCGGATGGGCGCTCAGCAGGTTCTCGATGTCCTGCGGATTGAACTTCACCCCGCCGCGGTTGATGATGTCCTTGATCCGCCCGGTGATGGCGACGAAGCCGTCCTCGTCCATGTAGCCGAGATCGCCGGACCTGAAGAAGCGGTCGGCGGTGAAGGCGGTCTCGTTGGCCTCCTTGTTGCGCAGATAGCCGGGGAACACCATCGGGCCGCGGATTTGGATTTCGCCTTCCTCGCCGCGCGGCCGCTCCGCGCCGGTTTCCGGATCGGCGACGCGCACGGTGCTGCCGGGCGAGGTGCGGCCGGCGAAGACGGCGGATTTGCCGATGCCGTCCCCCGGCCGGGTGAACATGCCGGCCTGCAACTCGGTCATGCCCCAGAGCTGGCAGACCCGGCAGCCGGGCCAGGCCTCCTGCAAGGCGTGCAGCATCGCCGGCGGCGCGGCGCTGCCGGCGAATAGGCACATCTTCATGCTCGAAAAATCGTGCGTCTCGATCAGGCCGGCCGCCGTCATGGCCGCGCCGTGGGCTGGCGCGAACCAGACCGCCGTGGGCTTCATCTCCTCGATCGCCTCGGCGAGGGCCGGCGGCGTGAAGGCGGGCAGCAGCAGGTTGGCCATGCCGGTGACGAGGCCGAGATGGAAGGCGTAGAGCCCGTAGAGATGGGTGAACGGCGCGGCCGAAAGGATACGGTCGTCGGCGGTCAGGCCCTTCTCCGGCGCGCTCATCCGGGCGTTCGACAGCATGTTGTGTGAATTGAGCGGCACGCCCTTGGGCGACGACGTGGTGCCGGAGGTGTAGAGCAACAGATGCGGGTCGGCCGCCGAGGGTTCGTGGCCGATCTCGATATCCGGATCGGCAGCGATCAGACCGTCCAGGGAGAGCGCGCCGTCCGGCGCTTCGCCGACCGCGATGACATGCTTGAGCGTGGGCAGCTGCGGCTGGAGTTCGAGCGCCGCCTGCGCCGCCGACCAGTCCTTGCCCGCGCCCACGCACACGATCGCCCGCGAGCGGCCGTGGTCGATCAGGGTCTGGAGTTCGGCGTCGCGGTAGGGCATGTGGATCGTCTGGACGACGCCGCCGAACCAGGTCACCGCCAGGTTGGCGATGGCGAATTCCGGGATGTTCGGCAACTGCACCGCGACCACGTCGCCGGGCCGCAGGCCGAGCTGCCACAGGCCCTTTGCCACCCGCTCGGCGGTGTCGCGCGCCTCCTTCCACGTCAGCGTCCGGCCGGGCAGGACGTAGGCCGGCGCGTCCGGCCGTTCGGCGGCATTGCGCTCCAGATACCGGCGCTGGGTCTCGTTGCGCCACCAGCCCTTCTCGACATAGTCGCGCGCCTGGTCCGGCGGGTAGTTCATGGCGGCGCGCAGTTCCAGCGCGTCCTCGCTGTAGCGGAAATGGTCGAGATGGGGGGTGAAGCGCTCGGTGCGGAAGCGCTTGCCGCCGCCCAGGTCGAGCAGCCGGGCATAGTGGCCGGTGCGGAAGCGCCGGCGCTCCATCAGGGTGCGGATATAGAGCACCTGGTTGCGGCTCAGGCCGATCCGCTCGGCGATCTGGGCGTCCGACAGGCCCATCGGCTCGCGGTGGCGCTCGATGGCGTCCCAGTCCTTCTCCCGGTAGGGGTCGCCCTCGCGGATCTGGTGGTTGTGCGACATCCGGAGAACGATCTCTCCGAAGGTCGCCATCATCTCCTCGGTAACGCCGATCTGGCGGCGGTTCAGCCCGCGGGCCATTATCCGGCGGCCTCCGCGTCGAGCCGGTATTCGTGACGCAGGATCGGGTCGGCCTGCGGCGCCTGGGTGGCGACCGGGCAGACCCGCATGCATTCGAAGCATTGCGCCAGCAGCCCGCCCGAACCGACGCTCATCTTGTACCACAGCATCTTGTTGTCCGGATCGAACAGGGCGTCCTCCCGGTCGTCCTCGTCGGTCGCCCGGATGGCGTCCATGATCGCGGCCGGCACCGTCTCGTATTGCTGGGTCATCTCGGCACAGGCGGCCATGTCGTAGCGCATGACTTTCTGCTTGCCGGTCTCCTCGTCGACCTCGCCGTCGAGGCATTGGACCGGGCAGAATTTCATACAGGGGGTGCGCTTGATCGAGCGGTACATGTTCACGCAGGACGGCGCCGGGCAGGGGTTCTCCGCCATCGGCGCGTCCGGCTCCAACTCCAGTTCGGTGAAGACGCTGGCGAAATACATGTAGCCATAGTCGGGATGGAGCAGGATGTCGCCGGCCAGCGAACGGGCGCCGATACCGGCCAGTTCGGCATGGACCTTCAGGCTCTGCAGCGGCACGCGCGGGCCGGCGTCCGGGTCCATGTCCGGCGGGCAATAGATCGAGCGCAGGCCGAACTTGTTCTCGATATAGAAGGCGAGGCCGTAGGAAATCGAGTAGGCGCGCGTCTCGGTAGAGCCGAAATAGCCGAGCGCCTTGGCCGGCACGGTCCAGGCGCCCTGGGTCTGGCCGCCGACGCCGAGCGCGATCACGGATTTCACGCGCGGCATGATATCGGCCGGCCGGTGGCCGGGCGGACAGATGCGGTTGACAGCGTCCAGGTCGGCGACTCCCGCGGCCAGCGCGCCCTTCTTCAGGCAGTAGGCGAGGACGGCGTCCTTGGCGGCAGCCTTATCGATGGCGGGTCTTTTCCTGGGCATCGGATCGGCCTTGGCGGTTCAGGGCGTGCGCCAGCTCGGCGCGGCGCTATTCTGGGCCTGTGCCGCCGCATCGCGCAACAGTCGGCGCAGCATATTGCCGTTGCCCGGATTGCGTGGGATTTCATCGCAGAAGAAATAGCCCTTCGGGCGCATGAAGCCGGGCAGGTCCGAGGCACGGGCATGGGCATCGAGCGCGGCGGCGTCGGCGTCGCCGACGATGCAGCCGACGACGATCTGGCCCCAGCGCTCTTCGGGCAGGCCGATGGCGCAGCAGTCGTCGACGCCCGGCGCGGTCTGCAACACGGCCTCGACCTCGCCGGGATGAATGCTCTCGCCGCCGGAGCGGATCATGTCGTCGACCCGGCCGCGCAGGGTGAAATAGCCGCGTTCGTCCAGGGTAACGACGTCGCCGATGCGCACCCAGCCGTCCCGGACCTTTTCCGCCGTCGCGTCCGGCCGGCCGAGATATTCGCTGAAGATCGTGTCGGCGTCGGCGGCGACCAGCAGTTCGCCCTCCTCGCCGGGACCGATCAGGTCGTCCGGCCCGCCGCCCAGCGCCACCACCCGCAGGCGGGTGTAGTAGCCCGGCCGCAGCGCGAGATGGTCACCCACCGGCGCCGGGTTGTAGGCCGAGCACATGGTCTCCGTGGTGCCGTAGATGTGGCGGATCTCGGCATTCTCCCAGCACCGGTCCATGTGGTCGATCAGCTCCTCGGGAATGTTCGAGCCGCCATAGAGCACGCGGCGCAGCGAGCGCAGCTTCTCCGGCGCATAGTTCGGCGCCTTCGTCAGCGCGTAATACAGGGTCGGCGCGGCGAAGGTGTAGGTCAGCCGTTGCCGCTCGATCAGGTCGACCGCAGCCGCCGGATCGAAGGCGCTCATCACCTGGTAGCTGCCGCCGAAGGCCAGCGTCACAAGGAACACGCCGTAGAAGCCGATGGCGTGGGCGAGCGGCATGAAGCCGAGCGCGCGCGTGTGCGGCCCGTGCAAGACGCCGCCCTGGGTCGCCAGCCACAGCACCCGCGGCTCGGTCGTGCGCTGGGCCAATACGACGCCCTTGGGCAGGCCGGTCGTGCCGGAAGTGTAGAAGATAATCGCCGGGTCCTCGCGGCCGAGTGCCGGACGCGGCGGGAGGCCGGCGGCATCGGCGCGGCAGACCGTGAAATCCTCCGCAGCGCCGACAGCAGCGCCGGGCGCGAACAGCGGCGCGCCGGCCGGCAGCGCGGCGGCGGCGGCCTGCACCGCATCCGGGTCCGGCAGCACGAAGGCGCCCTTCATGTCGCCGGCGGCCACCAGCCGGCCGATATCGACCGGTTTGAGCCGCGGGTTGATCAACGCTGGCACCGCGCCAAGCCGGGCGAGCGCGAGCAGCGCCAGCCCGTGCTCCAGGATGTTGGGCAGGCAGGTCGCGATCCGGTCGCCCGGCCCGATGCCCCGCGCCGCGAAGCCGGCGGCGATGGCGTCGAGTTCCGCGATCAGCTCCCGGTAGGTGAATTGCCGGTCCGTCCGGTCGTCGCGGATCGCGAGCGCGTCGGGCGACCGGTCGGCCTGGTTCCAGACGAGGTCGTAGGCGGTCGAGTGATTCTGCATTCAAATGACCACTTGTACGATATTGTCCAAAATTTTGACGTGTACGACATATTGACATTTGGATGACACGACGTACATTTTCGTCGACCTATGATTCTTGGAGCGTACAATGGAAGTGTTCACAATAAAGATTGCGGGCCCTGGCATCAATGTGGAAAGAGAAATAAATTCGAACATTTTGGCCGATGTTCTCGCTATAGTCTTGGGTGGTGCTGCAAGTAACCGCCGAAACGCACAATCACCACCTCCTGAAATTCATGACGAAATAAAGAATTCCGGACAATCGGGTTATGCTGCAATGCGTGCAGGAAAAACATCACTTCGAGAATATTTTGATCAAGTAGAACCAAAAAGAAATCCTGACAAGATGGTTGCGATTGCCAAGTATGCCGAGCTTACAACAGGCCGCGATTCGTTTTCGAGAAATGACATTAAATTTGGATTTAAGTCCGCAGGAAAAGCACTCCCAGGGAATTTTTCTCGTGACTTCAATTGGACAATAAGCAATGGATGGATTGCGGCAGATTCCGAAAATTCAGACTCCTACTACGTAACTAAGAAGGGAAACGACGCTTTGGATGATAAATTTTCGGATCAGGTTCGCAAATCTACAGGTTTGGCGCGACGCTCACGGAGAAGATCGAAAGGAAAAAAAGATGAGCTCGAAACATGAGCCAAGAACTATCCGCAACATTTGCAGCAACGAATCTCTCGAAATACCAGAATCCACATAATCTGGCCTCTGACAGGCTGGTAATTTTTTGGGTTCTTTGGGTCCTCGCAAATGAGTGCGACCATCCTGATGCAACCGCTCAGGAAATCTCTAGTGTTTTAAGGGATTGTTGTCAAATATCTATTGCTCGCCAGTTCATCACCGCCCAACTGGATCGTGAAGGCCCTACAATCTCAAAAACCAAAAGGGGAAAGAGGCGCGCTTATCGGTTAATGAAACTTGGTCAAGATGAATTGGGAAAAACAAGCCATACTATTCGTATTATTGACCCTGACAACGCCTACGAAGCTATCCGGTCTGTTGAGAAAATTTTTGCAGAACTGAGTGGTTCTGTTCGAATTTGTGATCCTTACGTCGATAAGAAAACGATTGAATGGTTCTCGGAAATTAATTCTGCAACCGAAATTAGGTTGCTTACGGTAAATGTTAGTGGAGAGGTGGGTTTTAGAAGAAATCTTACTGCTTTTAATAAACAATATGGTAATATTTGTGCTGTGAAGGTGGCACAATTTGGTAGATTGCACGATAGGTATGTAATGGATGACGGGAATATGTTTTTATTTGGGACAAGTTTAAATTCACTTGGAAAAAAGCAGGCATTTATTACAAAGGTTGGTGAGGATATCCGACGATTAGCATTAAATTTTTTTGAGGCAGAATGGAATTCGGCAACATTATTTTGAGTGAATGATTCGGTCACCAGCCCGGCCGGTTCTTCCACCACCGGTCCGGCTTGTAGCGCTTGCCGTAGCCGAGCGCGTTGTCGAGCCACAGGGCGATCCGCCGGCCCGGTCCGCCGGCGAGCTTCTTCCACAGCCGGAAGTAGAACCGGCCAAGCGCGGTCTCCGGCAGCTTGTTGTAGGGGCAGACGCGGATGCAGATGCCGCATTCGGTGCCCTGGTTGGCCCAGAAGCGGAAGCATTTCTCGCCGTCGACATTCCACTTCCTGATGCCGACGAAGTTGGAGGAGTTATGGTAGGCGCCGTCGGGCGGACCGTCCGGAATCGCCTTGGGCGGGCAGGCCTCCGAGCATTTGCGGCACAGGTCGCAGAATTCCTTGACGCCGAATTTCTTTGGCTTGTCGTGGACCAGCGGCAGGTCGGTGAAAATCTTGCCGAAACGCAGGCGCGGGCCGAATTCCGGCGTGATGACCAGCCCGTGGCGGCCGTATTCGCCGAGCCCGGCCTGGATGGCGTAGGGGATGCACTGGGCCGTGTCGTTCAGCGAGGCGACGGCGTTGTAGCCCAGGTTGCGGATGAACTGGGCGAGCGACATGAGCGTCAGCCCGTCCTTGGAATAGCCGTAGCCGGCCGCGGTGCCGCCGAGCGCTGAGGGCATGGTCTGGATCACCTTGCCGGGCATTTCCGTGCCGACGACGATGCAGTGGGGCAGGCCGGCGCAGTCGGCATTCTCCTTTTCGGTGCGCGTCTTTGCGTTGAAGCGCCTGGTGTAGTGCCAGCGCAGGTCGGTGGATGTGATGCCGATCAGGTCGGCGCCGAAGATGCGCGCCGCCTGCTTCAGTTCCAGCGTCATTTCCGCCGGGTCCTCGACCGGCTCGCGGGTCGGCGCCGGCGGGGCGTAGGGCGTGAGTTCGTCGAGGAACCCGTCGTGGCGCTCGTCCTTCAGCTTGCGCTCGATCAGCAGGTTGGCGCCGACCCAGGCGGCGTTGCGCATGGCGAAGTCCTTGGTGCGGTACCCCTCCGTCTTGCGCACGCCCAGCCCGTGAGTGAACATGGACTTGAACCAGTCGAGCGCCTTTTCCGAGCGGACGGTCTCGTCCCATTGCGCGCGGGCGAAGGTGTCGTTGCACGCGTTGAAGCGCTGGAACTCCGGCTCGATCTCGAAACCGCATTCGGCGTCGTCGGCCCGGTGCAGCGCGCCGTCGAATTGCGCTTCCAGCGTCGGCGGATTGTCGGCCGATAGCGGCTCGGGCATGTTGCGGCGGGCGGGCTCAGGCATGGCGCTTCAGCGTTTCCGGTCGGTTACGGCGATCTCGATTCGCCACACAAACTCTCGGCCCAACTCACCACGTTCCCGGCAATTTCGACGGCTTCGCGATACTCCGCTTCGGAGATGGGCAGGTCTGCAAAGGGGTAACGGGTTGCGCTCGCGTAGCGCGAGAGGTTTCCGGCGCGGAGCAGGTCGGGCCCGATGGCTTCCCCGCTGGCCTCGAGCGTACCGAGCAGAAGTCGCAGGTCGTGGATGTATGGAAATTCGATGCCGCGCAAGATCATTACGCCCTTGATGGCCTTTTCCGCCGCTTGCTGGGCATCGAGGCATAGATCCTCAAGATAAACGCCGGGGATGCGGTTTTTCGCTCGCAGGAGATTGCTTCGCGCTCGGTTGAGCCATTCGCGCGGATCGTCGGGCGGAAATCGATCAGGCGGCATCGTAGACTGTCCGGCCTTCCCGCAGAGCGGGTTTGAAGACCAGGGGGTGGGAATTCCGGTATCGTTGGACATCGCCCGGAGTTGCCACGATGACATCGATGGCAACCGGCACACCGCATAGTTCCCGATAGATGCTGTCGTAGATGCGCTTCCGTTCGCGCCAATCCTTGCCGTAATCCTTGACGACGAGCAGGTCGACATCGCTGTGCGGGCCCATCTCGCCGCGGGCAGCGGAACCGAAAAGTACGATTTTTTCCGGCCGGCACGCCGTGACGAGCCGCTGGACAATATCGTTCAGCGTTGGCGCATCCAGCCTCCGTCCGGCATTCCGACGCGCCGCGATTGCCGTCGTGCCGGGGGCTGTTTTCGCGTCCGCCATCTTGGTCCCTCCCGGAAACGGTGCAGGCGTTTGAAGCCATGCGGGAGCGCTCTTCGGCAATCTAAACCGGACGTCTCGCCATTGTCACGGCCTGCACTCAGCACTCCGGCCCTACGGCCAGAGCGCGTCGAGCGGGAAGGTGATCGCCTCGAAGGGCGGAATCGAGACCGGGTCGTCGTTGCGCGCCGTGGCGATCAGGACCCATTCGCCGTCGCGCAGTTCGAAGGCTTCGAGATCGCGCGCCACCGGGTCGATAAACCAGAGGTGGGCGACGCCCTCGCGGGCATAGACCGGGCGCTTGCCGTGGCGGTCGAGATCGCGGGTCGAGGGCGAAAGCACCTCGCAGACCCAGTTCGGCGCAAGGGTGAAGAAGGCCGTATCGGGAAAGTCCGGCATCCGCTCGCGCCGCCAGCCGGCGACGTCGGGCACCAGGATGTCCTCGCCGAGGTGCAACTCCGGCTCGTCGATGATCCACCAGCCGCCGGGGCCGCCACGGCCTTTCTGGAAGGGGCTTCCGAGTTCCACACCGAGGGACGACGACGCGAGAGCATGCGGCGGGGCCGGCCGCGGATGGGTGTAAAGCGCACCTTCGACGACCTCGGCAACCATATGCGCCGGCGCGTCGATCACGTCCTGGTAGGTCGCGCGTCGTCGGGGTCGTTTGAGAGCGGCCTGGGAAGGGGCCATGTCGGATAGCTCCCGATGGCGGTGCGCCGACTATACCATGGAGGAAGCCGGCGCTGTAGGGCGCTGGACGTCGGCGCCGCGCGCGGCTCAGGCAGAAAACGCCGGGCGGCCCTCCAGCACGCCGCTCCTTTCGATGACCTCGGCCATCGCGGCCTCCTGGCGCGGCGCCATCAGGTGGACGCCGCGCACGCCCGGAACCTCCCGCAGTTGCTGGATCAACTCGGCGCAGATCTTTTTGCCTTCCGCCCGCTCGTCGTCCGCGCCTTCGAGCCGCTTCAGGATCGCGTCGGGAATGGAAACGCCGAACAGGTTCTCGTCCATCCATTTCGCCTGGCGCAGCGAGGCGAGCGGCCCGATACCGACCAGGAAGGCCAGCTTTTCGGTAATGCCGAAATCGGCGAGCCGCGTGAAATAGGTTTTCGCCGTCTCCAGGTCGAAACAGTATTGGGTCTGGGCGAAATCGGCGCCGGCGTCGATTTTCGCGCGCAGGCTCTTCGGCTCCCAGCCGGGTTTCGGCACCATCGGCGCGTCGGCGCAGCCGATGAACAGCCGGGGCGGCCCCTTGATCTCGCGGCCGGCGTTCAGCACCCCGTCGTCGCGCATCCGGCGGGCAAGCCGCATCAGGCCGGCCGAATCGAGATCGAACACCGGGCTGGCGTCCGGCTCCTCGCCCTTCTTCGGGTCGTCGCCGGTCAGGCACAGGATGTTGGGAATGCCGAGCGCCCCGGCGCCCAGAATGTCGCCCTGCAGGGCGATCAGGTTGCGGTCGCGCACGGTGAACTGCAGCACCGGCTGGATGCCCTGCCGCATCATTGCGCCGGCCAGGACCAGGCTGGAGACATGGGCCTTCGCCGTCGCGCCGTCGGTGACGTTGACCGCGTCGGCGACGCCTTTCAGCGGCGCCACCCGCTCGAGCAGGGGCGCCAGGTCGGTTGTCGCGGTCGGCGAGGTCTCGCAGGTCACGGCGAAGCCGCCGGCGGCCAGCACCCGTTCCAGTTTGCCGCCGGATTTCAGTCCGTTCGCCGATACCGGTCCGTTCATCGTCTTTTCCGCCATACCTGATATTCGCCGCCTGCGGCCCGGCCGCCCTTGCCGCCGCCCGCGGTTATCGGCCATACAGCAGGATGCCCTGCGGCGGCAATCCGCCGGGGACGGGAGCGGGTGACGAGGCGAAAATGGCGCAGGCGGCAAAAATGGCGGTCACGGTCGATCCCGAACCGGAGCGCGCGGGCGAGAAACACGCCTTCCGCTTCTTCGACAACCGCGAGAAATACCTGATGTTCGTCACGACCTGCTCGGAGAAGTGGGAAGTGGCGCAGCGGGTCGGCCGGGAAATCCCGTTCCTGAAGCCGACGCCGCCGGCGCTCAACCTGTTCGACGCCGGTGTCGGCGACGGCACCGTGCTGACCCGGGTGATGCGCAACCTGCACCGGCAGTTTCCCGCCATACCCTTCTGCGTCGTCGGCAAGGAAATCAGCATGGAGGATGTGCGGCTGACCCTGGAAAAACTGCCGGACCGTTTCCAGGAGCACCCTCAACTCGTCGTCGTCATCACCAATCTCTACTACGCCGAATCGCCCTGGCTGCGCGTCAACCGGCCGGAGACCAAACCGGCGGTCAAGCGCTGGAACATCGCGCTGGAGGGCAGCACGGCGCACGAATTCGACGAGCAGGTCCGCAATCTGGGCCCGGTCCTGGCCGAAGGCTGGCAGACGAAAACGAGCGAGAAAACCGGCAACCCGCTCTATGTCCAGCCGTCGATCCTGGTGCTCTACCGCAAGGACCGGGCCTTCGCCCTCGATGGCGTGATCCCGCCGCCGGGCGGCGCGCCGGCCGGCTACGATCTGGTGATCGCCTCGCAGCCCTACCGGGCCCGGCTCAGCGCCGAAATCAAGGTGCGCAACGTGCTGGGGCCGCTGGCCCGCGCCCTGTCGCCGGGCGGGCGGATGATCGTCATCCAGTCGACCGGAAAGGATCCGGGCATGGAACTGATCAACGCCGTGTGGGAGGAGGAATTCCCCTTCGTCACCCCGCGCCGCGACTTGATCGCGGCGATGAAAGAGGCGCTGGACCGGAGCCACAACGACCTGAACTACGACGCGCTGCGCGACGACGAATCGTCGTTCCGCTACGAGCTGCACGCCCTGCCCGACGAAATCGGCGAGAGCATCGGCACCTCGACCCTTCTGGCGGCGTGGAACGCAGCAACCTACGTCGCGCAGATCGAGGACGACCGCATGGTCGACGTGCTGCGCGACGGCGACTATCTGGAGGCGGCCCGCGACGTGCTGAAGCGGTATGGCGGCCTGTGGTTCGAGGACGAGAGCTTCCTTGTGACCCGCGGCTTCGCCTGAGACCGGGTGCGCAGAGCGGGGGACTCTGCCATGGGCTTCGAGCGCCTGCCCTTTATCGGCGAAGCGGAGATTGCCGCGGTCCTGCGCTGGCCGGACCTGGTCGACGCCATCGAAGCGGCGATGACCGCCTTCTCGGCCGGCCGGGTCGTCCAGCCGGTGCGCCAGATGCTCCGGGTGCCGGGCGCGGCTGCGTTCATGGGGGCGATGCCGGCGATCGGCTCCGGAATTGGCGGGGCGGCCGAAGCGGCGATGGGCGTAAAGGTCGTCACCCTGTTCCAGGGCAACGCCGGCACGGACGTTCCGACCCACCAGGCCGTCATCCTGCTGTTCGACGTGTCGAACGGGTCGCCGCTCGCCGTGCTGGACGGCCGCCTGATCACCGAAATGCGCACCGCGGCCGGCACGGCGGCCATCGTGCGCAAGCTGACCTCCGGGAGCCCGAAGACTGCCGCCATTCTCGGCAACGGGGTCCAGGCGCGGGCCCATGCCGAGGCGCTCCGCGCGGTCCGGGAGATTGCCGGGCTGCGCCTGTGGGGACGCAACGAAGCCCGTGCCCGGCCGGTCGCCGAGGCGCTCGGTGCCGTCTTCCACACCGAAGCCGAGGCGGCGGTGCGCGATGCCGATATCGTCGTCTGCGCGACGTCGGCGACGAAGCCGGTGCTGAAGGGCGGCTGGGTCCGGGAGGGCGCGCTGGTCGCCTCGATCGGCTGGAACGGCCCCGACGGCCGGGAACTGGACGACGATGCGATGGCCCACACGGTGCTGGTCGAATCGCGCGACGCCGCGCGCGACCAGGCCGGCAATGTCCGCGGCTCGGGCTGCGCTATCTTCGCCGAGGTCGGCGAGGTCTACGCCGGAACGAAAATTGTGCCGGAAGGGGCGACGGTCATTTACGATTCGGTCGGCATCGCGATCCAGGACATGGCGGCGGCCCGGCTGGCGTTCGAAATGGCCAACGACCGGGTCACCGCCGTCGCGCCGGGGACTTGCGCATGAGCATCGCACCCCTCACCCTCGGGCGGGTTCTGAGCGCGCAGGCGCGGGTGCAGCCGGAGAAGCTGGCCGCGCGCGACCTCGAGCGCGCGATGACCTACCGGCAATGGAACATGCGCGCCTGCCGGCTCGCCAATGCGCTGACCGGCCTCGGGCTCGCAAAGGGCGACCGGGTGGCGGTTCTCGCCTACAACCGCGTCGAATGGGCGGAAATTTACGCGGCCGCCGCGAAATCCGGTCTGGTCGCCGTGCCGATCAACTTCCGCCTGACCGGCCCGGAAGCGCGCTACATAATCGAAGACAGCGGCGCTTCGGCGCTGATCGTCGAAGACGTGCTGATCCCGGTCGCCGAAAACGTTCGCGACACGCTCGCCCTGGCGGAGGACCGCTTCATCGCGATCGGCCCGTCCGCCGGGTCTGCCGGATGGCGCGACTATGAGGGCCTGCTGGCTGCGGGCGCGGACAGCGAGCCCGATGCCACCGTCCTGCCCGACGATCCCTGGTGCATCATGTATACCTCGGGCACGACGGGAAATCCCAAGGGCGCGATTCGCGGCCACCGCGGCATGGCGATGCTGGCCCTGATGACCCAGGTCGAAATGGGCCTGCACCGCGGCGACGACGGACTGCTCGTCATGCCGATGTGCCACGCCAATTCGCTCAACTTCCTCACCGCGTTCATCTATTGCAACGCCACGGTCACGATCTTTTCGCGCAGGAGCTTCGATCCGGCGCTGTGCCTGCACACCTTCGCGCGGACCGGGGCCACCTTCACCTCGCTGGTGCCGACCCACTACACCATGCTGCTCGACGTTCCAGCATCCGAACGCGCCGCCGACGGCTTCGAGCTTGTTGCGAAACTGCTGGTCTCCTCCGCCCCGGCGCGCGCCGACACCAAGCGCGCGGTCATGGAAATGTTCCCGAAGGCCGGCCTCTTCGAACTCTACGGTTCGACAGAGGCCGGGTGGGTCACCATGCTCCATCCGCACGAGCAGTTCGAGAAGCTCGGCACCGTGGGGCGCGAAGTGATCGGTTCGGCGCCGGTCAGGCTGCTCGACGACGACGGCCGCGAGGTGCCGGACGGCGAGCCCGGCGAACTCTTCTCGTGCGGGCCCTACGCCTTCGACGGCTACTGGAACCTGCCCGACAAGACCGCCGAGGCGTTCCGCGGCGACTATCTCACGGTCGGAGACGTCGCGCTGCGCGGCGCGGACGGCTACATCCGCGTGATCGACCGCAAGAAGAACCTGATCATCTCGGGCGGCGAGAACATCTATCCGACCGAGGTCGAAGCCGTTCTGGGGCGCCATCCGGCGGTCCGCGACGTGGCCGTGGTCGGCCGGCCGGACCCGAAATGGGGCGAGAGCGTCCAGGCCGCCGTCGTGCGGCAGCCCGGTCACGATATCGGCGAGGCCGAACTGGTCGCCTGGGCGAAGGAGCGCCTCGCCGGCTACAAGCGGCCGCGCGAGATCGTCTTTCTCACCCAGGAGGAGATGCCGCGCAACGCGACGGGAAAGATCCTGCACCGGACGCTGCGCGAACTGCTTGCCGCGCGGTCCGGGACGCCGCCGGACGGACGGGCCGCCTGACTCCGCCCCGGTAAACCGCAAACGGAGAGCGCCGATGACCACCGCTGCGGCAGACGGCCCCGAACGCCGGGACTCCAACCGCGACGAGACCAGCGTCGCCGCCTGGATTGCCCGCGCCCTGAAAGCGCGCGGCGTGGACCGCGTGTTCGGATTGCAGGGCGGCCACATCCAGCCGATCTGGGATCGCGTGGCTCAGGCCGGCATCCGCATCGTCGACGTGCGCGACGAGCGGGCCGCGATGCACATGGCCCATGCCCACGCCGAGCTTACCGGAAGCCTCGGGGTGGCGATGGCGACGGCAGGGCCGGGCGTCACCAACACGGTCACGGCGGTCGCCAACGCCGCGCTCGCCCGCGTGCCGGTGCTGCTGATCGGCGGCTGCGCGCCGCGGGTGCAGGACAATATGGGCCCGCTGCAGGGCGTTCCGCAGACCGACATCATGCGCCCGATCACCCGCTATGCCCGCACGGCGCGGATCGCCGAACACGCCCTGCGCGAACTGGACGAGGCCATCGCGTGCGCGGCCGGGGACACGGGCGAACCCGGCCCGGCCTATATCGAGATCCCGACCGACGTGCTGCGCCGGCCGGTTGCCCGGAATCTCGTCCTTGACGAGTGGCTCGAACCGGCGCCGCCGCGCCGCCTGCCGCCCGATCCCGCCCGCGTTGCCGAGGCCGCGGCCGCGATCCGGGCCGCCCGCCGGCCGCTGGCGATTTCCGGCCGCGGCGCCCGGGGCGCGGGGGACGCGGTGTTGCGCTTCCTCGATGCCGCCGATGCGCTCTATCTCGATACCCAGGAGAGCCGCGGCCTCGCCCCGGCGGACCATCCCTCCGCCGTCGGATCGATGCGCGGGGCGGCGATGGCCGGGGCGGACCTGGTGATCACGCTGGGGCGCAAGCTCGACTACCAGCTCGGCTTCGGCTCGCCGGCGGTGTTCCCGGAGGCCCGGTTCGTGCGGATCGCGGACAACGGCGCCGAACTAATCGATAACCGCCGCGGCGCGCCGGAGATGCTTGCCGATGTCGGGCTCGCCCTCGACGCCATTACCGAGGCGCTCGGCAACGATGCCGGCGCGCGCGACAGCGAATGGCTGGACGGCCTGCGCGGCAAGCACCGCGCGCGCGTCGCCCGCAGCGCCGGATCGGCGGCGCCGGCGCGTGGCGCCGACGGCAAGATCCATCCGATGGCGATCTTCGACGCGATCCGCGAGACCGCCGATCCGGACCATATCGCCATCGCCGACGGCGGCGACCTGCTGAGCTTCGCGCGTATCGGCCTCGACTCGCGCACCTATCTGGACGCCGGCATCTTCGGCTGTCTGGGAGTCGGGGTGCCGTTCGCGGTTGCCGCGGCCCTCGCCTTTCCCGAGAGGCAGGTGATTTCGGTCAACGGGGACGGCGCTTTCGGCATCAACGCGATGGAGATCGACACCGCCGTGCGCCACGGCGCGAAGGCCGTTTTCATCGTCTCCAACAACGCCGCCTGGAACATCGAGCGCCACGACCAGGATATCAATTACGGCGGCCGGATCGTCGGCACCCTGCTCGAACACTGCGACTACGCCGCCCTGGGCCGCGCACTCGGCGCCCACGGCGAGCGGGTCGAGGACCCGGCCGACCTGGCCGGCGCCATCGCCAGGGCCATCGATCAGGCGCCCGCTGTCGTCGATGTCGTCACTTCGCAGGACGCCGTGTCTTCCGACTCGAAGAAGGGCCTCGGCTTCGTGCCCGAATATCACGCCCTGACGGTGTGGGACGAAGCGGAGCGGAAGCGGCGCGGCGAAGCGTGAAGCTTTCCCGGCGGATCTTCCGGCAACTCATTGCAGTTCGGCCCGGTCCTTGAGGAAGAAGCGGCTGCGGTCGGTATCCGGTAGAGCCTCAAGAAGCCTGTGCGTCTCCCGATAGCCGGTCTCGATCAGCGGCAGACCCGCCCGGAAATCCGTCATTCCGATCGAACCCAGGTCGGGTCGGATCAGGAAATCGGCCTCGACCCGGTTCTTTTCGATTCGTTCGAACGCCCCGACCATGAGTGCCTTCAGAAGAGTGTCGCGAAAGTTCGGAAACCGATACCGGCGTCCCTTCAGCCTGAAGAACATGAGCAGACTATCCACGAATCCAAGGTTCGGGGGAAAGTCGTAGCTGGTCTCGTCCATGCTCGTGTCGGTCACGTCCACAGCGACTATGGCGCTCCCCGGAGGCAGGAGCCGGCGCATCACGTCAACCGGAAGGTTGTTCACCAGGCCCCCATCGAAGTGCAACTCGCCTTCTTCGATGACGGGCGAAAGGATGCCGGGAATGGCCGCGCTGGAGCGGACGCTTCTCCACAGATTCCCCTGCCGCCAGATGGTTTCCTTGTTCCGGTTCAGGTTGCAGCTCACGCAGAAGAACGGGATTTGAAGGTCCTCGATGCGCCGATCGCCGAACGTGGCCACCAGGGTGTCCGTCGGGCGCTTGTCGTTGAAGATCGACACCTTGGGCATGGTGAAGTTGCGCAGCGCCATGTGGTCTGCGTTCGACATGGCGGCGTCGTGCACCATGCGGCGGTATTCGTCATAGACCGGGTTCTCGGCATAGCAGGCGGCGACGAAGGCCCCGCTACTGGCCCCTCCGATGGCGTCTATGGGAATTTGAGCCTCCTGCAGCGCGCGCATCGCGCCGAGATGAAACCAACCCCGGGCTCCGCCGCCCGACAGCACCACGCCCACCGCTTCGCCGCGGAAAAACCGGACTAACCGGTTGTAATCCGACCGGTTGTCGAGCTCGACGTGATGGACGAGGTCGAAGGCGTCGTCCTCCAACCAGGGCCCGGCGCGCCTGGGGACACCGGGCCGCCGGACGAGCAGTAATTCCCGCCGCACATCGTAGGAGAAGACGCGCGGAAACCGCTCCTCCCATTGCCGGCGGCAGATTTCCGGGGAGGACTCTGCGTCCACCAGCCACACGACCGCATCGAAGAAGCTCTCGTAGAAGAGTTCCAGACGGGGATCCGACACCTCCGCCTCGAAGACGAGGCAGGTCAGGTCCAGGCTCAAATACTCGATAAGGTCGAGGAAGAACGACGCATCGTCGCCGAACTGCGTCACGACGTCGTTCGAGGACACCAGCCAGGATCCCGTCACCGAAGAGAGCCCCTCCCCGAACCGCCCCAGGAACGCCTCGATCGTCGGAGTGCTCTCGGTTCGGACCAGCGCGATCTTCTTCAGCTGTTCATTCTTGGTGACGAACTTCTGGATGTTCTGCGTGTGGCGCCGAGCCTGAAGTCGGGCTAGGTCGAGCAGGGTGGAGGGATGCTGCCGATGGAGTACGGCGAAGTCGTCCTTGGACAGCCGGAACAGCTTGCTGTCGGTCAGCGCCTTGATGGTCAGGTTTCTCGGGTCGCTGGAAATGAGCCCGTTCTCGCCGACCGTCTCCGCGGGACCGATGACCGCGACGACAATTTCCTCGCGCCGCTCGTTTCTGGCGACAGCGACGAGTCGTCCCTGCAGCATGACATACAGAGCCACCGACGGGTCGCCTTCACGAAAGAGCACTTCCCCTTTCGCAAGGTTTTTCCAACTCATACGGGCTTCCCAGAGGGCGCGGCTCTCCTCGTCCAGAGAGGGGAACAGGTGACGCAGGCCTCTCCGGCCGACTTCCCGTAACGATTCTTCTTCCTGCGACATGCTTCACCCGTTGAGCTTCGAAGCCCGTACGGTCGAACACACGGTCGGCCTCGGTGCGTTGTACGGCTCCCCTGCGGCGGCACCGCGCAAATCGACCTGCCATTAGTCCGCGGCTATCTGGGATACCGGTACTTCAGGGTGAATACAGGATTTAGCCCCGGACGATCCAATCTTGCCAAGCGCCTATTTTCTCCAGGTTCCAACAAAAATTTGCCGCCCCGGATGGAACGGGCCGCACCGTCAAACCCCCAGATAACGGTGCTGCAGATCCTCGGCGGCGCGGAGTTCGGCGCTGTCGCCGGTCCAGACGACCTTGCCCTTCTCGATGATGTAGTGGCGGTCGGCCAGCCGGGTCAGCGCCTCGACATTCTTGTCGACCAGCAGGATCGATTCGCCGTGCGCCTTCAGCATGTCGAGGGTGCGCCAGATGTCCTGGCGGATCAGCGGCGCCAGCCCTTCGGTCGCCTCGTCCAGGATCAGCAGCCTGGGGTTGGTCATCAGCGCCCGGCTGATCGCCACCATCTGCTGCTCGCCGCCGGAAAGCTGATTGCCCATGTTGCGGCGGCGCTCGGCAACCCCCGGAAACAGGTCGAAGATCTTTTCCAGCGTCCAGGGATCATCGCTGCCGTGACGGTTCTCGTGGGTCGAGATCAGGTTCTCCTCGACCGTGAGATTGGGGAAGACCTGGCGGCCCTCCGGCACCAGGCCGAGGCCGGCCCGCGCCACCCGGTAGGGCAGCCAGTTGCGGATGTCCTCGCCGTCGAAGGCGATCGTGCCGCGCCGCGCCGGCGTGAGGCCCATGATCGAGCGGATCGTGGTCGTCTTGCCCATGCCGTTGCGGCCGAGCAGGGTGACGACCTCGCCGTCGTTGACCGAGAGGCCCATGCCGAACAGGACCTGGCTCTGGCCGTAAAAGGTTTCGACGCTTTCGAGGGTCAACATCGCCCAGCCCCGTCAGTCCGAGCCCGTCAGTCTTCGCCGAGATAGGCGGCGCGGACCTCGTCGTTGCCGCGAATCTCGTCAGGCGCGCCGGTCGCGATAGCCTCGCCGTAGACCAGCACGGTAATCCGGTCGGCCAGCGCGAAGACGGCATCCATATCGTGCTCGATCAGCAGGATGGTGTGGTCGCGGGCGAAGCCGCGCAGCAGCTCGACCATGTGGGCCGATTCCTCGGCGCCCATGCCTGCCGTCGGCTCGTCGAGCAGCAGCATGGACGGCCCGGTGGCCATCGCCATGGCGATCTCGAGCTGGCGCTGCTCGCCGTGGGACAGGTCGGCGGCCAGCGTATCGGCGCGATGGCCCAGGCCCACGGTTTCGAGCGCCTGGCGCGCCGGAGCGCGCAGCGCCCGGTCGGTCTGCGCCGGCTTCCAGAACTTGAAGGAATGGTCGGCATGGGCCTGGACGGCGAGCGCGACATTGTCCTCGGCGGTGAAGTCCAGAAATATGCTGGTCACCTGGAACGACCGGGCCAGGCCGAGCATGGAAATCTTGTGCGCCGGCAGGCCGGCGATATCGTGGCCGTCGAAGATGATCTCGCCGCTGTCCGGCCTTATCGCGCCGCTGAGTTGCGCGATCAGGGTCGTCTTGCCGGCGCCGTTCGGGCCGATGATGGCGTGAACCTCGCCGCGCTCGACCGAGAGGTTGACGTTCCGGGTCGCGTGGACCTGGCCGAAGCTCTTGGACAGGTCGCGGACTTCGAGATGCAGGCCGGGGAGATGCAGGCCCGGGCGCGGGGAGTCAGCCATCCGACCGGCTCCCGGTCAGCGCCGCCAGCCGTTTCAGCGGACTGGGCCAGCCGGCGTAGTCGACGCCGAGCTTCACGATCAGCGACAGCAGGACGAAGGCGAGCACGATGGTGAGCGGCGTCGCCAGCGTGATCAGGAACAGGAAGATCGCGACGGCGGCGACGAGCAGGACGAAGCCGACGGCAAAGCGCGGCATCGCCGCCCAGTTGTCCGGAATCAGCCCGAACAGGCCGCGCTTGGCGAACAGCACGAGCAGGACGAGCATCGGGCCGAACACGATCATCCAGTAGTCGCTGCCGACCAGCTCCTGCAGGAACTCCTCGATGCTCAGGAAGGCGAGCGCGCCGAACACCGGGCCGAAAATCGTGCCCATTCCGCCCATGATGACCATGATCATGATCTCGCCGGAGCGGATCCACATCATGTATTCCGGGGTCAGGAATTCCTGGTGGTTGGCGAACAGCGCGCCGGCGACGCCGCAGATCGTCCCGGCGATGACGAAGGCGGTCAGCCGGTAGCGGTAGACCGGATAGCCCAGCGCCGCCATGCGCACCGGGTTGGAATAGCTGCCCCGGATGACCATGCCGAAGCGGGAGTTCACCAGGCGGCGCAGCAGCAGCAGCGACAGCAGGAGGGCGACCAGGCAGGCATAATAGAGGGTTGCGCCGTCGCCCTCGTAGAGCAGGTCGTCGCCGATGGTGAAAAAGGCGAAGTCGCTGCGCTCGTCGACCGTCATGCCGTCGTCGCCGCCGAACGGCTCCAGGCTGATGCCCAGGAAGAACAGCATCTGGGTGAACGCCAGCGTGATCATGATGAAATAGAGGCCGGTCGTGCGCAGCGAGATCGCGCCGATGACCAGCGCGACCAGCGCCGAGCCGACGATGGCCACGGCAAACTGGAAATAACCGCTGGCCAGGAAACCGTAGGCGCAGGCCTGGCCTTCCTCGACATCGGCGCAAAAGTCGCCGAAATAGCGGGCCGATACGGCAACGGCATAGGTGCCGAGGCCGATATAGGCGGCGTGGCCGAAACTGATCATGCCGCCGTAGCCCAGGATCAGGTCCAGGCTCGCCGCAGCGATGGCGAAGATCATCATCTTCGCCATGAAGGAGATCATGAACACGTCGTCGGCCGCGCCGGCGACGATCGGCAGCACGGCCAGGCCGATCAGGCCGAGGACCATGATGACGAAGCGCGGATCGGCGAAGGAGAATCTGATCCGCGGGTTGAGGTTGGATATGCCGTGTCCGGCCATGGTCGCGTTCTCCCGTCCCGCCTAGCCGGTGCGGGCCGGGAACAGCCCCTCCGGCTTGAAGAACAGGATCGCCGCCATCAGGATGTAGATCATCATCGAGGCGATCGCCGGGCCCGCCGTCTGGGCGAACTCCTCGTTCAGGAAGGCGCGCAGGATATCGGTCATGAAGACCCGGCCGCCGATCTCGACCAGGCCGACGATGATCGAGGCGATGAAGGCGCCGCGGATCGAGCCGATGCCGCCGATCACGATCACCACGATGGCGAGGATGAGCTTTTCCTCGCCCATGCCGCTTTCGACCGATTCGATCGGGCCGATCATGATGCCGGCGAATCCGGCCAGCGCTGCGCCGATGCCGAACACGATGGTGTAGAGCGCAATCACGTTGACGCCGAGCGCGCCGACCATGGCGCGGTTCGATGCGCCGGCGCGGATGCGCATGCCGACCCGGGTCCGGGTAATCGCGATGTACAGGCCGATCGCGACGAGGATGCCGGCCAGAATCACGATCAGCCGATAGAACGGATAGGTGAAGCCGAGCATCGGAAACGGAAAGTTGATCGATTCCGGCAGCTTGAATTCCTGGCTCTCGGCGCCGAACACGACCAGCACCATCTGGTTGAAGAACAGGATGCAGCCGAAGGTGGCGAGCACCTGGTCGAGGTGATCGCGGGTGTAGAGGGTCCGGAAGGCGAGATATTCCAGCCCGATGCCGAGCAGCAGGATGACCGGCAGCGCGACGATGGCGGCGAGCAGGAAGCTGTCGGACTGCTGGAATACCCACGCCGCCACATAGGCGCCCATCATGAACATGGAGCCGTGGGCCAGGTTCACGAAGCTCATGATGCCGAGAACCAGCGTCAGCCCGCCTGCGACCAGGAACAGGAAGATGCCGAACTGCAGCCCGTTCAGAATCGTCTCGAAGATCAGCTGGCCCATGAGCCCGGTAATTCCCTCCCGGCCGAATCCGCCGGCCGCGGCCGGCTAGGCCGGACAAAGACTGCGCCCGGCGTCCCTGCCGCCGGGCGGTCCCGTCCTTTCAGCGTGCGCGCATAAAACGGGGGCGGCGGGGCAGTGTCAAGCCGCCTGCCCGGCGCATCCTGCGCCCCGACGGGCAGGGCCGCGCCCGACCGTGCTTGGGCCGCATCCGGTCAGGTGACGGTGCCGCGGGCGCGGAAGCGCGGCTCGTTCCACCGGCCGCTGTCCATGATCCCGGACAGCACGTCCACCGCGTCCCAGTTATCGACATAGCGCGTGAAGAGCGGCCCGAGGGCCCGTTCGGCATGTTCCGCGCCGGTATCGGCCCCATTTCGAGTGTTGTCGTTTGCAGGACGGAGCTAATGCGCCGATTCGCAGTCAGGCGATGCAGAGCCGGACCGGCTAGAAGCGGACCGGCGTGGAGGGCGGCGCCCGGAGCGCATCCGGCAGGAGGCTGTGGGTCTCGATCCATCGTCGGACGTCGGCCGAGATCCAGCCCACGGCCTCCAGGAGACCCTCGTAGTCCTCCCTCAGGTCCCGGTCGAATATCGGCTCGTGATGCGCGATCCGGTTTCGAAGCTGCCGCAGGCGGTCCAGTCTCCGGTGCACCATCCGGCGGGAACGGCCCGGAAACGCCTCGAACAGCGCCGGACGCCAGAGCGTCCTTTCGTAGTCGGCCTTGCGACCGCCGTCGATATGGCCGCCGCGGCCGAGGAGCCGGACCCAGAAGCCCAGCGACATCGACGCCACGAACCGGCCCGGCTCTGCCGCTCCCCGGTTCAGCGCGGCCTCGCGGTCTCCCCGGGCGAAGTCCAGGTAGGTCTGCATCCGCCCGCGGGAGAACGCTTCCTGAAGCGCCCGAAAGGTATTGACATCCGTCATCGGGTAAACCACCTCTCGACTGTAACCCCCCGGGTCCGTCTCTGCGTTTGCATGCGCCGGGGTTTGTTTTTTCGGAGTTAAATTTGGGTTTTATATACCTGACTGCGCAACAATCAACCACGAAAGTAATAGAATATGAAAAAATCAAAAGACCATATTGAACGTGAAAAGGGCGTTTTTACTAAGTTTGCCTCCCATAGGGGTTGGAACGATTCTGATTGGTATGTTTCAGAGACTAATTCCGCTCTTGGAGACGTATATTGCTCTAAGACTCAGGAATGGTACGAATTAAAATCAGCAACTGTACCGGAAATGCTTGAATCATATGAAGCGATCTTTAAGGGGCAGAGTGAACCTAGCTATTTTAGAGGAGATTTGTATAATACCGCTAGGTTAATTAGGAAGATAAAACCACAGGGATGTGGTTCTAGTTGTATCAATCTTCTGTTCCACTATCCATTTCAACTAAAGTGGACCCCTTCAATGTCTCCAGATACTTCAGTACCTACTGACATTCTGTACCCTCAGATTGTATCGGGATTTCTTCCGTTTTTCGATATGAAAGGATTCCAGCGCATCTATTTGTGCACGGATGAAGATTATCTAGAACTTGATAGTATGGATAGGTTAAAGCAATCCATAATTGACGTTGAACGCTGGTTCAGTAAACAATCTAAATCTTCCACTCTTTTTGAAGATTCTAGACTGCGGCTATTAGAAAGAAAGATTTCTGATATATGTTCTGGTGTCGATTTTCAAGGACCAGTTCGTACAGAAGTGGACGGAAATGATCATTGGGAGTATAATTCAATTGTAATAAAAACTGAGGGTCATGGATCAGTCTTAATTGATTGGAGGCGGGCAAGATGCTTGGCAGAAAATTTACCTAAATTCTCTGAGTTGTTTAAGTATGCATCTTATGCCGCATATCGACATGATCCTCAAATAAAAGAAATAGTATTGAAGGGAATGTAATGGGTCTGTATATCTGACTGCGTAGTCCCGCCCTTAATCTCCACCTAATTCTGGCGGAGGGGAGGGGATTCGAACCCCCGGGACGCTGGGGCGTCCTACGGTTTTTGAGACCGCTGCCTTCGACCACTCGGCCACCCCTCCGCAGAGGGGTGGCCGTATGACTTCATAAACACATCTATCTCACGGAAATTTTCCCTAATTTTCTGATTGTACTCCCAACCTAAGGCGCGCCCGGCCGGACTCGAACCGGCGACCTATGCCTTCCAAGGACTTTGCTCTATCCACTGAGCCACGGGCGCGCCCCTCACGCCCACAAGCTGATGGCCAGAGCCCTCCGTTTAGCCGTCCCCTAGGACGGCTGATCATTTTCGCCACAGCACTAAACTTCTCCGGCCATACGGCGAATCCCCTGTATGGCCCGCTCCGCACCCGGCCGCCACTACCGCACCGGCCTCTCCCTCCCCGCCTTGTTCGCGCTGTTTCCGGACGAACCCGCGGCCCGCGACTGGTTCGCCGCGCAGCGCTGGCCCGCCGGCCGCTACTGTCCCCGCTGCGGCTCGACCGAGACGACCGCTACGCCGACCAACACCCTCCCGTACTGGTGCCCCGCCTGCCGGCGCCGGTTCTCCGTCACGTCCGGCACCGCCCTCGCCCGGTCCCGCCTCCCCCTGCAGAAGTGGGTGATCGCCATGGGACTGTGCCTTAGCAGGAATTGTCCCGATCCGCCTGTCAACCGCATTCGCTTTCCGCGTTCACGGGAGGGGCCGGGGAGGCCGCCGGCAAAGCGGCCGGTCTGTAGGCGCCCGCCCGGCGGCGAGCGCGCCGGCCCGGTCCCGGAAAGGTCGGGCGCGCGGGACGCCTGCGTAATCCGCGCGCAACGGCGGAATGTCAGGTCACGGTGCCGCGGGCGCGGAAGCGCGGCTCGTTCCACCGGCCGCTGTCCATGATCCCGGACAGCACGTCCACCGCGTCCCAGATATCGACATAGCGCGTGTAGAGCGGCGTGAAGCCGAAGCGCAGGATGTCCGGCGCGCGGAAATCGCCGATGACGTGGCCGGCGATCAGCGCCTGCATGATCGGGAAACCCTCCGGATGGGCGAAGCTGACCTGGCTGCCCCGGGTGGCGTCGCGCGGCGAGACCAGCGTGAAACCGTGCCCCGCACAGCGGGTTTCCACCAGCTCGATGAACAGGTCGCCCAGCGCCAGCGACTTGGCGCGGACGGCGGCCATATCGAGATCCGCCATGGTATCGAGGCTGGCTTCGAGGGCGGCGAGGCTCAGGACCGGCGGCGTGCCGCACAGATTGCGGGCGATACCCTCGGCCGGCCTGTAGGACCAGTCGAAATCGAAGGGCGCGGCGTGGCCCATCCAGCCGGAGAGCGGCGGCCGGATACGGTCCTGCAGCCGTTCCGCGATGAAGAGAAACGCCGGCGCGCCGGGGCCGCCGTTGAGATACTTGTAGCCGCAGCCCACGGCGAGGTCGGCATCGGCGCCGTTGAGATCGACCGGCACGGCGCCGGCGCTGTGCGCCAGGTCCCACAGGACCAGCGCGCCGGCCTCGTGGGCCCGCCCGGTCACCGCCGCCATATCGTGCATCCGGCCGCTGCGGTAGTCGATGTGCGTCAGCATGACGACCGCGACATCGTCCCGGATCGCGCCGTCCAGTTCCGCGTCGCTCTCGACCAGGCGCAGTTCGTGGCCGCGGCCGAGCATCCCGGTGAGGCCCTGGGCGATGTAGAGGTCGGTCGGGAAGTTGCCCTTCTCCGAAACGATGACCGTGCGGTCGGGCCGCTCGGCCAGCGCCGCGGCGAGCAGCTTGAACAGGTTGACGGACGTCGAATCGGCGCAGACGACCTCGCCCGGCCGTGCGCCGATGAAGGCGGCGAGCTTGGCGCCGCAGCGCCCCGGCATGTGGTACCAGTCGTGGGCGTTCCAGCTCTTGATCAGGTCCAGGCCCCACTGGTCCTCGATCAGCTGGCGGATGCGGTCCTTGGTGATGTGGGGCAGGGCGCCCAGCGAATTGCCGTCGAGATAGATCATGCCGTCGGGCAGGTCGAAGCGCTCGCGCATACGCGCCAGCGGATCGTTCGAATCGCGTTCCAGCAGGTCGTCTCGCGTCAGGGTCGTCATCGCCGTGCCCGCCTGTCGTAGGTTCCGAGGAAAGCCGGGCAGGGAGCATAGCGCAGCAGCCCGCGCGCCGGTACCGCGTTAGGCTACCCGGCTTCCGCAGCAATCGGACATGGCCTAATAAGGCGCTTCCGACCGGACCGGGGAGCGGCAACGCGGAATATCCATGTCAGCCGGACCATCCGATCCCGCAATCGTCGGCGTTCTGCTTGCCGGCGGCCGGGCGCGCCGCATGGGCGGCGGCGACAAATGCCTGCGCCGGCTCGCCGGCCGGCCGCTGCTCGCCCATGCGATCGAGCGAATCGCGCCGCAGGTCGGCCGTCTGGTGCTGAACGCCAACGGCGATCCGGGCCGCTTCGCCGCTTTCGGCCTGCCGGTCGCCGCCGACATCCTGCCCGGCCAGCCCGGCCCGCTTGCCGGTGTCCTGACCGGCATGGCCTGGGCCGCCGCCAACGCGCCGGGAGCGGGCTGGATCCTGACGGCTGCGACGGACGCGCCGTTCCTGCCGCCCGACCTCGCCGAACGCCTTCGCGCCGCGATCCGGCGTGACGGCGCGGATATGGCCTGCGCCGCGTCGGCCGGGCGGCATCACCCGGTGATCGGCCTGTGGCCGGTCGGCCTGCGCGACGATCTCGAATCCGCCCTGCGCGACGAGGGGATTACGAAGGTCGACCGCTGGACCGCGCGCTACAGGCTGGCGGTCGCCGACTTCGGCGCCGGTCCCCCGGACCCGTTTTTCAACGCCAACCGGCCGGAAGACCTGGAGACGGCGGAGAGGCTGCTGGCGGGCGGCTGAGGTTGCCGCCGCGGGCCGCTTCCGGGACCCGTCCGGCGGACGGTCAGACCCGGCCGTGGCAGTGCTTGTATTTCTTGCCGGAACCGCAGGGGCAGGGCGCGTTGCGCGAGACCTTGCCCCAGGTCGCAGGATTGCCCGGATCGACGGTCGCCGCGGCCCTGCGGGTACGGACCGGGCGGGTGCGCGCCGGCGCAATCACGCCGCCGTTGCCGTTGGTGAATTCCGGCTCGGGTTCCAGGGCATCCAGGGCGTCCAGGTCCATGCCGGCCATGCGCGCCATGTCTTCCAGCGATCCGAGCGGCGGCAGGCCGAAGGGCGCAAGATCGTCGCCCATGCCGGGGCCGGACTGTTCCCAGGCCGCGCTCTCGTCCTGGGGCAGCAGGCTTTCCGGATCGGCGTCCAGTTCGATCTCCAGATGGGAAAGCGCGCCGACCGTGGTTTCCTTGAGGCCGGCGAGCATGACCTGGAACATATCGAAGGCTTCGCGCTTGTACTCGATCAGCGGATCCTTCTGGCCGTAGGCGCGCAGGTTCACGGCCTGGCGCAGATGGTCGAGCTGAAGCAGGTGCTCTTTCCATTGCTGGTCGAGAATCTGGAGCAGGACGCTCTTTTCGGCGAGGCGCATCAGCTCCGGCGAATAGGACGCGGTCTTCTCCGCCATGTGCCGGTTCACGGCCTCAAGGATGCGCTCGTAGATTTCCTGGTCGGCAATGCCTTCCTCGGCCGCCCATTCCCGGACCGGCAGGTCGAGGCCGAAGACGCCGAGCGTGCGGGTGTGCAGGCCGTCGATATCCCATTGTTCGGCATAAGCGCCTTCGGGGATCGCGTCCTCGACGATCGCCTCGATCGCCTCTTCGCGGTATTCGCGGATCGTCTCCGAGACGTCGTCGGTTTTCATGATGCCGATGCGCTGGGCGTAGATCACCTTGCGCTGGTCGTTCATCACGTCGTCGAACTTGAGCAGGTTCTTCCGGATCTCGAAGTTGCGTTCCTCGACCTTGTGCTGGGCCCGCTCGACCGCCTTGTTGATCCAGCCGTGGACCACCGCCTCGCCTTCCTTGAGGCCGAGGCGCTGGAGCCAGCCGTCCATGCGGTCGGAGCCGAAGATGCGCATCAGGTCGTCCTGCAGGGACAGGAAAAAACGCGAATTGCCCGGATCGCCCTGGCGGCCGGAGCGGCCGCGCAGCTGGTTGTCGATACGCCGGCTCTCGTGCCGCTCCGTGGCGACGACGAACAGGCCGCCGGCCGCGATCACCTTCTTTTTGCGTTCCTCCACTTCGGCACGGATTTCAGCCTCTTTCGCAACGCGCTCCGGGCCATCCGGAAGGTCGCCCAGCTCCTGGACGATGCGCATGTCGGCGTTGCCGCCCAGGCGGATGTCGGTGCCGCGGCCGGCCATGTTGGTCGCGATGGTGACCGCCGCCGGCTCGCCGCCCTGGGCGATGATGAAGGCCTCGCGCTCGTGGTGCCGGGCGTTCAGCACCTGGTGCGGGATGTTCTTATTCTTGAGTTTTTCGGACAGCATCTCGGACTTCTCGATGCTGACCGTGCCGACCAGCATGGGCTGGCCGCGTTTCGAGCAGTCCTCGATCAGGTCGAGCACCGCGTTGTCGCGCTCTGCGCCGGTGCGGTAGACCTCGTCGTCCTCGTCGGTGCGGTCGACCGGCAGGTTGGTCGGCACGTCGACGACTTCCAGCTTGTAGATGTCGATGAACTCCGCCGCCTCGGTCATGGCCGTGCCGGTCATGCCCGCCAGCTTCGGATACATGCGGAAATAGTTCTGGAAGGTGATCGACGCGACGGTCTGGTTTTCCGTCTGGATCTGCACCCGCTCTTTCGCCTCCAGCGCCTGGTGCAGCCCTTCCGAATAGCGCCGGCCCTCCATCATCCGGCCGGTGAACTCGTCGATGATGACGACCTTGCCGTTCTTGACGATGTAGTCGGTATCGCGCCGGAACAGGGTATGGGCGCGCAGCGCCTGGTTGGCGTGGTGGACGACGCTGACATTCTGCATTTCGTAGAGGCTACTGCCGCTGAGCAGCCCGGCCTCGTCCAGCAGGCGCTCGAGATGTTCGTTGCCGGCGTCGGTCAGCGCGACGGTCTTCTGTTTCTCGTCGATCTCGTAATCGTCCGGCGACAGGTTCGGGATGATCTTGTCGACCGCCATATACAGTTCGGACGTGTCGTCGGTCGGGCCGGAGATGATGAGCGGGGTGCGCGCCTCGTCGATCAGGATCGAATCCACCTCGTCGACGATCGCGAAGTTGAACGGCCGCTGGACCATCTCCTCCAGGTCGAACTTCATATTGTCCCGGAGATAGTCGAAGCCGTACTCATTGTTGGTGCCGTAGGTCACGTCGCAGCCGTAGGCCGCCCGCCGCTCGTCGTCGCTGAGCTCCTGGGTGATGCAGCCGACGGTGAGGCCGAGGAACGTGTAGATCTGCCCCATCCACTCGGCGTCGCGTTTTGCGAGATAGTCGTTGACCGTAACGACATGGACGCCCTTGCCGGCGAGCGCGTTCAGGTAGACCGGGAGGGTCGCGACCAGCGTCTTGCCCTCGCCGGTTTTCATCTCGGCGATCATGCCGCGGTGCAGGATGGTGCCGCCGATGAGCTGCACGTCGAAATGGCGTTCGCCCAGGGTGCGGCGCGACGCTTCGCGCACCGTGGCGAACGAGTCGACAAGCAGATCGTCCAGCGCCTCGCCGTTCCGATGGCGCTCCCTGAGCCAGCCGGTGCGGGCCGCCAGTTGCGCGTCCGACAGCGCCTCCATCTCCGGCTCGAGCCCGTTGATCCGGTCGATCAGGGGCTGAACGCGGTTGATGTAGCGTTCGTTGGCCGAGCCGAAGAATTTCTGGGCGAGATTGCCGAACATCAAGGACTTTCCTGAAACAGCGGCCTGAAACAGCGGGCGCGTCCCGGCCGCTCCGGGAAGGGGAGCAAACACGGCCTTCGAAGCGCAGGGGCTGCGTGAATTCCGGGTTAAGGACAGATAGGGGGGGCGCCCAAAGCTGTCAACGAACCGCGCCGCTCGTGCCGCTGTTACGCCTCGCCGCGCAGGATCGCCCCTGTCGTCGCCCGCGTCGCCGCCCGGTAGCCGTCCGCCGTGACGGTCAGACGGTCGCGCAGGACCGCGTGGAACGCCGGCAGCCGGTGGAACGGCACCGCCGGATAGACATGGTGCTCGACATGATAGGGCATGTTCCAGGCGATAAACCGCACCAGCCGGTTGGTGAAGGTGGTCCGGGTGTTTTCCAGCATGTTCGCGACATGCGGGCAGCCGGTGTGCTCGGCCAGAAGATAGACCCGCAGGAACGGCTGGCCCAGCAGCGCGGGCAGCACCCAGAGCCACAGCAGGGCCGCACTGCCGGCGTAAATCGAAACTCCCGCCGCGGCGGCATAGACGGCAAGGAACGACCGGGCCTCCCACACCACCGGCGCGCGCGCCGCCGGCGGCACGAAGCCGTCGCGGTTGCGCCCGGCGGCGTTGACCAGCAGCGTGCGGACCTGGCTCGTCCAGTACGGGCCGCCGGCAATCAGCCAGGCGAGGCCCGCCCTCGACCGCGGCAAGGGCCGGGCCAGCTCCGGATCGCGCGCCGGATCGTGGGTGTAGCGGTGATGGTCCATGTGGAAATGGTGGAACCAGACCGGCGGCAGCAGGTTGACGAGCCCGGCGCCCCAGCCCGCCGCCGCATTCAGCCAGGCGCTGCGGAACGGCGTCTTGTGCACAGCCTCGTGTTGCAGGCAGAACAGGAAGACCAGCAGGATGCCGTGAATCGGCAGCAGCACCGGCCAGCCCGGCGCCTCCAGGGCGATCAGCGTTCCGGTAATGGCGAGCGCCGCCAGATGGCCGGCAAGATGGGCGAGGCCCTTGCGGTCGGAGCGGTGCAACAGCTCCCGCCGCTGCTCCCAGTCCAGCCGGCCGACGGCATCGCGATGGTCGGTCGCCCGTCGTGTCGGTTCGTCTGCGTCCATCGATCCCTGCACCGTGCCGCGCGGGCCATTGAGCGCCCGCCGGTTCCGCCCTTACATTGGGCCCCGTCGAACGCAGCCCCGTCGAACACGATAGTGTAGCACAGCCGAAGCCCGATGAACCCGCCCGAATCCTGGCCCGAATCCTGGCCCGAATCATGGTTTGCCGCCGACTATGCCGAGGCGCGCGCAAAGTTCCGCGCAGCGGCGGAACGGGCCGGCGCGGTCCTGGAGACCCACCTCAATCCGAATGCCCGGCAGCCGGACGGCGGCGATCTCACGACCGATGTCGCCCGGCTCGGTCCCGCGCCCGGCCCGGCGGCGGGCGGAGCGGCGGGCGTATTGATCGCTTCGTCCGGCACCCATGGCGTCGAGGGCTTCTGCGGCTCCGGCTGCCAGGTCGGCATGCTGGAGACCGGCGCGTTCGATCTGCTGCCGGCCGATTGCGCCCTGGTCCTGGTCCACGCCATCAACCCGTACGGTTTCGCCTGGCTGCGCCGGGTGACCGAGCACAATATCGATCTCAACCGCAACAATCTGGATCACGGCGCAGGGCATCCGGCGAATGAGAAATATGCCGAAATCCATGCCTGGCTGACGCCGCGCGACTGGACCGGGCCGGGGCGCGAAAGGGCCGATGCTGCCATCGCCGCCTATATCAGGGAGCACGGCATGTTCGCCTTCCAGGAGGCGGTGAGCGGCGGCCAGTACGATTTTCCCGACGGCCTGTTCTTCGGCGGCCGGGCGCTCTCCTGGTCGGCGCAGACCTGGCGGGAGATCGTCGACGCGCACTGCCGCGGCGCACGCCGGGTCGCCCATCTGGATTTCCACACCGGTCTCGGCGGCCATGGCGCCTGCGAAATCATCAGCGTCGAAGGCGCCGGCGGCGCGGGCGCCGACCGTGCGCGCAGATGGTATGGCGAAGCGGTGAAATCGCCGGAACGGAACGACAGCCTGTCCGCGGTCGTGACCGGTTCGATGGAGAACGGTTTCGACGGCATTGCACAGGACACCGAAGTGACGTCCGTCGCCCTGGAATACGGCACGCAGTCGTTGCCCGAGGTTCTCGAGGCCCTGCGCGCCGACAACTGGCTGCATCTCTACGGCGATCCGGAGTCGGACGCGGGCAGGGCGATCAAGCGGCAGATCCGCGACGCCTTCTACGGCGACACGCCGGAATGGAAGGCCATGATCTGGGAAACGGCCGACCGCGTCGTACGGCAGGCCGCGGCCGGACTCGCCGGATAGGCCGGCCCGTCGGCGCTTACCAGTTCGCAGGTTTCCGGATATTCGTCCCGGGTATCGGATCCGGCAGTTGCGAATGTCGTAGACCGTTAGCCCGGATGCGCCCGAAAAAGCAGGGGCCTCCGAAGAGGCCCCGCGCCCTGCGGTCGAAACCGCAAGGGGTGTTGCCCGCAATCTGGGCTTGCCTGCCGGAAATATCAATCGCGTTCGACCGGCTATCGCGACTGCGGGTATTTCGTGATAGTCGGAGGCGGTACCGGTTCGATCGGGGCGCTGCCGGAGAGTCGGATGCGCCAGGCGGCCGGGCAGGAAACGGCTCGAACAAGGCGCAAAATGACAACACCGACAGCCGAAGTGATCCTGCCGAGCCCGGACTTCGACGCCACGCTCGCCTTCTTCCGGGAAGCGCTTGGCTTCCGGCTCGACGCCATCCATCCGGCCGACGATCCCGCAATCGCCAGCCTGTCCGGCTACGGGCTCAGGCTGCGGCTGGACCGCGATGCCGAAGGCCCGCCGCCGGCGCTGCGCATCGCCAGCGCCGAGCCCGCGACGCTGCTGGGCGGCGCGCGCGCGGTCACGGCGCCCAACGGCGCAACGGTGACCGTGGTCCAGGCCGATCCGCCGCTCGACCTGCCGCCGCTCGACCAGAAGCTGACGATCTGCCGGACCGACGGCGCGAATGGCGGCTGGGGCGTCGGCCGGGCCGGCATGCTCTATCGCGACCTGATCCCGGAGCGCGAGGGCGGCCGGTTCATCGCCTCCCATATCCGGATTCCGGACGGCGGGCCTGTGCCGGACAACGTCCATTTCCACAGGATCCGCTTCCAGATGATCTACAATTACAAGGGCTGGGTGCGGCTGGTCTACGAGGACCAGGGCGAGCCCTTCGTCATGGGGCCGGGCGATTGCGTGCTCCAGCCGCCGGAAATCCGCCACCGGGTTCTGGAATGCTCGGACGGACTGGAGGTGATCGAGATCGGCAGTCCGGCCGAACACATGACCCTGCTCGACCACGATCTGCCGCTGCCGACCGGGCGCCACCTGCCGGAGCGGGACTATGGCGGCCAGCGCTTCGTGCTCCACCGGGCGGAGGGCGCGCTCTGGGCGCCGGCGGACATGGCCGGCTTCGAGGCGCGCGACCTCGGCATTGCACAGGCGACCGGCGGACTGGCGGAGGTCGCGGTGCTGCGGCAGGCGGCTGACGATGTCGATACGGCCGTGCGGCACGGCGGCGAATTCCTGTTCCATTTCGTGCTGGAAGGCCGGCTGACCCTGACGGTCGACGGCCGCGGGCCGGACGAACTGGCGGCGGGAGACAGCTTCACGCTGCCCGCCGACATGCCCTGCCGGATCGGCGCGGCGTCAGGCCCGCTGGAGATGCTGCGGGTCCGGATACCGTAGCGCAAGGCGCCGGGCATCGCTCCGGGACGGCCGGCGCAGCAGACATTGCCTCCTGCGAAGTCGGGTCGTGAGTCAGTTTGACTTACGGCGCCCGACCAGACCCGTACTCTCTCCGTCATTTCGACCGAAGCCCCGGATTTCTCCGCTCCCCTTCGACAGGCTCAGGGCAGGCCCTTCGGGCGGTCGAAATGACGGGGGAGGGACGGGTTTTGTCCGGCATCGTCAATCACACTAAGGCACGACCCGAACTTGAGGCATCTTGACATCATATAGCTTAGGCATCATGATGCCTTCATGCGAACCACACTGACCATCGACCCGGATGTCGAGCAGCTTCTCCAGCGGGAATTGCGGCGTACCGGACGAAGCATGAAAGCCGTCGTGAACGATGCGTTGCGCGCGGGACTGGGGCTTCGCGGCAAGCCGCCGCGAACGCAGCGCTACACTGTCGAGCCGCACGCATTCGGCTTCAGGCCGGGCGTCGATGTCGACCGGCTCAATCAGCTTGCCGACGAACTGGAGGCAGAGGAAACCGTCCGGCGGCTCGACCGGTGATCGTGCCTGACGTCAACCTGCTCCTGCATGCCCACAATTCGCAGTTCCGAAAGCACGTCGCGGCGCGGCAGTGGTGGGAAACGCTCCTGAACGGTTCGGACAGCGTCGGCCTTCCCTGGGCGGCAGTCCTCGGTTTCATCCGAATAGCGACGCATCCGAAGATACTCGACAACCCCCTCGGCGTAGCTGGCGCCTGCGGGCGCGTTCGGTCCTGGCTCGACAGGCCGCAGACGATTCTCATTCATCCCGGAGACCGTCACGCGGACATCCTGTTCGATCTCCTCGAAGCCGCTGGCTCTGCCGGAAATCTGACGACGGATGCGCACCTCGCCGCCCTGGCGATCGAGCACCAGGCGGAACTGCACTCGACCGACGCCGACATGGCGCGCTTTCCCGGCCTGCGCTGGGTCAATCCTCTCGCCTGAATTTCGGTTGCGCGCCGGCCTCGGCCGCCGGGACGTTCGGCGCCGTCGCACGTCTTGCGGGCTTGCCATGCAGGCGCCAGGAGTGACAGGATTCGGGAAACCCAGCGGAAAGGAGCCCCGCCATGTTTTCGCGCCGGCGCTTTCTGGCAACCTCGGCCGCGGCGACGCTGCTGCCTTCGGCGGCCCGCGCCGTCGGCGCGCCGATGCCGATCTTCGACGCCCATATCCATTTCAGCCACGATGCGGCAGAGCAGCATACCGTCGCGGAAGCGGTCGCCTTTATGGAGAAGGCCGGGCTGAAACGGGCGCTGATTTCGAGCTCGGGCGATGCCGGGACCCGCGCGCTCTACGCCGCCGCGCCAGGCATCGTCCTGCCCAGCCTGCGCCCTTACCGCCGGCGCGGCGAAATCGGCCGCTGGGTCGACGATCCGACGGTGATCGATTTCCTCGAGGACCGGCTCAAGCGGTTCCGCTGGGTCGCGGTCGGCGAATTCCATCTGTTCGCCGGCCAGACGGAAAAAGCCGTGCCGCGGCGCATGATCGAACTGGCGCGGCAGCACAATCTGCTGCTGCACGCCCATTCCGACGCCGGCGCCGTCGACGGGATTTTCGCCCAGTGGCCGGACGCCCGGGTGTTGTGGGCCCATGCCGGGTTCGCCGGTCCGGAGATCGTCGGACCGATGCTGGAGAAGCATCCGAACCTGTGGACCGATCTGGCCTTCCGGAGCGAGCACGCCCACGGCGGACGGGTCGACGACGACTGGCGCAGCCTGTTCGTCGCCTTCCCCGACCGGGTCATGGTCGGCACCGACACCTTCACCCCGGAACGCTGGCACTATGTCGTCGAGCACGCCAACTGGACCCGGGAGTGGCTGCGCGACCTGCCGCCGGACCTCGCCGAGAAGATCGCCTGGCGCAACGGCGAGGCGATGATCCGGCCGCACC
>WTGH01000031.1 GCA_011523655.1 Rhodospirillaceae bacterium
CGCCTTCGACCGGGGCTATGCGATCGAATCGACGTGCCATGCGCCGGACAAGGCGGGCGCGTTCGCCGAGATTTACCGCGTGCTGAAACCCGGCGCTCTCTTCTGGGGTCAGGAAATGTGCCTGACGGACAGGTTCGATCCCGACGACAGCCGGCACCGGGCCATGAGGCAGGAACTGATGCACGGCATCGCGCTCAAGGAAATCGCGACGACGGGCGAGGTCGATCGGGCGCTCGAAATTGCCGGGTTCCAAGTCATCGAGGGAAGCGACCTGGCCGTCGGGGAGAACGGTCCGGTCACGCCGTGGTACCGACCCATGGAGACCCGGCGCGGAACGGTTGGCAATGCCCTGCGCAGGACTCCGCTGGGCCGCAAGGCGTTCCTCGGGGCCTCCAGGCTGGCCGAGATGGTGGGCGTTTTCCCGAAAGGCTCGACACATGTCGTCCGGCTGCTGGATCGCACCGCCGACGCCTATATCGCCGGTGGCAAAGCCGGAATCTTCACGCCGTTGTATTGTTTCCTGGCGCGCAAGCCGCTTTAGGCCCCAAGGTCCCCGCGCCCTGTCGCTCCCCTGTCGCGTCAGACGGGCAGTCCGCGCTTCTGCTCTGCGATACGGAACTTCAGTTTCTTGCTCGGTTTCATCGACGGGAGCGGACTGAAGCTGAGCGAATCGGCATAGCTTGCGGGAGACACCTCGAGGGTGAAGTGGTGCGCGATCATCAGCAGATTGACGGCCAGTTGCAGGTCCATCCACCGGTTGCCGAGGCAGGTGTGCGTACCCAGCCCGTAGGGCGCGTAGCCGGGATCGCGGTGCTCGCTGCGCGCCGGCAGATAGCGGTCGACATCGAATGAGAAGGGGTCGGGGAAAACGTCTTCCATGTAGTGCGAAGCCGTTTGGGCGATATAGACCCGCGACCCGACCGGTATTTCGTATCCCTCGACCACGAAGGTATTCATGACATCCCGCATGGACATCGGGACGATCGGGTACATGCGCAGGCATTCGGTGAGGAAGCGGTGCGTGAACTCGATCGCGGACGGGGTGAAATCTTCACCGTCCGGATCGCCGTTCTCGAACAGGGCATCGGCTTCGGCCCGGATTTTCTCGTAGTGCTCGGGCTGCGACGCCATGGCGTAAACCGCGAAACTCAGCGCATCGCCGAGATACACGCTGGCAACCAGCGCAGCGGACAGGGCGAAGCGCAGGTTCGCCTCCGGCACCAGCTGCGGATCGCTCGCGTGCAGGCTCAGCCAGTCGTCGGTAAGGTTCCGCGGGCAGCCGACCCGCTGAGCCGGCGTATGGACGCTTTGGACCCGTTCGAGCAGCGTGTCGACGGTTTTCGCCCGGCGCTTCATCCCCGGGGTATTCAGCATGAATTTGGGCAGGGCCTTGATGATGTGGGTGATGAGCGCACGCTCCTTGAAGGCCATCAGGTCGTCGATGATGTCCTGAGAATCGACGCTGATGAAAAGAGGCGAGAGCTGCGCGTTCACCATGCGCCGGCACAGGCGCGTCGCCTGGTAGGTTTCGCCAACCTTCCAATCGGCCATGTATTTGCGGACATAGTCGTAAACATGGTCAAGCTGACCGGCTAGCCGCCCGCGCGAATAGGCCGGCCCCATGGCCTTGCGTAGGCGGAAATGATCGGCGCCGTCCAGCGACGGCATGACCCCGTGCGCGCCGTAGATTTTCTCGAAGTCCGCAAAATAATTTCCGGCATTCAGGTGCATCCGCCCGTGCCGATGCACCCAGCGGTTCGTCTCCGGCCCGGCGAGAAAAATCATCGGTCTGCCGAACGGCACACGGACCTCGAAGACCGGGCCGTATTTTTTTGCGAGATCCGCAAAGACGGCGGGAATGTTGCCGTTGCGCAGATGAGGATTGAACAGCAAATCGCGCAGCGAAACCCGCTGAATTGGCTTGGTCAGAGCCGAATGCCGAAGCATCGGGCTGGCGATGGTGTGTTCGACCGCATCGGCTATGGAACGGCCGATCAGGTCCATCTTGCAGATTAATTCGATGCGCCGTTCCGCCTCGTCGTCGAGTTCGAATATAAAGCGAAACACGTCGCAAGTATTGACGAGGCAAACGACGATGATGTCTCTCGGATCGGGAATCGTGTCGGTGAAGATGCACTCGCTGATGCGTGTTTTGATGAACTGACCTGCGGTGTCTTGCCGGTCATTGCCGTGCAGATCCGTGAACCAGTTGGTCGGGGCCAGCGTCCAGAAGTCGCCGTCGTGGTGGCTCAGGATCTTAAGATCGACCAGGCGGTCCAGGGTCAAATCGATAATCGACTCCGCCTGGATAGCGAACCGTTCGATCCAGTACTGGGCGTTGCGTTGCTCCGGTTCGTTCGCGATTTCCTCCAGAACGGGATCCAGGGTGGGGTTGCCCGTTTCTGTCCGGTCCACGAGGATCAGCGAATCCAGGTCCGTATCGATGCGCGACAGGAGGGAGAGTTCTGCCAGCACAGAACCGACAACGGCGCAGTTCAATTCCCAGCCATGGACCTGGTAAAAATAGCCGGTCTCCTCGTTGAGGAGCATCAGGATGAGCTCTTCCGGGAGGCTCAGCGATTGCGTCGTCAATCCCTCGACAGAATCGGGCATCGGCCATGCCTCCTTGGGCCCGAAGCGGTGCGAATTCCGCGATCGGCACATTCGCAAGCCGCCGATACACCGCATCCGGAGATTTGAACTGCTGTCGGCGTTCAATTCCAAAACCGAATGTCGGGCCCGGACAGACCGCCGTCAAGTCCGCAGAATTTGAGTTATCCGCGTCGATGCCTTCGCTGGTGAGGGCGATTCCGCATTTTGCGGGCCGGCAAACGACGGTCTCCTCCGGCCAGGTCTCCACGAACTCCGCCCGGCTCTTGCAGCGCCTCGCGCCGTTCAGCGGGTGCGAGAGGCCGGCTGCTTCTCCGTGCCGACGGAATGCCGATCCGCAGCTCGGGAGCCACAAAACTGGCCGTCCGGATAAAACTGCTCGCAATAGCGCCGGTATCTTCCGATCGGCCCGTCCGAAGCGCAGAGCATGGGGCGCGGCCGGTACCGTTTCCGGCTCCAGATCACGACGTCCTGCAACACGTCGTGCCTCTGGGCCGCCATGATGATCTTGTTCATGATCCGCGTGCGAAGGCGCGGCGGGAGAAAGCGCATCCCGACGATCGGCCGCTTCGGCCCGAGCAGTTGCCGGACCTGGCTGACCAGCGTCATTTCCACGAGGTCGCCGTCGATCGGCGTTGCGAGCACCCACAAGCGGGTATCCATGCCGATATTGTGTTCGCGGACCTCGACATACGAATAGCCGAACCCGTGCACATGGGTGACGGCGGACACGTCGTAGGCGAAGACCTTTATCCCGGCGACGGTCTGGGTTCGCTTGAAGTCGAAGCAGCTCTTGAGCCAGGCGCCGTCGACCGATACCGGCCTGACCCCGCTTACGCTGTTATAGCCGTGGACATAGCGCAGATGCCCGAGATCGACGGAATTTTCCGTCGTTTCCTGGGGGTGGCCGGAGAACCGTACGCTCCAGGCTTCCATTCCGCACCAGTCGGAGCCGGCCGGCGGCGCTTCCGGAAGGTCCCATTGCGGCGGCCGGCCGCCGCTGCTCCACCAGGCGAAGATCAGGCCGAGAATATCGCGGGTCTCGAACACCTTGAGCCTGGCGGACCTGGGCGCCGGCGCATAGGGCGTGGCGACGCACTGGCCGGTGGCATCGAATTCGAAGCCGTGAAACGGACATACGAGGCAGCCGTCGCGGACCCGCCCGCCGGCTTCGGGGCCCAGATCGGAGCCCATATGCGGGCAGGTCGCTACGGCAACGCAGACGTCCCCGTCGTCGTTGCTCCAGACGACGATCCTTTCGCCGAGCCAGGTTTTCTGGAGCAGCTTTTCCTTCCCGATGGTTTCGCGGCGGGCGACGAAATACCAGCCCTCCGGAAACGGAAAAAGCTCGGCGGAGACATTGTGCTCGTTCGGATCGGTTTTCATTTGCCGCGGATTTGCCCCGCTCCGAAAACTGCAGTTCCGCCGGCCGAACGGCCGGCTCGACCGCAGGGATATCGGGGCATGTATGGTATCGGGCAGTACAGGGCAATCGAATCCGCGCCGGAAATGCAAGTCCCGGACTCCCGGGACATCGGGCCCGCCTCTTCCTAAGTTCGGGAGTGAAGCCCGCACGCGGACGATGGTAAGGGTAGGTAATGCCACGAGCGATACGAGGTCTGCGGCGATGCCGAGACGGGTTGCCATTGTCGGCGGAGGAATCTCGGGGCTGGGCGCTGCCTGGGCGCTGCATCGGCACCCCGACCGCTTCGAATTCCGGCTGTTCGAGGCGCAGGATCAGGTCGGCGGCAACGCGGTCACGGCCGACATGCCGCAGGACGACGGCACCTCGATCCCGTTCGATGTCTCCGTCACGGCGTGCATACCGTCGGTATACCACCACATTCTGCTTCTCATGCAGCAGCACGGTATCGAGCTGGTCGATACCAGATTCAGTTACAGCGTGAAGTATCGCGGCGGCATCTACGCCCACGATTTCGCTTCGGACATCAGGAGGCAATTGCAACCGGAAATCGAGAAATTCCAGAGGCTCTTGCGGCGTCTGAAATGGTTTGGCCGGCTCAACCGGTCGAGATCCCGGCTGCTCAACGCGCTCAACCCCTTCAACTATGTCAGCATGGGGACCGTTCTCAACTTCGGCAGGTTTTCCGGCGATTTCAGGTACAAGATACTCAAACCCATGTTCGTCAATTTCCTGATGGCGACGAACGTGTTCGACATGCCGGCATCCCTTTTTGCCCGGTATCTGGAGTTTTTCGATATCGAAACCGCAACCCCGATGCAGACCTGGGACCGCGGTACGCGGCGCATTTATGAAAACCTGTCGGCCGAATTCCGGGACAGGATTTACCTCGGCCGGCCGGTCCGGAAAGTTTACCGGCGCCCGTCCGGGGTCGTCGTGGAGGATGAAAACGGAGACGAAGAAACGTTCGACGACGTCGTTTTCGCGTGCAACGCGAACCAGACGCTGATGATCCTGGACAAGCCGACCTTACTGGAGAGCTGGCTTCTCTCCTCGATCCGCTACGAGAGCGAACTGCACAACCATACGGTCGTTCATTCGGACGCCTCGGTTCTTCCGGACAACGAGGCCCGGCCGCTCGCCACCCGGAGCAACCATATCGAGCAGTATGGCGCCCGGCCGGACAACTACGAAATCACCTACATCATGCACAATCAGCAGCCTTGGGCGAACCTGTCGGACAAGCCCTGCCTGGTGACCTACAACCCGATCAGCCGGATCGACGACAACAAAATCGTCAAAAGATGGTGGTTCCAGCACATCGTGCACGACGTGCGGCACATCGCATTCCTGATCCACCTGTTCCGCTTCGTTCAGGGCAAACGGCGAACCTGGCACTGCGGCGCCCATACGCTCATCAACAGTCAGGAAACCTGTTTCGTGACCGGCCTCGTCACGGCAAGGCAGATGGGCGCGGAGTACCCGTTCCGGGACTCCGAAGCGCGGAAGTGGTTCAATTTCTACGGGCGCACGATGTACGGCTGGCGCTTCCGGAAGGCGTGAGCTGGGGCCCGTACGGGCTGGGCCGCCCGGACGGACTCTATCCCACCATGGAGTAGCCGCCGCTGATGCTGAGTATCTGGCCGGTGATCCAGCTTGCGCCGCCCGACGCCAGGAAGACGATGGCGGGCGCGACGTCCTCGGGCGTGCCGATCCGGCGCATGGGATATTGCCGGACGATCTTCTCGCGGTTCTTTTCCAGCCAGTTCGGGTCGGTGTGGGTGGTCTCGACATAGCCGAGCGCGACCGCGTTGACCGTAACGCCGGACGGGCCGAACTCCTGCGCCAGCGACTTGGTGAGCGACAGCACGCCTCCGCGCGCAGATGTCGTGACCGAAAGGGCCTTCCCGCCGATCCGCGCGGAATCGCCGGCGAGGTTGACAATGCGCCCGCCGCCTTGCTCGACCATGCGGGCGCCGACCGCGCTGCAGCAATGAATCACGCCGTAGAGGCCGACATCGATCTGGCGTTTCCATTCCTCCGGGCCGGTGTCGAGGAAACGGCGCGGCTCGACATAGCCGGCGTTGTTCACCAGCACGTCGATCCGGCCGAAGTCGCCGACAATCGCCTCGGTCATGGCCTGGACAGACTCGAGGTCGGCGACATCCGCCTGGTAGGCCTTGGCCTTTCCCCCGTTCTCGGTAATTTCACCGACCACGCTGCCGGCGGCGTTTGCCGACCGGTTGTAGTTCACGGCCACGGTCGCGCCCTCCGCGGCGAAGGCCAGCGCGGTCTCGCGGCCGATGTCCCGGGCGCTGCCGGTGACCAGGGCGACCTTGCCTTCCAGATCAAGATTCATTTGCGGGTTCTCCCTCGCGTGGTTCGACCCTGCAGATCGGGGCGGATCAGGCGGAAAAGCCGGTCCGGTGTGATCGGCAATTCGTTGATTTGAGCGTTGCAGGCTGATAGCGCGTCGGCGACCGCATTGGCAATGGCGGCAGGCGCGCCGATGGTGCCGCCCTCGCCCATACCCCGGTAGCCGCCCAGGGTTGACGGCGATTCCGTCTCCAGGTGAATCACCGCCATATCCGGAATTTCGGCCGCGGAGGGAACGACATAGTCGACGAAGCTGCCGGTCAGGATCTGGCCGCTTTCGTCATGAATGACCTCCTCCAGCAGCGCCGCGCCGATGCCCTGGGCGACGCCGCCGTGGACCTGCCCATCGACGATCATGGGGTTGACGATGCGCCCGCAATCCTCGGCAACGACATAGGTCCGCACCGTCACCCCGAAGGTCTGCGGGTCGATCTCGACTTCCGCGACATGGGTGGCCGCCGTCGCCGTGCCGAAAAAGGGGTCGTAGGTCGCGCTGGCGCTGAGGTCGAGCGCCTCGCGCGCCTCCTTCGGGATACGGCGCATTTCCGTGTAGAAGGCCCGCGCCAACTCCCGAAGTGTGATCGCCGAATCCGTCCCGGCGACCGAAATCGCGCCGCCGCGTACTTCGATATCGGTTTCCGCAGCCTCCAGGATGTGGGACGCCGCCTTGACAACCTGGGCCCTGAGCGACCGGGCCGAGAGCGTCGCCGCGCCGCCGGCGAGAACCGTGCTGCGGCTCGCATAGGTGCCGGTGCTGTGCGCCACGGCAGCGCTGTCGCCGTGAACGATCTCGACGTCCTCGACCCGGACGCCGAGTTCCTCGGCGACGATCTGGGCGAGCGTTGTCTCCAGGCCCTGGCCGTGGGAGGCGATGCCGAAGGCTGCCGTCACCGCGCCGGTCGAATCGATTACGATCGTCGCGCGCTCGGTGCCGGTGTTGATCGGCATGCCCGGCGCCGCCGAGATGCGCGAGCCGATGCCCGTCAGCTCCGCGTAGGACGCGATGCCGATGCCGACCAGCCTGCCCCGCTCCCGCGCCGCCGCTTGCTCGGCCCGTCGTTCCGCATAGCCGAAGCGGTCGAGCGCCGAACGGAGGCAATCCTGGAAACCCGCTCGGTCCCAGACGATTCCGGAGCCGGACTTGTAGGGAAATTCCTCGTCGCGCACCAAGTTCCGTGCCCTCAACTCCGCAGGGTCCATATCCAGCCGCCGGGCCGCCATGTCGACCAGCCGCTCCATGACGAAGGTCGAGATCGGCCGGCCGACGCCGCGATACGGCCCTGTCGGCGTCTTCGAGGTCGCGACCGCGCGGACCCGCCCGCGGTAGTTCGCGATCCGGTAGGGACCGGGCAGGAAGCTCACGACCTGGACCGGCTCCAGCGACGCCGTCCAGGGATAGATCGAATAAGCGCCGATATCGCCGACGACATCGGCCACCAGCGCAAGGAACCGCCCGTCCGCGTCCAGCGCCAGTTTCGCCCGGACGATCTCGTCGAAAGCCTGGCTGGTCGCCGTCAGGTCTTCCATGCGGTCGCCCGTCCATTTGACCGGGCGGCCGAGGCGCATGGCGAGGGTGCAGACGACGACTTCCTCCGGATAGAGCGAGGCCTTGGCACCGAAGCCGCCGCCGACATCCGGCGCGACGACCCGCAGGCGGTGGCCCGGCAGGTCGAAAATCTCGGCCAGCGCGTCGCGCAGCAGGCCGGGCACCTGGGTCGTCCCGTGGAGGGTCAGCGCGCGCCGGCCGGGGTCGAATTCGGCGAGATAGCAGCGGTTCTCGATCGCCGCCGGCGTCTTGCGCCGGATACGGAACCGGTCTTCCACGACCAGCGCGGCGCCCGCCATCGCCGCGGCGACATCGCCCCGCGCGAACTCCCGGGCCGCGATGAGGTTGGTCCCGGCCTCCTCGTGAAGCAGCACGCGATCGTCGAGCGCCGCTTCCGGATCGGCCGCGTCCGGCAACGGATCGTAGTCGACGGAGACCAGCGCGGCGGCGTCCTCGGCGAGGTAGCGGTTCTCCGCGACCACGGCCGCGACCGGTTCGCCGACATAACGCACCTTCCCGCGCGCCAGCGGCACGAACTCGGTGGCGCGATAGTCGGGCATGTTCGAGGTCGCGCGGATCGGGCGCGCGACGGCGTCGATATCCGCGGCGGTAAAGACGCCCACAACGCCCGGCGCCCGGCGGGCTTCGGCTGGATCGATCCCGGCGATTCTGGCATGGGCCCGGTCGCTCCGGCAGAAGGCGACATGGACCGCGCCGGGGGCCTCGCGGTCGTCCGTATAGCTGCCCCGGCCGGTGAGCAGCCGCGGATCCTCGCGCCGCTGCACCCGCGCGCCGACGATGCCGGGCCGGGCCGCCTCCGCCACGCCTGCCGGCGTAGTCTCGCTCATCCGGTGTCGTCCCCGCGCGCCGCGGCCGCCTCGCGGATCGCGTTGACAATGTTCACATAGCCGGTGCAGCGGCACAGGTTTCCGGAAAGCCCCTCGCGAATCTCGTCGTCCGTGGCGAGCGGATACTTGGCCAGAAGGTCGAGCGCGGTCATCAGCATGCCCGGCGTGCAGAAGCCGCATTGCAGGGCATGATGCCGTCGGAAACTCTCCTGCAGCGGGTGGAGCGCGCCGATCTCGCCCAGCCCCTCGACCGTGCGGATCGAGGCTCCGTCGCACTGGACGGCGAAAGTCAGGCACGACCGGGCGCTGTCGCCGTCGAGCAGCACCGTGCAGGCGCCGCAGACCCCGTGTTCGCAGCCGACATGGGTGCCAGTCAGCCCCAGGTCCTCGCGCAGGAAGTCCGACAGCAGGCGACGCGGCTCGACCTGCCGCTCATGGCGGACGCCATTGACGGTCAGCGCAATATCGATCCATTCCATCATGCCGCTCCGCCGCCGGCGCGGGCCCGCGCGCGGACCCAGGCGTCGCCCAGGGCGCGTTCGACCATAACGCCCGCCAGATGGCGCCGGTAATCGGCCGAGGCGTGCAGGTCGTCGCCCGGATCGATGCCGCCGCGCACGGCCTCGACGGCGGCGGCAACCGCGTCGGGCTCGAAGCCGGTACCGGTCAGCAGCGCTTCAGCCGCCGTGGCGCGGACCGGCGTATCTCCCACGCCGAAGAGCGCGATCCTGACCTCCGCCGCCCGGCCGGCCGATCCGGTCACGGTCGCCGCGGCGCCGGCCAGAGCGAAATCGCCGTGCCGGCGCGCAAATTCGTGAAAACCCCACCCGGTGCCCGGCGGCAGCAGGGGAAAATCGATCCGCGTGACGATCTCGCCGTCATCGAGCGCCGTCCAGAGCGCGCCTTCGAAGAACGAACCGGCTTCGACGATGCGTTCGCCGCCGCAGCTTGCCGCGTGGATTTGCGCGTCGAGCAGCACGGCCAGCGCCGGCAGTTCCGCCGCCGGGTCCGCGTGGCACAAGCTGCCGCCGATGGTCCCGCGGTTGCGGATCGCCAGATGCGCGACATGCCCCATCGCCGCGGCGAGAACCGGGAAGCGCTCGCGGATCAGGGGCGAGGTTTCGAGGGCGCGATGCCGGGTGAGCGCGCCGACGCGGACATGGCCGTCTGCCTCCTCGATCGCGTCCGGCGGCGCGATCCTGCGGATGTCGACCAGCACGGCCGGGCTGACGAGGCGGAAATTCATCATCGGCACCAGGCTCTGGCCGCCGGCGATCGGCCGGGCCTCGTCGCCGTATTCGGCCAGCCGGGCCGTCGCCTCTTCGACCGTCTCGGCCGCAACATATTTGAACGCTGGCGGTTTCATCTGCGCTCGCCGCGATTTGCCTGTGGTGCAATTCGGGAGATCGTTCCGGGGAATCCCGGCGCGGATTGTTGCGGATCGGACGCCGGTCTATCGACCGAATCGATGTCGCATGCCGGGCCGGATCGGCTTCGGCGCGATTGCGCCTTGAACCGGACCCCGACCGGCCCCGATAATCCGCGCAGGCCCGCCGCGCAAAATGACAGATCGGGCCGGAACACCGGACGACGAGCGAAGCATGAGCGATTCATCGAACACGGAACCACGGAAGGTCGCCTTCCTCGGCCTCGGGGTCATGGGCTACCACATGGCGGGACATCTGGCGAAAGCCGGCCACGAGGTGACCGTCTACAACCGGACGGCGTCGAAAGCCGCACAGTGGGCCGGGGAGTTTGCCGGAGCGACGGCCGCGACGCCGGCCGCGGCGGCAGCCGGCAACGGGATCGTGTTCGCCTGCGTCGGCAACGACGACGATGTGCGTGCGGTCACGATCGGCGCGGACGGCGCATTCGAGGGGATGGGCGACGGCGCGGTCTTCGTCGACCACACCACCGCCTCGGCCAACGTCGCGCAGGAGCTGGCGGCGGAAGCGTCGAAACGGGGCCTCGGCTTCATGGACGCGCCGGTCTCCGGCGGCGAAGCCGGCGCGGTGAACGGCGTGCTCACGGTCATGGTCGGTGGCGATCCGAAGGTTTTCGACCGCTGCCGGGGCGTCATCGACAGCTATGCGCGCGCCGTGACCCTGCTCGGCCCTGTCGGCTCCGGCCAGCTCACGAAGATGGTCAACCAGGTCTGCATCGCGGGGCTGGTGCAGGGCCTGTCCGAGGGGCTGAACCTCGCCATGCGCTCCGGGCTCGATGCGAAGCTGGTGCTGGACGTGATCTCGAAAGGGGCCGCCCAGTCGTGGCAGATGGAGAACCGCGGAACCACGATGGTCGACGACGAATTCGAATTCGGCTTCGCGGTCGACTGGATGCGCAAGGATCTCGATATCTGCCTCGCCCAGGGGCACCGCGTCGGCGCACTGCTGCCAGTGACGGCGCTGGTCAACGAGTTCTACGCCCGGGTCCAGGCGCGCGGCGGCGGGCGGTGGGATACCTCCAGCCTGATGCGCCTGCTCAGCAATCCGTAGCCGGCCCCCGGAATGCCAGAACGCCGTCTTCGGCAAGGCGCGCGATCTCGGCTTGCGAATATCCGAGTTCCCCGAGGATGGCGCGGTTGTCGGCGCCCAGGAACGGCGCCATCGCCGCGACGGCCGCCGGCGTCCGGTCGAAGCGCGCCGCGGGCCGGGGCTGGCGCACCTTGCCGAGCACGGCATTGTCGTGGATCTCGATGGTCCCGTTGGCTTCGATCTGGGCATCGTCGAGCAGCTGCCAGCGGGTCAGCACCGGGGCGGCGGGTACATCCTCGCGGTCGAGCCGCGCCAGGATGTCCCCGCTCCGCCATTTTTCCATTTCCGCGCCGACGATGTCCCGGCGCGCCGGCCGGTTCTTCGCGCGCGCGCCGGCGGTCGCGAAGCGTTCGTCCTCCAGCAGGTCTTCGCGGTCGAGCGCCCGGCACATGCCCTGCCATTCCGAGTCCGAGACCGCGCCGGCCGTGATGTGGCCGTCGGCGGTCTTGTAGACGAGATCGAGGCCCATCTGGCCCTCGGCCGGATCGGATTCGCTGCCGACGTAGCTCAGGCTGGAAATCGCCTCCGGCCAGAGATAGGCCACCATGGTATCGAGCATGGCGAGGCGGACATGCTGGCCCTCGCCGGTCTGCGAGCGCGCAAACAGCGCCGCCGTGATCGCCTGGGCCGCGGCAACGGCGGTGGTCTTGTCGGGAATGATCGTGCGCACCATGCGCGGCTGGCCGGTCGCATAGTCGGTCTGGACGTCGGCGAGCCCGCACAGCGCCTGGATCACCGGGTCGTAGACCCGCTGATGGGCATAGGGCCCGGTCTCGCCGAAGCCGCTGATCGATACGAAGATGATGTCGGGCCGGAGTTCGCGGACGACATCTTCGCCCAGGCCCATCCGCTCGATCGCGCCCGGGCGGAAGTTCTGCACCAGGACGTCGGCGGTCGCGGCCAGCCTCCTGACCGCGGCAAGGCCCTCGGGGCGCTTGATATCGAGCGCCAGGCTGCGCTTGCTCCGGTTGCACGACAGGAAGGAGGCCGACATGCCCCGGCTCATGCTGCCGACGTGGCGCATGTGGTCGCCCCGGGGCGATTCGATCTTGATGACGTCCGCGCCCTGGTCCGCCAGCATCATCGTCGCTATCGGTCCTGAAACCATCGTGGTCAGATCGAGAACGCGCACGCCGTTCAGTGGTCCGGTCATCCGTCGGCTCCGTCTGTTGGAGTTTCCCGGGTGTTCGGCGGACTGCCGTCAGCCGGCTTCCGCGGCGAGTCTCAGGGAAAATTGATTTCGCGGGCGCGCCGGTAGGCCGGCCGCTCGACAATCCGATCGCGATAGGCCATCAGCAAGTCGGGAATCGGAATTTCCAGCGTCAGCGCATAGTCGAGGCTGGTCACCATCAGAATATCGGCGACGCTCATGCCCTCCGGCATCAGCGAGTCCATGCCGTCAGGAAATTTCTTCATCATGCCGTCGATCTGCTCGCAGAAATATTCCCTGGCCGATTCGACGGCGTGCGGCGCCTCGCCATAGATGTGCGCCAGCTGCAGGTGCCGCCGGATCAGGTAGAGCGGGTGCGCGTCCAGTTCCGTCATAACGAAGAAACACCATTCGTTCAGCGCGGCGCGGCGCGCCGGATCCCCGGGCACGAAAAAACCTTCCGGCGCCGGGAAGGTCTCGCTCAGATAGTTGGCGATGGCCGCGCTCTCCGCCAGGACGAACGGGCCGTGCTCGATCACCGGGACCTTGTGCCTGGGGTTCAGGCGCAGATATTCCTCGGTCAGGGTCTCTCCCGTGCGCGGCCCGATCGGGCGCAGGTCGTAGTCGACGTCCATTTCCGCGAGCATCCAGTGCGCGCGCATGGTGCGGGCAGTCCCGATTCCCCACACCCTGAGATCGTTCTTCGACATTATTCCGTTTTTCCTCTCGCAGAGCGGCCATGCAGCGTTGAACGGGGCAGGATGACCGGGCAGGTCCGATACCGTATCGGGCGGCGTCGACGGCGGCGCATTCTCCGGCCCCCGGGGGCGCACGAACCGTGACGCGGGCGTTGAACCGGCTCTCAAACTGCCCCATCGCGGCGGACCGATCAACGGTCCGGCGCGCGCCGTGGGACATTGCGGATCGGCAGGGAAGCAGGAAATTGCCGCGGCTTCCGGCAAAGGGGCAACGGAGTCTCGCTGCACTCGAAATGCGCGCCCACATCGGCTAAGTACAGACGTTCACCCTTGAGGCATGGCCCTTGAACCCGTTCTTTATCCGAATCGTCACCGTCTCCATCATCTGCCTCGTCGCCGGCGGCGCGGCCGGCCGTTACCTGCTCTCGCCCGGGCCGCAGAGAATCATCGTGCGCGAAACGGTCGAAAAAAAGCCGGACTTCAAGGCCCCGGAATCGGTCTATCTGAAATGGACCATGGCGAGCGCCTTTCGGGGCGACACGCCGCAGTTCGGCACCCTGGGCAGGAGCTTCACGACGAAACTGCGCCGGGCGTCCGCGGGCGCCATGCAGATCGGTTTCGCCGAACCCGGCCAGCCGATCGCGGCCGAAAAATGCTTCGAAGCCGTAGTGGACGGCAAGGTCGAGACCTGCTGGTCCACACCGGGCTACTGGACGTCGACCGAGAAGGCGCTGGCCCTCTTTTCCGGCGTGCCGTTCGGGCCCGACGCACAGGAATACCTGGCCTGGTACTACTATGGCGGCGGCGAGGAATTGCTCGACGAAATCTATGGCGGGCATGGGCTGAAATCCGTTCTGTGCGGCGTCACGGCGGCGGAGGGCGGCGGCTGGTTCCGCGAGGAGATCGTTGGCGCCGGGTTCTTCAAGGACAAGAAGATCCGGATTTTCGGCCTGGGAGCCCGGGTGATCGAGAAACTGGGTGCAACCGCGGTGCGCCTCAACGCGGAGGAAATTAAGAAGGCGCTGGAAGCAGGGCAGATCGCAGGCGCGGAATATTCGATCCCGCTGATCGATCTGAACCTGGGCCTGAATACGGCGGCAAAGTTCTACTATGTGCCCGGCTGGCACAAGCCGGCGACCCTGCTGGAACTGCTCGTCCGACGCGGTGTCTGGAACGGTCTTGCGGACGCGGCCAAGACCACCATCAGGAATGCCTGCGGCGACACGATCCGCGAGGGCCTGGCCGAAGGCGCCTCGCACCAGCCGGCAGCCATCCGCGAGCTGACCGCCAAGGGAGTCGAGATCAGGAAATTCCCGAAAGACGTGCTGAACGCCCTCGAACTGGCCTGGCAGAAGGTGGCCGAAGAGGAGAGCATGGCCAATCCCCTTTTCAAGCGGGTCTGGCGGTCGCTGATCTCCTTCCGGGCGGAATACCGGCTGTGGGACAACAAGACCCGGCTGCCTTGACCGCGGTGCGGCGTGGCGCGCGACGCCGCAGTTCTAAGGCCTATTCCGCGGCCTGAAGCAGGGCCGGCCGGCAGCTTTCCTCCATCTCGCGGCGTAGCTTGACGGCCGGATGGTCGGCGTCCGCCGCAACGTCCGACCAGCGCACGACCTGCCCCTTCGCCACGGGGTTCACCAGGCGGACATCGTGGGTCAGCCCCATCGGAAAGGCGCCTTCGGCCAGCGAGCGCGCTGCGGGCATCAGGCGGCCGGAGACAGTGTAGCCGCCCTCCCCGTCGAGCAACTCCCCGGCCTTCAGATCGCGCTTGGCGACCGCGACGGCGTCCGCGCGCCAGCCGGTCGCTGCGCCCGTCGGCTCGCCGCGCAGGGCGACGCTGGCGACGCTGATGCCCAGTTCCAGCCCGATCAGGTGCCAGCGCTTGTACAGGGCGGCGTAGCGGCCGCTGTCGTCGGTCCGGACGCCGTATTCCATGAAGCAGCGCGCGACGTAATCGGTATCCGCCTCGAAGGCGACGAACACGCCGAAACGGATGTCGTAGTCGATGACCCGGCCGTCCCGGTGCAGCGAGGATATGACCTCGACCTGGCCCTTGTGGTCGAGCGCGCCGCCCTCGGCGCGCGGACGGCAGACATTGGGAATTTCGTCGATCCGGGCCGGCGGATAGGCCAGGCCGTCGGGCGCCGGCGTCAGGCCGGTGGCGTTGGCGACCGCCGTGCTCTCGATCGCCGGCTTGGTGCCGTCGAGGAAGGAGGTGAACATTTTCGGGTTCAGCCCGCCCTCGGCCGCCTGTTGCGGCGTCAGGCCATAGCCGTCCCAGACATTGTCCGGCGTGTAGAACTGGAACTCGGGCAGCCATTTGTGGCCGCGGCCCGCCGCGGTCACGTCGAAGCCGCTGGCGCGCGCCCAGTCGACCAGGTCGCAGATCATCGCCGGCTGGTCGCCGTAGGCGAGCGAATAGACGATGCCGGCCTCGCGCGCCTTTTCGGCCAGCATCGGGCCGGCCAGCGCGTCGGCCTCGACATTGACCATGATTATCGACTTGCCGTGGCGGCACGCGAGCAGGGCGTGATGCACGCCGGACGGCGGATCGCCGGTCGAGTCGATGACGAGGTCGATCGCCTCCTGGCGAAAAAGCGCCTCGACGTCATCGCCGATCCATGTCGCGCCCGATTGGAGCGCCGCGCCGCAATCCGCCGCCGCAGAACGCTCTGCGGGCCAGCCGATGCGGGCCAGATTTTCCCGCGCCGCGACCGGGTTCAGGTCTGCGATGGCGGCGATGTGGACGCCCGGTGTGCGCACCGCCTGGGCCAGGTACATAGAGGCGAACTTTCCGCAGCCTAGGATCCCGACGCGGACGGGCCTGTCCTGCGCCTGACGCTCCAGCAGGAGGCGGTGAAGATTCACGCCGCCTATTCCGCCGCCACCTGGATCCCGCTTTCGTATTCCGCGAACGGCGTCATCGGCGCGAGCAGACAATCGTCCGGCAGCGGCTCGATGGGCGCGAAATCGCGGTGGGCAATCCACTCCGGCCGCTTGAAGCGCCGGATATGGTTCTCGACGTGGCACAGCGACAGGTAGACGATGGTCCGGCCCCAGGGCGACAGGTTGGGCGAGGAGGCGTGCACGATGTTGCTGTGGAACATCAGCACGCTGCCGGCCGCGCCTTTGGCCGAATAGATGCCGCCGCGTTCCGCGAGTTCGCTCACCTTCGCCTTGTCGAGCGTCCAAAGCGGATAGCTGGTCGTCTCGATATCGTGGCCGGCCTCGTAGACGCCTTCGCGGTGCGAGCCGGGGATGATCCACAGGGGGCCGTTGAATTCCGTCACCTCGTCGACAAACAGTGCGATGTTCATCGCCCGGGCTTCCGGCATCAGGTCGTCGCGCGACCAGGTGCCGTAATCCTGGTGCCACTGCCAGACGGCGCCGTCGAAGGCGACCTTGGCATTGACCTTGTACTGGTGCATGTACACCGGGCCGTCGAGCAACTGCATCACCGGCTCGACCAGGCGCGGATGGCGGCCGAGCCGCCGGAAGGCCTCGTGGTAGCAGTGCGCCGCAAAGCCGGTGCGCGGCGAGACGCCGTCCAACTCGCGCACCACTTCCTTTCGGTCCATGGCGTAGACGTCTTCTGCTCCCAGCCGAAGGACATCTGCCTCCTCGGTGGAAAACAGGTTGGGCAGCATGAGGTAGCCAGTCTCGTGGAACCGGTCGATCTGGTCTTGCGTGAGCTTCATCGTCGTGCGCCCTTTGGACATCTGGGCCGGCCGGAACGGGTTAGGGCAAAGGATAGGTGCGTGGCGCACGGGATTCAACGCCGGTCACGCCGAAAACTGCGGATTCAGCTTTGGCGGCGGGGACCATGAAAGCAGCGTTTATCCAGGAACAGGGCGGCCCGGAGGTCCTGCTATACGGCGACCTGCCCGACCCGCAGGCGGGACCGGGCGAGATCGTGGTGGATGTCCATGCCGCCTCGATCAATGCGGCGGACTGGAAGGTGCGCTCCGGCAGCTACGCGAAGCTGACCCGGTTTCCCTACGTCCTGGGCCGGGATTTTTCGGGCGTCGTCGCGGAAACGGGCGCGGGCGTAAGCGATCTTGCGCCGGGCGATCCCGTCTTCGGCGTGCTCGACGCCGGCCAGGAAGGCGCCTATGCCGGGAAGGTGGCGGTCCGGGCCGATCTGGCGGCGCGGAAGCCGGAGGGTTGGTCCCATGAGGAAGCCGTCGCCCTGGCGCTCGCCGGGCTCACGGCCATCGTCTCCCTTGAAGAAACGCTGAAGCTGGAGGCCGGCGAGACGATCCTGATCCAGGGCGGCGCCGGGGGCGTCTCGGGCTTCGCCATCCAGCTCGCCAAGCATCTGGGCGCGACCGTCGTCACGACGGCGAGCGCGGCGAACCACGACTATGTCAGGGGTCTGGGCGCCGACCGGGTCATCGACTACCGCGCGCAGGACTTCACGGAGGAAATCTCCGGCGTCGACGCCGTGTTCGAGACCGTCGGCGGCGATGTCGCCCTGCGGTCCTTCGACGTGCTGCGGCCGGGCGGCCGGGCGGCGTTCATCGCCTCGGGCGGGCAGGCGCCGAAGCCGCCGCGCAGCGACGTGACGGCCCTTCGACCCAACGTCGCCCGGGCCCGGCGCCATATGGAGCGGGTCGCCGAACTGGTCGCCGCCGGCGTCGTGACCGTCCCGCCGATCCGCACCTTCCCGCTCGCCCAGGCCGCCGACGCCCACCGCGTCAGCGAAGCCCGCCACCTGCGCGGAAAGCTGGTGCTGAAGGTGCGGTAGAACCGCCGAGCGCACCTTGAATTCGTTTCCGAACCTCGTCAGATAATCGGCAACCGCCAGACGTCCTTGTCCTTCCGGTTCGAACGAAGCGGTTTTGCCATGGCCATCTCCCCTTCGCCTCTCCTGGACAGCGACGCTATTCATAGCGTCGGACGGATATTGCCCTGGCTGGCTGAGATTCCCAACGGCCCGGATCGGGTCCGGTTTACACCCGATAGTGTCCTGAGGCCTTCGAAGCGCCAAACCCGGAAAGCTGTAGCCGAACTGGAGCGCAACCTCGGCGAACGCTGCAAGTCCATCGATCCCGCCGTCTTTACGATGATGGACAAGCTCCGGGCCGAAGTCGAAGCGGCTCCGCCCGGCACCGTCATGGACGCTCATGGCGCCGGCGTTCGGACTTTCGAAAAAGCGGAAGAGTATTTTCGCGGCGAATGCCACCAACTCCGCGCAATCGGTGACGTGCTGGAGCGCTCAGGAGGACAGGGCGAGCACGGAGAGGGGATTTTCCACGAACTGGGTCGTCTCGAAGGCCTGCTGTCTCAAATCGTCCAGCGGTGTCAGGACATTCGCTGGCTTCTCATGATCAATGACGGCGCTCTGGCGCCGACCACCGGAAAGACTTTCGCATCGGGCGCAGAACTGGTCTCGTCGTTGACGAGCGATTGATTCCGTGAATGTGCCGGTCCCGAAGATTCGGGCGTTCGAGGAGCCTGCCGGACAGTTCTGGCGGCAGGCCAGGCGGCTGCCTCCATCCATGCGGCAGGAACTTGCAACCGTCATCGACGAATTGCTCGCAGGTTCGCTGCCGCCGGGACGGCGTTATGAGAAATTGCGGGGTGGGACCGATCTCTATTCGGTCCGGCTAAGTCGACAATATCGCTTCGTTTTCCAGATTATGGGAAACGGGAACGCGAAGCCGGTGGCCGTCGGGCCGCATGATGAAGCGTATCGCTCGGCCTAGGGCTACACTGCCATTCGCACCAATAAAGCCCGGCACCTCAAGGGACAAGCTGGTGCTCAAGGTGCGGTCGCGCGGCTCCTACACCCGCTCGATCACCATGGCGATACCCTGGCCGACGCCGATGCACATGGTGCAGAGCGCATAGGTGCCGCCGCGGCGTTGCAGCTCGCGCGCCGCCGTCGCGACCAGGCGGGCGCCGGACATGCCGAGCGGATGGCCCAGCGCGATGGCGCCGCCGTTCGGGTTCACATGCTCGGCGTCATCCGGCACGCCGAGCATGCGCAGCACGGCAAGGCCCTGGGAGGCGAAGGCCTCGTTGAGCTCGATCACGTCCATGTCGTCGATCTTGAGGCCGAGCCGGGCCAGCAGCTTTTCCGAGGCCGGCGCCGGGCCAATGCCCATGACGCGCGGCGGCACGCCGGCGGTCGCCATCCCGACGACCCGGGCGAGCGGCTCGAGGCCGTAGTCGGCCGCCGCCTGTTCCGACGCAACGAACATGGCTGCTGCCCCGTCGTTGACGCCCGAGGCGTTGCCTGCCGTGACGGTGCCGCCGTCGCGGAACGGCGTCGGCAGGCCGGCCAGCTTCTCGACCGTGGTGCCGGCGCGGGGATGCTCGTCTTTTCCAACCACGACCGGATCGCCGCGGCGCTGCGGAATCGTGACCGGCACGATCTCGGCCGCCAGGGTGCCGTTTTTCTGGGCCGCAACCGCGCGCGCCTGGCTGCGCGCCGCAAAGGCGTCCTGGTCCTCGCGCGAGACCTGGAATTCCTCGGCGACATTCTCCGCCGTCTCCGGCATGGAATCGGTGCCGTACCGCTTCTTCATCATCCGGTTGACGAAGCGCCAGCCGATCGTCGTGTCGTAGACCTCGGCCTTGCGGGAGAAGGCGGTGTCCGGCTTGCCCATGACGAAGGGTGCGCGCGACATGCTCTCGACGCCGCCGGCGACGGTGAGGTCCGCCTCGCCGGTCCGGACCGCCTGGGCGCAGATCCCGACGGCGTTCATGCCCGAGCCGCACAGCCGGTTGACCGTCGCGCCGGGCACGGTTTCCGGCAGGCCGGCGAGCAGCAGGCTCATGCGCGCCACGTTGCGGTTATCCTCGCCGGCCTGGTTGGCGCAGCCGTAGACCAGGTCGTCGATGGCTCCGGCGTCGACCGCTGCGTTGCGCGCCATGAGCTCGCGGATCGGCACGGCGCCGAGATCGTCGGCGCGCACGGCGCTCAGGCTGCCGCCGTAGCGGCCGATCGGCGTGCGGACGGGATCGCAGATATAGGCTTCGGGCATGGTCGGGATCCTCCTGGGGCAGCGGGTTCATCGCGACTTCGGGGTGCCGCCGCCGGTCGGTCCGTCATATCGGCCGGATGACGCGCGCCTGCAACCCCCGGCTCGCGAACCGGATCGGCCGCAGACCGGTCACGGAAGGTCGCACACCGGACGATCTTGGTACCGAAGCGCCTGCCGCCGGCAGCTTGCCCCTGCACTTCGCTTGGCGCTATCGTCTCCCTGCGTTCGCAAGATGGCACGATCCGATGGGACCGGGGCGATGACGGTTGAAATCTGGCCGGTAACCGAAAGCTTTGCCGCCGAGGTCGGCGACGCCGACCTGTCGAAGCCGTTGTCGGCGGCGGACTGGCAGGCGATCGAGGGCGCTTTCCACACCTACGCCGTGCTGATCTTTCCCGATCAGCGAATGACCCAGGAGCAGCATGTCGCGTTCGCCAAGCGCTTCGGGCCGATCGATCCGTCGATGATCGTCGATCTGGACGGCGTCAAGCCGCGCGTGCTGACCGATATTGCCGACGTGTCGAACCTGACGCCCGACGGCAGGATCTGGAACGCAGACAGCCGCCTGCGCGGCTTCCAGGCGGGCAACCAGCTCTGGCACACCGACAGTTCCTTCAAGGAAGTGCCGGCCAAGGCTTCGCTCCTGTTCATGCGCGCGATACCGCCGGTCGGCGGCCAGACCGAGTTCGCCGACATGCGGGCGGCGTGGGACGCCCTGCCCGACGACCTGAAAGCGCAGGTCGAGGGCCGCATCGCGCGCCACGCCATCGCCTATTCCCGGGCGCGCCAGGGCTTCGAGATGTCGGAGGAGGAGAATACCGCCCTGCCGGCGGTGCCGCAGGCGATGGTCCGCCATCACGGGTACAGCGGCCGCACGGGCCTCTACCTGGCGTCGCATGCCGGGCGGATCGACGGCATGGCCGACGACGCGGCGGCCGAACTGCTCCAGCGGCTGATGGATCACGCGACCCGGCGCCGATTCGTTTACAGCCACCGCTGGCGCGCCGGCGACCTCGTCATGTGGGACAACCGCTGCACCATGCACCGCGGCCTGCCTTACAACGACTTGCGCTGGCCGCGCGACGCCCAGCGCGCGACCGTGCTCGATGTCGCCCCGACCTGGGAACAGGAGGGCCTGACGCCCGACGCGATGGCGGTTGCCGCCGAGTAGCGGGACCGCGGGCTACGCGGGTCCGGCCGCAGCCGGCGGCGGAACCCCGAGGCGCAGTTCGGCCGGGGTCCAGCGTTCGCGACGGCGCGCGCGGCGGCCCTCCGCGGTCTCCCGGCCGTAGGAGGTTGCGGCGCCGGGCCGGTCGCGATGCGCCGTGGCGCGCAGGTTGAGGGTCGCGAAGCCGCCTTCCGCTTCCTCCGCCCAGGCGCCGATATAGACCCCGCACCGGCCGCACAGGAAAAACTCCGCCGTCCGCAGGCCGAACCGATAGCGGACGAGGCGGTCCGGGTCCGCCGCGAAGATCGTCGCCCGGCCCTCCGGGTCGGAGACGCAGCGCGTGGCGTGGGCGCGGCAGAAGGAACAGTCGCACTCGCGCGGCAAAAGGGTTTCCCAGGTCAGGGCTGTCTCGAGCGCGAAGCCGAGATTGCCGCAATGGCATCGCCCGTCGATCCGCATGGCGTCGCCCCGTGTCGATGGAAGCCGGTCTACACCGGGAAGCGCAACACGGCGCGCAACCCGCCCATCGGCGATTCGGCCAGGATAACGTCACCGCCGTGGCCGCGCAGGATATCCCGCGCGATCGTCAGCCCCAGGCCGGCGCCGCCGCCGTCCCGGTTGCGCGCGTCGTCGAGGCGGTGAAAGGCCTTGAAGGCGTTGTCCCGCTCGTTCTCGGGAATGCCGGGGCCGTTGTCGTCCACGAAGATCACGATCATGCCCGCGCGCCGGCCGGCGCCGACCCTGATCTCGCTGGCGAAGCGCTCGGCATTGCGCACGATATTGGTCAGCGCGCGCTTGAAGCCGTTCGGCCGCACCGTGGCTTTCAGGCTGGACGGCAGCGCCAATTCGATGCGGGCGCCGTCGTCCCTTGCCCTGGCGACCACATCGCGGACCAGCAGGTTGACATTCGCCTCGACGGCCTGCTCCAGCCCCTCGCCGCGGGCAAAGGCGAGATATTCCTCGACCATGCGTTCCATCTCGTCGACGTCGCTGCGCAGAGCGGCGGTTTCGGGACTGTCCGGCTCAAGGGCGAGGCCGAGCTTCAGGCGGGTAATCGGCGTCCGCAGATCGTGCGATACGCCGGCCAGCATTTCCGTGCGCTGGTCGATCTGGCGTCTGAGCCGTTCGCGCATGATCAGGAAGGCGGTCGCCGCCTGGCGCACCTCGGTGGCGCCCCAGGGTTTGAAATCGGGCACATCCCGTCCCTTGCCGAACTGGTCCGCGGCCGCGGCCAGCTCGCGGATCGGGCGCACCTGGTTGAGCATGAACAGCCCGCCAATGATGAGCAGCACCACGGCGGCGCCGATCGACCAGGCGACATAGAGTTCCGTCGTGATGGGCCGGATCTTCTTCTTCGTCGCGATGATGTCGAGCGCCCCGCCCGGCGCGGTGACCCGGATGCGGATGTGGCGGTCGTCGTGGTCGCCGTCGATAACGAAATCCTCGGCCAGAATTCTGCGGAACTGGCGCATCACCTCGCGCCCCACCTGTCCGTCCATGTTCCGGCTTTCAAGGCCTTCGAGCGTCCGATCCTTTTGAAAGGTGACGCGCATGCCCTGGCCGGACCGCAGCGCGGACAGGATCCATGCCCGGTCCTTCACTGCCGGGAAATACCGCATGTGGTTGACGGTCAACTGGATGTTGTGGGCGAGATTTTGCGCCATACGCCGCGACACGTTCTGGACGTGGCGATCGTAGAAGAACCAGAGCGAGATGAGCTGCACCGCGATGATCGGCACTCCGAGGATCAGCAGGGATCGGCCGAGCAGGCTTCGCGGCAGAAAACGGCGCAGCGGCGACAGGGACCGGTCTTCGGATAATGGCATCCCGACGCGCCTCCGTCAGTCCGGCATCAGGGCATAGCCCTTGCCGCGCACTGTTTGAAGATAGCGCGGATCCCGGGGATCGGGCTCCACCTTGCGGCGCAGCCGGGTGATCAGAACGTCGATCGCCCGTGCGCTGCCTTCCAGTTCGCCTTCATCGGTCAGGGTGTCCCGCGCGACCGGCTCGCCCGCCCGTACGGCCAGAACCTTGAGCACCCGCGCCTCGGTTTCGGTCAACCGGACCCGGGCGCCGGCACGCGTCAGCTCGAGCCGGCGCATGTCGAACAGACACGGCCCGAAGGCCAGGGTGCGCGGGATATTGGCCGAATCCGTCCGTTGCCGCCGCAGTGCCGTCCCGATGCGCAGCAGCAGCTCGCGCGGCTCGAAGGGCTTGGGCAGATAGTCGTCGGCGCCGCGCTCCAGCCCGGCGATCCGGTCCTCGGCCTCGCCCATCGCGCTCAGCATCAGGATCGGCACCGACGAGGCCCGGCGCAGGCCCTCGGTGAGCGAAAGGCCCGATTCGCCCGGCATCATCACATCGACGATCAACAGGTCGAAAGCGAAGGATTCGAGCTTGCGCCGGGCCTCCGCGGCATCGGCCGCCACGTCGACCATGAAACCGTTGTCCACAAGGAAACGCTGCAGCAGATCGCGCAGGCGCCGGTCGTCGTCCACGACCAGAATATGGGCGTCGCTGTCTTCCATTGCCGCTACCCTGCCGGTCCCGGTGGACGGGCTACCGGCGAATGCCGGCGCACACCGCCTCCCGGGGCGGGATAAGCGGGTTGCCGGCCCGCTCGGCAACCCGGTCGGCAGGCCCGTCTGCGGGCCCATCTGCAGGCCCATCTGCGGACAGTGTGACGTTGGCCATCGTTGACTCGATTCCCTAACAATGTTACCCAGCGCGCCCTTTTGTTGAAAGAATCTAACCCGATTTACCGGCAAAGGCCAACCGTTGCAGCAGACGCGTCTCCGCTGCCGCCGGCCGGGGCCGTGCGGGCTGCCCCCGGGAGGCTTAAGCGAATGTCCACGCCGCCGTTTCACGACCGCGACGGCCTGATCTGGCTCAACGGCGCGCTGATCCCCTGGCGCGACGCCAACGTGCATGTGCTGACCCACGGTTTGCACTATGCCAGTTGCGTCTTCGAAGGCGAGCGTGTCTACAGCGGCGAGATTTTCAAACTGACCGAGCATACCGAACGGCTGCACAAGTCCGCCAGCCTGCTCGACTTCGAAATCCCCTGGTCGGTGGCCGAAATCGACGACGCCTGCCGCACGGTCGTGGAAAAGCAGGGCATCGTCGACGGCTATGTCCGCCCGGTCGCCTGGCGCGGGTCGGAGATGATGGGGGTTTCGGCCCAGCAGACCAGGACCAACCTCGCCATCGCAGCCTGGGAATGGCCGGCCTATTTCACGCCCGAAGCCCGCCTGCAGGGCATCCGCATGACGGTCGCAAAGTATCGCCGGCCGGACCCGTCGACCGCGCCGACCGACAGCAAGGCCGCCGGCCTCTATATGATCTGCACGCTCTCGAAGCACGCCGCCGAGGCCGCGGGCTACAACGACGCGCTGATGCTGGACTGGCGCGGCCAGGTCGCCGAGGCGACGGGCGCCAACATTTTCCTTGTGCAGAAGGGCGTGCTGCACACGCCGACCCCCGATTGCTTCCTGGACGGGATCACGCGCCGCACCGTCATGGAGTTGGCCCGCAAGCGCGGCTACGAGATCGTCGAGCGCGCGATCATGCCGGAAGAATTCGCGCACACCGACGAGGTGTTCCTGACCGGCACCGCCGTGGAGGTGACGCCGGTGCGCGAGATCGACGACTACCGCTTCAATGTCGGCGAGATCACCCGCGCCCTGGTCGGCGACTACGACGCGCTGGTCAACCGGAGCGACGACATGGCCGCCGCGGCCCGGGCGAGCGCGGCCTGAGCGCTATTCGGCAGCCGGCAGGCTGTGGATTTTCCCGTCGGGATGGAAGGCGTGGAAGGCAAAGGCGAAGGAGACGTCGTGTACGGCGTCCTGTAACTGGCCGCGCGCGCCCTTGCGCTGCACGATGACGTTGCCGATATCGCGCCCCTCCGCAATCACGGCGCTGTCGAGGGCTGAGGCCTGCCCCTTCTCCCAGGTGATAACGTAGGCGCCCGCAATCACCTTGCCTTTCTCCCGCAGCAGGCTGAAGGTCCAGGCCTGCGTGCCGATCACGATGACCCGCTCGAGCGGCGGCACGCCGGGCGGCAGGCTGCCGACATCGAAGTAGGGCCGGCTGCGGCTGTCGTAGCGGCGATAGGGGTTGTGGCCGTAGGCCCGCATGCCCTCGTTGTTGGGGATCAGCACCTTGCCGCCGGGATGGCGGCCGGCGAACCGCTCGAAGCTCTCGACCCGCATCGGCAGCATCTTCAGCTTGCTGCCGGCCAGCTTGCCGACGATGCCCTGGCCGAGAAATTGCTGCCACCAGGTCTCGGTCTGGCGGTCGTACATCACGAGATCGGAATTGCGCAGCTTTCCGGTGGTGCCGAAGTCGAGCACCCGTTCGCCCAGCCGGCGATCGAACACGACGGCGGAATTGCACAACGGGCACCAGGTAACCGAGACCGGCCGGCCGCCGACGCTGTCATTGACGATCTCGTGCCACATCAGGACGCGCAGCGGATAGGCGCGCGCGTCTTCCCCGATCGCGACGGAAATGACCGGCTCCCGCCCCGCAAGGCCCTTCATGGCAGCCTGGCCGACGGTGGTGAATTCGGGATCGTCGATCGGCGGGATGCCGTCCTTCGGCGGGCCGCCCGAGCGGATCGAGGCGAGATCGACGATGGCGTTCGAAAAATCGGTCTTCGGCCATTCCCCTTTCCAGGAGAGCGGGGCGTCGGCGACGGCGCCCTCGTCGATCGGAATGAATGCGCCGGCCAGAATGAAGACTGCGGCGACCAGAAGCGGCCTGCGGCCGGTGCGAAGGCGGATCATGACAATGTCTCCGGCCGGCCCTCCGTTTCGTTTCAGGACGTCTCTTCGAGGCGCCGACATCCATGCCATTTCAACAGGCCGACGGCCCCTGGACAATTTACAGATGCTCACAGCTTGGTGAAACCGCGTCCGCACAAGCGCCCGGGCGGTGCCGGACGCCTTGCCGTTTCGGTGATGACACCCGGCGCCGCGGCGCGATAATGCCGGCCATGGTCAGGACAGTCATCGCGCGTACGATCCTGGGTCTGGGCGCGGCGGGACCGAACGCCGAACGCGCCGGACGGGCCTGATGCTGCGCACTGCCGGCGCAATCCTGCTCGCCGCCGCGGTCGCCGGGCTCGTCTTCGGCCTGTCGGCGGTCGTTTCGGTCGCGTTGTACCGGACCGTGCCACTAACCCATACGCCGCTGATGATCCTGCGGGCCGCGCAGCGCAGCGACGCCTATCCGGCCCGGTGGCATTGGCGACCGCTCGAGCGGATCTCGCCGCATCTCGCGCGCGCCGCCATCGCCGCCGAGGACAGCCGGTTCTGCAGCCATAACGGCTTCGACTGGCAGGCGATTCGCCAGGTGCTGAAGACCCTGGAAGAAACCGGCGGGATCCGCCGCGGCGCCAGCACGATTTCGATGCAGACCGCCAGGAATGTCTATCTCACGCCGCACCGGTCCGTCATCCGCAAGGCTCTGGAGGCCGGGTTCACGGTGCTGATCGAGGCCTTCTGGGGCAAGCGGCGCATCCTCGAGGCCTATCTCAATATTGCCGAGTGGGGCCCTGGCATCTACGGCGCCGAGGCGGCGGCCCGGGCCTGGTTCCGCCGCTCCGCCGAACGCCTCACGCCGGCCCAGGCCGCCCTGCTCGTCAGCACCCTGCCCGGCCCGTTGCGCTGGCGGCCCGACCGGCCGAACCGCCGCATCGCGCGCAAGGCGCGCATCGTGCGCGAACGGATGCATTTGGTGAAACTGGGGAAAGACCGGGCCTGCGGCCGGTGAAGGTGCGGCGCCGGCCCCTAGCGCGCGCGCAAGCTTGCCGTCGGCGCGGCGCGGAAGGCCGGATCGTCCGGGAACCGGCCGGAAATGCGCGACTGGAGTGAGATACGGGCGCGCTGATGCTCGGACAGACGGGTCAAATAGTCGACACGCAGGCCGCGTCTCCCGGCATTGCCGTCGCTGGCGAGCACCACGTCGCTGCCGATCTCATGCGCCAACGGCTGCCGGACGACCGCCCGCGCCAAGGGGTGGCTGGACCGGAAACCCGGCGCATGCGCACAGGCTGCGACGATCGAATCCCGTGCGAACAGGGCGGCAAAACTCTCCCGCGGCCGGTGGGGGTGCGTGGCGAGGTAGCGGACGGCCTCATCGAAGACCGCCACGAACAGATCGATGTAAACCGAGCGGCCGACCGGATAGTTGCGCATTTTCCAGCGGTTTGCCCGGCCGTTCTGGCGATACAGGCCGCCGGCGTTATACGCGGCCGCCACCTTCGGCGGATCGAAGCGGGTCAGGCGATACTGCCGGTTCAGATAGATGCCGATCATGCGGATATTGTTGGCCGGTTTCTCCAGCCACGCCCGATCGATCGACGGGTCGCGCAGCATGAAGCGCGCAGTGCTGATCAGAATCTGACCCAGCCCGACGGATATCCGGTCCGGCGTCTGCCGGTCGCTGACATATCCGCGATAGACCTTATAGGCCCGCGGGTTGAGCGCCGATTCATTGATGATGATCGTCAGGAACAGCTCGGCCGGGACGCGGTATCTGCGGGCGGCGGCGCGGATCAATCCGCCGTATTTCCGCCACGCCCGCGGGATGCTCCGCAGCCGGTATTGCTCGCGCGGCCGGATCCGCACCGGGCCGCGTTCGGTCACGATGCCGTCGGCGGTCATACGCCAGGAAACGCTGTCGCGGAACGATTGCCAGTGGGTCAGGCGGCCGATTTCCAGGCGCCGGCCGTTCCAATCGCGGGCGCCGCGGAAAACGGGCTTGCCGGCACGGCATTCCCGGTCAACGGATGCGGCATGAACAGGTGGCGCAGAAACCGCGACAAGCACTGCTGCGCCCAGCAAGGACGGCAATAGTCGGAGCAAAGTGCAACAACCGTAGCTTCTCCACAGCGCCCGCCGGACTTGTCCCGCCCGATCGAGCCGGCGGACCCTAGAGCATTCGTCCGCCGCTTTGAACCCGGAATCTTCGCCATTGCCCGTTAAACGATGAAATTGCGGCAAATCGAACCAATTGCCGGCCGGTGCGAATGGCAATTGGCGAAGTCCGGCCAGCGCTATATTCTGGCCGGAAAGCCGGTTGATCGAAGCCGAGAATCGGGGAGGGGAACCATGCAGATTGCGATACCGTTGCGCCCTGCCGGACTGCGCCTTGCGGGATGGGGGCAGGCCTTTCTGAGCCTCGCCGGCATCGCTGCAATCGCACTTGCCACACCGGCCCTGGCCCAGAGCGTCGGTATCGGCACAACCAAGGGCGGCGCGACGGCGCAGGTCACGGCCGCCATCGCCAAGGTCGTTTCCGCCCATGCCGGCCTGCAGATGCGCCCGCAGCCCTACGCCAACACCTCGCAATACATCCCGGTCGTCAACAGCGGAAAACTGGAATTCGCCGCCTCGAACATCTTCCAGCTTACCTTTGCGCTCAACGGCACTGGCATGTCGGAGGGCCGGCCGAACCCGAACCTGCGCATGGTCGCCACCCTGATGCCCTTCCGCGTCGCCTATTTCGTCAGCGAGAAAGCCGGCGTCGCAAGTTTCGGCGAACTCAAGGGCAAGCGCCTTCCCGGCTTCAAGCAGCGGGCGCTGGGCACCTATCTGCTGCTCGGCACGGCCGCCAACCTCAATGTCAGCACCGTCGGCTGGAATTTCGTCCAAGTGCCCAACTTCCCGCGCATGTGGGACGGTTTCAAGCGTGGCACGCTGGACGCCGCGCTTGCCGCTGTCGGCTCCAAACCGACCCGGGACATGAAAGCGGCCCAGGGCGCGCTGCGCATTCTGCCGATCAACGACGACCGCGATTCGGTTGCCCGGATGCGCCGGCATCTGCCGCAGTCCTACGTTATCGAAATGAAGGCCAATCCGAAGCTGCCCGGCCTGAGCCACGACGTGAAGATCATGGCCTTCGACTACACGCTATGGGCGCACAAGGATGTGAAGGACGATACCGTCTACCGGGTGGCGCGGACGATGCACGAGCGGGCCGACGACCTGCGCGCTGCGGCGCCGCTGTGGCGCAGCTTCAAGGCGGCAGGCATGGCGAAAAAGGTCGACATCGACTATCACCCTGGCGCCATCCGCTTCTATCGCGAAAAGGGGATTTGGCGGCAGTAGGCGCCTGACAGCCGGCTGCCGCAGGACGCCGTCCGGAATCCGTTCCGGAGATGCGCCCCGGCGGCGATGCCCGGTCCCCGGATGAAGCCGCCGGCGCTGTATTGCGGGACGCGCCCGCCAGCCGGCATTTCTGCGCGTTCCTGGCTGCGCTGATCACGGCGCTGGCGGTCGCCTGGGCCGCCGACCTGCCACGCCTCGCCGGCCTGTCCTCGCTCTATACCGAGCAGATGATCGCCGTCGTCCTCGGCGCGGCGAACGCGCTGATCTTCCTGCGGCGGCCGTTCCGCCGCGGGCGCGCCCGGCCGACGGCGCCGCTCGCCGACCGGGCGATCGCCCTCGCCAGCCTCGCCGCCGGCCTGTGGCTCGCCGTCCGCTTTCCGGTGCTCACCGAAGACGCCTTCTACTATCCCGACGAAGTGCTGGTCATCGGCCTTGTACTGGTGCCGCTGACCGTCGAAGCCCTGCGCCGGGCCACCGGCGTAAGCCTGCTGCTCGTGGTCGCGGTCTTCATCCTGTACGGCCTGTATGGCGATATTTTTGAGGGCAAGCTGCAGGCCCGCACCATGACCGCGGCCGAAATGGTCCGCTATGTCGGCCTCGATTCGACGGCGATGCTGGGCCGGCCGATCGTCATCGGCGTGACCATCGTCACCGTGTTCGTGCTGCTCGGCCGGCTGCTGTTGCTCTCGGGCGGTTCGGATTTCTTCACCGATATCGCCGCGGCGCTGATGGGGCGGAGCCGCGGCGGTTCGGCCAAGATCGCCGTCACCGCCTCCGCCATGTTCGGCTCGATCTCCGGCAGCGCGGTCTCCAACGTCGCGTCGACCGGGGTCATCACCATCCCGCTGATGCAGCGCGGCGGCTACAGCGCGCGCGCCGCCGGCGCCATCGAGGCCGTGGCCTCGACCGGCGGCCAGCTCACGCCGCCGATCATGGGCGCAGCGGCCTTCCTGATGGCCGAATTTCTGCAGGCGCCGTACCAGGACATCGTGCTGGCGGCGATCCTTCCCGCGCTGCTGTTCTACGTCGCCCTGTTCGTCCATACCGACCTCGAGGCGGCGCGCACCGGCGTGAAGGCGCTGGAACCGGAGCAAATCCCGCCGGCGCGCAAGGTGCTGGCCGGCGGCTGGTTCCTGATCGTGCCCTTCGCCGTGCTGATCGTGGTGCTGTTCAGCCTCAACCAGCCGGCGGAGACCGCCGCGCTGGCGGCGTGCGCCAGCCTGGCCGCCATTGCGCTGTTCGTCGGCTACGGCGCGCGCCGGCTGACTCCGGCGGCGATCCTGACGGCCTTTCGCGATACCGGCTACATGGTCGTCGACATCGTCGCGATCACGGCCGCGGCGGGTATCATCATCGGCATCCTGGACCGCTCGGGGCTGAGCTTCGGCCTCGGCTTCGTGCTGGTCCAGTTCGGCGAGAACAGCCTGTTCCTGCTGCTTCTGCTGACCGCCGGCGTGTCGATCCTGCTCGGCATGGGCATGCCGACGACGGGCGTCTATTTCCTTCTCGCCGCGCTCGCCGCCCCGCCGCTCATCAAGCTGGGCGTCGAGCCGATTGCCGCGCACATGTATGTGCTGTATTTCGGCATGCTCTCCATGATCACGCCGCCGGTCGCGATTGCCGCCTTCACCGCCGCGAACCTGTCCGGCGCCGGGCCGATGGCGACGGCGCTGAGCGCGGTGCGATTCGGCTGGCCGGCCTATGTCGTGCCCTTCCTGTTCGTACTGTCGCCGACCCTGCTGATGCAGGGGGATACGGTCTCCGTGCTGCTGGCGGCGGTCACGGCAGTCCTCGGCGTCGCGGCGGTGACGGGCGCGCTGGCGGGCTACGCGCTGAAGCCGTTGGGCCCGGCCGCGCGCCTCGCGATCGGCGTCGCCGGCCTCGCCCTGCTCCTGCCGCCGGAGGCCTTCGCCGAAGCCGGCTGGATCAACCTGGCCGGCGGCGCGGTCCTGGCCCTCGGTCTGCTGTTCTCCATCCTGCCGCGCCGGGAAAACCTGGGCTGATCTCCGGCGGCCGCAGATCATGGTGCAAGTTCGTTACCTGGCGCTTCGCGCACCACCGGAGTCTGATCCGTCCGCACGCCGCTGCACTTGCCGAAATTCCGAACTTATGTCAGTATCTGATATTATTCGCCATATATCCGCAGGCGCAAACATGCCGAATGTCCACCTTACCAAACCGATGGAATCCTACGTTCACGGCCAGATCGAGTCCGGCGCTTACGCCAACGTGAGCGAAGTCGTGCGGGCCGGAATCCGGCTTCTGATGGAACGCGACGGCGCGCGTCAGTTCTACGCGCTGAAAGCGGATCTGGAAGCGGCCGTGCGCGAGGCGGAAGCCGGCGGCTTCAGCGACTTCGATCCCGCCGCCTACGAGCCGGAGGCGGGCAGCAGGTAGCCGCAACGCGATGACGATCCGGCTGTCGCGGCGCGCCCAGCGCGACCTGGACGATATCCGGCGGTACACCCTCGAAACCTGGGGCCGCGACCAGTGGCTGACCTACTACCGCGGCCTAGTGCAGACATTCGAAGCGATCGCCGCCAATCCGGACGGCGGACGCGACCGCAGCCCGTTCGCCGTTGGATTGCGCTCGGTGAATTACCGGCGGCATGTCGTCTTCTTTGCCCGCATCGCCGCTGCCGGCGGTGAGCCTGTCATCCTGCGCATCGTCCACCAACGCCGCAACATGCCGGCCCTGAAGTATTATGAGGATATCGGCGGCTGAGACTTCGCCGCGCCTTGCCGGCGCGATTGGCGCCCTCACCTGTGATCCGATCCCGGCGGCGCATCCCGGCCCCGCCTAAATCTCCGGCAGATCGACGCCTTCATCCGCCAGAATTTCGCGCAGTCCGGCGACCAGCCGGGCAAGACCGGCCTCCGTTTCGGCCTCGCAGCGCAACGATAGCGCCGCCTGCGTGTTCGACGCCCGCAGCAGCCACCAGCCGTCTTCGGTCTGCGCGCGGATGCCGTCGATGGCGACGAAGTCCGCGCCCTGCGCTTCGAGCCGCGCGCGGACCGCCTCGACGATGGCGAACTTCCGCGCCTCCTCCACCCCAACACGGATTTCCGGCGTGTTGAAAACCGGCGGCAGGGCAGCGCGGAAGGCCGAGAGCGGCGCCGGATCGCCCGCCATGATGCGCAGCAAGCGTACCGCGGCGTAGAGCGCGTCGTCGAAACCGTAGTAGCGGTCGGCGAAGAACAGATGGCCGCTCATCTCGCCGGCCATCGGCGCGCCGGTTTCCCGCATCCGGTTTTTGATGAGGGAATGGCCGGTGCGGTACATTTCGGGCGCGCCGCCGAGCCGAGCCACCTCGTCATAGAGGACCCGGCTCGCCTTGACGTCGGCGATGATCCGCGCGCCCGGCCGGGCCCCGAGCAGGTCGGCGGCGAAGTAGAGCATCGCCTGGTCGGCCCACAGGATCGCACCGCGGTCGTCGACGATGCCGATCCGGTCGCCGTCGCCGTCGAAGGCTATTCCGACGTCCGCGCCGTCGCGTATGACAGCCGCCTGCAGGTCGGCGAGATTGGCCGCGACCGTGGGATCCGGATGATGGTTCGGAAAGCTGCCGTCGATCTCGGCGTAGACGAGGCGGTGAGTCCCGGAGAGCCGGCCGGTCAGCCGGGCCGCGATTTCGCCCGCAGCGCCGTTGCCGCAATCCCACACGGCGGTGAGGCGCGACAGGTCGGCGCCCTCCAGTTCGGCGACGAGACGGTCGGTATAGGCCTCCGCGACGTCAATCGCGGCGGCTTTTCCGGGTTCCGGAGCAGGTTCGGTCCCCGCCGCCGCGGCCCGGCCCAGCTCCCTTATTTCGTCGCCGAACACGGGCCGTCCGCTACCGCAGGCCGGCCCGAACATCATCTTGAAACCGTTGTGGTCGCCGGGATTGTGCGAACCGGTCACCATGACGCCGGCATCGGCACCGCGATCGTGCAGGGCGAAATTCAGCATCGGCGTCGGGCCGCATCCGACCGTGAGGACCGAGCGGCCGCTTGCCGTCAATCCCTCAATCAGGGCGTCGCGCAGGGCCGGCGAACTGCGCCGCCCGTCCCAGCCGACGCACACCGTCGACCCGCCCTCCCGGCCGACCGACGCGCCGAAGGCGGCGCCCAGGGCGCGCGCATCCGCCGGGAACAGCGTCTCTCCGACGATACCGCGGACATCGTACTCGCGCAGAATTTCGGGATGGAAGGAATGGCCGGGAAGCCGGCGGCCCGATCCGCCCCTGTGGGGTCCGGTCATGGAATATCCGTGCGGGCAGGGTCCGTTGCGCAGGCCCGTTCCGGGTGAAATTCGAGGGTCTGGCGACCCCGGCAGGACTCGAACCTGCGACACCAGGATTAGGAATCCTGTGCTCTATCCTGCTGAGCTACGGGGCCGTTCCCCCGCGGTATCTTGGCGGCGGGGCGGGGACTGTCAACAACCACTGGCAACAACCAGCGGCCGTCCCACAAGCCCGGGACGACCCGCCGGCTGCGCGATTACCGCGCGCCGCCTCCCGCCGCTTCGAGCAGGGTCGGCTGGCCGGCGCCCCTGGCCTTGCCGGTCCGGCGCGTGCAGCGGCCTTCGAATTCCGCGCCGTTTTCGATCGACAGGCTCTCGTATTCGACATCGCCGTCGACCCGGGCCGTCTTGCAGAGGGTTGCGATCCGCGCCGCGATCCCGCCGGTCACGCGGCCATGCACCATGATCTCCTCCGCGGTGATCTTGCCTTCGACATGGCCGCCCGATCCGACCGTCAGCTTCCGGACGGCAACGTCGCCCTGGATCTCGCCCTCGACCATCAGATCGCCTTCCGAAGCGATATTGCCTTCGATCCGCAAGCCGTCGCCGACAAACGACGCATCGGTATTTTCCGACATATTCCCGTTCCTTCCTCCCGCCCGGACGTCCGGGTCCGGGCCGGTCCCAGCCTCGCCCGGAATTCCCGGCGTTGCAAGCCGGTTTCGGCGCGGAGCCGCTGACCACCTGCCGCGCGGTACCGGACAATTGGTGCCCCCGGGGAGACTCGAACTCCCACGCCGTTGCCGGCAACAGATTTTGAGTCTGCCGCGTCTACCAATTCCGCCACAGGGGCCACCCGCACGCCCCTCGGCGCCCCTGAGCGCCTGAGGGGGCCGAACCATAGCGCCGCGACCGCGGTTTGCAAGATGCGTGCATGTCCCGCCGCGCCGATCCCGACCGCGGAGAGGGTCGAGCGGCAGCAGCCCGGCGGCAGCGCCGAATAGCCGCTGGAACGGCGAACGCGGGCGACGCATTCTGCCCGGCGGACAAACGGGGCCGGACGAGCAGAGGAGCGACAGATGCCGGGCGTGCTGGACGGAATTCGGGTGCTGGACTTCGGACGCTACATCGCGGGGCCCTATGTCGGCGCCCTGCTGGCGGATTTCGGCGCCGACGTGATCCGGATCGAAAAGCGCGGCGGCAGCGAAGACCGATTCGTGCTGCCGCTCACGACCGATGCCGACGGCCGACCCGGCGAAGGCGCCCTGTTCCTGCAGATGAACCGCAACAAGCGCTCGGTCACCCTCGACCCGATGAAGCCGGAGGGCCGCACGGCGCTCGACCGGCTGGTCGCCACGGCCGACGTCGTCATCGCCAACCTGCCGCCCCAGACCATGGCGCGCATGGGCCTGGATTACGACAGCCTGCGCGCCGTCAAGGCGGACATCATCCTCGCCAACCTGTCGTCCTACGGCAAGGACGGGCCGTGGGCGACGCGCCCCGGCTTCGACAGCGTCGGCCAGGCGATGTGCGGCTCGATCTACCTGACCGGCGAGCCGGGCCGGCCCTGGCGCGCGCCGATCGCCTTCGTCGATTTCGGCACGGCCCTGCACGCGGCCTTCGGCATCGCCATGGCGCTGATCGAGAAGCAGCGCTCCGGGCGCGGGCAGGAGGTCGTCGGCGCCCTGCTGGCGACCGCCGCCGCCTTCAACGGCTTCCTGCTGACGGAACAGTCCGTCCTGGAACTGGACCGGGGGCCGATCGGCAACCGCGCCTTCAACTCCGGCCCGACCGACCTGTTCCAGACCAGGGACGGCTTCATCGTCGTCCACACCGTCGGCAACCCGCTGTTCAAGCGCTGGGCCGACCTGATGGGCGAGCCCGAATGGCTGGAGGACGAGCGCTTCGCGACCGACGACGCGCGCGGCGACAATGGCGCGGTCCTGTCGGAGCGCATGGCGGACTGGTGCGCCGAACGGACCCGCGACGAGGCGCTGGAGGCGCTGGCGACGGCGCATGTCCCGGCCGGTCCGGTGCTGAAGCCGCAGGAGGCGCTGGACCATCCCCAGGTCCGGGCGCTCGGCCTGCTCCATCCGGTCGCCTGGCCCGGCACGGACCGCCCGGCCATGGTCGCCCAGGCGCCGATCTGGCTGAGCGAGACCCCGGCCCTGCCGCCGACCGGCCAGGCGGAGACCGGCGAGCATACGGATGAGGTGCTGAGCGCGATCGGCTACGGCGCGGAAGAGCTGGCGGCGTTGCGGGAGGTGGGGGCGATCTAGGCGCTGAGCCGCCAGCCGGCCGCGCGCCGGTTCATTTGGCGGTGAAACGGTCGTGTATCGCCCCGGCAGCGGCGTGGGCGGCGAGCAGGGCGCCTTCCTGCCATCCGGGCAGCGCGGTCGCCTGATCGCCCGCGAATTGGAACGGTCCGTCGCCCCGGCGCAGCGCCGCCGCGGCGTCCGGGTTGCGGCGCGGCCATCCGCCCTTCTGGAAGGGAACGTTGAGCCAGGCGCGGCTGATCCCGCATTCCATCTCGCCGGTATATCCTGGATGCAGGGGCGCGCCTTCGGCCAGCGCCGCCCGGAGGCGTTCCGGTGCGGACATGGCGGAATAGCGCAGCCCCGGCTTCCGGCTCCAGATATAGGCGCCGACCAGCACGCCCTTGGGCCGCTGATAGCCGTTGCACGGATACCAGACCTGGGTGATGTCGTTGTCGGTCCAGGAAATGCCGCCGTAGATCGCCGCATCCTCCTCCCAGAAGCGCCGCTTGGCCTGGAAGGCGACCTTCACCGCCTCGACAAAGTCGAGGGAGTCGAGCGCCGCCCGCGTACCGGGCGAGAAGTCGTTCGGGATGTCCTTCAGAACCGGTGCGGGGATGGTGCAGATGGCATAGTCCGCTAGAACGGCCTGTTCCGCGCCGTCGGGGCCGCGCCAGACGATCCGGACCCCGTCGCCCTGCCGGCGGATCTGTTCGACGATGCATCCGTAGCGCACGTGGTCGCCGACGCGCTGCGTAAAGGCCCGGACGAGCGCGTCCATGCCGCCGACCGGCTGGAACAGCGTCGGGTTCTGGTCGAGGAAATGGCTGAAATGGAGCTTGTACTGCCAGAAATCGGCGCCCAGCAGCTCGCCGAAATCCAGCCGCTCCTCGATCTCGCCCACCGCCATCCCGGCGTTGACCTGCGCGCCCCGATAGCCGGCCCGGTCCGACCCGGCATAGCTGCGGTCGTCCTTCAGCCCGCCGAAACTCTTGAGCATGGCGCGCACGCGCTCCTTGTCGTCCGGAGTCAGCTCCGCGTCCAGCGCCCCCCGGTCCACCGCCTTGGCGAGCAGTTCCGCAACATAGCCGCGCATGTCGGTCAACACCCGCCGGCCGGCGACCGGCCGGCCGCCGAAGCGCTCGCGGTTATGGAAAAAGGCGGCCCGGTTGTCGTTGGTGAACACTTCGAGATCGATGCCGAACGCCTTGCAGTATCCGAGCGCCGTGCGGTGATGGTAGGGAATGCGCGCCGGGCCGAGATTGGCGTAGAGATGGTCCTCCCGATCGAAGCAGACCTCCTGGCGCATGCCCCGCTCGGTCAGCACGTCGCCGCCGCGCGCCGTCAGGTTGCGGCCGCCGGCACGCTCCGTGGCCTCCAGCACCGTGCAGTGCCAGCCCGCCCGCGACATCTCCCACGCCGCAGCGAGGCCCGAGACCCCCGCGCCCAGGATGACGACCCGTCCGCCCTTGCCGGACCCGGGCGGAAGGTCCAGCGCCGCGGCTTGGGCGTCGCCCGGCCCCAGCAGGCCGAGCGCATCCATGGTCCGGTAGACCGCAGCCGACCCGGCGGCAGCGCCGACCGAACGCAGCAATGTGCGCCTGGTGGGATGATACAAAGTGCGCCTCCCCTCAATGTGCCTCCGCCGGACGGCGCGCCGGCGTGGCGGGCATACGGACCTAAGCGGCTTCGCCCGTGCGGCAAGGCGAGCGGGAGCCGGCGCCTTGTACACGCCGCGGGGCGCCCGGCGGGGCGCCCAATCCTGCGCCACGATGCGGCTTGACCGGGGCGGATGGCGCCCTTACCGTTCGCGGCACGATGCACATGCCGCACGCCATTACCGGTCTGCTTCTGCTTAGCCACCCGGCGTCCTAGGACGCCGGGCCAAGGGCGCGCGACCGCCGCCCGCCGCATGTGACACCCCCGATCCGAAGCCCCGGATTTCAAGATCCCCGAGGCTGGCGCCGCAAGGCAGGATCCCCCGAGTAACCTTCGCGACAACCGGAATAGAGCGCTGCGCCGCCCGATACGCGGGCGCAGCCGTCTCTCCGCCCCGCCGAACCGGAGACAGTTCCATGTCCACCATGCCGATCCACAAATACCAGGGCTTCGAGCCGGTCGGCCTGACCGACCGGACCTGGCCCGGCAGGGTCATCGAGAAGGCGCCGGTCTGGTGCTCGGTCGACCTGCGCGACGGCAACCAGGCGCTGGTCGAGCCGATGGGGCCGGAGCGCAAGCGGCGCATGTTCGAACTGCTGTGCCGGATGGGCTTCAAGGAGATCGAGGTCGGCTTCCCCTCGGCCTCGGAGACCGATTTCGACTTCTGCCGCCAGCTCGTCGAGCAGGACATGATCCCCGACGACGTCACCATCCAGGTGCTGACCCAGGCGCGCGAGCACCTGATCCGCCGCACCTTCGACGCGATCCGCGGCGCGCGGCGCGCCATCGTCCATCTCTACAACTCGACGTCGACGACCCAGCGCCGCGTCGTCTTCGGCGCCGACCGGGCGGAGATCATGAAGATCGCGACCGACGGCGCCGAACTGATCCGCGACCTGGTGCCGAGCGTGCCGGAGACCGAGGTGGTCCACCAGTATTCGCCGGAATCCTTCACCGGCACCGAGCTGGACTATGCCCGGGACGTCTGCAACGCCGTGATGGACGTGTGGCAGCCGACACCGGAGAAGAAGACGATCATCAACCTGCCTGCGACCGTCGAGATGGCGTCGGCCAACATCTATGCCGACCAGATCGAGTGGATGCACCGCAACATCGCCAACCGCGACTGCTACCTCCTCTCCCTGCATCCGCACAACGACCGGGGCACCGCCGTCGCCGCCGCCGAACTCGGCGTGATGGCCGGCGCCGACCGGATCGAGGGCACGCTGTTCGGCAACGGCGAGCGCACCGGTAACGTCGATATCGTCACCCTGGCGCTCAACCTGTTCACCCAGGGCGTCGATCCCGATCTCGAAATCCAGGACATCAACGAGATCATCCGCACGGTCGAATACTGCAACCAGCTGCCGGTCCATCCGCGCCACCCCTATGGCGGCGAGCTGGTGTTCACCGCCTTCTCCGGCTCGCACCAGGACGCGATCAAGAAGGGCTTCGCGGCGCTCGAGACCAGCAACAGCGAACTGTGGGACGTGCCCTACCTGCCGATGGACCCCAAGGATGTCGGCCGGACCTACGAGGCGGTCATCCGGATCAACAGCCAGTCCGGCAAGGGCGGCGTCGCCTATGTCATGGATGCCGACTACGGCCTGAAGCTGCCGCGCATGCTCCAGGTCGAGTTCTCCGGCGTGATCCAGAAGGTGACCGACGCCACCGGCAAGGAGATGACCTCGGAAGAGCTCTGGTCGGTCTTCGAGAAGGAATATCTCGACCAGGAGGGCCCGATCGGCTTCGGCAACTACCGCACGGTGCCGGACGCCCACGCCAGCGAGATCCGGCGCATGACCGCGGAGATCAGCTGGAACGGCGAGCCGCGCACCATCCAGGGCAAGGGCAACGGCCCGATCGACGGCTTCATCGACGCGCTGAGGAACGGCCTCAACCTCAACATGGCGGTCCAGAGCTACCACGAGCACGCTGTCGGCAAGGGCGCCGACGCCACCGCGGTCGCCTATGTCGAAGTCAGCACGCCGGACGGCGGCACCCTGTTCGGCGTCGGCCGCGACCCGAACATCGTCGCCGCGTCGCTCCGCGCCATCGTCAGCGCCGCCAACCGGGTGGCAAAGGCCGACGCGGCGGAGGAGGCGGCGTAGGGGCGGCGTAGTTCTCACACGTCATTTCGACCGGAGCGGCGAAGCCGCGAAGCGGAGAAATCCTTCCTGCGTGGCGCAACGGTTCATGCGCCGGAGTGTAAAGATATCTCCACTCCGCCGCCCCTTGGGCGGCTCCGGTCGATATGACGGGTAAGGAGCTTGCGACCGGGGATCCGGCCCGATCAGCCGCGGGCGGCGGCGCGGGCTTCGCGGTGGCGCTCCCAGCGCGGCTGGCGGCAGATGTTGCCGAGGAACTCCAGCACCGTGTGCGCGGCGAGGTAGGAGGTGACGCCGGTCCCGACGTCGAGGGTCGGATTGACCTCGACCAGATCGAGCCCGACCACGGTGCAGTGCTCCGCGATGGCGGCGAGGGTGTCGCGCAGTTCGGCGTAGCTCATCCCGTTCGGCTCGGCCGAGACGCATCCCGGGATCAGCGGCAGGTCGAGCACGTCGATGTCGATGCTGACATAGGTCCGCGCGTCCGGCGGCACGACTTCGGCGACGCCTTGCGGGCCGGCGTCGCGGAACGCGCCCATGGTTATCACCCGGTTGCCGTCGTCGATCGAATCGCGGATTTCCGATTCGGCGCTGCGCAGGCTGCGGATTCCGACCTGGGTGAGGCTCAGCACATGCCCCAACGGGGCGATGTTGCGGAACGGGTGGACGTTGGTGAAGCGGAGATCGTGGATAAAGGGCGCATAGTCGATATGGGCGTCGAAGTGGATGACGTGCAGCGGCGCCTCGTCCTCGTAGCCCCTGACCACCGGATAGGTGACCGAGTGGTCGCCGCCGAGCATCACCGGCAGCGCCCCCCTGGCGAGAATCGCCCTGGTCAGGTCGGTCGCGTTGTCGAACGTGCTGTCGACGTCGGTCGGCCAGACGTCGGCGTCGCCGACATCGGCGATGGTCCCGTTCGCCATCTCGTGCGCGAGGTAGGTGCGCCCGGTCTCCGGGTCGTAGAACCCGGCCTCGGGGGCGGCGAAGCGCAGCGAGTGCTCGCGAATCGCGCGCGGACCCATGCGCGAGCCGGCGAGGAAGGGCGACCCTTCGTCGAAGGGGACCCCGAAGACCGCGATATCGGCGTCGAGCGCATCAAGATCGGTTTCGATCCGCGCACGCAGGAACGAGGGGATGCCGACAAACGGGCGGCCGAGGGTGACTCCGGACCGTCTGCTGCTCGATGTCATGGTGGGCTCTCCGGGCTTTCTTTCCGGTTGACGGTTATGCCGCCGGCGATAACCGCTCGACCTCGATCCGGTCGGCCTGCTTCATTGCCTGAGCCAGTTCGTAGGCCGATTGAAGCCGGTACCAGGTCTCCGCGCCGCCCCCGAACGCCTTGTCGAGGCGGATCGCCATCTCCGGCGAAATCCCCGAACGGCAATTGACAATATCCGAAAGCTGCTTGCGGCTGACGCCGAGCTTGCGCGCGGCCTCAGTGACGCTGAGACCCAACGGCTCCAGACAATCGTGACGCACGGACAGGCCCGGATGGGGCGGATTTTTCATCGGCACAGCTCAATCCTCCCGGCAATAGCCAACTAGTGATAGTCAACCAGATCCACGTCCGTCACGTCGCGTCCGTCGAAGCGGAAGACGACGCGCCAGTTGCCCGATACGCTTACCGCCCAATAGCCCGCCAGATGGCCCTTCAACGGGTGCAGTCCGAAACCCGGCAGGTTCATGTCTCCGGGACCGGCAGCTACGTCCAGACGGGCAAGAACCCGCTCGACCCTGGCAATTATCCTCGGGGAAACCCGCCTGCGGTCTCCCTTCTCGAACAAACGCTCGAGGCCTTTGTGGCGAAAGCCGAGGATCATATGCCGATTTGTAACCTATCACTGGACAAGTTACAAATCGAGATGATCTATTGTTCCTGCGACAGCAGCTATTCCACGCGCGCCGCAATCCCGTTTCCGACGCCGTCAACCCCGCCGCCGCTTCCCGGCTGCTCAGTGATAGCGCAGGTCGAGCTGGCTGAGGCCTTCTTCCAGGTAGGTTCCGAGCAGCGGGATGCCGACAAGATAGTCGCCGGTGTGATTGGTATGACCGTCCCGCGCTTCCCGGAGCGCTTCCTCCCATTCTGTGCGGTCGAAGGTGCCCCGGCCGAGCCAGGCGAGCGCCACCAGTTCGATCTGTTCGTCCAGGTTCAGCGTGTCGATGAATTCCACCAGTTCGCGATGTGCAGGATCGTCCTCGGGTTCGATGTCGTCGTCGAAATCGTCAAGGCGATCGAACCTGCGCTCGGAACCGGCGTCATCCGCCTCGTCCGTTTCCTCCAGACCGGCATCGAAGGCCTCGACCCGCTCGATCAATGCGGACACTTTCTCGATTGCTATCCCCAACATCCTGTTTGCCCCCATTCAGCTCCTTGAGCGCATGCCACATTCGCGGAAGAGTCCGAATGACCTGAATCAAGATCGGGGAATTATCGTCCGCCGGCCCGTTCCGGCCGGTTCGGACGACTTTCCACGCCGACGCGCGGCTTCCGCCCCCGGCCCATTCATGGTTTAACCGCGCTGGATTTCCGTCGTGGAATCCCTTCGAGGGGTTCCGTCCGGGAAAGGGATTCGGGGCATGCCGCAAGGCGCTGCGGACAGGATCGAAAGGACCGGCGACCTGATGGCCGGCCGGCGCGGGCTGGTGATGGGCGTGGCCAACGAGCGCTCGCTCGCCTGGGGCATCGCCCGGGCCGCCGCCGCGCAGGGCGCCGAGATCGCCTTCACCTACCAGGATATCGAGGCGATCGCGCGCCGCGCCGCGCCGCTGTGCGAGAGCACCGGTTCGCCGATCGTCATGCCGGCCGATGTCGCCGACCCGGCGGCCATGGACGCGCTGTTCGACCGGATCGGCAGCCTGTGGGGCGGGCTCGATTTCGCCGTCCACTCGCTGGCCTTTTCCGACCGGCAGGAGCTGGCCGGCCGCTATATCGACACCAGCCGGGATAATTTCCGCCAGACGTTGGAGATCAGCGCCTTTTCCTTCACCGACCTGGCGCGCCGGGCCGAGCCGCTGATGACGGCCAACGGCGAAGCGGGCGGCGCGCTGCTGACGCTCACCTTCGACGGCTCGAACCGCGTGTTTCGCTCCTACAACGTCATGGGCGTGGCCAAGGCGGCGCTGGAGGCCAGCGTGCGCTATCTCGCCAACGACCTGGGCGGCGCCGGCATCCGGGTGAACGCGCTCTCGGCCGGCCCGATGCGCACCCTCGCCGGCGCCGGCGTCGGCGATGCCCGCTATCTCTACCAGTGGGTCGAGCGCAACGCCGCCCTGCGCCGCAACCCGACGCTGGAGGAGGTCGGCAACACCGGCCTCTACCTGATCTCGCCGCTCAGCGCCGGGGTCAGCGGCGAGGTCCACCATGTCGATTGCGGCTACAACGTCATCGGCATGGGCGTGGTGGACTGAGGGGCGGAGCGCGGGGAGAGCCGACCGTGAACCTCGATACGACGTTCCTGCGGCGCTGTATAGGAACTCTGGAACGCGCTCTGAACGAAATGGGAGAGCAGCGCGGCACCGGGACGGACGACTTTCTCCGCGACGTGTACCGCGCCGCCTGCGTCAAGGAATTCGAACTGGTCCTGGAACAGAGCGGCAATCTGTTGCGCAAGCGCCTCGCCGCTTTCTTCGCCAATGACCGGCAGGCCGACCGGCTTGTCTTCAAGGATTTGTTCCGCCATGCCGCGAAACACGGGCTGATCGAAGCCGAGGCCGCCGAGCGCTGGCTTCGCTATCGCGACAACCGGAACGACACAGCGCACAAGTATGGTGAAGATTTCGCCGAGGAGACCCTGAAGCTGTTGCCGGCCTTCGTTGCCGATGCGAAGGCCCTGGCCGACGCAATCGAGGCGGCAGGCGATGGCTGACCGCCTCCATCTCCAGCCGAAACACCGCGAACTGTTGGAAACGCTGTTGCGGGAGCATCTGCCCGACGTCGAGGTCTGGGCCTACGGAAGCCGCGTGAGCGGGAAGAGCCACGACGGCAGCGACCTCGACCTTGTGCTGCGCGGACCGGGCCTGAAGGAGATTCCGCTCGACCGGTTGGGAGACTTCGAGGAGGCAGTGAGGGAATCGACCGTCCCGTTCCTGGTCGAGGCCCGCGACTGGGCGCGCCTCCCCGAGCGTTTTCATGGCGAAATCGAACGCAATCATGCGGTGTTGATCGAAAAGGCCCTGCTCCCGCCGCGCACGGGCGCTGCCTGACGATCGCAAATCGGCCGCCTCAATCCGCTGCTAATTCCGCCGCTCGATCAACCCCCTGGCGATGATGTGGGCCTGGATTTCGGCGGCGCCTTCGAAAATGTTGAGGATGCGGGCGTCGCACAGGACGCGGCTGATCTCGTATTCCTGGGCATAGCCGTTGCCGCCGTGGATCTGGAGGGCGTTGTCGGCGTTGGCCCAGGCGACCCGGGCGGCGAGCAGCTTGGCCATGCCGGCCTCGATATCGCAGCGCCGGCCGCTGTCCTTCTCGCGCGCGGCGAACCAGGTGAGCTGGCGCACCATCATGGTCTCGACCGCCATCCAGGCGATCTTGCCGGCGACCCGCGGGAACTCGTAGATCGGCTTGCCGAACTGCATGCGCTCCCGTCCGTAGGCGAGGCCGAGCTCCATGGCGTTCCGGGCGACGCCGACGGCCCGCGCCGCGGTCTGGATGCGCGCGCTCTCGAAGGTCGCCATGAGCTGCTTGAAGCCCTCGCCCTCGGCCTCCCCGAGCAGGCAGGCGGCCGGCACCTCGAAGCCGTCGAAGCCGATCTCGTATTCCTTCATCCCGCGGTAACCGAGGACGTGGATCTCCCCGCCCGACATGCCCGGCGCCGGGAATGGCTCGGCGTCGGTGCCGCGCGGCTTGGGCGCGATGAACATGGACAGCCCGCGATAGCCCGGTTTGTCCGGATCGGTGCGCGCCAGCAGGGTCATCATGTCGGTGCGCGCGGCGTGGGTGATCCATGTCTTGTTGCCGGTCACCCGGTAGACGTCGCCGTCGCGGACCGCGCGGGTGCGCAGGCTGGCGAGGTCGGAGCCGGTGTTGGGCTCGGTGAACACGGCGGTCGGCAGCACCGCTCCCGAGGCGATTTTCGGCAGCCACTCGTCGCGCTGGGCCGGTGTGCCGGCCAGCCGGATCAGCTCGCCGGCGATCTCCGAGCGGGTGCCGAGCGAGCCGATGCCGATATAGCCGCGCGACAGTTCCTCGGTGACAATGCACATGGCAACCTTGCCGAGGCCGAGGCCGCCGAAGTCCTCCGGGATCGTCAGGCCGAACACGCCCAAATCCGCCAGTTCGTTGACCACTTCCATCGGGATCAGCACGTCCTCGACATGCCAGCCATGGGCGTGGGGCGCGATCTTCTCGTCCGTGAAGCGGCGGAACTGGTCGCGGATCATCGCCAGCATCTCGTCGTCCAACCCGTCGTCGCCGAAGCCGGTCCCCGAACCGTCCCGGGCGATCAGGGCTACGAGGCGCATCCGGGCCGCGTCGCTGTTGCCGTTTCCGATCAGCGTCCGTACTGCCGGTATGCCGAAAGCTGCGATCGCCGCCTCGGGCACGCCCATGTCGGCCGGGCGCAGCACCTCGCCCTGGCTGATCGCGATGCCGCCCTTAAGCTGGGCAAGATACTCGCCGAAGCCGGCCTGGAGGATGAGCCGTTCGGTTTCGCCGAGCCGCCCGGCGGCGTGGAGCCGTTCGGCCCAGGCAAGCGTTTGCTCCAGCGCTGCGACATAGGTGTTGAACCAGGCCAGGCCGTGGGCGGCGAACTGCTGCCGCTCCAGCAAGGCCGGATCGACCTTCCCGCCGGGGGCCACCAGACCGGCGACAGCGCGGCGCGCCGTGTCCTTCAGCGCCTCGGCGGCCTCGAGCGCGTCGCGGCACAGGGACAGCAGATCGGGAAGCAGGCCACTGTCGGCTGCGGGGCGGGACATCTCGTTCATCGCAGGGCGTTTCCGATCGCGCTGGCGCGCCGGGCCGCACTCGGCCGGGCGCCGCCTCAACATTCTCCTCAATATTCTTCTGGCACCCGGTCCTGTCGATGGGCCGGGCCGCAGGCATTTTGCCGCCAGTAAACCGGGCGTGCCGGCAACCGGTTGGCCGGCGGCAGGTGCCCGTTCAGATGGTCGAGATGGCGCTGCGCCTCCGGCCCGGCCCGCTCGATGGCCTCGACCTGCATCCGGCCGTCCTCGTTGCGCACCCAGATCGGGATCCAGCCGAAGGCGGCGACGCGCAGCTTGCCCGCCGAAGCCGGCCGCGGGTCCGGCGCGAGGCCGAGCAGCAGGATGAGCGAGCTGCGCCGCGCCAGGCTGATCTGGTTGGAGACGAAGTTGCCGAGCGAATAGGCGATCAGGCCTTCGCGGCCGTCCTTCGCGACATGCTTCTCGACCGGCTGCATGACATGGGGATGGGTGCCGATCACGGCGGCGGCGCCAGCCTCGATGGCGGCAGCGGCAAGCGCACGCTGGCGCGGCTCGGGCTCGTGTTCGTATTCGGCGCCCCAGTGCGGCGCAAAGATCACGGCGTCGATATCGTCGCGCCGGGCGAGTCCCGCGATAATGCCGAGCACCCGTGCCTTGTGGCGATAGCAGCGCAACACCTGGCCGTCCCGGTCCGGGATGCCGTTGGTGCCGTAGGTGCAGCCGAGCCAGGCGATCCGCCGCGTCCGGTCCGACCTGTCAGTCTCCGAAACCGCATACCAGGGCTGACCGTCCCCGCCCCGCTTGCGCGTGCCGGTGTGTTTCAGGCCCGCCGCCGCGATGGCGTCGATCGTCCGGTCGGCGCCGACGGCGTAGCGGTCGAGCGCATGGTTGTTGGCGGTCAGCAGAACGTCGAAACCCGCCTTTTTCAGCGCACCCAGCACCGACGGGTGATAGTTGAACATCGGATAGCCGCTGTAGACCCAGCCGTCCCAAAGCCGGTCCGGCGGGGCGGTCGTGCGCCCGGTCTTCGTGATCCCGGCCGCCGCGGGGCCCTCCAAGTTGGCGAAGGCGATATCGGCGCCCAGGATCAGGTCGGCGACCGGGCGGAACAGGCTGAGATAGCCGTCTTTCCGCGTCGCGGCGAACTTCTGCACCGCATCGTGCAACAGCACGTCGCCGACCGCCGCGACGGTAATGAGCTCCGAAGCGTCCGCCCCGCCACGGAAGGCGATCCCGTCCCCGGTTGCGGTCATGCCCGCGCCGCCCGCGGCGCAGGAATGCTGCCGCGCCTCCTGTGCCGCCGCGGGGCCGGTCCCGGCCCCGGCCCCGAAAAGAGCTGGGACAAGGGCGAACAGGGCGGCGGCAACGGGCGGACAGCGGCTGACATGGCGCGCGGCATCGTGCGCGCGCTGCCGGAAGAGCGCAACCATGATCGCGTCTCTAGCGGACAAGCGGGCCGGCCGGCAACGGCGGATAACAGGAAAGCGATGCCGGAGCATGCAGACGCTGGCCCGCAATCCGATTTCCTGCGATATGAGCGGGCGGACCGTCCGGAAGGCTCGCCTCCATGCGTCATTTTCCGACGGCGGCGCTCGCCGCCGCCTTCTTTCTCGCCGCTTCGCCGCCTGGCCACGCCGCCGGTTTCCCGGCCTGCGTCGACGGCCTGAAGCGGGCCGCCGGCAAGGCCGGCATCCGGAAGTCGGTGGTGCGCAGGGCGCTTGATATCGCCGAACCGGACGCGCGGGTGCTGCGCCTGTCGACGGTGCAGCCGGAACGCCGCATCCCGATCTGGGATTACCTGGCCTTCGTGGTCGACGACCAGCGGTTCCGCGAGGGCAAGGCGGCGATGCGCCGGCACGGCGCCGCGCTGCGCCGGGCGGAGAAGCGCTTCGGCGTGAACCGCCACGTCATCGCCGCGATCTGGGGCGTCGAGACCGATTACGGCAAGACCACGGGCCGGAACTTTCTGCCCCACGCGCTCGCGACCCTGACCTGCCGCGGCGGCCGGCGCGAAGCTTTCTGGCGGCGCGAATTGCTGGCGGCGCTGCGCATCGTCAATGCCGGCGACCTGCCACTCGCCAAGCTTTACGGCTCCTGGGCCGGCGCGTTCGGCCAGACCCAGTTCATGCCGTCGACCTACCGGCGCCTGGCGGTCGATTTCGACGGCGACGGCCGCAAGGATCTGGTGAGTTCCGTGCCCGATGCGCTCGGCTCGGCGGCCAACTATCTGCGCCGGGCCGGCTGGCGCACCGGGCGGCCGCGTATCATCGAGGTGCGCGTTCCAAACGGCTATCGGGGACCCGAGGGTCGCAAGCGCAAGGCTGCGCTGGACACCTGGGCGGCGCGCGGCCTTAGACGAATGGACAGGCGGCGGCTCAAGGGCAAGCTGCGCGCCGGGCTGCTGCGCCCGGCCGGCCCGGACGGCCCGGCCTTCCTGACCTTCCGCAACTTCGACTCCCTGTACGCGTACAACCACGCCGAATCGTACGCGCTGGCGGTGGCGCATCTCGCCGACCGGCTCGCCGGCCGCGGCCGTTTCCGCGCGGCCTGGCCGACCGACGATCCCGGCCTGTCGCGTATCGAGCGGAAATGGCTTCAGGAATTGCTGATCGTCGAAGGCTACGATCCCGGCGCGCCGGACGGCAAGATCGGCCCGAAGAGCCGCGCCGCGATCCGCGAGGCCGAAAAGGACCTGGGCCTGCCCGTCACCGGCCGCGCCGCCCGGCGCATTTTCCAGGCGCTCGGCGGGAAGTAGCCGCCGCTCTTCGATACGCCCCGCCCTTCGCCGCTACCGCACCGGCACCCAGATCGAGACCTCGCCGGTGCGCGTTTCGGGGTCGAAACGGTCGTCGTAATGCTCGAAATCGTACCAGGCCCGCAGCTCGGCGCCGCTCTCCGGCACCCAGGTCCCGTAGATATGGTCGTAGGCGCGGCGGAATTCGGCGGCGACGTCGCCGCCGGCGAGCCGGACGGTGAAGATCGCGAACCGGCCGCCCTCCAGCACCTTCCAATACGGTTTTTCCCGACCGAACAAGGTGTCCGGCAGATTGCCGATCTGGCTGACCTCGACGGCGGGCGCGTAGATCAGGTCGCCGGCCGCCATGTCCACGACTTCGTTGATGCCGAGGGTATGGAGGCCGATGCGGTCGGGAATTCGCCCGATATACGGCGCGAAGCGCCGCCAGACTGCCGGTCCGTCCAGCCCTTCGCCCCGACGGAACGGTTGTGCGAGTCCAACGGCGATGAGATCGCCGCGGGTTGCGAATGCGATGTCCAAGGTCAGGGTTCCCTGTCCGGAATGCGGGGTGCGGGCCGAACGACGGGGACCGGTATCGTCCGCTCCCGCAGCGCTCGCGCCGGGCCGGAGATGGCGGTTCCGGGCCGGGCCAGGCGGCCTTCGGGGGTCGGTTCGACACGCATGCCGATTCCATACAGACGGCACGCAAGGAATTGAAATTAAATAATTTTATCGAAATTCATCCGGCGTTAGCGGGAATTTCTGGTGCGATTTCGGGCGACCCGCCGCCGGCACGTCGCGCTACGTCACCGGCACCCAGATCGAAGCCTCGCCGCTGAGCGTTTCCGGGTCGAAGCGCGCATCGTAATATTCGAAATCGTAGTAAGCCCGCAGGCGGACATCGTCCCGCTGCGCCCACGCGCCATAGATGAAATCGTACGCGCGGCGGAACTCGGCGCCAATATCGCCGCCGGACAGCGGCACGGCGAACACAGCGAAGCGCCCGCCCTCCAGAGTCTTGCCGAACAGTTCGTCCGGCAGGCCGCCGAAGCCGCTCACCTCCACCGCCGGCGCATAGACCAGCTCGCCGGCCGCCATGTCGACGACCTCGTTCAACCCCAAGGTGTGCGCCCCAACCCGGTTCGGGATGAGCTCGATGAAAGGTCGGAAGCGCCGCCACACCGCCGGCCCGTCCAACGCCCCGCCCCGCCCGAACGGCTGCGCCAGGCCGACGATGCGGATGTCAGGGCGGGTGGTGAAGGTGGGGGTCAAGGTCTTGTCTCCATAGTTCGGATTGCGGCAATCGACTTTGTTGGCAAGGAAACAGTCGCTTCAAGTGCCAGTGCATCCATTGTCAGGCAACTGCCGCTTGAGGCCGGCCGGGGTCAGGATGGGCACAGCGAAGACATCCGCCAGCGTTTTCAGGTCGGCATCGCCTGTTACCAGCGCGTCAGCGTTGCCGGCGAGCGCCAGTTCCAGGAACGGCCGGTCGAAGGGATCGCGGCATTCGGGAACCGCGGGCGGCGGGTTCGGGACGATCACGGTTTCGCAGAAGGGCAGATAGTCTTCGAGGATGTCCTGCCGATCGGCGTCGCTCAGCCGAAATTTCGGATAGCCGAGCACGCGGATCAGTTCTGCCGTCGTCTCGCGGCCGGCGAGCGGGCGGATGCGCTCCGCGCTCCACGCATGGCGCAGCCACGACACGTTGCCGGAGGGAAACAGGAGCGCCGAGACGAGGACGTTGGTGTCGAGGACCAGACGCGGCGGCGTCATTCGCCGGAGGGCGCCCCCGACCGCGCCCCTGACCGTGCCCAGGCGACGGCGTCGGCCACATCGGCTTCGGACAGGCCGAGTTCGGCAAGCTTGGCGCGCACGGCCCCTGCACGGTTGACGCGCACCGGCGTGAGCACGATGCGGCCGTTCTCGGCAGCCACGTCGAAATAGTCGGCGGCGTCCACGGCGGCGATCGCGGCCTTGGGCAGGGTCAACTGGTTCTTGGCGGTGAGTTTCGCGAGCATGGCCTTTTCCTTACAATTGGAAAGTAAGGAAACAATCAATCCGGGGCAAGACTTTTTTGAGGTCTGCGCCAACGGTTCAGGCCACCCCTACGCCGCCTCTCTCGTCCCCCGCTCCACGATGTCCACGATCTCGCCCATGATGGCGGTCAGGTCGAAGTCCTTCGGCGTGTAGACGGCGGCGACGCCGGCGGACTTGAGGGCTTCGGCGTCGGCCGGCGGGATGATGCCGCCGACGACGACCGGCACGTCGCCCAGGCCCAGGTCCGCCAGCCGCGCCACGACATCGCCGACCAGCGCGGCGTGGCTGCCCGACAGGATGGAGAGGCCGACGATGTGGACGTCCTCCTGCGACGCGGCGTTGGCGATCTGCGCCGGGGTCAGGCGGATGCCCTCGTAGACCACCTCGATGCCGCAGTCCCGCGCCTTGACGGCGATCTGCTCGGCGCCGTTGGAATGGCCGTCCAGCCCCGGCTTGCCGACCAGCATCTTGAGCCGCCGGCCGAGCCGCCGGGACAGGGCCTCGACCCGGCCGCGCACCGCCTCCAGGGCAGCGATGCCGTCTTCGGAAACCGGCCGCACCGCCGGGGCCGCGCCGACGCCGGTGGGCGCCCGGTAGAGGCCGAAGATGCCGCGCAGCGCCCCGCCCCATTCGCCGGTCGTCACGCCGGCATGGGCGCAGGCGATCGACAGTTCCATGACGTTGCCGCCGTCGCGGACGGTGCGCTCCAGTTCGGCGATTGCCGCCTGCGCCTTAACCTCGTCCCGCGCCGCGCGCCATTCCTGGAGCCCGGCGATCTGCACCGCCTCGGCGGCCGGATCGACGGCGAGGAAGCCGCCGTCTCCGCCGCCCGTCCCGCTCTCGTCCCCGGCGCCTTCGGTGAGCGGCGAGGGCGCGCTTTCGGTCCAGCGGTTTACACCGACGACGGTCTGCTCGCCGGCCTCGATCGCCGCGACCCGCGCCGCATTGGACGCCACGAGCCGCTGCTTCATGTAGCCGGACTCGACCGCGGCCACGGCGCCGCCCATCGCCTCGATCCGCGCCATTTCGGCGGCCGCCTCGCGCTTCAGTTCGGCAACCTTGTCCGCGATCTCGGCCGAGCCGTCGAAAATGTCGCCATACTCCAGCAGGTCGGTCTCGTAGGCGAGGATCTGCTGCAGGCGCAGCGACCATTGCTGGTCCCACGGCCGGGGCAGGCCGAGCGCCTCGTTCCAGGCCGGCAGCTGCACCGCCCGCGCCCGCGCCCCTTTCGACAGGGTGACCGCCAGCGCCTCGAGCAGGATGCGGTAGACGTTGTTCTCCGGCTGCTGCTCGGTCAGGCCGAGGGAATTGACCTGGACGCCGTAGCGAAAGCGGCGCAGCTTCGGATCCGCGACGCCGTAGCGCGCCTCGCAGATTTCGTCCCACAACTCGGTGAAGGCGCGCATCTTGCAGACTTCGGTGACGAAGCGCAGCCCGGCATTGACGAAGAAGCTGATCCGGCCGACCGCGGCGGGAAAATCGGCCGCCGGCACCGCATCGCGCACCCGGTCGAGCACCGCGACGGCGGTGGCGAGCGCATAGGCCAGCTCCTGCACCGGCGTCGCCCCGGCCTCCTGCAGATGGTAGCTGCAGACGTTGACCGGGTTCCATTTCGGCGCCTCGCGGCAGGTGAAGGCGATCACGTCGGCGGTGAGCCGCATCGAGGGTTCGGGCGGAAAGATGTAGGTGCCGCGGGAGAGATATTCCTTGACGATATCGTTCTGGGTCGTGCCGGTGAGTTCGGCCCGCTGCGCGCCCTGCCGTTCGGCCGCCGCGATATAGAGCGCGAGCAGCCACGGCGCCGTCGCGTTGATCGTCATCGACGTGTTCATCCGGGCGAGCGGGATATCGCGGAACAGGGTCTCCATGTCGCCGAGATGGGACACCGGCACGCCGACCTTGCCGACCTCGCCGCGCGCCAGCGGATCGTCGGCGTCGTAGCCGGTCTGGGTCGGCAGGTCGAAGGCGACCGAGAGTCCGGTCTGCCCCTTGGCCAGGTTGGTCCGGTACAGATCGTTCGACGCCGCGGCCGAGGAATGGCCCGAATATGTCCGCATGATCCAGGGACGGTCCCTTCGGGGGCGGCCCTCCTCTTGCGGCCGGTCGGTTCGGGCTGTGTCGTTCATGGGCTGCATCCGGGCCCCGATGAAGTAAGGGTGCGGCTTTCGCCGCACTGCATCAAGAATGCGCCGGCGCGGCCCGCGTGCGCAAGTGGCGAAACGGCCGTTTCCGCACATATATTACATGGGACACAGTGTCACGAAATATTGACCAAAAATCCGGGCGTTTTGCGCAATTTTATGTCTTTTTGCATTGCAACATAATCCGGGGAGTCGTATGACTACCGCCCCGGCGCACGGCCCGGACCCCGTTCGGCGGGCCGCAGATTCCAGGAGACAGAGCCATGAGCGGAGCCTCTCCCGTGGTCGAACTGGCCGAACACCAGGAACCGGCCGACCCGCTGCTGCGCGGCGAGAAGAAGGATCTCTACGAGGTCGGCGAGATTCCGCCCTTGGGCCATGTGCCGAAGCAGATGTACGCCTGGGCGATCCGGCGCGAACGGCACGGCGAGCCGGAGACGGCGATGCAGGTCGAGGTCGTCGACATCCCGGAGCCGGACAGCCGCGAGGTGCTGGTCTTCGTCATGGCCGCGGGCGTCAACTACAACGGCATCTGGGCCTCGCTCGGCACGCCGGTCTCGCCCTTCGACATCCACAAGGCGCCGTTCCACATCGCCGGGTCCGACGCCAGCGGCATCGTCTGGGCGGTCGGCGAGAAGGTGCGCAACTGGAAGGTCGGCGACGAGGTCGTCATCCACTGCAACCAGGACGACGGCGACGACGAGGAATGCAACGGCGGCGACCCGATGTTCTCGACCTCCCAGCGCATCTGGGGCTACGAGACGCCGGACGGCTCCTTCGCCCAGTTCACCTGCGTCCAGGCCCAGCAGATCATGCACCGGCCGAAGCACCTGACCTGGGAGGAGAGCGCCTGCTACACGCTTACCCTGGCGACGACCTGGCGGATGCTGTTCGGCCACCGGCCGCACATCCTGCGGCCGGGCCACAACGTACTGGTCTGGGGCGCCTCGGGCGGGCTCGGTTCCTTCGCCGTGCAGTTGTGCGCCGCAACCGGGGCCAACGCCATCGGCGTGATCTCGGACGAGGACAAGCGCGAGTTCGTCATGTCGCTGGGCGCCAGGGGCGTCATCAACCGCCGGGAGTTCGACTGCTGGGGCCAGCTCCCGGAGGTCGGCTCCGACGAATACCGCGCCTGGTTCGCCGAGGTCCGCAAGTTCGGCAAGGCGATCTGGGACATCACCGGCAAGGGCAACAATGTCGATTTCGTCTTCGAGCATCCGGGCGAGGCGACCTTCCCGGTCTCGACCTTCGTGGTCAAGCGCGGCGGCATGGTCGTCTTCTGCGCCGGCACCACGGGCTACAACATCACCTTCGACGCGCGCTATGTCTGGATGCACCAGAAGCGCATCCAGGGCAGCCATTTCGCCCATCTCCAGCAGGCGGCGCAGGCCAACAAGCTGGTGATCGAGCGGCGCATCGACCCGTGCATGTCCGAGGTCTTCGCCTGGGAGGACATCCCCGAAGCCCATATGAAGATGCGCCGCAACGAGCACAAGCCCGGCAACATGGCCGTGCTGGTGAGTTCGAAACGCCCCGGCCTGCGCACGATAGAGGACGCGATCGAGGAGTAGGGGGAGGCCGGCCGGAACGTGCCAGCGGATTGCTGTTCCAGCTTGACAAAGTTATTGAGAACATTATATGAACATAAGACTGGGCTGATCGTCCCGGCCGCCGGGCCCCGCCATGACGAAACATGACATTTCATGACATCGCGGCACATCCCCTTCACGGGCCCCGTTCGAGTCCCCCTCACCTTGCGGGAGGGGGTTGCCGGACCTGAGGCCCGGAATTTGGCCGGAAACGGAGAAACATGACGAATCATGACATTTCATGACGCCAGCCGAAAGCCGCCCCGCCGGCGCCGCTGCATCCACGCGGTCGCCTGACGTGCACAATCCGGGAATTTATGCACAGCGTGTCGTCGCGGATTCGCGACCGTCGGGCGGGAATGGCGGATTTCTGCAGATTTCGCGCCAGAAAAGCGGCTTCGCGGCGAAAAAAGTGCAAATATAGACCGGTCTGTCTAACTTAGCCGGACCGGCCGACCTGCGGCGGATCATGACATATCGCGACGTCTCCGCAGCCGTGCACCGCCGGGCCGCGCGGGGCGCGGGTATCGCGGCCGGCGGGGCGGGCCGGAGCACAATGAAGCACAATTTCGTGCGCAGGCGACGAATCCGGGTGGCCGCGCCGTTGCCGTCGTTCGAAAATGTCTGATACCGTGACCCCGAACGGGGACGCGTTGAGATTGCATGACCGGAGTTGCGATGATGGCCGTGCCCTCCGGGGACGGCGGGCGGGTCCGATCGGGACAGGGTGAGTGACCGGGTGAGTGAATGGTTGAGGCCAAATCCAGTATTGTCAGGTTCGAGCGCGTCCAGAAGACCTATGACGGGGAAACGCTGGTCATCAAGGAGCTGAACCTGGACATCGAAACCGGAGAGTTCCTGACCATGCTGGGGCCGTCGGGCTCGGGCAAGACGACCTGCCTGATGATGCTGGCCGGTTTCGAGCCGGCGACGCACGGCGAAATCTATCTCAACGACCGGCCGATCAACCATGTCGCGCCGCACCGGCGCGGCATCGGCATGGTGTTCCAGAATTACGCCCTGTTTCCGCACATGACGGTGGCGGAGAATCTGGCGTTTCCCCTGCAGGTCCGCAGGTTTCCCAAGGCGGATATCCAGGCCAGGATCGCGCGGGTGCTCGACATGGTCCGCCTGTCGGGCTTCGAGAGCCGGCGGCCGGCCCAGCTCTCCGGCGGACAGCAGCAGCGCGTCGCGGTGGCGCGCGCGCTCGTGTTCGAGCCGGTGCTGGTCCTGATGGACGAACCGCTCGGCGCGCTGGACAAGAACCTGCGCGAGGAAATGCAATACGAAATCAAGCACATCCACGAGAATCTCGGCGTCACCGTGATCTACGTGACCCACGACCAGTCGGAGGCGCTGACGATGTCCAGCCGGATCGCGGTCTTCAACGACGGCGTCATCCAGCAGCTGGCGACGCCCAGCGTTCTCTACGAAAAGCCCGAGAATGCCTTCGTGGCGCAGTTCATCGGCGAGAACAACCGCCTTCGCGGCACGGTCGCATCCGAGGCCGGCCAGTTCTGCGACGTGACGCTCGACGGCGGCGGCACGGTCCGCGCGCTCAAGGTCAACGTGGATGGCGCAGGTGCGCCGACCACCCTGTCGCTGCGCCCGGAAAGGGTCACCATCGAACCGGCCGGCGAGACAGCGGAGAATATCTGCAGCGGCCGCGTCGAGGAATTGATTTACCTCGGCGATCACATCCGCGCCCGCCTTTCGGTGGCCGGAAACGACGAGTTTATCGTCAAGGTGCCCAATGCGCACCGCCACGCTTCCCTCGTCCAGGGCACGAATGTTCGTCTTTGCTGGGCGGCGGAAGATTGCCGGGCGCTCGACGCGTCTGGTAACGTATCGGGTCCCGTGTAATCCCGAGGCGAAGAGATCGTCAGGGAACGGGGCTGCGGGAGGCAATGGATCGACCGGGATGTCCGGTTGCAATGGATACAGAAAAGGGAGGTATCCGATGAAATCAGCGTTGAAATCTGTGGCAATTGCGGCGGCAGCCGCGCTGTTTGCCGGAAGCGCTCACGCGGTCGACCTGACCATCGTGTCGTGGGGCGGCGCCTACACGGCGAGCCAGCAGAACGCCTACCACAACCCCTATATGAAGGCGAACCCGGACGTAAAGATCATCAACGACGATTCGGCGGCCGAAGGACTGGCCAAGCTGCGGGCGCAGGTCGAATCGGGCAAGGTGACCTGGGACATTATCGATATGGTCGCCGCCGACGCGATCGTCGCCTGCGACGAGGGGCTGCTCGAACCGGTCGACGCGGACGCCTGGCTTGCCGCCGCACCCGACGGCACGCCGGCATCCAAGGACTTCATCCCCGGCACGCTCACGATCGGCGGAACCAACTGCTTCATTCCGCAGATCGTCTATTCGACGACCTTCGGCTACCGGACCGACGCGTTCAAGGGCAAGCAGCCGTCCACGATCGCCGACGTGTTCGACCTGAAGACGTTCCCCGGCAAGCGGGCGCTCGAAAAGAAGCCGATCGCCAATCTGGAGTGGGCGCTGATCGCCGACGGCGTTCCCGGCAAGGACGTCTACAAGGTGCTGGCCACGCCCGAAGGCGTGAAGCGGGCCTTCGCCAAGCTCGACACCATCAAGGACCATGTCGTCTGGTGGACCAAGGGCGCGCAGCCGCCGCAACTCCTGGCGGACGGCGAGGTCGTGATCGCCTCGGCCTATAACGGGCGCCTGTTCTCGGCCATCGTCGAGAAGAAACAGCCGATCGCGATGCTGTGGGACTGGCAGGCCTTCGACCTGGACGGCTGGGTGGTGCCGAAGGGCGCCAAGAAAATGGCTGCGATCAAGAAGTATCTTCGCTTTGCCACCGACACCCAGCGGCTGGCCGACCAGGCGAAGTTCATTTCGTACGGACCGGCGCGCAACTCGTCCATCGCCAAAGTGGGTAACCATGCGAAACTCGGCATCGACATGAAGCCGCATATGCCGACCAACCCGAAGAACGCGAAGACCATCCTGATCTTCGACTATGTCTGGTGGGCGGACCATCGGGCCGAACTCGACGAGCGGTTCAACGCCTGGCTCGCCAAGTAGGACCCGCACAGCCGGGCGGAAGCGACCGAACCTTCCGCCCGGCACTTTTTTCGGCTTCACTCCGGCGACCGGTGTGCCCGCATGCCCAATGCACCGGATGACGTGATGCGCACGGCAGACGGCGTGCCGCTGAAGATCAGCCTTCAGCGGGCGCTGGTGCGCAGCCGGATTCGGGCGCTGTTGCTGGTCGTCCCGCTGCTGGCCTTCATTGCCATAGCCTTCGTTCTGCCGATCGGCGACATGCTGTTCCGCAGCGTGGACAACCGGATCGTCGAGTCGATCCTGCCGCGCACCGCCGTCGCCATCCAGGACTGGAATCCGAACGGCACGGAATTGCCCGACGAAGCCGTTTTCGAAGCCCTGACGCTCGATATCAAGGCCGGCGTCAAGGCAAGGACGCTGGGGCGGGTGGCGCGCCGGCTGAACTACGAAAAGCCCGGCATGACCAGCCTGTTCCGGAAGACGGGCCGGAGAACCAAGCGCGTCGCCGGGCCGCCCTACAAGGAACGAATATTAAAGATCGACAACCGCTGGAGCGACCTGAACACCTGGCGGCTCATCCGCCGGGAAGCCGGCGCGCTGACGAGCGGATACTTCCTGGCTTCGGTCGACCTGAAGACGAACGACCGCGGCGAGGTCGTCTGGCAGTCGGAAGAGCGCCGGATCTACCTGACCCTTTTCTACCGCACCTTGTGGATGAGCGCGCTGATTACCGTGCTGTGCCTGCTGCTCGGCTATCCGGTGGCCTATCTACTGGCCACGCTGCCGCTGCGCACGAGCAACCTGCTGATGATCCTCGTCCTGCTGCCGTTCTGGACCTCCCTGCTGGTGCGGACGACGTCCTGGATCGCGCTGCTGCAGACGGAAGGCGTCCTGAACGACGTGCTGGTCTTTACCGGGCTGATATCGGACGACGGCCGGCTTCAGCTGATTCACAACCAGTTCGGCACCTTCGTGGCGATGGTCCACATCCTGCTACCGTTCATGATCCTGCCGCTCTACTCGGTGATGAAGACGATCCCGCCGTCCCTGATGCGGGCCGCCCGCTCGCTCGGGGCGACGCCGTTTACCGCGTTCGTCAGGGTCTACATGCCCAATACGGTCTCCGGGGTCGGGGCCGGCTCCATCATGGTGTTCATCCTCTCGATCGGCTACTACATCACCCCGGCGCTGGTCGGCGGGCGGACCGGCACGTTCATATCCAATTTCATCGCCGTGCATGTGAGCGAGACCCTGAACTGGGGGCTGGCCGCGGCGCTGGGCTCGCTCTTGCTGGCGCTGGTCCTGGCGCTTTACCTGCTCTACGACCGCCTCGTCGGCATCGACAACATGAAGCTGGGTTGAGCCGGTCCGATGCCCCCGCCCGTCTACGCATCCCCGATCGAAAAAGGCTGGCACTACAGCTATCGCGTCATCTGCGCCGCGATTTTCGTGTTCCTCATCGGGCCGATCTTCGTCATCGTTCCGCTGAGCTTCAACGAGCTGCCCTATTTCACCTTTACCCCGGAAATGCTGTCGCTGGATCCGGCCGGATACAGCACCAAATGGTACCATGAGTTCTTCACCGAGGCGTCCTGGCAGGACGCGGTCCAGAACAGTCTGGTCATCGCGATCTTCGCGACGCTGATCTCGACGTTTCTCGGCACCCTGGCGGCGCTCGGCCTCAGCCGCTCCGAAATGCCGTTCAAGACCGGCCTCATGGCCCTGCTGATTTCGCCGATGATCGTGCCGCTGATCATCTCGGCGACGGGCATGTATTTCTTCTACGCCCGCATCGGCATCTCCTCGACGCATCTCGGCGTCATCGTCGCCCATGCCGCGCTGGGCACCCCTTTCGTACTGATCACGGTCACGGCCACGCTGGTCGGTTTCGACCATTCGCTGACCCGGGCCGCGGCCAGCCTCGGCGCCAATCCGTTCCAGACATTTTTCAAGGTCACGATGCCCCTGATCCTGCCGGGCGTCGTCTCGGGCGCGCTGTTCGCCTTCATCACCTCCTTCGACGAGGTCGTCGTCGTGCTGTTCGTCGGGTCGGTGGAACAGCGCACCATCCCGTGGAAGATGTTCTCGGGCATCAGGGAGGAGATCCGCCCGACCATCCTTGCCGCGGCGACCCTGCTGGTCTGCGTTTCGATCCTGCTCCTGACGACGCTGGAGCTGCTGCGCCGGCGCAGCGAACGGCTCCGCGGCATCCGGGCGAACTGAAGGTCGGTTGCCGCCGGTGCGCACCTTGTCGCCGCCCCGCCGGACCCGCGCCGTTTTCCCCTTGCGCAACGGCCTCTTGCGAATCGCTGTAGCAGGCGGCAAGAACGGACAGTCCCGGCAGGGAACATCGTTGTCTTGGGGGCAGGCCCGACCATGCTGACCCAACCATGTTAACCATGTCATCGGCGCTGGACCGCTGCCGGCGCTACTATGCCGACCGGCCCGCGGTGGTCGACCGGGAGGGGCGCTGGACCTGGACCGGGCATCTCGACCGGGTGGCGCGGCTCGCCGGCGGGCTGAAGGCGCTGGGCGTCAAACGAGGCGACGCCTTCGCGACGCTCTCGCGCAACACCTTCCGCAACTTCGAACTGCTGCACGCCGGCTACTGGATGGGCGCGGTGCCGGCGCCGGTGAACATCCGCCTGGCGCCGCCGGAGATCGCCTACATCCTCGACAATGCCGGGGCGGAGGTTGTCGCCGTCGATGCGCCGTTCCTCGGCCTGCTCGAACACGAGGCGCTCGCCCGCTGGCGCGACCGGGCGATCCGGGTCGCCGGGCCGGACGACGATGCCGGGGAAGCCGGCGCCGCGTGGCAGGAGCGCGACTACGAAACCCTGATCGCCGCGGCGGACCCGGCCGGGCTGCACGAGGCGCAGGAGACCGATCCCGCCATCCTGTTCTACACCGGCGGCACGACGGGCCGCTCGAAGGGCGTGCCGCTCAGCCACCGCAACGCCGTCTCGAACGGCATGCAGGTCGGCCACACGGTCGGCATCTATTCCGACGACGTCTATCTGCACGTCGCGCCGATGTTCCATTCCGCCGACCTGCTCGGCACGGGTTTCACGCTGATGGGCAGCGGCCACGCCTTCCTGCCCGCCTTCACCCCGGCCGACCTTCTGGGCGCGATCCAGGACCGGGGCGTCACCTGGACCATGCTGGCGCCGACCATGATCATCATGACGCTGCAGCAGGAGGACCTGTCGAGCTACGACCTCTCCAGCCTGCGCGCCTTCCTCTACGGGAGCGCGCCGATGGCGGCGGAATGGGTCGAGCGCACGCTGAAAGCCTTCGACGGAGTCGACCTGATCCAGGGCTACGGCCTCACCGAGACCTCGCCGATCCTGACGCTGATGTCCCACCGCGAGCATGTCGAGGCGATCGAAACCGGCAACCGCGACCGGCTCAAGGCCGCCGGCCGGCCGATTATCGGCGTCGACATGCGTATCCTCGGCCCGGACGGGCGCGAAGTCCGGAACGGCGAGTCCGGGGAGGTCGTCGTGCGCGCGCCCAACGTGACCGCGGGCTATCTCAACCTGCCGGAGGAGAATGCCCGGGCTTTCCGCGACGGCTGGTTCCACACCGGCGACGTCGGCCGGATGGACAACGACGGCTTCATGTATCTGGTCGACCGCAAGAAGGACATGATCATCACCGGCGGCGAGAATGTCTATTCGCTGGAGGTCGAGGCCGCGCTCTACCAGCATCCGGCGGTCGGCGAATGCGCCGTGATCGGCATTCCGGACAGCAAATACGGCGAGGCCCTGTTCGCCGCCGTCGTGCCGCAGCCGGGCGCGAGCGTGAGCGCCGGCGAGCTGGTCGCCCATTGCCGGGAGCGCATCGGCGGCTACAAGATTCCGCGCCAGTACGCCTTCCTGCCCGAACTGCCGAAAAGCGCGATGGGCAAGATACTCAAGACCGCCCTGCGCGACATCTACAGCGACCCGGCCGCCGAACGGGAGACGGTGGCGCGGTAGACGCGCCTGCGTTGACAGCGCTGACCCGCTACCTAGACTCGCCACATATCCGAATACTCCGAGAAAGGATCCGGCACGATGCCCCCGGCACCCGAATTTGCGCACCCGGAACAGGTAGGTGGCGCCTACAAGGATCTTCTGGTCCGCCTGATGACGCGGCAGATCTACGCCGAGACCGCGACCGCCGAGGTGTTCGGAAAGGCGATCTCGGTCGCGCCTAACTGGAAGGAAAAGGCGCTCGCGGCCGAATTCGCGGCCGAGGAGGCGCGCCACAGCCAGGGGCTCTACGACCTCCTGCTCGACCTCGGCGAGGACCCCGAGGAGATCATCGCGGGCCGCCCCGACGCGGCCGATTTCTGGCAGCTCGACCTCGACAACTGGCTCCATATCGCGGTGTTCAACTTCACCGTCGACCGCGCCGGCAGCCACCAGATCATGGAGTACCGCCAGTCGTCCTACACTCCCTGGGCGGACAGCCAGGAAGAGGTGCTGGCGGACGAGGAGGACCACTACGACAACGGCGTCGAAAACCTGAAGGAGGTCGCCAGGGACCCGGCGCAGCTCGCCGAGTTCCAGGAAATCTTCAACCGCGTGCTGCCCAACTGCGTCAAGCGCGCCTTCGGTCGGCTGACCGGGGCGGACAACGACTTTTGCCTGGAGCACGGCCTCAAGCGGAACACCACCGAGGCGATCGTCAACCGCTACCTCACCGAGATGCGCGGCCACATGGAGGGCACCGGCCTGGTGTTCCCGCCGCTCTCCGCCTTCGACGCGATCAGGTGCGAGCTCGCCCCGTCGAGCCGCGAAATCCTGCGCTCGCTTCAGGCGGGATAGGGCGCGTCCCGGCCCTGCCCCCGTTGCCGGGAGCGGATCGGCGGCTACAAGATCCCGCGCCGGTGCGCCTTCCTGTCCGAATAGCCGAATAGCGCACCGGGCTAAGACCTCTGGGCTGCCCTGCGCGGCACCTGCAACGATCCGGCGGGTGGGCGGGCGTCGCGCGGCAGCCGCTCTAAGGGACAGGCCGTCATGCGCACTTCGCCGTTCAAAGCCGGCCGCACGGCTGCTATCCTGCGCCCGACGCAATCCAACCTTCGAGGCCGCCGATGGAAGCGCCGCAAATCAGTCCCGCAGACCGGGAAGCCCGGCAGGACTTCTACGACACGATCGACCGGCAGAACCTGACGCCCCTTTGGGAGGTGCTGGCCGGCCTCGTCACGAAAGAGCCGGTCAGCCGGACGAAACCGCATCTGTGGAAATTTGCCGAGGTCCGGCCCCATGTGCTGAAGGCCGGCAGCCTCATCACCGCCGAGGAGGCGGAGCGCCGGGTGCTGGTGCTGGAGAATCCCGGGCTGCGCGGCGAATCGCGAATCACCCAGTCGCTCTATGCCGGATTGCAGCTGATCCTGCCGGGCGAGATCGCACCGGCGCACCGGCATACCGCGTCGGCCCTGCGCTTCATCGTCGAGGGCAGCGGCGCCTATACCGCCGTGGACGGCGAGAAGACCATCATGGAGGAAGGCGACTTCGTCATCACTCCGCCCTGGGCCTGGCACGACCACGGCAACGACAGCGACCGGCCGATGATCTGGCTCGACGGGCTGGACGTGCCGATGGTCAACAGTTTCGACACCTCCTTCGCGGAAAACCTGGCGGAGGACGAGCAGCAGCTTTCCCGGCCGGCCGACTATTCGCCGGACCACTATTCCCACAACCTGCTGCCGGTCGGCTACGAGAACACGATGAACTATTCGCCGATCTTCAACTATCCCTACGAGCGGACCCGCGAGACGCTGCACCGCATGGCGAAATACGAGGAATGGGACCCCTGCCACGGCCTGAAGCTGCAATACACGAACCCGGTCGACGGCGGCTACGCCATGCCGACCATCGCCACCTTCATGCAGCTTCTGCCCAGGGGCACGACGACGACGCCCTACCGCTCGACCGACGGCATGGTCTATTCGCCGGTCGAGGGCGCCGGCCGCACGGTCGTGCGCACGCCGGGCGGCGATGTCGCGCTCGATTGGGAACCGAAAGACGTGTTCATCGTGCCGAGCTGGATGCCCCATCACCACGAATGCGCGGGCGAAGCCGTGCTGTTCAGCTTCTCGGACCGGGCGGCCCAGCGCAAACTCGGCATCTGGCGCGAGCAGCGCGGCAACGGCCCGGTCTCGGGGCCGCATTGAAGCGCAGGGTGGACCCATGGCCCGGCTGAGCCCCGACGAGCGTGCGTTTTTCCACGAGCACGGCTATCTGATGGTCGAAGACGCCGTGGACGCCGCCCTACTGGCGCGGCTGCAGGGGGACTTCGAGGCGTGGGTGGAAGAGAGCCGCGGCCACGATGCCGCCTGGGGCGACACGCTGGATGGGCGGCCCCGCTTCGACCTTGAGCCCGGGCACAGCGCAGAGGCGCCGAAGCTGCGCCGGGTCAACGCGCCGATCGAAGTCTCGGACGCCTATTACGCGGCGACGATGGACAGCCGGATGGTCGATTGCGTCGCCGACCTCATCGGCCCCGACGTCAAGCTGCACCACACCAAGATCAACTCGAAGCTGCCGGGCGGGCACACCGAGGTAAAGTGGCACCAGGACTTCCCGTTCACGCCCCATACCAATGACGATGTGGTGACGGCGCTGCTGATGGTGGATGAAGTCACCGAAACGAACGGAGCCCTTGAGGTCCTTCCCGCGTCTCACCGCGGCCCGATCCACGGCCTGTGGCACGACGGCGTGTTCACGGGAGCGGTGTCGGACGATGTTACGGCGGCGTCCCGCCCGTCCGCCAGTCTCTGCACCGGTCCGGCGGGCGCCGTATGCCTGATGCACACGCGCCTGCTGCACGGCTCCGCACCCAACCGGTCCGACCGGCCGCGGACCCTGCATATCTCGGTTTACAGCGCGGAAGACGCGATCCCCTGTTCGCCGAATCCCATGCCGACCCGGTATCAGGGGCACCTCGTTCGCGGCCGGCGGACCGGCCGGGTCCGTTCGATCGGTTACGAGATCGATCTGCCGCAACTGCCGACGACGGCATCTTTCTTCGACCAGCAAGCCCGTCACGGCGGGCAGGACGCCGCTGGCCCGTAATGCCACCGGGACGGCGACGGCTCGATTGCCGCGCGGCCCCGCTGTCGAAGGGCAACGACAACCGGAGGGTCACGAAGATGACGGACCGCGCGCGCCTCGCCATTCTGCTCGTCACGGCGCTCCTCGTCGTAGCCGGCAGCCCGGCAGAACGCGTCCGGGCCGAACCCGGTGGCGGCATGAAGATCGTCGCCGTCGAGGGCGCGTTCGAGGATGTCGCGGAGTATGTCGCCGACGCGATCGTCAACCGCGGCCTGGTGATCGACTATCGCGGCTATATCGGCAGGATGCTGAAGCGCACCGGCGCAGACGCGGGCAGCGCGAAGCCGCTGTACCGGGATGCGCAATTCTTCCAGTTCTGCTCGGCGGTTTTTTCGCGGCGCACGATGGAGGCCGATCCGCGCAACATCGCCTATTGCCCCTATGTCGTCTTCGTCTACGAGCTGGCGGCGAAACCGGGCACGGTCCATGTCGGATACCGCCGTCCGGCGCGGACCGGATCGGAACAGTCCCGGAAGGCGCTCGCGGCGGTCGACAAGCTGCTCGACGCCATCGTCCGCGAAGCGACCGAGTAGCCGGCCTCCGGCCGAGGCGGAGGCCGGCAACCCGCTACGCAGGCGTCGGTCGCTCCGTCGACCGGCCCGCTTGGCAATAAGGCCGGAGGCGCTATTATCGAAACGGGCGGGCAGTTCTTGCCCGGCCATACGACTCATTCGGGAGGAATTATCTCATGAATAAGCTGATTGCATTGGCAATCGCCGGGTTTGTCGCCATGGCTGCGACCGCGCCGGCAACGCCCGCGACCGCCGAGAGCCGCTACGGCAAGCAGAAAGTCGTCTATCACATCAACTATATGGGCGGCCCGAAGAGCAAGAAGTATCTCGGCGCGATGCGCAACGTCCAGAACCACATCAACGCCGTCGGCGCGGACAAGCTCGACATCAGGGTCGTGCTGCACGGCAACGGCGTCTACATCCTGCGCGACGCGGTCAAGAATCTTCGGCTTCAGGGCGCGATCTCGAACCTGAAGAACCAGAAGGTCGGCTTCTACATCTGCGCCAACACACTGCGCGGCCGGAAGATTAATTTCGAAACCGACCTCTTCGAGGCGCATGCGGAGGATATCGTCCCCTCCGGCGTCGCCGAACTCGCCCACCTGCAGGGCAAGGGCTACACCTACATCAAACCCTGATAACGAAGCCCTGACGGGCATATCGACAAGCCACGCGCCGCCCGGACGGGCGGCGCACGGTTTTGCCCGCCGATCGCGGCGACCTTCCGTCCCTTGCCGGGGTCTGCGCCCGGCCGCAGGTTGGCGCGGGACAGGTAAGCGGGGCGGCAATGGCCTTTGTGGAAGCCGGCGGAAGCCGGCTTGAGTATGAATGGGTGGGGGTCGGACCGACGAACGGGCCGACCGTCGTCATGCTGCACCAGGGCCTCGGCTCCGTCGCCATGTGGCGCGATTTCCCGTCCCGGGTTGCGCGAACGGCCGGCCTGCGCGTGCTGGTCTACAGCCGGCGCGGCCACGGCAAATCCGACCCGCTGACCCGCGCCGACCTGCCGCTGCCGTTGGACTATATGCACCGGGAAGCGCAGGACGTGCTGCCGGATCTGCTGCGTACGCTGGATGTGCGCCGGCCGATCCTGTTCGGTCACAGCGACGGCGCCTCGATCGCGCTGATCTATGCCGGCAGCAAAATCGCGCCGGCGGCGGACAGCCTCATCGTCATGGCGCCGCATGTCCTGGTCGAGCCCTGCACCATCCCGTCGATCGCCAGGGCCCGGATACTGTGGGAGGAGACCGACCTGCGCAGCCGGCTCGCCCGCTACCACGACGATCCGGACGGCGCCTTCTACGCCTGGAACCTGAGCTGGATGATGCCCGAATTCCGCGACTGGAATATCGAGGAATATCTGCCGAATATCCACGTTCCCATGACGGTCATCCAGGGGCTGGACGACGAATACGGCTCGCCGCTGCAGCCCCGGGCCGTGGAGCGCCGGGCCGGCGGGCCGGTGGACCTCGTCATGCTGCCGGGCTGCGGGCACTCGCCCCATCGCGACCGGCCCGAGGAGACCCTGGCCGCCATCGTCCGCCATCTCGGCAGGAAGGCCGCCGCATGAGTTCCGCGAACGGACGCCCGGCCCGGACGCGTGTGGAGGACGGCCTCGACTATCCCCTGGGCGAGAGCTGGCCCGCCGCCGGCAGGACGATCGAGATTGCAAGCGGCGTTCACTGGCTGCGCATGCCCCTGCCGTTCCAGCTCGACCATATCAACCTGTGGCTGCTTGAGGACGGCGACGGCTATGCGATCGTCGACACCGGCCTGCAACTCGACGAGACGAAAGAGCACTGGCTGGAGATCTTCCGGCGGTTCGGTATCGCCCATGGCGGCAAGGCCGGCAAGCCGGTGACCCGGCTTATCGTCACCCATTTCCATCCCGATCATATGGGCCTGGCCGGCTGGCTGAACGATTTGCTCGACACCGAGCTTTGGATCACCCGGACGGAATGGCTGATGGCCCGGATGCTCTATCTGGATTCGGATGCGGTTAACCACCGGAGCATGGCGAAATTCTACGCGCTGCACGGCCTGGCGCCGGATCTGGTGGACAGGATGTTCTCCAGCGGCAACACCTATCGCCGGCGGGTCGCCGAGGCGCCCTTTCATCACCGGCGGCTGTGCGCGGGCGACGTGCTGGAGATCGGCGGCCGGCGCTGGGAAATCATCGTCGGCACCGGCCACGCGCCCGAACATGCCTGCCTGTGGACTGCCGGCGACGGCATCCTGATATCCGGCGACCAGATCCTGCCGAAAATCACGCCGAACATCAGCGTCTGGGCGAGCGAGCCGGACGCCAGCCCCTTGGAGGACTATCTCGGCTCCTTCGCCAATTTCGCCGGCCTGCCGGACGATGCGCTGGTGCTGCCGAGCCACAACCTGCCGTTCCGCGGCGTCCAGACCCGGATCGGCCAGATCGTCGACCATCACCGGGTGCGGCTGGAGCGCCTGTCCGGCGGCTTCGCCGGCGGTTCCGGGCGCGCGCGCCTGTCTGCGGCGGACGCGGTGCCGCTCCTGTTCCGGCGCGAAATCGACTTCCACCAGATGGGTTTCGCCATGGGCGAATGCCTCGCCCACCTCGCCTATCTCGAAGGTGAGGGGACGCTGACCGGCCGGCTCGACCCGGACGGCATCCACCGCTTCGAGCGGACCTGACGCACCGTTCCGGACGCAGTCGGAATCGGGGCGAAAAAACTATTTGCGGCCAAAAAGTTAAGGGAGGTCCGGGCGGTATGCGCGGCGAAGCGAAACATGCGGGCTTTGCGCCTTGACCCTGTGGTTCCTATTGGCTAGGCAAGCCGGCGCGCATAAAAGAAGAACAGTGCTGCGGCGCACCAGGGAGGTTTGCACCGGCGAAGCTGGCGGCGGGATGCGTCCGGCCACGCGCCGGCAAGTCTCAAATCTTGGTCGGGGACGGCGCGCGGTGCGCTCCGATGAGCCGCGCGCCGGGGCAGCGTGGCTTGCCGAAGGGATCGAGTGGAGACGCCGATGACGGCAGACACATTCCCGAAGCTGCTGGACCGCAACGCCCGCGAACGCGGGCCGCGGCCGGCGATTCGCGAAAAATATCTCGGCATCTGGCAGACCTTCTCCTGGCGTGACTCGCGGGCCGAAGTCGAGACGATCGCCCACGGCCTTGCCGCCTCCGGCCTCAAGCGCGGCGACCGGATCGCAATCATCGGCGACAACCGGCCCTATCTCTACTGGGCGATCGTGGCGGCGCAGGCGCTGGGCGCGGTTCCCGTGCCGGTGTACCAGGACAGTGGCGCGGACGAACTGTCCTATGTCCTGGACCACGCAGAAGTTTCCTTCGCCGTCGCCGAGGACCAGGAGCAGGTCGACAAGCTGATCGAGGCGATGGAAACCGCGCAGGCGCTGAAGACGATCGTCTATTGCGACCCGCGCGGCATGCGGGAATACGATCAGGATTTCCTGCACTCGCTGGACGAGATCAAGGAAGCCGGGGAGGCGCACAGGGCGGCCAACGCGAGCTTCTACGAGGCCGAGGTCGCCAGGGGCGCGGGCGGCGACACGGCGATATTCCTCTACACCTCGGGCACCACGGGCAACCCGAAGGGCGTCGTCCTCACCTACGACAACCTGATCTCGATGGCGGAAATGTCCGTCGAGCTGGAACAGATCCACGAAGACGAGGACACGCTGGCCTATCTGCCGATGGCCTGGGTCGGCGACTGCGTGTTCTCGATCGGCCAGTCCTATGTCGCTGGCTTCTGCGCCAACTGTCCAGAGAGCCAGGCGACGTTCCTGACCGATCTGAAGGAGATCGGACCGACCTATTTCTTCGCGCCGCCGCGTATCTTCGAGAATATCCTGACGTCCGTGAACGTCCGGATGCAGGACTCCGGCAAGACCAAGCAGCGCCTGTTCCGCTATTTCATGAATCACGCCCGGAGGGTCGGCGTAAAAATTCTCCAGAAGGAAAGCGTCGGCCCGGCTGCCCGGTTCAAATACTGGCTGGGCGAGATCCTGGTCTACGGGCCGTTGAAGAACACGCTCGGTTTGAGCCGCGTCCGGCGGGTCTACACGGCAGGCGAGGCAATCGGCCCGGATCTTTTCGACTTTTACCGCTCCATCGGCCTGAACATGAAGCAGCTCTACGGCCAGACCGAAGCTTCCGTGTTCGTGACCCTGCAGCCGGACAACGAGGTCTATGCCGATACCGTCGGCAAGGCCTGCCCCGGCGTCGAACTGAAGGTCGATCCGGATTCGCGCGAGGTGCTGTACCGCAGCGAAGGCGTGTTCAAGGAGTATTACAAGAACGAGGAAGAGACCCGGAAGACCAAGACCGAAGACGGATGGGTCCACACCGGGGATGCCGGCTTCATCGACAACAACGGGCACCTGAAGATCATCGACCGGGCCAAGGATGTCGGCGTGCTGAACAACGGCTCGATGTTCGCGCCGAAATATCTCGAGAACAAGCTGAAGTTCTTCCCCTTCATCCAGGAAGCGGTGACCTTCGGCGCCGGGCGCGACTACTCCACGGCGATGATCTCCATCGACATCGACGCCGTGGGCAACTGGGCCGAGCGCAACAATGTCGCCTACGCCAGCTACAGGGAACTCGCCGCCAAACCGGACGTCTATCAGGAAATCCGCAAGAATATCGAACAGGTCAACGAAGATCTGGCCTCCGACCCGGAACTCGCCGGCGCGCAGATTGCCCGATTTGCCCTGCTGCACAAGGAACTGGACGCGGACGACGGCGAACTGACCCGGACGCGCAAGGTCCGCCGCCGGCACATTAACGAGCGTTACGACACGGTCATCGAAGCCCTGTACGACGGCCGGGGCGAAGTGCATTGCGAGGTCGAGACGACGTTCGAGGACGGCCGCAAGGGCGTCAGCGCCGCGGACCTCAGGATCATGGATGCAGCGACCGCCGGAACCGCCGGCGCCGAGCCGCTGCGCCAGGCGGGCTGAGCGCCGATGAAACATTCGGAACGCACGTTCGGCGACACCCTTCTGAAGGTCGACAATATCACGCTGCGTTTCGGCGGTGTGAAAGCCATCACCGACGTCAGCTTCGATATCCACGAACGGCAGATATTCGCGATCATCGGGCCGAACGGCGCCGGCAAGACCTCCATGCTGAACGTGATCAACGGCTTCTACCACCCGCAGGAAGGCACGATCACCTACAAGGGCAACCCGCGCCATCAGATGCGACCGCACGAAGCGGCCGAAACCGGGATCGCGCGGACGTTCCAGAACGTCGCCCTGTTCCGCGGCATGAGCACGCTGGACAATGTGATGACCGGCCGGCTGCTCAAGATGAGCGGCCCGGGCATGCGCTATCACCGCCGCCAGCTCGCCGACATGCCGGTGATCAACTATCTGACCTATCCGGCCATCTGGCTCGGCGATTTCCTTCTGGATTCCCTCTATTGGGGGCCGTACCAGAAGGAAGAGCTGGCGCACCGCAAGGCCGCCGAGGAGGTCATCGACTTCCTCGAAATCCAGTCGATCCGGCGGACGCCGGTCGGCCGCCTGCCCTACGGGCTGCAGAAACGGGTGGAGCTGGGCCGCGCGCTTGCCATGGAGCCGGACCTGTTGCTGCTCGACGAACCGATGGCCGGCATGAACCTCGAAGAGAAAGAGGACATGTGCCGCTTCGTCATCGACGTGAACGACGAATTCGGCACCACCATCGCACTCATCGAACACGATATGGGCGTGGTGATGGATATCTCGGATCATGTCGTCGTGCTGAACTACGGCCGCAAGATCGCCGAGGGGACGCCGGCGGAAGTCCAGGCCGACCAGGACGTGATCGACGCCTATCTCGGCGTCGCGCACGAAGAGGATCTGATCGAGAATTAGGAGCAGAAAAACGGCGCGCGCGCCGGCCCTGCCGGGCCCGGCATCGCGACAGCGCCGGTAGACCGCAGCGGGCTGGCCCGATCCCGGGCGCCTGTTTGAGGGGGAAGGTATGGGAGAGTTCTGGGAATTCGTGCTGGCGCCGGTGCTCATTTTCGAGAGCTGGCAGTTCGGTATGGAAGTCGTGATCAGCGGCCTGCTGGCCGGCGTGATGTACTCGCTCGTCGCGCTCGGCTTCGTGCTGATCTACAAGGCCTCGGGCATGTTCAATTTCGCCCAGGGCGTGCTCGTCCTGTTCGCGGCGCTCAACCTCGCCGGACTTATCGGCATCGGCGTGCCGATTCCGCTCGCCATCCTGCTCACGATCGGGATCATGATCCTGTTCGCCGTCGTGGTGGAATATCTGATCCTGCGCCATCTGGTGAACCAGGAGCAGATCATCCTGTTCATGGCGACCATCGGGCTCGCCTTCTTCCTCTCGGCATTCGGCGAGACCATCTGGGGCTCCGACGTCAAGAAGCTGGATGTCGGCATCCCGCAGGGCCGCTTCGAGCCCTTCGGCATCCAGATCCAGTATCTCGAACTCACCGCCGGCGCCGTCGCCGCGGCGCTGGTGACCGGGCTGGCGATCTTCTTCAACAAGACCAAGATCGGCCGGGCGCTGCGCGCCGTGGCCGACGATCACCAGGCGGCGCTCTCGGTCGGCATCAACCTGCGCACCATCTGGATCATCGTCTGGGCCGTCTCCGGCATCGTCGCGCTGGTCGCCGGCACCATGTGGGGCGCCAAGTCCGGCGTTCAGTTCAGCCTTTCGGAAATCGCCCTGAAAGCGCTGCCGGTGCTGATCCTGGGCGGCTTCGAATCGATCCCCGGCGCCATCATCGGCGGCCTGATCATCGGCCTGGGCGAGAAGCTGGCCGAGGTCGGCTGGGGGCCGTATGTCGGCGGCGCGATCGAGGACTGGTTCGCCTATATCCTGGCGATGGTCTTCCTGGTGTTCCGCCCGCAAGGCCTGTTCGGCGAAAAGATCATCGAAAGAGTCTGACGCCATGTTCTATCGCGAAGCCGGGCAGTTCTACACGAGCTACGCCAAGGACCAGGGCATCTTCCAGCTCAAGCAGGACAAGTACGGCCTGTGGGGCATCCTGTTCATCGCCTTCGTCGTCGTTCCGGTCGGGCTGTACCTGATGGTGCAGGGCGGCCTCATGGCGGCGTCGACCAAGGACTATCTGTACAACTCGATCTTCCTGCTCCTGCTGGTCAACAGCATGGCGGCGCTCGGACTGAATATCCTGACCGGCTATTGCGGCCAGATTTCCCTCGGGACGGCGGCGTTCATGGGCGTCGGCGCCTTTACCGCCTTCAAATTCTCGACCGGACTGAACTACCGGATCCAGAAAGAGGACGAGGCCGGCGAATTGGTCTCGCAGCTCATTCCACTGCTGCCGCCGATCGACAATCCGATCATTCTCGTCCTGATCGCCGGCGCGGTGACCGCGGTCGTCGGCGTGATCTTCGGCCTGCCCAGCCTGCGCATCAAGGGATTCTACCTGGCGGTCGCGACCCTGGCCGCGCAGTTCTTCCTGGTCTGGTGCTTCTCGCGCGTCGAATGGCTGTACGACTATGTCTCGTCGTCGACGATCCAGATACCGCCGCTGAAACTGTTCGGCCTTGTCGTCACCGGCTCCGAAACGGTGATGCGCGACGGCCAGCAGGTGACGATCTATCCCGCGGCAGAGACGAAATACCTGATCTGCCTGTCGCTCGTCGTGTTCTTCGCCTTCGTCGCCAAGAATCTGGTGCGCGGCCGGATCGGCCGGGCGTGGATGGCGATCCGCGACATGGATATCGCGGCCCAGCTCATCGGGATCCGCCCGCTGGCGACCAAGCTGCTCGCCTTTGCGGTCAGTTCCTTCTTCTGCGGCATGGCCGGCGCCATGTCGCTGATCTTCTACCTCGGCGCGCTCGAGGGCGCGGAAGCCTTCAACATCAACGAATCCTTCTCGGTCCTCTTCATGGTCATCATCGGCGGGCTGGGCAGCATCACCGGTTCCTTCCTCGGCGCCGGCTTCATCACGCTGATCCCGATTTTCCTGGTCGTTTCCCTGCCCTGGCTGGGCGGCCAGTTCGGCATCCCGGTCGATGCCGCGATGGTCGAGCACATCCAGTTCATGATCTTCGGCGCGCTGATCATCGTGTTCCTGATCATGGAGCCGCTCGGCCTGGCGCGCCTGTGGCAGATCGGCAAGGAAAAGCTGAGACAATGGCCGTTTCCATACTAGCGGGCGGCATCGCAAGCACGACGGCAGGAAATGGCCGTCCCGGACCGCCTGTTGCGGTCTTTTCCGGGACCTTTGGCGCATGCTAAGGTCGCGGCAACCTGCGGGCCGCGGTGGCCGGCAGGCTTCCCCTCCACCCCTTATCGCCCCAGGCGGGGCGAAGCCGATCCAGGGAGGATAATGGTATGAGGCTAAAAGGGCTTACTTTGGGTCTGGCCGCTGCAGTCGCCGCGACAGGCATTGCGGCGCCGGCCGTCCAGGCGGCGGATACGCAGTATTTCCCGCTGTTCACCTACCGCACCGGCCCGTATGCGCCGAACGGTATCCCGTCGGCCAACGGAATCGCCGACTATTTCAACTACGTCAACCTGAAGCATGGCGGCGTCAACGGCGTGAAGCTGGTCTGGGAAGAGTGCGAGACCGGCTACAACACCAAGAAGGGCGTTGAGTGCTACGAGCGCCTGAAGGGCAAGGGCACGACGGTCGTGTTCCCCTATTCGACGGGCATCACCTACAAGCTCATCCCGAACGCGGACAAGGACAAGGTTTCGATCCTGACCGTCGGCTACGGCCGCACGGACGCTTCCGACGGCCGGGTGTTCCCGTGGACCTTCACCACGCCGACCACCTACTGGAGCCAGGCCTCGGCCTTCATCAAGTATATCGGCGCCCAGGAAGGCGGCATGGCCAAGATCAAGGGCAAGAAGATCGCCCTGATCTACCATAACAGCGCCTACGGCAAGGAGCCGATCCGCACGCTCGAACTGCTGGCACGGAAGCTGGGCTACAAGCTGACCCTGCTCGCCGTGAACCATCCCGGCCAGGAGCAGAAAGCCACCTGGCTGCAGATCCGCAAGATCCGTCCTGACTGGATCCTGCTGTGGGGCTGGGGCGTGATGAACCAGGTCGCCATCAAGGAAGCCACCAATATCGGCTTCAAGATGGACCGCATGATCGGCGTCTGGTGGTCCGGCGCCGAGCAGGACGTGGTGCCGACCGGCGACGCCGCCAAGGGCTACAAGGCCGGCACGTTCCACGCCGCGGGTTCCGATTTCCCGCTGATCAAGGACATCAAGAAGGTCGTCTACGATGCCGGCAAGGGCATTCCGGGCGGCGACAAGTATGTCGGTCAGGTGCTGTGGAACCGGGGCATGGTGAACGCCATCTTCGCGACCGAGGCCATGCGCGCCGCGCAGAAGAAGTACGGCGTCAAGGTGGTCAACGGCGACCAGATGCGCTGGGGTCTCGAGAACCTCAACATCACCGCGGAGCGCTGGGCCGAACTGGGCCTGAAGGGCTTCATGCAGCCGGTCAGGAACACCTGCGCCGATCACGAAGGCAACGGCCCGGTGCTGATCCAGCAGTGGGACGGCAAGAAGTGGAACATCGTCAGCGACTTCATTTCGCCCATGCGCGAGGTGGTGCGTCCGCTGATCGAGAAGTCCGCCGCGGCCTACGCCAAGAAGAACAATATCACGCCGCGCAAGTGCTAGGTCCGTTGCAGGCGAAGCTTCGCCTGTAGCAAGGGAGTACCGCCGTGAGTGAAACCGCCGCTGCCAATGGCGCGAACGGCGCTGCCGAAGCGCTGCTCAGCGTCAACAACATCGAGGTGATCTACGATCATGTGATCCTCGTGTTGAAGGGGGTTTCGCTCGAGGTTCCCAGGGGGGGCATCGTCGCCCTCCTTGGGGCCAACGGCGCCGGCAAGACGACGACGCTGAAATCGATCTCCAACCTGCTCGGCGCGGAGCGCGGCGACGTGACGAAGGGATCGATCCTCTACGACGGCATCCCGGTGCAGAGCCTGGATCCGAACGATCTGGTGCGCCGCGGCGTGATCCAGGTGATGGAAGGCCGCCATTGCTTCCCGCATTTGACGGTCGATGAAAACCTGCTGACCGGCGCCTATACCCGCCGCGACGGCAACGCGGCCATCCGCGACTCGATGGACAAGGTTTACGAGTATTTCCCCCGCCTGAAGGAGCGCCGGAGCGCGCTGGCCGGCTATATCTCCGGCGGCGAGCAGCAGATGTGCGCCATCGGGCGGGCGCTGATGTCCAATCCCTCGACCATGCTGCTGGACGAGCCCTCCATGGGCCTGGCGCCGCAGCTGGTGGAGGAGATTTTCGAGATCGTCAAACGCCTCAACGTCCACGAAGGCGTCAGCATTCTGCTCGCGGAGCAGAACACCAACATGGCGCTGCGCTATGCCGATTACGGCTATATCCTGGAGAGCGGCCGCGTCGTGATGGACGGCGAGGCGAAGGACCTCGCCGAGAACGAGGACGTGAAGGAATTCTATCTCGGCGTCGCCGGGGAGAGTCGAAAGTCCTTCCGCGACGTGAAACACTACAAGCGGCGCAAGCGCTGGCTCGCCTGATCGCGGGCCCGACGCAGCAACAGCCGGATGCCTGTCCGGACCGCAACACCGTCGAGCGGGCCGTCATCCCACAACCGGGGTGGCGGCTTTTCAATTCGGGGACACGGCGATGACCGACCACTACGACGCTCTTGAAACCCGCGACCCCGCCGAGCGCGAGGCCGCGCTCATGCAGGCGCTGCCGGCGCAGGTCGCCCACGCCAAGGCGGCGACGGGCTGGTACGGCAGGAGCCTGGCCGACGTCGATCCCGCATCCGTAACGTCCCGGGAGGCGCTGGCGGCGCTGCCGGTGACCCGCAAGCACAGCCTGATCGAGGCGCAGAAGGCCGCGCCGCCGCTCGCCGGGCTCAATGCGCTGGACCTTGGCGACGCCGCCGTCGCCTTCACCTCGCCGGGGCCGATTTTCGAGGTCATGGGCGCGCGCGCGGACTATTACGGCGGCGCTCGGTCCCTTTACGCTGCCGGGCTGCGCCGGGGCGATATCGTCCAGAATTCCTTCTCCTACCATCTCACGCCGGGCGGCTGGATCTTCCACGATGCGGCGCGCGCGCTCGGCTGTCCGGTGATTCCGGCCGGTATCGGCAATACCGAACAGCAGGCCCAGGTGATGGCCCAGTACCGGCCGAAGGGCCATGCCGGGACGCCGGACTATCTCAAGGCGATCCTGGAGAAGGGCGACGAGATGGGGCTGGATCTCACGTCGGTGAAGTGCGCAATCGTCGGCGCCGGCCCCCTCTTTCCGCCCCTGCGCGACTGGTACGGCGCACGCGGCATCCGGGTTTTCAACACCTTCGGCACGGCGGAACTCGGCATCGTCGCCTATGAGACTGCCGAGCAGAACGGCATGGTCGTCGCCGAGGACAAGATCGTCGAAATCCTCGTCCCCGGCACCGGCGAGCCGGTCGCCAATATCGGCGACGTCGGCGAACTGGTGGTGACGCTGCTGACGCCGGAAGTGCCGCTGATCCGCTTCGCCACCGGCGACCTGTCGGCGCTGACCGACGCGCCCAGCCCGTGCGGCCGGACGAACGTGCGGATGCTCGGCTGGATGGGCCGGGCCGACCAGACGACCAAGGTGCGCGGCATGTTCGTCCATCCGGAGCAGATCGCCGACATCGTCAAGCGCCATGCCGAAATCGCAAGGGCCCGGCTGGTGGTCGACGCCGTCGACGGCAAGGACGCGCCCAACCTCCGGGTCGAAGCCGCCACGGCCGATCCGGCCTTCGCCGATGCAGTGGCGCAGAGCTTCCAGGCGATTTGCAAGTTGCGGGCGACGGTCGAGATCGTCGGACCGGGCGCGCTGCCCAACGACGGCAAGGTCATCGACGACGTGCGCGAATACGAATAGCGGCAAGGCGCCCGCGCGCCGGAATTTTCCGGATTTCCAGGAATCTTCCGCAAAAAGGCCGTGTGTCGAATCCGACAGGCACAGCAGTGCATCCCACATAGGGATTCCTCTGCGCAAGGGTGCGCCGGACGGGCCGGACGCCGGAAAACGGCCGGATTTTGAATGAATGTTCAATTTTTTTCTTTTACTTTTTTTGTGCGCCCGGCAGCCCTAACCCTTTGGAATCGTTGGAAAGACGCCGTACGGGAGCGCAAGAAAATAATCCAGATAGGAAATATTACAGGTTTCTGGCCGGGTGGGAGCGCCGCTCGACACTGGTGACGGGCCGGAAAACGGGAAAGGCGGAACGGTCCCGCACGGTCCTCCGCCGGTTTCTTCGATTGCTTCTTTTCGGGGGGCGTCGGCCGGCCGCGCCAGGCGCACTTCGGGCGTTGACGGTGCCGATATAGGGCGCGAGATCACCCGTGTCAAGGAATATTATCGAAAAAAAGGAAATATTTTATAGGCCGGCCCGGCAGAGCCCGCCATGCGGCTTTTCGCAGAAGAATCCGGGGGACACCTCTGCGAAAAGGGCCGGGTCGCCGCCACCTTGTCCTCCCCCCTCTTCAGAGGGGAAGTGGCCGAGCGCAGCGAGGTCGCCTGTCCCGAGCGAAGTCGAGGGGATGGGGGTGCCGTGCCTGTAGGGCCGTGCCTGACGCTACGGCACCCCCACCTGACCTCCCCCTCTGAAGAGGGGGA
>WTGH01000068.1 GCA_011523655.1 Rhodospirillaceae bacterium
GTGCCGGGATCGGACATCGGCGCGGTGCCAACCAACCCCTCCCCTAGCCCCTCCCCCAAGGGGAGGGGAATTCTAGCGGTGCAAACCGGTTACACAGGTAACCGTCCGGACCGCTCCCCTACAGCGTCGTATGCCGCGCCCTTGCGGCGCGTTCGATGGCGGCGGCGGCGAGGCGGTCGACGCCCAGGGAATGACGCAGCATCTGGAGGAGATAGGCCTCTTCCTCCTCGACCTTGCCGTCTGCCGCGGCGATGTCGCAGGCGACGGCATAGACGGTCTCGCGCAGCTTCGGCGGCGTGCCCTCGGCGATCAGCCCCAGGGTCTTCTCCAGCCCGTCCTCGTCGGCCAGCAGCGCCGCGCAGTCCCGCGCCGCGGCCGGCAGATCGTCGACCGGAAAGTCCCGGAACACCGGCAGGATCGTCACGAGCTGGCCCATGCGGCGCAGTTCGGCGTCAGTCATTTCCCGGTCCGCCGCCGAGACGATGACCATAGTGTAGATCAGGGCGTTGTGATGCTGGCTCATGCCGGTGGGCTCCGCCGTGACGTCGGCGCGATTCGCGCGGTGACCGGCACTTAGGGGGCCGGTGCGGCGGAATCAACCGGCCAGAAACGCACGCGTTTCCCGCACGGCTTCGGCGAGGCCCGTGCGCCGGACCTCGACGCCGTCCGGGAACGCCGTCGTGAGGCGCGTCGGCAGCCGCGAATCGAGCAGGACGAACACGCCGCGGTCGTCCTTGCGGCGGATCAGCCGGCCGAAGGCCTGCTTCAGCCTGAGCCGGGTCTGCATGTCGTCCCACGCCGCGCCGCCGAAGCGTTCGCGCCGCGCCCGGTGCAGCCGGTCGGGCCGCGGCCAGGGCACCCGGTCGAAGACGATCAGGCGCAGCGCGTCGCCCGGCACGTCGATGCCGTCGCGCACCGCGTCGGTGCCGAGCAGGCAGGCGTTTCGCTCGGCGCGGAACAGGTCGACCAGGGTCGCGACGTCGAAGCCGTCGACATGCTGGGCGAGCAGCGGCAGGCCGGCGTCGTCGAGCGGTTCGGCAAGGCGCTCGTGGGCGGCGCGCAGGCGCGCGATGGCGGTGAACAGGCCGAGCGCGCCGCCCCCGGCCGCGACGAACAGTTCCCGGTAGGCCGCGGCGACCTGGTCGGGATTGCCGCCGTTCACGTCGCGCACGACGAAGATTCGGGTCTGGGCCGGATAGTCGAAGGGCGAGGCGACGGCGAACCGCGCGGTCGGCCCGTCCAGATGGCGCACGCCGAAGCGCAGGTCGGCGGACGCCCAGCCCTCGTCGCCTTCCCCCTTGTCGCCGGCGCGGGTCCGGTCCTTCATGGTCGCCGACGTCATGAGCAGGCCGTGGGCCTGGCGCGACAGGACGGCGGCCAGCGGCTCCATCGGATCGATCCAGCGCCGGTGCATGCCGATATCGATGTCGCGGCCGGACCGGCGATCGACGGCGAACCAGTCGACGAACGCTTCCGGCGGGTCGGACTTCAGCGTTTCCAGCATGGCGCGCCAGGCGGCGAGCGGCATCAGGGCGCGGCGCAGGATGCTGCGCGCCGCGCCGTCGAGCCGTTGCCGGGTCGCGGTATCGAGGGTCTCGGCCTCGGTATCGAGCATGTCTTCGAGAGCCAGCCGGAGGCGCTTCAGCGGCTCGGCCAGCCCGAGCAGGACCGCGTCGAGGTCGCCCGCGCTGTCGAGCAGCGTCTCCGGAACCGGCCGGATATCGGCTTCGAGGCCGTAGAGGCTGTCGCGCTCCGGGCTGCGGGCATAGACCTGCTCGCGGACGGCGGCGAGGAACCGCTCCGCCGCGCCCTGCGGGTTGCCTTCGCCCAATCGCTGCAGCCAGCCCTGCGCCGGCAGCTGGGCGGCGTGGCGCAGCACCCGTTCCAGCGCCTCCGCCGCGCCGTCGTCCTCCACGATCAGGTCGCCGATCCGGTTGTTCAGGCCGCGTACCCGCGACCGGCGGCCGGCGACCGCTTCGGCCCCCCGGAGCCAGCGCCGCAGGTCGGCGGTCTCCTGCCCGCTCAGATGGGCGGCGAAGGCCGAATCCGCCGCGCCGAACAGGTGGTGGCCCTCGTCGAAGACCAGCCGGGCCGGGGCATGAGGGTCGCCAGGGTGAATCGCCGCCATCGCCGTCTGCGCCATGACCAGGGCGTGGTTGGCGACGACGATGCGGGCGCGGCGGGCGCGCCGGGCGCTGTGTTCGACGAAGCAGCGGCTGTAGTGGCGGCAGGCGGCGTAGACGCATTCGCCGCGATGGTCGGTGAGCGCATCGATCCGGCCGCGGCCGATCCGGTCGGCGAGCCAGCCCGGCAGGTCGCCGGCGACCAGCGCGCCGTCGCGCGTCGCCGTCAGCCAGCGCGCCACGAGGCCGAGACTGACCGCCTCCTCGCGGCGCGTGCGGGCGACGGCGACCGCGTCGTCGAGGTTGAGCAGGCAGAGATAGTTCTCCCGCCCCTTGCGCAGCACGGCCTTACGCGCCTTCTCGGCCGGGTCCGGATAGAGCCGGTCGAGCTCGCCGTCGATCTGGTTCTGCAGGTTGCGCGTGAAGGTCGAGAGCCAGACCGCGCCGCTGTTCTTCTCCGCCCACAGGCTGGCCGGCGCGACGTAGCCGATGGTCTTGCCCACGCCGGTGCCCGCTTCGGCGAGCACGACATTCGGCTCGTCCTCGGCGAGGCGTGGCACGAAGGCGCCCGCCGCAGCCGCGGCGTAGTCCGCCTGTTCGGGGCGCTCTTCGGCCTCATCCGGCACCAGGGCGGCCAATCGGGCGCGCGCCTCTTCGGCCGAGACCGGCCGGTCGCCCGGCGGCGGCTCGGGCGCCCGCTCGGCCCATTCCGGCAGGTCGCGCCACGCTTCCAGCCCGGCCATCGCGCCGGGGCGCCCGGCCTCGGCCGCGGGGATGTGCAGGGCCGCCAGCACCGGGCCGGCCCAGCTCCAGCCGCCGGCCGCCATGGCGCGGGCGATCGGGCGCGCGCCCGACAAATTCCCGGCCTCCGGGTCGTCGGCGAGATCGGCGATCTCCTCCAGCAGCGATGCGGCTGCGGCGGTGAGCGTATCGGCTTCTTCGGCGGGCGTGTGCGGTCTGGCCAGGTTCAGCGCGGCCGCAATTTCGGCCGGCGTCGGCAGGCAGAAGACCCCGGGCCGGGCGAAGGCGAACAGGTCGAGGATATCCCGGCCCGGAAAGCGCCGGATGCCGAGCCGCCGCGCGATCCCGGCGCCGTAGCAGTGCAGCGGCAGCGCCCGGTCCGCGTCCGCAGCCAGTTTCCCGGCAAGCGCCGGCAGGGTGAGCGGCTCGTCGACGCCCCCGGCCCGCCACAGCGCTGCGCGCGACCCGACGACCAGCACGGCGCCGGGCAATCCATCGATCCCGGTCATAACCGATCTTGCAGCCGTTTCGCCCTCCGCCGCCACCGGCAATTCGACAGGCCCCGCACCCGGCGCCGACAGAAAAGACCCGACAGGCAAGGCCCTACAAGCAAAGCAATGCGCGCCGATCCGGCGTTTCACCGATTGACCTCACCGGTCCGCCGGGGCTATCGTTACAGCATGAACTTCGTCCCGGACACCTATGCGATTATCGGCACGATCCTTGCCGTCGGCTTCGCCCTGGCCGGCATGGGCTGGCGCATGGCGAGCCGCCTCGACAAGCGGATCGGCGAAGACAGGGCCGCCGCTGAAGCCGATCGCCGCGCGGCACAGGCCGCCGCAGACGCCGACCGGCGCGCGGCACAGTCCGACCGGCGCGCCGCGCAGACCGCCGCAGACGCCGACCGGCGGCAATGGCAGGCGTCCATGGACGCCTTCCGGCAGGAAATGCTGCGCCTCGCCGAACGGCAGTCCCATATCGAAGGCCGGATCGAAGCCGCCGAATAACCCCGCCGCCCGGCGCCGGGCACAAGGGCCGGCGTCCGGCCTTCAGAATCCTCCCATGACGTAGCGCAGGGACAGCCGGACGCCGTGGCCGGCAAGCCGGGCCCGGGTCGGCGCGAGATCGAGCGGCCGCGGCTCCTGGCTGCCGTCGCGCCAGACCACCCGTCCCGGCCCGCGTTTCGTGCGGACTGCGCCGAGGTCGGTGTAGCGCCAGGCGAGATCGAGCGTCACCCGCTCGCCCAGCGCGACCGCAACCCCGGCCGTCGCCATCCAGGCCAGCCCGGTCCGGGTCCCGCCCGGCACCGTCGTCGTGGTCGTCGGGAACGTCATGGTCGTCTTCCCGATCCGGGTGCGCACGACGCCGATGCCGGCGCCGACGAAGGGCGCCAGCCGGCCGAGTTCCGGCAACCCCGGCGCGCCAAGGTCGACGAAGCCGGCCAGCATCCCGGACACGGAGGACAGGTTCGCCGAGACCGACTGCTGCCGCCCAGGCGCCAGGAAGTTGGTGCGGCCCCGGAACGCGAAGGCCGGACGATACTCGACCAGTGCCTCGAACCGCGCCGCGCCGGCGGCGTAGCCCAGCCCGAGCCCGACCGCCGGCACCGTCCCGAACCCGCCGGCCGACCGGTAGGGCGCACCGTCGCCGCCGGTGCCGCAGCCATAAAGCGCTGCGGGTGCGGTGCTGGAACAGTCCTCGTCCATGAATGCCGTGTCGCCCGGCCGGTCGAGCCCGAAGCCGCCGCGCAGGTAAATTTCGCCGGCCGCGGCGGCGCCGGAGGCGAGCCACATGCCGGCTGCAACCGCCAGGGCCGCGACACGGCCGTGCCGTGCGCCGGCGCCGTTGTGCCCGCCCAACATGGCCGACCGATAGCACGGCGCCTCCCGAATCCGAACCGAATTCGGACGCCCGCCGCCGGCCTGTTCCTCCGTGCGGTTCCTTGTCCCAAGGCGGCGGCGGCCGGGGCGGGCGCGTTGACGGGTTGTGCGGTGCGGCATAGGTAGCGCCCATGCGTATCGGGGCCGACATCGCCGAACATGCCAAGGCCTGGCCGTTCCAGGAGGCGCGGGCGCTCGCCAAGCGGCTGAACGGCCGGCTGCCGGACAAGGGCCACGTCCTGTTCGAGACCGGCTACGGCCCGTCCGGCCTGCCCCACATCGGCACCTTCGGCGAGGTCGTGCGGACGACCATGGTGCGCCGCGCCTTCGAGGCGCTGACCGGCATGCCGACCCGGCTGATCGCCTTCTCCGACGACATGGACGGGCTGCGCAAGGTGCCGGACAACGTGCCGAACCGCGACCGGCTGGCGCCCTATGCCGAAGCGAAGGACGGCGAAGGGCGGGTGATCCGCCACGGCTCGCCGCTGACCTCGACGCCGGACCCCTTCGGCGAGAGCGAGAGCTTTGCCGCGGCGAACAACGGGCGGCTGCGCGCGTTCCTCGACCGCTTCGGCTTCGACTACGAGTTCCTGAGCGCGACCGACGCCTACGGTTCGGGCCGGTTCAACGAGACGATCCTGCGCGTGCTGGAGAAGTACGGGCCGGTGCGCAACATCGTCCTGCCCGAGCTCGGCGAGGCGCGGCGCAAGAGCTATTCGCCGCTGTTCCCGGTGGTGACGGCCTGGGACGAGGCGGTCGGTGCGGAGCGCCGCCAGGTGATCCACAACGCCGTCGTCGTCGAGGGCCGGCCGGCAGACGGGACGGCGGTCTTCCAGTGCGTCGACGATGCCGGCGAACGGGCGGGCGAGCCGTTCGAGCACCCGGTTCTCGACGGCGGCTGCAAGATGCAATGGCGGGTCGACTGGGCATTGCGCTGGACGGCGCTCGACGTCGACTACGAGATGTCCGGCAAGGACCTGATCGATTCGGTGCGCCTCGGCGGCCGCATCTGCCGGATCATCGGCGGCAGGCCGCCGGCCGGCTTCACCTACGAGCTGTTCCTCGACGACAAGGGCGAGAAAATCTCCAAGTCGAAGGGCAACGGCCTAGCGGTCGAGGAATGGCTGCGCTACGCGCCGCACGAGAGCCTGGCGCTGTTCATGTACCAGCAGCCGAAGCGCGCCAAGCGCCTGTATTTCGACGTCATCCCGAAGGCGACCGACGAATATCTGGCCTTTCTGGGCAAGGCCGGCGAACAGGACGCCGCCGAACAGGCGGAGAACCCGGCCTGGCATATCCATGAGGGCCGCCCGCCGGCGCAGGCGACGCCGCTGTCCTTCTCCCTGCTGCTCAACCTGGCGAGCGTCGTGAACGCCGCGGACAAGGGCGTGCTGTGGGGCTTCATCTCGCGCTATGCGCCCGACGCGTCGCCGGCCACCCATCCGCTGCTCGACCGGCTGGCGGAATATGCCGTCGCCTATTACCGGGACTTCGTCGAACCGGCCAAATCCTACCGCGCGCCGGAGGGCGGCGAACGCGCCGCGCTGGAAGACCTGGCGTCGGTGCTCGAAAAGATGCCGGCCGGCGCCACGGGTGAGGACATCCAGACGCAGATCTACGAAGTCGGCAAGCGCCACAGCTTCGACAACCTGCGCGACTGGTTCCGGGCGCTCTACAAGATCCTGCTCGGCCAGAGCCAGGGCCCGCGCATGGGCTCCTTCGTGGCGCTCTACGGCCTGCCGGACTTCGTAGCGCTGCTGCGCAAGGCGCTGGACGAAGACGGTCTGGGGGCGGCCTGACCGGCACGGCGATCCGGCCTCTCTTCGCCGTCAATTCGACCGAAGCCCCGGACTTGATCCGCGGCGAAGCGGAGAAATCGTTAGGGATATTTTTGCTTGATTACGCGTCCGCGGCCCACGGCCATTCCGATGGCCGGTATCGATACCCACCTCCACATTGCCGCCCCGGACGGAGCGCAGCGGAGATCCGGGGCAACAAAAAAATGGTACTATAGCCATCGACGAACCGACGGCGTTTGCGGTTTTCGCCTGCTTTCTCCGACGCTGGAGGACTATCGAGCGCAATTTTGTGCATTGCACAATTTTCTTCTTGACATTGCTGCACCGCGGCATATATGCCGCACATAACGCAGCGCACAATACCCTGCCGCACTGCAACAGAAGCTGAAACGCGGCCGGTGCGCGCCGCATCCCGAAACCCGAAACAGGAAGACGAAACCATGACCGCCAGGACCGCGAAAAAGGCCGAAGCCAAGGACTTCGCCAAAGCCGGCGTCGAGCAGTTCGAAGCCGCCGTCAAGTCCGGCCAGGAGAGCGCCGAGAAGGCTCTCAAGGCCGGCAAGGAGAATGTCGACAAGGCCTACCAGGTCGGCGCCGATGCGCTGAGCGAGAATGTCGACAAGTTCTACGCCGCCGCCCGGGAGCAGTATGCCAGGGTGTGGCCGACCATGGCCCCGAGGATCGACGAGGTGGCCGAGTGGAACAAGGGCAATCTCGATGCCCTGTTCGCCGCCAGCGAGATCGCCAAGAAGGGCGCCGAGACGATGGCCGGGGAACTGGCCGCGTTCAACCAGGCCGCGCTCGCCGACGCCGCCGCCACCGCGAAGGACCTGATTTCCGTCAAGTCCTATCCGGAGCTGGTGCAGAAGCAGACCGAATCGGTGCGCAGCGCGTTCGACCGGGTGGTCGCCGAGTCGACCAAGATCTCGGAAATGTCCGCCAGCCTGGCGTCCGAGGTCTCCGAGCCGCTGCAGGCCCGCTGGGCCAAGGTGAGCGAGGCGTTCCGGCCGGCCGCCTGAATTTTCCCTCCTTCCGCGCGGCCGTCCCCCTCCCCGGACGCGCAAAACGAGGCCCGGAGCGCCGCTCCGGGCCTTTTTCGTTTTCGACGGCACCGAAGGGCGGGCGATTGCTTGACACACTCGCCGGTTTGCTTAATTTTCAAGCCATGGATGTTCAGCATTTATTCGATTCGCGCGGCGACTGGATCGCCTTCCGGCTCGGCGAACATGTCTTCGATCCGGGCGGCGACTGGGTCGGCTGGCTACCGTGGGACGACGGCGAGATCGTCGACGCGCACGGCGAATATCTCGGCACGATCGTCGACCGGGACGGCTCGCGCCTGTACCGCTACCGCGACCGTGAATACCGCGGCTATCCGGGCTATCGGGAAAATCCGGGCTATCCGGGCTATCCGGGACATCCGGATTCTGCGAGCCGCGATTATCCGCCTTTCGGCGCAGACGATGTGGACCTGCTGGAAATTCCGGTTTCATGAATAATCCGCTTGGCTCGACGCCCCGAAAGCCCAAGTCGGACAAATTGCACAAAGCCCACAGGATACTTGCCGGCGCATACGATGCCGCCTCGCATTTCCTCGAACTCTTCGAAAATATCAGGGAGTCCAAGGGCAAAGGCACATCAACGGACCGGGAACAGGACCTTCTGCGCGCGATGCTCGTCTTTGCGTGCGCCGGTCTGGATTCGATGCTTAAGCAGATGATCCGCGAGGCGCTGGAAGCGGTGATCGGCCGCAATGGCGGAGCAGAAGTCCAGTTCAGGTCGTTTGTCGAAAAGCAGTTGTCGCGACAAGGCAATCCGGACCCGAAGCTGCTTTCGGAGCTTCTGACGAGCGGCAACCCGAGGAGCGTATTGATCGGCCGTCTGGTTGACGATCTGACCTCCCGGAGCCTCCAATCCAAAGAGGAAGTTCTGCGGGCGGCGTCCTATTTCGCCATTGCCCGGAAGGAGGTCGCCAGCGACTTGGAGAAACTTGAGGAGATATTCCGCTGCCGGAACCAAATCTCCCACGAAATGGACATAGACTTCGAACCTTCGAACCGTAACCGCCGCCCTAGAAGCAGAGACGACATGATCGCCAATACTAAGGCGATATTACAGATGGCGGGCAAACTCCTGAAGGCAGCCGACAAAAGACTCGCCTGACCGTTCGGGCCGCAACCGGATTCCGCTGCTTCAGGCCGCCGGGCGCAGGGGCGAGGGCTGGCGGCGCGCCCAGTCGAAATAGAGTTCGCGGGCCTGCCGGTAGACCGGGCCGGGCTGCATGTCCCTGTCCTCCACCCGGGTGCAGGGCAGCACCTTGCCGTAGTTGCCGGTGGAGAAGACCTCGTCGGCGGCCCTGACCTCCTCGAAGGTGACCCGCCGCTCCTCCACGCCGACGCCGGCTTCGCGCAGCAGCGCCATCACCCGCGACCGGGTGATGCCGGCGAGGAAGGTGCCGTTGGCGACCGGCGTGACCGCAACCCCGTCGCGCACCAGGAACAGGTTGGCCGTGGCGAACTCGGCGACATTGCCGTTGCCGTCCAGCACCACGGCGTTGTCGAAGCCCTTGTCGAGGGCCTCGGCGAGGCAGCGCGCGACGTTGGGATAGAGCGCGCCGGCCTTGGCCTCGGTCAGCGCCGTTTCGGGCGTCGGCCGGCGGAACCGGGTGAGGCAGGCGGAAAACCCGGTCGGTTCGGGAATTTCCATGACCTCCAGAACCAGGGCGAATTCGGTGCCGTCCGGGTCCGGGATCAGGAAACCGCTGCCGGCAAAGAACATCGGCCGGATATAGAGCGAGCGGTCCGGGGCGTACCGTTCGATCCCTTCCCACGCCAGGGCGGCGATCTCCTCGGCCGACTTGATCGCCTTCAGGCCGAACTGCGCCGCGGAATCGACGACGCGCCGGCAGTGCAGGTCGAGATCCGGGGCGACGCCGTCGAAATAGCGGGCGCCGTCGAAAACGCTGGAGGCGAGCCAGGAGCCGGGGCCGATGGCGTCCATGACCTTGACCGGCTCGTCGTGCCACGCGCCGTCATACCAGGTCCAGGCCGTGGCGCCGGTATCCTTGTCAACATAATGGGCCATATCGCGTCCGCTGTCTGTGGCCGCCCCTCGATACGGCGCTGGCGCGCCTACTCGGGACGAGGGGGTGTAATGCGCTCATTCTCCTCCACCCTCACCCTGAGTAGCCCCGGCCCACGGCCGGGGCGTATCGAAGGGCGGGGCGTATCGAAGGACGGGGTGTATCGAAGCGCGGCAACCTAGCACCCGGCTTCGGTGCATTGCGAGTCCGATCGCCGGCGCCGTTGTTGCGCCGGTCAGGTATCGATCGATTCCAGAAGCATGAAGTCGCTATCCGCCGTCTCGAGAGCGGCGCCGTGATACCGTGCGCAAGCGGCAATGAGCACGTCGGCGGCGGGCACCGTCACGCCCCGCGCCCGCGCCCGCCGGGCCAGATTGTAGGCTTCCAGCCAGACGCCTTCGTTCGCGGCAAGCTCCGGAAGCGCGTTTGCGAAGTGTCGGAGCACCTTCCGCTCCTGCTGGCCGCGGGCGCCGTTCCACAGTTCGAGTTGCACCGGGGGACACCAACAGGCCTGACCGCTGGCGAGCGCCGCTATAACGCGATCCCGTACGACCGCATCGCCGTTCGGCCGAAGCATATGAATCCAGCTCGACGTATCGATCAGGATCAAGGATCAGGCGCCGCGGCGTTGGGCCTGAAGTTCTTCCGGCGTCATCAAATTTTCGCAGGTTCCGGCGTAGCCGGCGAGTTCGGCCATGCGCATGCGGCGGTTGAAGTCTGCGATGGCGCCGACCACGGCTTCGCGCTTGGTCCGTGCCTTGGTGAACCGGACGGCATCCTCAAGCTCGCGATCGGGAATATCGACGGTCGTCTTCATGCCGTAAGAATAAGCGTATTTTGGAAGCACTTCAATATCCGTAGCGCATACGGCTCACTGTCCGATGCGCATACGATCCGCCCAAACCTGTCGGGACGCCGCCGCCGCTACTGGCTGGCCCAGACGATCCGGTGGATGAATTCGATCTCTTCGCGCTCCAGGCTGCGGTCGTCGTGCTCGCGGTTGATCGACAGCAGCTCGACCCGGCTCGCCGTCATGCGCTGGACCTCCTTGGCCATCACCTCGCCGCCGGCCGTGCGGACGACGGCCTTCCTTCAGCTATCGTCGCTGGCGTCCCGGTCGGCGGGAGTATCCCTCTGAAGCGGAGAAACGAGGCCGTCGATATGCTCGAACAAGTCGTCCGAAATGCTTTGCCGCATCGGATCGAGGATGAACTCGACGCCTTCGCGGCGCGCAAACTTGGCCGCCGGTACGAAATCGCTGTCCCCCGTTACGAGGATAATGGTGTCCGCCTGCCTTTTCAGGGCAAGGGACGCTATATCGAGCCCGATCCGCATATCGACCCCCTTTTGACGCAAGCCCAAAGCTACATTTCCCGCATCCAGGCTTCGCCAAGCGGCAATCAGTTTTTCGAATTCCCGGGAACGGTCTTCGGAGAGCGGCGGCGGCGGAACGTCCCGAGCATGCAGGTAATCATCCAGGATGGAAAGCCATTCCCCGGTTTTCACCAATTGCTTTGTCAGTCTCGACGATATCTGCCAGTCGCCTTCCTTGACCACCTTGCCCAGACGAAGAGCGAATTTTCTTTTGCGGCGGAGAGCGTTGAATAATTCTCGCCGGAATGCCGCTTGATCGGTTGTGCCGAACGATATCCGGCGGTTGAGGACAGGATGGTGAGATACGCCTTCATAGGGCGATGCATCGTAATAGAAGAGGCGGTAGACATGATCGAGCCAACGGCTTTCCTGCGCAGACCGCGGTTCGCCGATCAGTCTTTGGACATGGCGTTTGCACAGAATTCTGGCGGTGTCGGCAACGGCGTCGGGGTTATCGCGAAATTTCGGTTCAACGACCTTCGGTAAGCGCTTGAGAAAGAACCCTCCGTCGATCAGCACGGCGATACGCCGTATCCTCATGGCTCCGGACCGCATCGAAAACAAAAAGCCCCAAGCTTTCGGCGCACGCTCGGGATAAGGGAGCGGGCGTACTCGCTTGAGGCGGATACCCGTCGAACCTAATACGCGTCGGGACGGATTTCAACGGACTGTTCCGATTGGCGGTCGCGCCGCCGCCGCTACTGGCTCGCCCAGACGATCCGGTGGATGAACTCGATCTCTTCGCGCTCCAGGCTGCGGTCGTCGTGCTCGCGGTTGATCGACAGCAGCTCGACCCGGCTCGCCGTCATGCGCTGGACCTCCTTGGCCATCACCTCGCCGCCGGCGGTGCGGACGACGACCCGGTCGCCGCGCCGCACGCTGGCGTCGGGCGAAACCACGATGCGGTCGCCGTCGCGATAGACCGGCGCCATGCTGTCGCCGGAAATCTCCAGCGCATAGGCGAAGCGGCCGCCCTGGTCGGGGAAATCGACTTCGTCCCACCCCCCGCCGGTCGGGTAGCCGGCATCGTCGAAATAGCCCGCCTCGCCGGCCTGGGCGTGGCCGATCAGCGGAATCCGCCGCACCGGCAGGTCCCCGTCCGCGCCCTGGAGCAGGGCCATGAACTCGTCGAGCGACGCGCCGGTCGCCTTGAGGACTTTCGATACGCTCTCCGTCGACGGCCAGCGCTGCCGGCCGTTCGGCATGATCCGCTTGCTCTTGTTGAAGGTCGTCGGATCGAGCCCGGCGCGGCGCGCCAGGCCGGACGCCGACATGCCGTATTTCTTTGCGAGCCGGTCGATCGCATCCCAGACGTCGCTGTGGGTCAACATGGCGCTGCCTCCCGATGGCGATAACGGATACCGGCGATGCCCGGCCGGCCCATTGCCGCGGGCCGTTTCGCCGGGCGGATTGGGTGCCGGACCGCCCAGGTAGGAAATATTATTTATTATTGGCCGGAAGTCCAGAAAATCAAGCAATTTTTGAAACGCGCCCGCGCATTTCCACGAAAATTTTTAATTTATAAGAATTTTGCCCTTGTAAATCGAACAAATCAAGAATATATGGGCGCCGATCGCTGGAGGAGACCGCCCGATGAAAAGACCGAAATTCGCGCACAAGGGGCCCGGACCGGACGCCGCCGAGCCGTTCGACACTGCCGAGGAGGCGTTCAAGCGGTTTCGGGCACGCCCAGCCGGCAAGTTTGTCGGGGAGGCATTCAACACTCCCCTACGGCCCCGCATGCTCAGTCGAAGCACCAGGCCGCCGGTGTGGGCGCGCGGTTCCGGCAGGCCGTGCCGCCTACCCCGCGGCCAGCACAAGGCTCACATTCTGGCCGCCGAAGCCGAAGCTGTTGGAGAGCGCGAACTCGACCGTCTGCGCCCGGGCTTCGTTGGGTACGACGTCGAGCGCGATGTTCGGGTCCGGCTCGCGGTAGTTGATGGTCGGCGGCAGCAGGCCGTCGCCCAGCGCCTGCACCGTCGCCACGGCCTCGACCGCGCCGGCGGCGGTAAGCGTGTGGCCGATCATCGACTTGTTGGAGCTGACCGCTACCCGCTCCTTGTGATCGCCGAACACCTCGGTAATGCCGAGATATTCCATCTTGTCGTTTTCCGGCGTGCCGGTGCCGTGGGCGTTGATATAGCCGATGTCCGCCGGCGCCAGCCCGGCGTCGGCGATGGCGCCGGCCATGGAGCGGACGATGGCCCCGCCGTCCGGGTTCGAGCGGGTGCGGTGGAAGGTGTCCGCCGCCTCGCCGCAGCCGAGAATCCAGCCGAGAACGGGCGCGCCCCTTGCCTTCGCATGGTCGGGATGTTCGAGCACCAGGGCGGCGGCGCCCTCGGCCATAACGAAGCCGTCGCGGTTGCGCGAGAAGGGCTTGGCGGCCTGCTCGGGCGGATCGTTCTTGGTCGAGAGGGCCGAGAGCAGGGCGAAACGGATGAGGGATTCGCTGTTGATGCTGCCGTCGGTGCCGATGCACAGCGCGGCCGGGCGCTCGCCGCGGCGGATCGATTCGACGCCGAGCTGAATCGCCGAGGCGCCGGACGCGCAGGCCGTCGTCAGCGTGATCGGCGAGCCGGTGCAGCCGTGGCGCGCCGCCAGCCGGTCGGCCAGCGAGCCGTTCATGAATTCGCGGTGCCAGGGCAGCGATTCTTCGGTTCCGGCGGCGCCGCCGCCGCGCGCATAGGGCCCGCCGCCGGGATCGACGGTATCGAGCAGGTCGAAGCGCGATTCCCAGTCATGCTCGATCGGCGGCGCGGCGAGGAACAGGTCGCCGTCGATGGCGCCGTCCTCGGCGATGCCGCTGGCGGCGACGGCCTCGTCGGAGACCGCTTCGGCCATCGCCCGGCTGAGCGCCGGAATGGTGACCGGATCGACATCCATGAAATCGACGCAGCCGGCGATCTGCGTGCGCAGGCCTTCGGTCGGGAAGCGGGCGATGCGCCGGATGCCTGAGTCGCCGGCGCTCAGCCGCTGCCAGTTTTCCGCCACGCCGCGGCCGAGCGACGTGATCATGCCGATGCCGGTAACGGCGACGGCACGGGCAAAGGGATCGCGGGAGCCGGTCATCCTGTTCCCTCCACGAGCGCCAGGGCCTCGCCCCGGACGTGGCCCCAGCCGGTGACCAGCGCGCGGGAGATCGGACCTGCGCCGACGGCCTCGACCGGCGCATCCGGTGACAGGGGCGCAAAGACTTCGCCGCGTTCTACACAGGAAGCGGCGAGAATGACATTCTGCAGGAACGCCGCCTCGACGGCGTGGCCGACCGCCTGGGCCGTGCCGCGCACCGGCGCGCCGGCGGCCAGATCTTCGAGCATCGCCCGCTCGGCGGCGGTGATGCCGGTCGCCGCGCCGGCGCCGCTGGCGCCGCTGAGGACCGCCGTGTCCGGCCCGACCGGCCCGGCGCCGAGCCGTTCGAGCTGCCGCCGGGCGGTCTCCGCCGGATCGCCGGTGCGGCGGTCGGTGCGGTCGCTCTCCACGCCGCGCAACACCGCCCGCACGGCGACGCCGCGGGCCGCCGCGCTTTCCCGCAATTCGAGCACCAGGAAGGCGCCGGCCGCGCCGAAGCAGATGCCGGCGTCGGGCCGGCTCCAGAGGTCGGCGAAGCCGCCGCGCAGCAGCACGCCGCCGGCATTGTAGGAAATCTGGACATCCGGCCGTTCGGAGGCGAAGGCGGCGCCGACCAGGAAGATCTCGCCCTGGTCCGCCGCCAGCCGGCGGTGGGCGATGCGCAGGGCGTCGGCGCCGGCCGACTCCTCGCCCATGAAGGTCCGGCTCGACCCGGCGACCTTGTGGACGATGGAGATATTGCCGGCGAACAGGTTGGGCAGCTGCGCCAGGAACAGGGTTGGCCGCAGCCCGTCGGCCATCTGGGCGGTGATCCATTCCTCCCGGGCGCCGCGGGTATCGCGCCCGGGCGCGCCCTCGAGGATCAGCCGGTCCAGCTCCAGGTCGCGCTCGCCGCCGCCGGACGCGACGATCATGTGGGTCTGCTGCAGCAGGTCGTCGTTGCCCTTGAGGCCGGCGCTATCGAGCGCCAAACCGGCGGCATAGGCGCCGTACTGCATCATCGGCCCCATGGCGCGCCGGTCGCCGGGCCGCGGCACCTGGGCGGCAAGGTCGTAGTCGCCGATGGTATGGATCGGGAACGGGGCCGTCGCCGCCTCGTCGATCCGGGCGCGCCGGGCCGCGGGATCGTTAAGCGCCGCCCACCGGGCCGCCGGCGTCTCGCCGAGCGGCGAAAGCAGGCCGTAGCCGGTTATGCAAACCTCGCGATCCGTCACCTCTGCGCCTCGCCTGGCCCCGCCCCGGTCACTGGCGCCCCGGTCACTGGCGCCCCGGTCACTGGCGCCCCGGTCACCGGCGCGCCGATCTCCCGGGCCCGGGCGATGACCAGGTCGCGCAGTCCGGGCGCCGGGAACGGCACCGTCCTATAGCGGATTTCGCATTCCGCTGCACGGGTCCGGGCCTCGGGGCCCGCCACCGAAATCCGGCCGTCGACGGCCGAGAGGCCGGAGCTGACCTGCTGCACTTCGGCCTCGATCGTCAGCACCGCGCCCGGTTCGACGACGTCCCGGATGCGCGCCTTCACGACCTGGGTCAGGACCGGCATCCGGCTGTAGCCGTCGAGCGCCATGAGCAGGAACCCGCCGGCCTGCGCAACCGCTTCGACCAGCAATGTGCCCGGCATGACCGGGTAACCGGGGAAATGGCCCTCGAAGACGGTCGAGCGTTCCGGCACCTGCGCCAGGCACCGGATGGTCCGGCGCGCCGGGTCGAAGGCCTCGACCCGGTCCACCATCTGGAAATATTCGAGATTCACGACCGTTTGCCGGAGCGGAGCGGGGTGCGCCGTCGGCGGGCCGGTCAGGCGGCCTTCGCGGCGCGCAGTTCCTCGATCCGGACCACCAGGTTCTTCATGACGAAGAATTCGTCGGCGTCCGCATCGCCCTGGTTGACCTCTTCCATCCACTGCTCGACCGGCATCTTGATGCCGAATTTCTTGTCGATGTCGAAGGTGACGTCCAGGAAATCCAGGCTGTCGATCCCGAGGTCGTTCACGGCATGGGAGTCCGGCGCGATCTCCGCCCGGTCGATCGAGCAGATGTCGGCGATGATGTCGGCGACCGAATCGAAGGTTTCCTGGTTGAAGGCGGTCATCAAGGTCTCCGCTCGCACTGCGGTATGCCGGTTGCCATTCGCGGGGAGCCGCACCGAAGACAGGCCGGAAAAAGATGTAATCTCAAACGGTTAGCGCGAGGCCACGGCTGGAGTTCGCAGACCGGAAAACAATAGTCGTGCGGCCGGGCCGGGGCATCGTATGTTTTGTCGCGCCGCAGGCCGCGAATGCGGCGGAAAATCCGGGCTAACGGCCCCAGCGCCGGTGGAGCCACAGCCATTGTTCCGGCGTCTCGCGCACCCATCCGGCGATCCGGTCGTTGACCCGCTGCATGAAGCGCGCCTCGTCGGCCCGGTCGTCGCCGGTCCGCTCGATCGTCATCGGATCGGCGATTTCGATGGCGAATCGCCGGCCGTCCAGCCGCCGGCAGCAGGCGCCGAACACGGGCGCATCGAAGCGCAGAGCCAGGCGCGCCAGGGTCAGCCCGGTCATCGCCGGCCGGCCCATGAAATCCAGCGCGACGCCGCGATTGTTCTTCTGGTCGACCAGCAGCGCGAGGCGGCCGCCCTCGGCCATGACCCGGCCCGCGGCGACGCCGCCCTGGTAGCCCTTGGGCAGCAGGTCGAACAGGCCGGCCCGGCTCCGGTCCAGCAGCCAGCCGACATAGGGGTTGTTCGGGCGGCGGAAGACGACGGAGGTAAAGGCGCCGAAATTCGCCGCCCCGACCGCCAGGAACTCCCAGTTGCCCATATGGGGCACGAAGATCAGCGCGGGGCCCCGGTGGGTCAGCAGGCGGACGAAGTTTTCCGCGCCCCTTATCTCGAGCCGGCCGCCGCGCAGGGTGACCCGTTCGCCGGCCCGCGCCGCCGCCATCAGGCGCGCGATGCCGGTCTCCGAAAGGGCCTCCTGCAAGGCGGGATCCCACAGCGCCTCGATGCGCGCCGATTCGGCGGCCACCCGGCCCAGATTGTCCCACATCCGGCGCACGACCTGCCGCCGGCGGGGCGCGGGCATATCCGGGAAAATCCGCTTGAGATTCACCTTCGCACGCCGCGAAAAGGGCAGCAGCGGGCCGAACGTACGCCCGGCGAAGCCGCCGATCGCCGAGGCGGCCGGCGACGGCACGAGCCGCATCAGGCCCCAGAACAGGAAGACCGGCAGGGCCTCGAGCGCCCGGATCAGCGGCAGGAACCGGGCCGCCCCCCTGGCGGCCGCCCGTCGGCGCCCCATGCTTCAGGGCCTCCCCGAACGGTCCATGCGATGGTCCATGTGATGGTAATGACGGGCCGGAATGGTGCCCAGGGGCGGAATCGAACCACCGACACCGTGATTTTCAGTCACGTGCTCTACCAACTGAGCTACCTGGGCCCCGATGCGCTGCGGCGGCGGCCTGGAACCGGATCGGCGACCCCGCGCGAAGAAGGCGACTTATAGGTTTGATGTCCGGGCAAGTCCACCCGCTGCGCCGCCGCCTGCGTCCCGATGCGCCAGCCCGCCGCGCGGGTTTCCGGCGGCGTCAGCGCCGTGGCCGGCGCCTTCGTCCGCTCCGGTGTCCGTATCGTCGTCCGGCCCGTCGTCCGCTTCCGGGGCCGGGATGCGGTAGTCCTCGTTGAACCACCGCCCGAGGTCGACGTCGGCGCAGCGGCGCGAACAGAATGGCCGGTAGGCCGCTTCGGCCGGCTTGCCGCAGACCGGGCAGCTCACGGCAACGCCCGCCGCATGAATCCGGGCCGCGCCGGCCCGCCGGGCGTTGCCGCGCGCCCGGTCATCCAGTGCCCGGTCATCCGGCGCCCGGTCATCCGGCGCCCTCGAGCAAGGCCCAGGTTTCGAACAGCGGCAGGCCGACGACATTGGAATAGGAGCCGGACAGGCGGCGCACGAAAATCGCCGCCCGGCCCTGGATGGCATAGCCGCCGGCCTTGTCGCGCCATTCGCCGCTCTCGACATAGCGGTCGATCTCGCCGGGATGCAGCCGCTTGAAGGTGACGGCGGTCTGCACGACCCGGACTGCGATGCGCGCCGGTTCGGCCGCCCGTTCCGAACCGGGCGGGCCGGAATCCGCCGGACGGGGTATCGCCGGACCGGGAAGCGCCAGCGCAACCGCGCCGATCACGCGATGCCGCCGGCCGGACAGCAGGTTCAGGCACCGCCGCGCCGCCGCCGCATCGGCCGGCTTGCCGAGGATGCGCCGCCCGGCGGCGACAACCGTATCGGCGGCAAGCACGCGCTCGGCGCTGCACCGGCGGCTGACCTGCGCACATTTTTCCCGCGCCATCCTCTCGGCATAGGCCGCCGGCAATTCGGCGCGGCGCGGCGCTTCGTCGATCTCGGCGGGAAGCACCCGGTCCGGGACGAGGCCGACCTGGGCGAGAAGGTCGAGGCGGCGCGGCGAAGCGGAGGCGAGGACGAACGTCACGATCGGCAATCACCCGACAGACCGGTCCGGCCGCAGACACCCGAAAGAAGCGACGCCGCCCGAAGCGGCCCTGCTTGAAGCGGCCCTACTTGAACCGGAACGTAATCCGCCCCTTGGTCAGGTCGTAGGGAGTCATTTCCACGCTGACCTTGTCGCCCGTCAGAACCCGGATCCGGTTTTTGCGCATCTTGCCCGACGTGTGCGCCAGGATTTCATGGTCGTTCTCCAGCCTCACGCGGAACATCGCGTCCGGCAGGATTTCCGTGACCGTCCCTGAAAACTCCAGCAGATCCTCTTTCGCCATGCGGCCGATTTCCTTGGAACCGTGAATTCGTCGCGGCCGAACATGGCCGGGCCCGCAGGTCAGGTCAAGCGGCTTGCCGGGATAGCGCCGGGATCGTACCGGTCCGGGCGCCCGGAAAATGGCGGAAATATCGCGGCTCCGGGCGGCCGGAATTGCAGCTCCGGCGATATCCGGCGCTACCGGACAGGCGGCCGTATGCTGGCGAACAGGGTGCGGTCGGCCGGGACGCAGGGCGCATTCCGGTCCACGACGATGGCGAGATTGAACGCCATGCCGCCATGTTCGGCGAGCCACTTTTCGCCGTTGCGGTCGCGCGGATCGATGGCGTAATCCATGTGCGACGTGGCCGCGAAGACGGCGGCAACGGCCAGGACCGGGCAGAGCCAGACGAGAGGGCGGCGGATTGCTTTGAATGTCATGGCCCGTGCCGGAATTTGAAGCGCGGAACCGGAGATCGGCCCGGCCGGATTGCAGATTGTGTAATCAACTAGTCATATTGAATATACGTGTCGAGCATATTTTCGCAAATTAGTAATTTTTTTGGCTATGCCGTATAATCATTGAAAATTTTGAATAAAAAGCGAACAAATTCAAACATACGGTCGTGTGTCAGTTTGAGTTTCAGCGTCGGCCGGAACCGATCCCGTATCCGTCATTTCGACCGTAGCCCCGGATTCATCCGGGGCGGAACGGAGAAATCTTTCATCCGCGGAACGAGGTCCAAAGCACTGTACTGGAAAGATTTCTCCACTCCGCGCCTGACGGCGCTCCGGTCGAAATGACGGGGAGGAGCGGGAGAAACGGGCATTTTCGCGCCGCCGCATACCCTGTTATTTTTGAACCGATACACGACCAAACACGGATGCATGCGGGTCGGCCGCCCGGTCAGGGTTTCATCTGCGGCGCGAACCGGTCGCGGATCCGCTCGAAAATCCGGTCGCGCACCTGGCGGTAGGCGTCGAGCCGCTGGTCGCGGCTTCCCTCCACCAGGCTGGGGTCGAAGGTGTTCCAGAATTCGACCTCGACCGGACTGGTCCGGGTCAGTTCCAGGGCGCGGTGGTGCGCTTCCGGCGACAGGGTGACGACGATATCGAACAGGTCGTCCTGCAGGTCGTCGAACGTCTTGGCGGCGTGCCGCGAAATGTCGATGCCCATTTCCCCCATGACGGCGATGGCGAAACCGTCCACCTCCCGCTTCCGGGTGCCGACCGAATCGACGTAGATCCGGGTGCCGTGCAGGAATTTCAGGAAGCCCTCCGCCATCGGCGAGCGGATCGCGTTCATGGAACAGGCGAACAGGACGCTGCCCGGCAGGTCGCTCATTCCGCCGCCCGCCCGATGCCGGCGGTCTCCGCGCCCGCCGTTCCGGCCGCTATGCCTTGAGGTGCAGCACGCACAACAGGGTGAACAGCCGCCGGGCGGTATCGAAATCCATCTCGATCCGGCCCTTGAGCTGGCTCAGCAGCAGTTCCGAGCCTTCGTTGTGCAGGGCGCGCCGGCCCATATCGATGGCCTCGATCTTGCTCGGGCTGGCGGTCTTGATTGCCGCGAAGTAGCTCTCGCAGACGGTGAAATAGTCCTTGACCGTCCGCTTGAACGGCTGAAGCGCCAGGGGAACGACCGTCAGGGCGGCATCGCCGCTGTCGCGGATATCGAACAGGAGCCGGTTTTCGCTGACCGAAAGGACGAGGTTATAGGGCCCGTCGGCCTCGACCGCCGGCACGAAGCTGTTTTCCTCCAGCAGGTCGTAGATCGCGACGGCGCGTTCGTGCTCGATATCCGCATTGCGCCGGACGACCGTTCTCTCATCCAGACGGATATCGGCAAGGCGGGCATTGTCGGCCATCGCCTTCAGCCGTCGTTAGGCGGTCCGCCCGCATCGAGCCGGATACCGACCGACAGGGCGTGCGCCTCAAGTCCCTCGGCCGCCGCAAGCGTCACCGCGTCGGGCCCGACGGCGCGCAGGGCGTCGGCGTCTCCCTTGATGGTCGAGGTCCGCTTCATGAAGTCCGGCACGCCGAGGCCGGAGGCGAATCGCGCCGTCCGCGACGTCGGCAGCACATGGTTCGGGCCGCCGATATAGTCGCCGATCGCTTCGGGAACGTGGCGGCCGATGAAGATCGCGCCGGCGTGGCGGACCTTTGCGGCGAGCGCGTCGGCACCGTCCATGGCCAGTTCGAGATGCTCCGGCGCGATGCGGTCGATCAGCGGCACGGCGGCCGGCAGGGACTCGACCACGACGATCGCGCCCAGCCTTTCCCAGCTCTCCCGCGCGATCGCCGCCCGGGGCAGAATTCCCAGATGCCGCTCGACGGCGGCCGAGACCCGGTCGGCGAAGGCCGGGCTATCGGTGATCAGGACGGCCTGCGCCGAGGTATCGTGCTCGGCCTGGGACAGCAGGTCCGCGGCGATCCATTCCGGGTCGCTGCGCCGGTCCGAGACGACCAGGATTTCGGACGGCCCGGCGATCATGTCGATCCCGACGACGCCGAACACCTGCTTCTTGGCCGAGGCGACATACGCGTTACCCGGCCCGACGATCTTGTCGACCGGCCGGACGGTCTGCGTCCCATAGGCCAGCGCGGCGACCGCCTGGGCGCCGCCGATCCGGTAGATTTCGTCGACGCCGGCAACGTCCGCCGCAGCGAGCACGAGGTCGTTGATGTCGCCGTCCGGCGTCGGCACGGCCATGACCAGCCGCTCGACGCCGGCGACCTTGGCCGGGATGGCGTTCATCAGCACGGTGCTGGGATAGGCCGCCGTTCCGCCCGGCACATAGAGGCCGACCGCCTCCACCGCGGTCCAGCGCGCGCCGAGCTCGTAGCCGGCGGCATCGATAAAGGCCCAGTCCTCGGGCAGTTGCCGCTCGTGATAGGCGCGGATGCGACGGGCGGCGTGTTCCAGCGCCGAGAGCTGCCGTTCCGGGACCGCGCCGCGCGCCTGCGCGATCCGCGCCGCCGGAATCCGCAGGCCGGCGGCATCCGTCTCGAACCGGTCGAATTGCAGCGTGTAGCGCAGGAGTGCAGCATCGCCACCCTCGCGCACCGCGGCGAGGATTTCCGCAACCGCCCCGTCGACATCGGCTTCGGCCGCGCGTTTCGCGCCGACCAGCCGGGCAAATTCCGCCTCGAAGCCGGGGGCGGACCGGTCAAGCCGCCGCGCCGGCATCGCCCTTCTCCACCGCTTCGGTAAAGGCGTCGACCCAGTGGCGGATTTCCGCCGGCCGGGTCTTCATCGCCGGACGGTTGACGATCAGCCGGGAGGTCACGTCGGCGATCTTCTCGACCTCGACCAGCCCGTTCGCCTTCAGGGTCGCGCCGGTCGAGACCAGGTCGACGATGCGGCGGCACAGGCCGAGCGCCGGCGCCAGTTCCATCGCACCGTTCAGCTTGATGCATTCGGCCTGCACGCCCTGGGCGGCGAAATGGCGGCGCGTCGTCAGCGGGTATTTGGTCGCCACCCGGACGTGGCTCCAGCGCGACCGGTCTTCGGCATCGAGCAGGTCGCGGGTCGCCGCGACCGAAAGCCGGCACCGGCCGATCCCCAGATCCAGCGGCGCATACAGTTCGGCATAACCGAACTCGCCGACCACGTCGTTGCCGGCAATGCCGAGATGGGCCGCGCCGAAGGCGACGAAGGTCGCGACGTCGAAGCTCCTGACCCGGATGATCTCCAGGTTCGGGAAATTCGTGGCAAAGCGCAGCCGGCGCGACTCCGGGTCGAAAAACCCGGCCGCGGGCCGGATTCCGGCAGCCGTTATCAGCGGCTGCGCCTCGTCGAGGATGCGCCCCTTCGGCACGGCCAGCACCAACGGCTCGTTGGCGGCATAAGGCGGATTTGCGGCGTCCATGCCAGCAAGGGTCCTTCGCGAAGCCGGTCAGTCCGCTTCGGCATCCCCGTGAGTCGGCCGCCACGCGGTCGGCCAGGGCTCGCCGATGTCATCCAGCCGGCAGTCGATTCCCGCAACGCGGAGGCGGATGGAAGCGGCACCGGCACAAATTAATGTGATTTCCGTTGCATCAAGCCCGGCTTCGGTGCGGATCGCCAACAGCGACAAAATGCGTGACGTATCCTCGCGGTCGAAGCCGCGGGTCTGCACACCCTGCACCTCGCCGAACAGCACGCCGGCGTTGACCCGGTGGTGCCCGCCCTGTCCGGATGACGCGCCGCGCCGGGCGGCGGCCGGTCCCGGCGGCGCGGCGCCGGCCTCGCTTTCCCAGCAGAACCGGTTCGCCACCAGCGCAAAGCTGCTCTCGTCCGGCAGATAGGCCATGTCGGCGACCGGGATCAGCGCGTCCTGCAACACGGCGCCGATGACGTCGAGATCGTCCGCGCTTTCAGCCCGCAGCCGCAATTTTCGGAATGCCATCGGCCGCCCGCGCGCCTGGGTCAGGAACCGGCGATGCGCTCGACCTGGGCGCCGCAGCCGGTCAGTTTCTCGACCAGCCGTTCGTAGCCGCGGTCGAGGTGATAGACCCGGTTGATCGTCGTCTCGCCTTCGGCGGCCAGCGCGGCGATGACCAGGCTGGAGGACGCCCGCAGGTCCGTCGCCATGACTTCGGCGCCGTGGAGCTTCTCGACCCCGCGCACCATCGCCGACGCGCCGTGGAGGTTCACGTTGGCGCCCATGCGTTTGAGTTCCGGCACATGCATGTAGCGGTTCTCGAAGATCGTCTCCGTGATCATGGACGCGCCGCCGGCCTTCGACATCAGCGCCATGAACTGGGCCTGCAGGTCGGTCGGGAATCCGGGGAACGGATCGGTGATGACATCGACCCCGGTCAGGTCGCCGTTGTTGCAGGACACGCGAATGCCCGCGCCGTTCGGCTCCAGCGCGACCCCGGCCTCGCGCAACGCGGACGCGGCGGCGCCGAACAGGCCTTCGCCGACATTCTGCAGCGTGACCGCGCCGCCGGTGATGGCGGCGGCCATGGCGTAGGTGCCGGCCTCGATCCGGTCGGCGACGACCCGGTGCTGCGCGCCGTGCAGCGCGTCGACTCCCTCGATGACCAGCCGCTCGCTGCCGATGCCCTCGATCCGCGCGCCCATCGCGTTCAGGCAATGGGCGAGGTCGGCCACTTCCGGCTCCAGAGCGGCGTTCTCGATCTCCGTCGTGCCGCGCGCCAATGTCGCCGCCATGATCGCATTCTCGCTGGCGCCGACCGAGACCTTCGGAAAGATGATCCGGTTGCCGACAAGCCCGCCCGGCGGCGCCTCGGCGTGAATGTAGCCGCGGCCCAGGCTGATCTCCGCGCCGAGCTGTTCGAGCGCCATGAGGTGGAGGTCGATCGGGCGCGAGCCGATGGCGCAGCCGCCGGGGAGGGAAACGGCCGCATTGCCGAAGCGGGCGACCAGCGGCCCGAGCACCAGCACCGAGGCCCGCATCTGGCGCACCAGATCGTAGGGCGCCATGGTGTTCGGAATGTCCGCCGCAGACAGCGTGAGGGCTGCCGGGCCGGTCTCGACCTCGACGCCATGCTGTTCCAGCACCCGGATCAGCGTGGCGATGTCGCGCAGCCGGGGGACGTTGGTCAGTTCGAGGGGATCGGCGGTCAGCAGGGACGCCGCCATCAGCGGCAGCGCGGCGTTCTTGGCCCCGCCGATCGGGATTTCGCCGTCCAGTGCGGCGCCACCGCTGATCCGGAGTCTGTCCATCGGCGCTGAGGTTTCCGCTTTCTTTGGCGCTGCGGCGCCGGAGAGACTCTATTTGGGTGCTTCCATGCCCTTCGCCAACGGTTCTAGCGAACCTGGCCCGGCGCCTCAACCGGACGGATCGGCCCGGCGCGGCGCCCAAGAAGGCGGCCAAGGCGGCCGGTCAGTCCGCTTTGCCGGCCGGCTTGCCTTTCTTGCGGCGGCGCAGATTCGCCCGCAGGGCCGCGGCAAGCCGGGCCTCCCGATCCTCGGCTGCGCTGGACTTTGCTTTCGGCGGCGCCGGGCCGTCCTTGCGCGGCGTTTGTTGGTCTTTGCGGTCGGTCATCCTGTCGTCGTCTCGCTTCATGCGTTTCCAACGGGATACGCGCGTCATTCGATCAGCTTCGGCAACCAGGTCGCAACGCCCGGCGCCAGCACGATCAACGCCAGGACGGCCAGCTCCAGCAGGACGAAGGGAACGGCTGCGGCATACACCTGCGTGAGGGTGACGCGCATGGGCGCCACCCCCTTCATCACGAACAGCAGGAGGCCGAACGGCGGGGTCAGGAGCGAAATCTCCATGACCAACAGGATCAGCACCATGAACCAGAGCATCTCGACGCCCTGCTGCAACGCCAGGGGAATGAAGAACGGCAGGGTGAGCAGCAGCATGCTGACCTGGTCCATGAAGGCGCCGAGAAACAGCAGGATCAGGAGCATCACGATCACGATCATCAGCACGCCGAGGTCGAGGGCCTGCATCGTCGCGATCAGCCCCGTCGTCGCGCCCGAAACGGCGAGCACCTGCGAAAAGGTGAGCGACCCGGCGATGATGAACAGGATCATGGTGGTGATCTTGGCGGTCTCCAGCGCCGCCTTGACCAGCTTCTGCCAGGACAGCGAGCGATAGGCGGCGCAGGCGACGGTCGACGCCACGCAGCCGAGGGCGGCCGATTCCGTCGGAGACGCAATTCCGGTGAAGATGCTGCCGACGACCACCGCGAAGATCGACAGCAACGGCACTACCTGCACGAGGAAGGGCCGCCACCGGGAGCCCGATATCTGCTCCGATGGGTCGTAGGGCGGCGCCAGGTGCGGGCTGATCGTGCTGCGCACGACGACATAGCCGAAGAACAGCATGGCCATCATGATGCCGGGAACGATTCCGGCGATCAGCAGCGCCGCGATCGGCTGTTCGGCCAGGCTCGCCAGCAGAACGGCCAGCGCCGACGGCGGTATCAGCATGGCGATGCCGCCGGTCGCCATGATCGGCCCCATCGCGAATTTCGGCGCGTAGCCCCGCTCCACCATCTGCGGGAGCAGGACATTGCCGAGCAGCGCCGTGTTGGCGATCGTCGATCCGGACAGCGTCGAGAACAGGGTGCCGCCGAAAATCGTGACGATCGACAGCCGTCCGGGCACCCGCGCGATCAGCCGGTCGACGGCGGTGATCGCCTTGAGCGCGACCCCGCTCTGAAACAGGATCTCGCCCATCAGGATGAACAGGGGAATCGGCGTCAGCGAAAACCGCCCGATCGCCTGCATGCATTCGGCCGCGAAGGTGGAGAGGCTCATCGAGCCGCCGAGGAAGGCGAAGGCGCCGACGATATTCGCGAGCAGGAAGGCAAAGGCGACGGGCAATCCGAGGGCCATGGCCCCGCACACCAGGCCCAGCATCAATGCCAGTGCCTCGGGCCACGCCATCGCTCACATCCCGCTTGTCAGGTCGCGGTCTTCGTCGCGCGCTGCGCCGGGTCGGCAGGCGCGGGCGAACCTGGACGCGAACTCGACCGTGAGCAGCAGCATCGACAGGGCGAAGACGCTCAGCAGCGGCCAGTTGGGAATGGTGATCGTCTTGAACTGCATATGGCCGAATTCGTAGGCTTCGAGCGTGCCGACGCATCCGAAATACAGGAGCACCGCGCAGACCCCGCCGCCCAGCAGGTCGACGAACTGCTCCAGATTCCGCGACGCCCGATCCGGCAGGCCGTCGACGACGATGTCGATCCGGACATGCGCCCCCAGGCGCAGCGCCCAGGGCGCGGCAAGAAACGTTCCGGCATAGAGCGCGTATTCGGCCACCTCGTTGAGCCAGGGCAGGTTGCCGACGCGGAATGCCCGGAGGCCGACGTCGAGGGTAATCAGGACCGCCATGGCGCAGATCGACGCCGCAACCAGATAGCCGATGCCGGTGAGCAAGCGGCCGTAACCCTTGCCGACAACCGCCTTCGCCTGCCGAATCGGTACAGTCATGGTGGGCGGACGCTAGCCTAAGGCTGCGTATCGGCGCAAGAAAACCGCCCGGACCCGCGGACCGGGCCGATGCTCCGCGCGGCGCCGATCATGTCCGGTCCGGTTTCCGACCGGCCAGGACACCGCTTTCGCCCAACCGCGCGATTTCCGTTTCGGAATATCCGATTTCCTCGAGGATCGCGGCGTTGTCGCCGCCGAGATAGGGCGCAAGCGCGCGTATCTCCGCGGGTGTGCGGTCGAAGCGCGCCGCCGGCCGGGGCTGCCGCACCTCTCCGAGCGTTGTGTCCCTGTGGATCTCGATGACTTCGTTCGCCTTGACCTGTTCGTCTTCCAGCAATTGCCACCGGGTCAGGACCGGCGCGCAGGGGACCTCCGCGCGGTCGAGCCGCTCGAGGATTTCCCGCGTCGGCCATTTCCGGATTTCGGCGCTCACGATTTCCCGCCGCTCGGCCCCGTGGACGGCGCGCGACGCCGCGGTCCTGAACCGCTCGTCTTCGAGCAGGTCCGCGCGGTCGAGCGCCGCGCACATGCCGGACCATTCGGCATCCGACAAGGCGCCCGCGGTGATGTATCCGTCCTCGGTCCTGAAGATGAGGTCGAGGCCCATCTGGCCTCTCGCCGGGTCGAGTTCCTTGCCGACGAAGGACAGGCTGGAGATGCCCTCGGGCCAGAGATAGGCGATCATCGTATCCAGCATGGCGATGCGGATATGCTGCCCCACGCCGGTGCGTTCCCGGGCGAACAGGGCGGCCGTTATCGCCTGAGCCGCGGTGACCGCCGTCGTCTTGTCCGGCACGATCGTGCGCACCATGCGGGGCTGGCCGGTCGCATAATCCGTCTGGATGTCCGCCAGTCCGCACAATGCCTGGATGACCGGGTCGTAGACCCGCTGATGGGCGTAGGGCCCGCTTTCGCCGAAGCCGCTGATCGAGACGTAGATCACGTCGGGCCGGATGGCGCGGACGACATCCTCGCCCAGGCCCATCCGCGCGATCGCCCCGGGGCGGAAGTTCTGGACGAAGACGTCGGCGGTCGCGACCAGCTTCTTGAGGATGGCGATCCCGTCGGGCGTCTTGATATCGAGAGCGAGGCCGCGCTTGTTCCGGTTGCAGGACAGGAAGGTGGCCGCCATCCCGTTGTTGATGCTGCCGAAGTTGCGCATGAGATCGCCGCGTGGCGACTCGATCTTGATGACCTCGGCGCCCTGGTCCGCGAGCATCATGGTCGCGACCGGCCCCGCGACCATGGTCGTCAGATCGAGGACGCGCACGTTTTCCAAGGGTCCCGCCATGTTACGCTGTCATCCTGCTACGGTATGCGCCGCTTTATCTTTCGCTCGATCGAATGCGGCGCGTGTTGCCGATCGATGGCCGAACGAATCGTCCGGCCGAAGCGCCCGACATGCGCCGGGGCCGGCCGTTCCTTCCGGACAAAAGCGGCGAAAACCGACGCGGCCGGGCCAGCCAGCCGCGACCGCCGGGCGGCGGTCACGGCCTGGCCGGGTCGGTCACTTGGCGAGCAGCTTTCTCAGGGCGGGCCCGTGTTCCGGGCTGCGCTTGGCGATACCGGCCCACGCGGTCTGCTTGGCTGTGGTCAGCCACTTCTCGCGGTCTGCGCCCTTGAACTCGATCACCTTTACGCCCTTGTCGGCCATCTTCTTCCAGGCAGCGGCGTCGCCCGCGCGCTGCTCCTGCGCGTTCGTGGTCTCAAACTCGACGATGAGATCGTTCAGCAGCTTCTGCTGCTTGCCGGAAAGCGATTTCCAGGTCTTGAGGTTGACCAGAACGTGCATGGCCGGGGTGTAGAAGCTGGGATCGACCCGGTATTTCGTGACCTTGTACCAGTCGGGCAGGAACCCCTGGGCAGGCCAGGCGAAGCCGTCGATCGTCCCGTTCTCCATGTAGGTGTAGATCTCCGCCAGGTTCGATCGCTGGGCCGTGGCCCCGAGCGCGGTGATGAAATCGCGGTGATGGGGCGCGATCCGGAGATGCAGGCCTTTCAGCTGCGGACTCTTGATCGGATTTTTCAGGTAGACGTGAAAGACCGTGTTGAACGTCCGGCCGAGATAGTAGATGCCCTTGGCCATGTGCACCTTGTTGACATAATCGAAGGCGCCGTTCTTGCGCTGTTCCTGGATCGGGATCTCGGCCAGCTGGAGCGCCTGCGCCTCGGGCACCACGCTCGCATAGTACGGGCCCGTGATCGTGATGATGTCGAACGCGCCCTGCTGGACCTTCGCGCCGAGCGTGAAGGGGCTGCCGATCGCCGGCGCGCCGCCCTTGTAGTCGATCTTCAGCACGCCCTTGCCCTTTTCGTTGAGGGCTTTGACGAACCGCTCGAACTTGACCGAGAAGATATGTCCGGTCGGGAAAGAGCTGGCGCCGCTCAGCACGCGTTCGGCGGCCATTGAGCCGGACGCCGCCGCCAGACTCCCTATCGCGGCCCCTATCGCAGTAAGGGCGACGCAAGTCAGTTTGGTGAATTTCATGATTTCCTCCCGGTTTGCTCGTGCGGATATCGTCGACGCGCCGATCGGCGGCATTTCTCTCAAGCGTCCGCTGAACCGGGACCTTCGCCGACACCGGCCATCGGCCCAACGCCCGGACCGCTCTTCTCCCGAGCGGCCATCGGCCGGCCTCGCATTCGGGCCTCCGATCGATGACCTGCCGCGGAGAGAGCGCTGTGCAGGGACGGTGCTGCAGAAAGGATAATCTGCCGCCGCACTGTAAAATATTGCATAATTTCGTTTAAGCGATATTCATGCATGAATGGCTGTGGCGACCATCGGATGACCGATTGGGACGATTACCGGTATTTCCTGGCCGTTGCCGAAGAGGGCAGCCTGTCGGCGGCGGCAAACCGGTTGCGCGCCAGCCAGCCGACGGTCGGCAGGCGCATCGCATCCCTGGAGGACCGGCTGGAGGTCCGCCTGTTCGAGCGTCATCCGCGGGGTTATTCCCCCACGCCCGCAGGCGAGGCGATCCTCGATATCGCCCGGCGCCTGGACTCGAACGTCCGGGACATCGGCCTGCGGATCAAGGGCCAGGACACCGAATTCGTCGGCACCGTTTCCATTTCGACCCCGGAAAGCATGGCCATCTACTGGCTCATTCCGCGGCTGTCCCGGTTGAGGCGCCTGCACCCCGGAATCCGCATCGAAGTTCACTTGGCCGCGGCGATCGCCGATATCGCCAGGGGCGAGGCCGATCTGGCGCTGCGCTTCGACCGGCCGGGCGACGACGATGTTCTTCTCGCGCGCAAGGTCGGTCGGGCAAGGTTCGGCCTGTATGCCGCGGCCCGATATCTGCAGCGCCACGGGACGCCGCTCGCGCTGGAGGATTTGCACCGCCACGCCGTCATCGGGCCGGCCGGCCGGCTGGCCGATACGCGGATCCCTGAGTGGCTGGGCGACGCCGCGAATTCCGAGGCGCTGGCCTGCAACAGCATGCTGGGTGTCGCGGCGGCAGTCGAGGCCGGCCTCGGAATCGGTATTTTGCCCCACTACATGGCTTCGCCCGAACGGAAACTGCAGCGATTGCCGCCAGGCATTTTCGAGGCGGTTCTCGACGTGTGGCTGCTGGTTCATCCTCACACCCACGGCGCGGCGAAGATGCAGGCGGTCATCGACTTTCTGGTTCGGGAACTCTCGGCCGACCCGATCCTGTCGGTCTCCGGCGACGCCGACCGGATGTGAACCGGCCCTCGACGCAATCAGGGCGGCCGAACCCGCCCCGGAAGCGCCGCCGCTTCACTTCGCCCGGCCGGCGGCGCCCTGCCCGGCATTGACGCCTGCCGGGGCCGTTTGCATATTCCGCCCGCCTTTCGCGCGGCCTGTCCGGACCGTTCCGGCGGCCGTCCGATATTCGCCCGATAGATGGCGCGCCGCGGTAGCTCAGGGGTAGAGCACACCCTTGGTAAGGGTGGGGCCGGGAGTTCAAATCTCCCCCGCGGCACCAGCCCCCTGCAATGCAATCCCGGAATGGGCGCCGGCCCGAAGCGTCAGTCGCCGCCGCCTGCCGGATTGGTGCGGGGCGCGCCGGATGCCGTCTGCGCTGCGCCGGCCGGGTCGTCTTCGCTTTGCGCCTGCGCCTGCATCCGCTTGAAGCGCTTCTGGCCGCTGCGGTGCACGAAGAACAGGATGCAGCAGACGATCGCGAAAACGGCGAGCATGACGTAGCCGAAATTCTCGCTGATATCGCCCAGCAGCTCCTCGAACGCCTTGGCGAGGATGTAGCCGCCCCAGGCGAAACTGTTGGCCCAGATGAAGGCGGCGATGAAGTTGAACACCGCGAAGCGGAGCCAGGGATAGCCGTTCATGCCGAGCGCCGGCGAGGCGACGTTGCGCACGCCGTAGATGAAGCGGAAACTGAGGATGAACAGCACGTCGTATTTCTCGACCATATCCATGGCCACGGCGACGCCGGCTTTCAGCTTGGGCAGGCGCACCAGCAGTTTCGCGCCGAAAAAGCGGCCGAGCGCGAACCAGCACTGGTCGCCGCAGAAGCTGCCCAGCCACGCCGCGAGAATCAGGATGTAGATGTTGAGATCGCCCTTGAACGCCGCGGCCCCGGCGAAGATCACGAAACTCTCGCCCTCGATGAACGCCCAGCCGAAGGTGATGGCGTAGAAGAGGTTCTGATATTCGCGGATCAGTTCGGCGACGTCCAACGCAGGACCTTTCCCTTCATGGTGCGCGGCGGGCGAATTCGGCTGCGCAGGTGGCGGTCGATGTCCTAAACACCGGATACGGGGGCATCGCAAGCCTCTGCGGCAGGGACCGAACGAAGCAGAAGGATACCGGCGTCATGGCCTATTCGACCCTTACCTATGAACGCGACGGCCGGGTTGCCAGAATAACCTTCGACCGTCCGGAGCGGCTGAACGCCATCGCCGCCGCCACGCCGGGCGACATCGAGGCCGCGGTCGCCGAGGCCAATGCCGACGACCGGGTCCATGTCGTCGTCCTGGCCGGCCGGGGCGCGGCCTTCTGCGCCGGCTACGACCTGAAGGATTTCGCCGAGGGCGCCAGCGCGGGGGTCCAGGAGCGCATGCCCTGGGACCCGATGAAGGACTACGCCCTGATGAAGGGCTACACCGAGAAGTTCATGAGCCTGTGGCGCTCCTACAAGCCCGTCGTCTGCAAGGTCCAGGGCTATGCCGTCGCCGGCGGCTCGGACATCGCGCTGTGCTGCGATCTCGTCGTGATGGCGGAGGACGCGCGGATCGGCTATCCGCCGGCCCGGGTCTGGGGCTGCCCGACGACCGCCATGTGGGTCTACCGCCTGGGTGCGGAAGGCGCCAAGCGCATGCTGCTGACCGGCGACCTGGTGAGCGGGACCGAGGCGAAGGCGATGGGCCTGGTGACCGACGCCGTGCCGGCGGAGCGGCTGGACGCGCGGGTCGAGGAACTGGCGCAGCGCATGGCCGGCGTGCCGAAGAACCAGCTGATGATGCAGAAGCTGACGATCAACCAGGCGATGACCAACATGGGCCTGGAGACGACCCAGATGATCGCCACCGTCTTCGACGGCATCACCCGCCATTCGCCCGAGGGCATGGCCTTCAAGCGCCGGGCCGAGGAGGTCGGCTTCAAGCAGGCGGTGAAAGAGCGCGACAGCGGCGGCTATCTCGACGAACTCTGGCCGATCCGCACAGGCCCGGTGCAGTACGAATAGTCGGGGGCGGCGGTGCGCCGATGCGAGGGCACGGCTTCGATTTTTCGGCCGGTTACTTTTAATCGGTCATGGATAAATTTTCAATTGGTCACGCATTGACTTTCAATCGGTCATGGATAAATTTTCAATTGGTCGGGCAATGACTTTCAATCGGTCGGAAAAAACGACATGTATCCCCGCTTCATGGAAAGGCAGGTTCGGGAAGCCCTGAAGGATACGAGGGTCGTCCTGCTGTGCGGCCCCCGCCAATCGGGAAAAACCACACTGGCGCAGCACATTGCCGGCGATGCCGTTCCCTTCTTCACCCTTGACGACGCCACGACTCTGGAAGCCGCACTGTCCGACCCGGCCGGCTTCCTGCGCGGCCTCGACCGGGCGGTTATCGACGAAATCCAGCGGGCGCCGGATCTTATCCTAGCGATCAAGACCGCCGTCGACTCCGATCCGCGCCCCGGACGCTTCCTGCTCACCGGCTCGGCCAACCTGATGACGCTGCCGCGGGTTGCGGACTCGCTCGCCGGCCGCATGGCGATTATCCGTTTGCTGCCACTGGCCCAGGCGGAATTGCGCGGCACGAAGCCGTCCTTTCTCGACAAGGCGTTCGCAGGGAAATTTCCAACGTCAAAATCCCCGGCAGTCGGCGACGGCCTTGTGGAGACCGTCCTCGCCGGCGGCTATCCCGAGGCGCTGACCCGGTCCGCATGGCGGCGGAGGCAGAGCTGGTACCTGGACTATATCGAGGCGATCGTGCAGCGCGATGTCCGCGACATCGCCCGGATCGACCAGTTGAACCTGATGCCGCGGCTGATGCGCGTGCTCGGCGAGCATTCCGGGCAACTGGTGAACTATTCCGGCTTCGGCGCGCCGCTCGGCATGAATCATGTGACAGTCCAAAAGTATGTCGGGGTTCTCGAGAGCCTGTTCCTCATTTGCACGCTGCCGCCCTGGTACACCAACGCCCTCAAGCGCCTGACAAAGTCTCCCAAGCTGCATTTCCTCGATTCCGGGCTGCTGGCAGCGCTGCGAGGCATAACGCCGGAGCGCATCCGCCGGGACCGCCAGCACTTCGGGCCGCTGCTGGAAACGTTCGTTTTCGGCGAAATCCTGAAACTCGCGAGCTGGACCGGGACGCGGCATGCGTTCTCCCACTTCCGCGACAAGCAACGCAACGAGGTCGGCATCGTAATCGAGGACGAACGGGGACGGATCGTCGGCATCGAAGTGAAGGCTGCAGCGACCGCGACCGCGGACGACTTTTCCGGACTCCGCCGCCTGGCGGCCGGCGCCGGCAAAAAATTCGTGTCAGGTATCGTCCTGTACGACGGCGACCGCACCGTGCCGTTCGGCGAGCGGATGGCCGCTGTGCCGGTCTCAGCCTTGTGGTCGTGACCGGAGTTCGCCTGACCGGAACGGCCGGTTGTGAAGGCCTACTGCTATCTTGTCGTTATTAAGAGAGAAATCAATAATTGACTTATCAATAAATCTAATTACGATCCCTCGTCTTCTGGAGGGCGCAAACTGACAGAGACAGCAGCCATTTCCGGCGCCCGGCAATCGCCCGGCACGAAACCGCGGGTGGACATGGACAGCCACATTCCGGCGCTGTTCGTGATCCTCGGCGGCAAGATCGGGCTGCACGCGATGCGCCATCATGCGCGCGGGCTCGGCCTCGACCTGCGCGAGTGGCGCATCGTCCAGGTCCTGGGCAGCGACGGCCGCTCGACGATCTTTGCGATTGCGGACCGGATCGCCATGGATCGCGGCGGCACCAGCCGCTCGGTCGCCCGGCTGGAGAAACGGGGCCTGGTGACGCGGCAGGACGACCCGGCGGACCGCCGCCGGTCCTATGTCGAACTCACCGATGAGGGCTGGGCGGTGCACGACGAGATCGCCCGTTTCGCGCTCGCCCGCGAGGAACGCCTCCTGCGGGACTTCTCAGCGGCCGACAGCGCGCGGCTGCGGCGGTATCTCAGCGCACTGGTCGCCGAAGCCGACGCGATGATCGCGGAAGGCTGGTCGCCGTGACCCGGCACGAAGCGCTCCGGCCAGCGAACGCGCCGCAACCCGAGCCGGGCTGAACGAGGAAAAGACAGATGTCCGATTTCGCCATCGAACCGCTGATCCACGACGCCTGGTATATCGGCGCCTGGTCCCACGAGCTGGACGGCGGGCCGATCGCCCGCAGGATCCTGGGCGAGGATGTCGTGCTGTTCCGCAGCGGCGACGGCACGGCGGCCGCCCTGGAGGACCGCTGCTGCCATCGCGGCGTGAAGCTGTCGCTGGGCGCACCCGTCGAACAGGGCCTGCAATGCGGCTATCACGGCCTGGTCTTCGACGGCGGCGGCGCCTGCGTCGTCAATCCGGGCGAGAAACCGATCCCGGCGTTCCGCGTCCGCGCCTTTCCGGTCGTCGAGCGCCAGCATTTCGTATGGATCTGGATGGGCGATCCCGCGCAGGCCGACCCCGGCCTGATCGTCGACTTCGCCTGGCACGACAGGACGGACGAGTGGAATTTCCACTACGCGCGCTACGACATCGCCGCCAACTACATGTTCATGATCGACAATCTCATGGACCTGACCCACCTGGGCTATGTCCACACCTCGACCATCGGCGGCAACCCGGGCGAACACGACGACGCCGAGCTGACCACGACGCGGACAGAACGCGGCGCCCGCTATGTCCGCTGGATGATGGAATCGACCCCGCCGCCGTCCTTCGTCAAGGTCGCCGGCTTCGAGGGCAAGGTCGACCGTTGGCAGGACTTCGAATATGTCGCCCCCGCCTCGGTCCTCCAGTGGGGCGGCGGCCACGACTCCGGCACCGGCGGGCGCGAAAACCGCGAGAAGCCCGGCGGCATGGCCGTCAGGCTGTTCCATCACGCGACCCCGGCGGACGCGGAGAACTTCCACTATTTCTTTTCCACCGCCGTCCGCGGCCAGGCGCTCGATTCGCCGGCCAACACCGCGTCCACTCCGACATTCTCGAAGCGTTTCTCGAGGACAAGATCTTCATCGAGGCGCAGCAGGAAGCGGTCGGCAAGGACCCGGCGCGCAAGCTCCTCCTGCGCGGCCACGACAAGGCGGTGGCCTACAGCCGCCGGGCGATCGGGAAGATGCGGGAAACCGAATTTGCCGCCGCAGCGGAATGACCGCGACTGCCTCGGGCGGGTGCAGCGGAGATTGCCCGGTAGCGGCAGCCGCCCCGGTGCGTTAAGAAAGCGCCGGGTCCGCCGGACCGGGCCGTGAATTGGGAGGAAACCATGAAAGTAACTGCCCTGGCCGCCGCAGGCGCGGCCGCCTTCGCCCTCGCCGCCGCACCGGCGTTCGCGCAAACCTACAGCATCGGCACCAACCCGCAGGGCTCCTCGGCCTACGCGACCGGCGCCGCCGTCGCCAAGGTCGCCAAGGACGTGCTCGACCTGCGCGCCCGCGTCGTGCCCCAGGGCGGCCCGGTCGTCACCCTGCCGCTGGTCGACAAGGGCCGGCTCAATTTCTCGATCGCGGTCAGCGTCGTCGCCGCCTTCGCCAACCAGGGCAAGGCGATGTTCAAGGGCAAGCCGCAGCCGAATGTCCGCGTCGTCGCCGTGCTGCGCACCCTGCGCCTCGGAATCTTCGCCCCGAAGGATTCGAAGATCAATTCGGTCGCCGACCTCAAGGGCGTGCGCCTGTCCTCGGGTTTCGCCAAGCAGCGCATCCAGGGCCTGTTCTGGCGTGCCCTGCTGAACATGGCCGACCTGACCTTCAAGGACGTCAAGGGCGTGCCGGCGCCGAACGGCGTGCGCGGGGTCGACGATTACATGGGCGGCAAGGTCGATGCCGGCATGTTCTCCATCACCTCCGGCAAGATGCGCCAGGCCTATGCCTCGCGCGGCTTCAAATATGTCTCGCTGCCGGACGATCCGGCGTCGGTCAAGAAGATGCAGGCGATCGCGCCGGGTTCGGTGGTCGAGAAGATCGGCCCGTCGCCGGCCTATGCCGGCGTCACCGGCCCGACCAACATCATGGCCGCGCCGTTCATCGTGACGGCGAACGCCAAGGTGCCGGATGACCTCGTCTACAAGCTGGTCAAGGCGATGGCGGCGAACAAGAAAATGATGGTCGCCGCCTTCAAGGGCATGGCCGGCTTCAATCCGAAGAAAATGTATGTCGATATCGGCGTGCCCTATCATCCCGGCGCGATGAAATACTATCGCGAGACCGGCCAGGCGAAGTAATCCCGGCCCATCCGGAGAGCCGCTGTGGCCGACCGCGTTCCGGACGCGGAGTCCCACGCGGCCGAAGTTGAAGCGGAGGCCGCCGCCCCCTCGGGCAATCTCCTGATTACCTGGGTGGGCGGCGGTCTGTGCGCAGCGCTGACCGCCGGCGCGCTGCTCTGGGCCGCCGACCTGTACCGCGCGGTCGGCCTCATCTTCATGAACGAGCAGTTCTACGCCGCCATGCTCGCGATCGGGCTGGCGGCGCTCTATCTCTGCGTGCCCGCACGCAAGGGCGAACCGCGCACGCATGTGCCCTGGTACGACCTGGTCATCGCCGCCGTATCCGCCGCGGCGGCGCTCTATGTGACGGTCGAATACCCGGTCATTCTGGACAATTTCGCCGACAATCCGCCGGACGCCGTGGCGGCAGCGGCAATCCTTCTGGCCGCCATCGTGGAAGGCCTGCGCCGGACAGCCGGCCCCATCCTGTTCGCCTTCCTGCTGTTCTTCCTCGTCTTCGCGCTGGTCGGCCATCTGATCCCGGGCCGGCTCCAGGGCGAGAACGTCCCGGTCGACCGGCTGGCGATCTATGTCGTGCTCGACGCCAACGGCATGTTCGGCTTCCCGATGAAGGTGTCCACGACCATCGTGCTCGCCTTCATGTTCTTCGGCTTCCTGCTCGAGCCGGCCGGCGGCGCCAGATTCTTCACCGACATCTCGGCCGGGCTGATGGGCCGGTTCCGCGGCGGCTCGTCCAAGATCGCCATCGTCGGCTCCAGCCTGTTCGGCTCGATCTCGGGCAGCGCGGTCTCCAACGTCGTCTCGACCGGCGTCATCACCATTCCGCTGATGAAACGCGGCGGCTATCCGACCCATTCGGCCGCAGCCATCGAGGCGGTGGCCTCGACCGGCGGGCAGCTCATGCCGCCGATGATGGGCGTCGCCGCCTTCGTGATGGCAGAGCTGTTGCAGATCGGCTACGCCGAGGTCGTGCTCGCCGCGCTGATCCCGGCGATCCTCTACTACGCCGCCCTGTTCATCCAGGTGGACTTGCAGGCGGCGCGCGACGGCATCCTGCCGATCGAGAAATCGCTGATCCCGCGCCTGCTGCCGGTGGCGGGCCGGGGCGGCATCTTCATGACGCCCTTCGTCGTCATCGTGCTGTGCCTGTTCCGCTGGTCGCTCCAGCCGGAGACCGCGGCGCTCTATGCGGCGCTCACCCTGCTGCCCATCGGCTTCCTGCTCGGCTATGGCGGCGACCGGCTGTCCGTCCGCTCGCTGGTCGCCAGTTTCGTCAAGACCGGCAAGGCCGGCCTGGAACTGCTGATGATCGGCGGCGCGGCCGGCGCAATCATCGGCGTGCTCAACATCTCCGCCCTCGGCTTCGCGCTGACCAGCGAACTGGTCGGCATCGCCGGCGGCAGCCTGCTCGTCCTGCTGATCCTGGCCGCCATCGTCTGCATCGTCCTGGGCATGGGCATGCCGACGCTCGGCGTCTACATCCTGCTCGCCACGCTGGTTGCGCCGGCGATCATCGAACTCGGCGTGCCGGACCTCTCGGCCCATCTGTTCGTGATGTATTTCGGCATGATGTCGATGATCACGCCGCCGGTCGCCATCGCCGCCTTCGCCGCGGCGACGCTGGCCGGCGCGCCGATGATGAAGACCGGCTGGCAGGCGGTGAAATACGGCTGGTCGGCCTATCTGATCCCCTTCGTCTTCATCATGTCGCCGGCGCTGATCATGCAGGGCGGCGCGCTCGAAGTGGCGCTCAGCTTTACGACCGCCCTGTTCGGCGTGCTGCTGGTCTCGGTCGCGGTCACGGGCTTCCTGTTCACGCCCATCGCGCCCGCGTTCCGCATCGTTTACGCCGCCGCCGGCCTTGCACTGATCGTGCCGGTCTACGCCTTCGCCGAGGCGCCCTGGCTCAACCTCGCCGGCGGCGGCCTCGGCGCGGCGCTGATCGCCGCCGACGTCGTCAGGCGCCGCGCGCTGCCGCAGGCCGAACGCCCCGTCCCCGCCACAGCCGGAGAATAGGATGGCCGATACCGCACCCGACCGGAAACGCCCGAACTTCCTGATGATCGTCACCGACCAGCACCGGGCGGATTACCTGGGCTGCGCCGGGCATCCGGTCCTGAAGACGCCGCATATCGACGGCATCGCCGCCCGCGGCGTCCGGTTCGACCGCTTCTACGTCGCCAACCCGGTGTGCATGCCCAACCGGGCGACCCTGGTGACCGGCCGGATGCCGTCGCTGCACGGCGTCCGGCACAACGGCATCCCGCTCGCCCTGGCGGAGAACACATTCGTCGACCTGATGCGGCACGAGGGCTACCGCACGGCGCTGATCGGCAAGAGCCATCTCCAGAACATGACCGGCGAGCCGCCGTCGATGCAGCGCCGGATCGAGCCGCGCGACGACGCTTTCGCCGAGGCGCGCAAGCCGGAAGCGCTGGCCGAAAGCGCCTATGAGGAAGAGCGGCCCTGGACCTGGAAAGCGGATCCGGACCACGAAATTCCGACGCCCTTCTACGGCTTCGAGGACGTATCGCTCGCCACGATGCACAGCGACAAGGTCGGCGCCGCCTATATCGCCTGGATGAAGGCGCGGGGCGGCGACCCGGCGACCATGGTCGGGCCGGAAAACGCCCTGCCCCACGACTATGTCGCGCCGCAGGGCTGGCGCACCGCGGTGCCGGAAGAGCTTTATCCCACCAGCTACGTCGCCGAGGAGAGCATCGGCTGGCTCGACGCCTATGCGAAGGAAGGCGGCGACCGGCCGTTTTTCCTCACAGCCTCCTTCCCCGACCCGCATCATCCCTTCACTCCGCCGGGCAAATACTGGGACATGTACGACCCGGCCGATTTCGACCTGCCGGAAAGCTTCCACCGGCTGAGCAACCAGGCGCCGCCGACGCTGCGGTGGATGTGGGAAAACCGGCCGCCGGGCGACGGCAGCCGCAATGTCGGCCAGGTCGCCTACACCGTCACCGAGCGGGAAGCGCGCGAATCGATGGCGCTGACCTGCGGCATGATCTCGATGATCGACGACGCCGTCGGGCGGATCCTTGCCCGGCTCGACGCCCTCGGCCTCGCCGACAACACCATCGTCGTCTTCACCGCCGACCACGGCGATTTCCTCGGCGACCACCGGATCGTGCTCAAGGGCCCGATGCACTTTCAGGCGCTGGTCAAGGTGCCGTTCATCTGGGCCGAGCCGTGCGGCCGGAACGCCGGCGCGGCCTGCTCCGCCCTGGCCGGCACTGTCGATATCGCCCGCACCATGCTGAGCCGCGCCGACATCGTGCCCTATAACGGCATCCAGGGCCGCAGCCTGGAGCCGGAGATTTCAACCCTGGAAGACCGGGGCGACGGCGCCGTCCTGATTGAGGACGACCAGCAGCGCGCGATCATGGGCTTCGAGCGCGACTTCCGCGTCCACTCGCTGATTACCCGGCGCTGGCGGCTGTCGGTCTACAGCGGCGCCGGCCATTGCGAACTGTACGATCTGGAGAACGACCCGCACGAACTGACGAACCTGTACGACGATCCGGCCCATGCCGCGGTCAGGGCGGACATGCTGGAGCGCCTGGCCAAGGCCGAGATCGAGACCGTCGACCGCAGCCCCTTCCCGACCGCCATCGCGTGAGGACGGGCACCGTTTTCGGTGCCTGTACCCGGCGGTGCGGAGAATGATGGCCCTTTTCTCCGCATAAATTGCGGTGAAAATCTTGCCGCGCGGAGATTATCCGCTATATTCTCTGCATAAATTGCGGAGAATAACCATGTATATCTGGCAACGCGCCGACTGGCCGCGCTTCCGGCAGGACCAGGCCCGGCTCACCGGGCCGCTGGCCGCCGCGCGCCATGCCCAGGGGCGGCTGCTCGGCCGGATGGAGGCATTGGGCTTCGACCTGCGCAGCGAAGCGACCCTGAGCACGCTGACCGAAAATGTCGTAAAAACGAGCGAGATCGAAGGCGAATTCCTCGCCCCCGACCGGGTCCGCTCGTCGATTGCGGGCCGCCTCGGACTGGATGCCGGCGGCCTGCCGCCCTCGGACCGCGATGTCGACGGCATCGTGGATATGACCCTCGACGCGACCCGGAACTACGGGGCGCCGCTGACCGAAGAGCGCCTGTTTTCGTGGCACGCCGCCCTGTTCCCGACCGGGCGGAGCGGCATGCGGCGGATCAGGATCGGCATGTGGCGCGACGACGCCGACGGACCGATGGAGGTCGTTTCCGGCCCGCTCGGGCGGCAGCACGTTCACTATGCCGCGCCGCCGGCCGAACGCCTGGCGGACGAAACCGCGGCATTCCTCGACTGGTTCGAAGGCGCACGAACCATGGACCCCGTGCTCGCCGCCGGTATCGCCCATCTCTGGTTCGTATCGCTGCATCCGTTCGACGACGGCAACGGGCGCATCGCCCGGGCGATAGCCGACATGGCGCTGGCCCGCTCGGACGACAGCCCGGAGCGCTGCTACAGCATGTCCGCCCGGATAAGGGCGGAGCGCAGCGCGTATTACGACCTCCTCGAATCGACGCAGCGAGGCACTCTCGACATCACGACCTGGCAGGTCTGGTTCATCGACTGTCTCGCCCGCGCCATCGGGAATGCGGGCGCCACACTCGCCGCCGTCCTCCACAAGGCCCGGTTCTGGGAGGTCCATGCCGCCGAAGCGTTCAATCCGCGCCAGGCGAGGACCCTCAACCGGCTGCTCGACGGGTTCGAGGGCAAGCTCACATCGTCGAAATGGGCGAAGATGAACAGCTGCTCCCAGGACACGGCGAACCGGGACATCCGCGACCTGATCGACCGCGGCATCCTCGTGCGCGGCCCCGCCGGCGGCCGCAGTACGAGCTACGAGATCGTAACCGAAGGCTGAACCGAAACTGCGTGTCCCGACCCGCGTCAGGCGTTGACGTCGATCACCGTGCGGCCGCGCACGCCGCCTTTCAGGATGGTCTCGCCGGCGGCGAAGGCTTCGCCGAGCGGGATCACCCCGGTCATGGCTTCGAGCTTCCCGATCGGCAGGTCGGTGGCAAGGCGCTGCCAGGCCGTCCTGCGCGGCGCGGCCGGATACATCACCGAATCGATGCCGAGCAGGCTGACGCCGCGCAGGATGAAGGGCAGGACGGTGGTGGCGAGATCGTTGCCGCCGGCATTGCCGCAGACCGCGACCGCGCTGTGCAGGCCCATTTGTGCGGCGGCGGTCGCCAGCGTTGCGCCGCCCACGGTATCGACGCAGCCCGCCCATTGCGCCTTTTCGAGCGGCCGGCCGCTCGCCTCCAGCCGGCCGATCACGTTGGCGGCGCCGAGTCCGCGCAGATAGTCCTCTTCGCCGCTCTTGCCGGTCGAGGCCGTCACCTCGTGACCGAGCGCCGCCAGAATGGCGACGGCGACGCTGCCGACGCCGCCCGAGGCGCCCGTCACCAGCACCGGGCCGGCGCCGGGCCGCAGCCCGGCATGCTCCAGCGCCATCGCCGAGATCATGGCCGTGAAGCCCGCCGTGCCGATCGCCATCGCCTGCAGATTGCTGAGCGCGTCCGGCACCTTGACCAGCCAGTCCGCCCTGACCCGCGCCTTCTGGGCGAAGCCGCCCCAGTGGCGCTCGCCGAGCCCCCAGCCGGTCAGGACCACCCGGTCGCCGGGTGCGAAATCCGGCGACGCCGAGTCCTCGACCGTGCCGGAAAAATCGATGCCCGGCACATGGGGATAGGTGCGCACCAGGCGGGCCAGGCCTTTCAGAATCAGGCCGTCCTTGTAGTTGAGGTCGGAATAGTCGATGCGGACGGTGACGTCGCCTTCGGGCAGCCGGTCTTCGTCAAGCTCCGTCACCGAGCCGGTAACGGTGCCGTCGTCTTCTTCGAGCAGGATGGCGCGGAAGGTCATGCCGGTCTCACGGGGTTATGGTATCTCAAGGGCTGGCAGGGACCGGCGCGCCGCCAGGGCCGCGCCGGGTTTCCGCCTGTCAAATCAGGTCTTGCCCGCCAATGCAAGGCAGGCGCGGCGAATTTGGTCGAAGCGCGATGACGAACGGAACCGCCTCGGAAGCGGAAACTGCGGTCCGGCCGCCGATCCACCGCCTGACCCATGACGGGCGCAGCGGCGAGCTGTTCGTCATCTTCCTGATCAACCTGGCGCTGTCCATCCTCACGCTGGGCATCTACCGCTTCTGGGGCCGGACTCGGATCCGCCGCTACGTCTGGAGCCAGACGAGCCTGCTCGGCGAGCCGCTGGAATATACCGGGCGCGGAATCGAACTGTTCCTCGGCTTCCTGTTCGCCCTTGTCGTGATCTACGGGCCGATCATCGGCCTCTATTTCGGGCTGGACGTCGAACTGCCGGACCCCGGGGAGGAATTCGGCGGCACGAAGCTCAACAGGTTGATCCTCTTCGTCGCCATCATGCTGTTGGCGATCCCGATCCTGATGCTGTTCTACTACGTCGCGCTGTTCGCGGCCTATCGCTACCGGATAGGGCGGACGTCGTGGCTCGGCATTCGCGGCGGCATGGAGGGATCGGCGTGGCGCTACGGATTTCTGGGCCTCGGTCTGGGATTTCTCAACGTCCTGACCCTCGGGTGGACCAAGCCCTGGGCCGATTCCGTGGTGTTCCGGTATCGGCTCGGCCGTGCCTGGTTCGGCAACGGAAAATTCGATTCGCACCTCGATGCCGATGGTCTCTACAGCCGATATGCCCTGGCCTGGATCGGCACCGCTGCCGCTGTCGGCGCGATGTTTGCCGGCCTGGCAACTATCGGACTCGACGGACAGGTCCTGGATCGCGGAACCGCCGTCGATCCGGTGCGAATGCAGATAATCGTAATCGCGATCGAATTGACGCCTTTGATCGTCTATCAGCTGCTGATCTGCGCCTACAAGGCGGCGCTGGTGCGCAATATTGCAAGGACTCTCACCTACGGTTCGGTCCGCTTTCGGGCGGATGTCACCTTCAAGGACGTCTTCAAGCTGCGTATTCCAAATTTGCTGCTGATGGTCTTCACGCTGGGCTTCGCCTACCCCTACGTCGTCATGCGCACCACGCGTTTCATTGCGCGGCATGTCGAAATTCACGGCGACATCCGGACGGCCGCGATCGGCCAGACCGAGGTCGGGACCCCGCGTTACGGCGAAGGCCTGATGGAGTTCTTCGGCATCGGAATGATCTGAGCGATGCCGGACCGGGGCGCCTCCGCCGCAGGAACCTACACGGACGGCCGGACGGCCCGGCGGCACAGCGTCCGGGCGACGATCGGGGTCGATGGCCTGCTTATCGATTCCGACGACGGCGCGGTCGTGGAAACCTGGCCTTTCGCCGAACTGCGGCTGGTCGACGAGGCCTATGCCGGCCGCCCCTTCCGCCTGAAACGCGCGTCCGGCGCCGAACGCCTGACCGTCGCCGACAGCGACTTCCTCGACTGGCTGCGCCCCCATACCGGCCGGTTGAGCCGGAACGACCTGCGCGGCGCCAACCTGAAGGTCCGGGCGGCCGGCTGGATCGGGGCGACGGCGGCGATCCTGGCGGGATTCTGGTTCCTGCTGCCGCTCGCCGCCGGCCCGATCGCATCCCGGGTGCCGCTCTCCTGGGAAGAAGGGCTGGGGCATACCGTGCAGCGCCAGGCGCTCGCCCTGATGGCTGGCGATTCCCGACTGTGTACGGGAAGGTCCGGCCAGCTGGCCTTCGCACGCCTTGTGCAGCGCCTGTCCGCCACCAAACCCTCGCGCTACCGCTTTCGCGTTACCGTGGTGGACAACAGCACGGTCAACGCCTTCGCCGCGCCGGGCGGCTATATCGTCGTGTTTCGCGGCCTGATCGACAAATCTGCCGACGCCGAGGGTCTTGCCGGTGTGATGGCCCACGAGATGGGCCATGTCATCGAGCGCCACGGCATGGAAAATCTCGTCAAGGCGCTCGGCCTCAGCTTCGTCATGAGCGCCCTGATCGGCGACACTTCGGGCTTTGCCGGTATAGCGACCGACATGGCGCAGAGCCTCGCCACTTCCAAATTCAGCCGCGACGCCGAGCGCGAGGCCGACCGGATCGCCGTCGAGATGCTGAACCGGGCGAATATTTCCGGCCGGGGCTTTCGCGCGTTCTTTCAGATGGTAGCCCGTGAGACCGGACAAGAGGATAAATCGATCGGCCGGTATTTTGCGTCGCATCCCGCCACGCGCGGGCGGGCGCAATTCGTCAGGACCCACGCGACGGGAACGCGCCCCGCCATGTCCGCCTCTGAATGGCAGGCCGTCCGAACGATGTGCGACCGGTAGGAAACGCCGCTACGCCGCCGGCAGGCACTCCTGGAAGGCGACGGGCTTGCCCGCAGGCGGGCCGAGCAGTTCGTCTTCGCGCATGACGACGGCGCCGCGCACGATCGTCGCCTTTGGCCATCCGGTCACCGTCATACCGTCGAATGGCGTCCAGCCGCAGCGGGTCTCCATCCAGTCGTTCGCGATCGTGCGCCGCGCCTTGAGATCGACGACGGTGAAATCCGCATCGTAGCCCAGCGCGATCCGGCCCTTGCCGGCGATGCCGTAAATCCGATTCGGGCCGGCACTGGTCAGATCGACGAACCGTTCGAGGCTGAGCCGCCCGGCGTTGACATGGTCGAGCAGCAGCGGGACCAGCGTCTGCACGCCCGGCATCCCGGACGGAGTGGCGGGATAGGGCCGGTCCTTCTCCTCCCGCGTATGGGGCGCATGGTCGGAGCCGATCACGTCGATCACGCCGTCGGCGACGGCCTGCCACAGCGCCTCGCGGTGCCGGGCGTCGCGGATCGGCGGGTTCATCTGGGCATAGCTGCCCAGGCGCTCGTAGCACTCCGGCGCCGAAAGGGTGAGGTGCTGGGGCGTCGTTTCGACCGTCGCGACGTCCGTCGCCGCGGCGAGCAGCGGGAGTTCCTCGGCCGTCGAGATATGCAGCACATGGATGCGCCGACCGGTTTCCCGCGCCAGCGCCAGGATGCGCTGTGTCGCCAGCACCGCCGTCTCGACATCGCGCAGATGGGGATGCTGCGCCGCGCCGGCCGCCGGGTCGAGCAGCGCCTTGCGCGCGTTCAGCCGGTCTTCGTCCTCGGCATGGATGGCGGCGCGCCGGCGGCCGCTTGCGAGCACCCGGCGCAGGGTCGCGTCGTCGGCGACCAGCAGCGAGCCGGTGGAGCTGCCCATGAAGATCTTGACGCCGGCGCAGCCCGGCAGCCGCTCCAGCGCGCCGAGTGCCTCGGCGTTGGCATCCGTCGCGCCGAGGAAAAAGGCGAAGTCGCACCAGGCCCGCCGCTCGGCCCGGCGGAGCTTCCCGGCGAGCGCGTCGGCCGAATCGGTGTTCGGCGAGGTGTTCGGCATTTCGAAGATCGCCGTGACGCCGCCCTTGGCCGCGCCGCGCGTACCGGTTTCCAGGTCTTCCTTGTGCTCCAGTCCCGGCTCGCGGAAATGCACCTGGGTGTCGATAACGCCGGGCAGGACGTGCAGGCCGCCGGCATCGAAGCGCTCTGCAGCGGCCGCCCGGCCCAGGTCGCCGAGCGCCGCAATCCGGCCATCCCGCACGCCGATATCGGCCGCAACGCGCCCCATCGGCGTCATGACGGTGCCGCCGGAAATCGTCAGATCGAAGGAATTTTCGTTCATGCCGTCGCCCGTTGCCGAAGCCGCCTGCGCCTTTTCATATACTGATTCTTATACCGGGCGGCCGCAGCGTTGAAGGATTTCCCGGCGCATCTAGATAACCGGTGCCCGATACCGAAGAGAGCCCGCCGCAAATGACCGGATACCATATCGCCGAGGACCGCTCGGTGCTGCGCATTTCCGGCGCCGACTGGATCGAGTTTCTGCAAGGCATCGTCTCGAACGATGTCGCGAAAGCCGGCGCGGACCGCGGCGTCTGGGCGGCCTTCGTCACGCCCCAGGGCAAGTATCTGCACGATTTTTTCCTCGCCGCCGACGGCGAGTCGATCCTGCTGGACTGCGAAAGGGCGCGGGCGGACGACCTGCGCAAACGGCTGCGGCGCTACACGCTGCGCTCGGACGCGCGGGTCGAGGCGGCCGGCGACCTGGTCGTTTCCCTGACAGCGGCAGCTTCCGCCCCGGCGGACGGCGCTGGGGCCTGTTTTCCGGATCCCCGGCACCGGGACGCCGGCTACCGGCTCATCGGCGCGCGCAGCGCGGTGGAGCGGGCGATGGCCGCCGCAGGCATCGCCCCCGCCGACCCGCTGGAGTGGGACCGGCGCCGCCTGGCGCTCGGCCTGCCGGACGGATCCCGCGACATGGAAATCGAACGCTCCACGCTGGCCGAGGCCAATGCCGACCTGCTGGGCGGCATCGACTGGGGAAAGGGCTGCTGGATGGGCCAGGAGGTCACCGCCCGGATGCACTATCGCGGACTCGCCAAGCGGCGCCTGACGCCGATGCACGTCGACGGCCCGGTGCCGCCGCGCGGCGCAACGGTCGAGCGCGGCGGCAAACCGGTCGGCGAATGCCGCTCCTCCGCCGGCGGCCTCGTCATGGTGCTTGCCCGGACCGAAGTCATCGACGAAGCGGAGAGCGACCTGCGGTCCGGCGAAGCGCGATTGCACCCGGCGCCGCCCGAGTGGCTGAAGGCGGCATTGCGCGAAAGCAATGCGGCTTCCGGCGCTGCATAAACGACTTCAGGGATTGCCGGGGAGACGGTGCAGCATTCGATCCTCCGCTGCCCGGCAATTTCGACCGGGCAAATCATGCGGAGAATTCTCTGACGAATACATCTGCAACTGTGCGTTCGCGGCCTACTGCCGTTCCGATGGCCGACGCCGCAAATTATCCCATCTTTGCTGCCCCGGACGGAGCGCAGCGACGATCCGGGGCCCAGGGGCCAAAGGCAAATGCCTTTCGGGTCGCCACTGGGCCCCGGATCAAGTCCGGGGCGGCATTATCGGTTATTTTTAGACATCGGCGAACGAGCGGCGTTTACAATTTTCGCCGGCGTCCTCCCGTCGCTGGCAGAATATCCGGCGCTGCATAGTCAACGAAATAAATCCCATATCTTTCCCGCGCGGTGCTTGGGTCGTTCGCGCCGTACTGGAAAGATATCTCCGCTCCGCGGCCCCTGCGGGACCGCTGCGGTCGATATGACGGTGTTCGGTTGAAGGAACGAACGGCGGAAGACCGGCTCAGGGATTGCCCCGCAGCCTTGCCTGGGCCGCGGCCAGCCTTGCGATCGGGACGCGGTAGGGCGAGCAGGAGACGTAGTCCAGGCCGATCTCCTCGCAGAAGGCGATGGACGCCGGATCGCCGCCATGTTCGCCACAGATGCCGAGCTTGAGGTCCGGCCGTTCCGCCCGGCCGCGGTCGCAGGCGATGCGCACCAGCTCGCCCACGCCTTCGACATCGAGCGAGACGAACGGGTCCTTCGGGACGATCCCCTGCTCGACATAGGCCGGCAGGAAATTGCCGGCGTCGTCGCGCGACAAGCCGAAGGTCGTCTGGGTCAGGTCGTTGGTGCCGAAGCTGAAAAAGGCGGCTTCGCGGGCGATTTCGCCGGCCTGCAACGCCGCGCGCGGCAGTTCGATCATCGTGCCGACCAGATATTCGGTTGCGACGCCGCTCCGTTCAGCAACCTCCGCCGCCACCCGGTCGATGACGGCCTTCAGCAGCGCCACCTCCTCCATCGAAAAGGCGAGCGGGATCATCACCTCCGGCGCGACCGGCCGGCCGGTTTTCTCCTGCACCTCGGCCGCCGCCTCGAAAATAGCGCGAGCCTGCATCTCGCAGATTTCCGGGAAGGTGACGGCGAGCCGGCAGCCGCGATGGCCGAGCATCGGGTTGGCCTCGCTCAGGCGCTGGATGCGGCGCCGGACCTCGCGCGCGCTCACGCCGGCGGCTTCGGCGACGCCGGCATGTTCTTCCTCGCTGTGCGGCAGAAATTCGTGCAAGGGTGGATCGAGCAGCCGGATCGTCACCGGCAGACCGGCCATGATGCCGAACAGTTCGGCGAAATCCCGGCGCTGCATGGGCAGGAGCTTCTCCAGCGCCGCGCGCCGGCCGGACGCGTCGTCGGCGAGGATCATCTCGCGCATGGCGACGATGCGGTCTTCGTCGAAGAACATGTGCTCGGTGCGGCACAGGCCGATGCCCTCGGCGCCGAATTCCCGCGCCGTGCGCACCTCGGCCGGCGTTTCGGCATTGGTGCGGATCGCCATCCGGCGCAGATCGTCGGCCCACTCCATGATGCGCGCGAAATCGCCGGACAGCTCCGGCTGGATCAGCGGCGCCTCGCCGAGCATGACCCGGCCGGACGCGCCGTCGATGGTGATCTGCTCCCCGGCCTTCACGACCCGGCCGGCGCAGGCCATTTCGGCGGCTTCGTAATCGACCCTGATGTCGCCCGCGCCGCACACGCAGGGCCGGCCCATGCCGCGCGCCACCACCGCGGCGTGGCTGGTCGCGCCGCCGCGCGTCGTCAGGATGCCGGCGGCGGCATGCATGCCGTGGATATCTTCCGGGCTGGTCTCGACCCGGACCAGGACGACCGCCTCGCCGGCCTGGGACCGGGCCACCGCCTCGTCGGCCGAGAAGACGACCGCGCCGGTCGCCGCACCGGGCGATGCGGCGAGGCCGCGCCCGAAGATCGCGACATCGGCCGCAGGATCGAGCGTCGGGTGGAGCAATTGGTCGAGCTGCGCCGGATCGAGGGCGTCGATCGCGCCGGCCGGATCGAGGATGCCGTCGTCCACCATGTCCACGGCGATCTTCAATGCCGCCTGGACGGAGCGCTTGCCGCTGCGAGTCTGCAGCATCCAGAGCCTGCCGCGCTGGACGGTGAACTCGATATCCTGCATGTCGCGATAATGCCGCTCCAGGATACCGCGGATGCGGACCAGCTCGGCGAACGCGTCGGGCAGCGCCTCTTCCATCGAGGGCAGGTCGGGCCCGTGCATTTCGCGACCGGCGACCGTGAGGTTCTGCGGCGTGCGGATGCCGGCGACCACGTCCTCGCCCTGGGCGTTGACCAGGAATTCGCCGAAGAAGCGGCCGTCGCCGGTCGAGGGATCGCGGGTGAAGGCGACGCCGGTCGCGCAGTCCTCGCCCATGTTGCCGAACACCATGGCCTGCACGTTGACGGCCGTGCCCCAGGACGCCGGAATGTCGTGCAGCCGTCGGTAGGTGACCGCGCGGGCGTTCATCCAGCTGCCGAACACGGCGCCGATCGCGCCCCAGAGCTGGGCGTTCGGGTCTTGCGGGAAGGCGGCGCCGGTCTGCTCCTGCACGATCTCCTTGTAGCGATCGGCCAGGGCTTCCAGGTCTTCGGCGGACAACTCCGTATCGAGGTAGACGCCGCGCCGTTCCTTGACATGCTCCAGCTCGCGTTCGAACTCGTCGTGATCGACGTCGAGCACGACGGCGCCGTACATCTGGATGAAGCGGCGGTAGCTGTCCCAGGCGAAGCGGGCGTCGCCGCCGCTTTCGGCCAGCCCGCGGACCGTCTCGTCGTTGAGGCCGAGATTGAGCACCGTGTCCATCATGCCCGGCATAGAGGCGCGGGCGCCGGAGCGGACCGAGACCAGCAGCGGATCGGCGGAATCGCCGAAGCGGCGGCCGACGGTGCCTTCGATTCCGGCGATGCCGGCGGCGACCTGTCCGGCGAGATCGTCGGGATAGGTCCGGCCGTTGTCGTAGTACCAGGTGCAGACTTCGGTCGTGACCGTGAAGCCAGGCGGCACCGGCAGGCCGATGCCACTCATCTCGGCCAGGTTCGCGCCCTTGCCGCCGAGCAGGTCCGCCATCCCGGCCGAGCCCTCGGCGGTGCCGGCGCCGAAGCTGTAGACCCACTGCGTCATCGGCGCGCCGCCGGCCGCTTACGATCCGGGCCGGTCATCAGCCCTCGATCCGGGAGAAATCGGCAACGCTGTCCATCACCGCGCGGATGTTGGACAGCAGCAGCAGGCGGTTCTCGCGCAGCGCCGGGTCTTCGTCGTTGACCGTGACGGCATCGAAGAAACGGTCGATCGGGCCGCGCAAACCGGCCAGCGCCGTCATGGCCTCGCCGAAGGCCTCTTTTTCCAGTGCGCGCTGTGCTCCTGCGGCAGCGGTGCCCAGCGCTTTGGAGAGCTCCGTTTCTTCCGCCATTTTCAGCAGGCAGGCCGCCGGCGCACCCTCGTAACTGCGACTGTCCTTCTTCTCCTCGATGCGCAGGATATTGGCGGCCCGGCGATAGCCGGTCAGCAGGTTTTCGCCGTCGTCCGTGCCGAGCAAAGCCGCCAGTGCGTCGACCTGGGTCAACAGCCGGACCAGATCGTCTTCGCCGCCATCGGCGAAAACGGCGGCGACGTGATCGTGGCGCACACCGCGATCCCGCAAATGAACCTTCAGCCGGTCAACGATGAACCGGAAGGCCTGATGTGCCGCTTCCTCCGGCACCGAATCGCTTTTCGCCGCCAACTGTCCGGGTTCTAGTTCGGACGCCCGGACTGCTGCCTTCTCAAGCAACCCGACCAAAGACAAACGAAGTTCGTTTTCTACGATCAATCGGATGACGCCAAGCGCGGCCCGGCGCAGGCCGTAAGGATCGCGCGATCCGGTCGGCGTCTCGCCGATCAGCCAGAAGCTGGCGAGCATATCGATCTTGTCGGCCAGCGCGACCGCAACGGTGACCGGGTTGCTCGGGCATACATCGGAGGGCCCTTGGGGCGCGTAATGACCGGCGACGGCGTCGGCGACCGAAGCGTTCTCACCGTCATTGATGGCGTAATAGCGACCCATCACGCCCTGCAACTCGGGAAATTCCCCAACCATGCCGGTGGTCAGGTCGGCCTTTGCCAATAGTGCCGCAATTTGAGCCTGATCCGTGTCAGCACCGACGCTCGACGCGAATATTCCCACCAGCTCTTGGATTCGGTGAACCCTTTTGCGCACGCTGCCGAGCTTCGCATGGAAGGTTATGCCTTCCAACGCCGGGACCCGTTTCCTGAGCGGCATTGCGCGGTCCTGGTCCCAGAAGAACTGCGCGTCGGCGAGGCGGGCGCGCAGGACGCGCTCGTTGCCGGCGGCGACCGATTTGCCGCCGTCGCCGGTTTCCATGTCGGCGATGGCGATGAAATGGGGCGCCATTCGCCCGTCGGCGGTTTCGAGCGCGAAATATTTCTGGTGGCTGCGCATCGAGGTGATGAGCACTTCCGGCGGCAGGTCCATGAAGGCGTCGTCGATCCTGCCGGCGACCGCGACCGGCCATTCGACCAGTCCCGTGACTTCGTTCAGGAGCGCCCGATCTTCGCGGAGCGAAGAGCCGAGGCTGGCAGCAAGGGCGCCCGCTTGCGCTTCGATCCGATCCCGCCGCTGCGCCGGATCGACAAGCACACACGCCGTCTCCAGCTTCGCCCGATAGTCCGCCGCCGATTGGACGGCGATTTCATCGGGCGCCAGGAAACGGTGCCCGACAGTCGTTCCGTTGAAGGCCAGCGCTTCGCTGCCGCCGATATCGAAGCTCCCGGCGACCGGGCGGCCGTCGAAGAGGCACAGGATGTTGTGCAGCGGCCGCACCCACTGGAAGGCCGAGCCGCCCCAGCGCATGCTCTTGGGCCAGCCCATCGCGCGGATCGCGCCGGTGACGATGCCGCCCAGCGCGTCCGCCGTCGCCGCACCCTTGCGCTCGATCACGGCGAACCAGAATTCCGCGCCCTTGGCCTCGCGCTTCTCGCACTCGTCGAGGCTGTCGAAGCCAACCGAGCGCAGGAAGCCGTCGATGGCCTTGTCCGGCGAGCCGACCCGCGGGCCCTTGCGCTCCTGGCGGACATCGGGCTGCCGCTCGGGCAGGCCCTCTACGCTGAGTCCGATGCGGCGCGGCGTCGAGAAAGTCCAGACGTCGCCATGTTCGAGTCCGGCCTCCTTCAGCCCGTCGGTGACGAGCCGCTCCAGATCGGCGCGCGCCCGGTCCTGCATCCGGGCCGGGATCTCCTCGGACAGCAACTCCAGCAGCAGGTCAGGCATCGCCGTTGCCCGGATCGCCGTTGCCCGCTTCGCCGTTGTCCAGTTCGCCCCGGCTGTCGAGCCACGCCCGGCAGCAGGCGCGGGCGAGCGTCCGCACCCGCAGAATGTAGGATTGCCGCTCGGTCACGCTGATGACGCCGCGGGCGTCCAGCAGGTTGAACAGGTGGCTCGCCTTCATGCACTGGTCGTAGGCCGGCAGCGGCTTTTTTGCCTCGACCAACGCCAGACATTCTTCTTCCGCGTCCTCGAAATGGCGGAACAGCTTTTTGGTATCGGCGAGTTCGAAGTTGAAGGCTGAGAATTCCTGCTCGGCCTGGAGGAAGACATCGCCGTAGGTGACGCCGCCCTGGTCTTTCGGGATGCCGTCCCAGTCCAGGTCGTAGACGTTGTCGACGCCCTGGATATACATGGCGAGGCGTTCGAGGCCGTAGGTCAACTCGACCGAGACCGGGTTGCAGTCGATGCCGCCGACTTGCTGGAAATAGGTGAACTGCGTCACCTCCATGCCGTCGCACCAGACCTCCCATCCCAGGCCCCAGGCGCCCAGCGTCGGGCTTTCCCAATCGTCCTCGACGAAGCGGATATCGTGGGCCATCGGGTCGATGCCGATGGCGCGCAGGCTGTCGAGATAGAGCTCCTGGCTGTCCGGCGGCGACGGCTTGAGCAGCACCTGGAACTGGTAATAGTGCTGGAGCCGGTTCGGATTCTCGCCGTAGCGCCCGTCGGTCGGCCGGCGCGAGGGCTGGACATAGGCCGCGTTCCACGGCTCCGGCCCGAGCGAGCGCAGCGTCGTCGCCGGATGGAAGGTGCCGGCGCCGACCTCCATATCGTAGGGCTGGAGGATGACGCAGCCCCGCTCGGCCCAGAAATCCTGCAACGTCAGGATGAGCCGCTGGAAGCAGGTCTCGCGCGAAACGGCAGACGCCATCGGATGGGATTCTGGTTTGGGAGGGCGGCGGGATTGTGCGCTGCACTATGGCAAAACCGCCGGGTGGCCGCACGGGTCACGCCGCCGCACGGCGCGCCCGGAACCGGGCCCGGAACTAAAACAGGCCTCAGGCGAGCGGACAGCCCGGCTTGCCGCAATTCCCGGCGGCGAAGGCGCCGCAGGCCCGGCACTGGATCAGGTCCGCCGCCGAGCCGGACGCCGGCGGCTCGCCTGACCCTGTCGGTCCGCCCCGCGACCGTCCGTCGTCCCGCGAGCCCCAGTCGCCGCTGTTGCTCTTGAGCTGGCGGAAGATCCGCGACCCCAGCAGCAGCACGACGACCGCCACGACGATCAGCAGGATCTTGCCGATGGAGAGACCGAACATCCGCTGCCTTCCGCCTAGAGCCCGAATCGGGACCAGAGGGCCCGTTCCTCGACCGCCGCGAGCAGGCCGGCGCCGAGCGCGATGCCCCACGATTCCTGCGGCGCCCGCTCGCCCGCCAGACCGAAGCGCCGCTTGAACCAGCTACGCCGCTCGCCGATCGCGACGAGGCGCACCTTCTCGCCGAAACGGTCGCGGCAGACCGAGCGCATGTCGCCCAGGGCATCGACCAGGCCGAGTTCGAGCGCCTTGCGGCCGGTCCAGAATTCGCCGGTGAACAGGCTGTCGCCCTTCAGCTTCTTGCCGCGCCGGCGCTGGACCAGGTCGATGAAGCTGTCGTGCATGTCTTTCTGGATCGTCTTCAGATGGGCGACGTCGTCTTCGTTCTCCGGCCGGAACGGGTCGAGCATCGCCTTGCGCGCCCCGGCCGTGTAGACGCGCCGTTCGATGCCGAGCTTGCCGATCGCCTCGACGAAGCCGAAGCCGCCGGTCACCACGCCGATCGACCCGATTATGGAGTTGGCGTCGGCGAAGATTTCGTCGCCGGCGCAGGCCAGCCAATAGCCGCCCGAGGCCGCGACGTCCTCGACGAACACCAGCACCGGGACGTTCTTCTCGTTGGCGAGATCGCGGATCCGCCGGTAGATCAGCGCCGACTGAACGGCGGAGCCGCCGGGGGAATTGACCGACAGGGCGACGGCCTTCAGCCCCTTGACCGAAAAGGCGCGCTGGATCGCCGGGGCAAGGCGCTGGATGTTCATGCCGCGCCGCAACGGCCCGATGTTGCCGATCGCGCCGTTCAGCCGCAAGACCGCAACGGTCGGTTTCCGTCTTCCGAGCCCGAACAATTCCGCCCCCGACCCCTTCTTCCGGCGCGCCTGCCGCATGGCACTTCGCGCCGCGGCCCGCCTCGATGTGGCGCCCCTATATTTGCGACGGGTCCGGCGGAAGGCAATGTGGCGGACTTTCCCCGGGGATTCCTGTGCGAAAGCCGCACGGCGGGCAACGCGATCCTGCGCGCCCTTCCATCCTTGCCGCGCCGGACGGCCCGCACGGGCGATCCGGAGACCAGAGCCTGCCCTTTCCGCCCGGTTTCGCGCTGCGTCGACAAACACCCGCTATTGCCGCCCCGGACTTGATCCGGGGCCCAGAGTCGCCCGGCACGGCATTTGCCTGTGGCTCCTGGTCCCCGGATCGTCGCTGCGCTCCGTCCGGGGTGGCAACAGGAGGCGAGTGGCGGGCCGGTCTCTAAAAATATTTCCTTTTTTTCGATAATTTTCCTTGACACGGCAGCTTCCGCGCCCTATATCGGTTCCGTCAACGCCCGAAGTGCGCCTGTCGCGGCCGGCCGACGCTCCCCCAAAGAGAAGCGAATGAAGAAACAGGCGGGAGTCTGCCCGCTTTCCGGCCCGCTGCCGCCGATCCGCCATCCAATACGCCACCCGCTGCGCCGCCGGGGCTTGATGGCCGGACCCCGTCCGGTTCGACTCTCCGATTCCGCCGGGCCATCCTGCCCGGCGGTGCCGCCCCCGGTGTCGACCGGCGTTTCCGCTCGGCCGGGATGCTGGAAAATTTCCTATCTGGATCGATTTTGCGCATTTCCGAAGGGCGTGTTTCCAACGATTCCAAAGGGTTAGGGCTGCCGGGTGCAAAAAAACATTCTATTTAGAACGGTCTGTCTAATACCAAAAACAGAGCAATTTCAAAGACTTAGGGAAATTGATTTTGAACATTTATTCAAAATCAAGCGCTTTCCGGCGTCCGGCCCGTCCGGCGCACCCTTTCGCAGAGGAAACACCAGGGATCAGAGGCGGATTCGCGGCGCGGAATTCGAGGCTCAGAAGTCGATCGGGGCGCCGCCGCGCAGTACGGCCTCGGCCGCCGGGGTAAAACGGCCGTCCGCCTCGTGCAGCGTCAGGCCGGGCAGCAGCCGCGCCGGGCCTTTTCCGCCGAGGCGCGCGCGGACCAGAACCCGCCTGGCGTCCCGGCCGGCCTTCGGCCACAGCGGCAAAATCTCCGGCCCGCCGCACCGCGCCGCCAGCGCGGCCAGCAGGTCGTCGAGCCGCGCCGCGGCATAGACCGTCGTCACCGTCGCTTTCTGCCGGCCCCCCGGACGGCAGAGACGGCAGAGTTCGTCCACCCACCCGGCGATGGACATTTCGCCTTCGTGGTTGGCCCGCGCCTTGCGGGCGTCCGGCGACCGGTTGCCCGAGCCTTCGGCCCAGAAGGGCGGGTTGGACATCAGATGATCGAACGGCCGCCCGGCGGCGTCGAGCGCCGCCGTGTCAGCCACGGCAGTCAGCCGGCCGTCGAGGCCGTTCGCCGCCGCGTTTTCCAGCGCGAGCCGCCGCAGGACGGGATCGGGCTCGACGCCGGCCACCGTGCAGTCCGGAACGCGCGCCAGCAGGCACAGCGCCGCCGCGCCGGCGCCCAGGCCAAGTTCGAACACCCGGTCGCCGGCCCCGGCCGGCACCGCGGCGGCCAGGAAGACCGGGTCGATGGCGCTGCGGTAGCCGGCCGCCGGCTGCCGGAACCGGATCCGGCCGCCGAGCAGCGTGCCGTCGGTGGTCTCAATCGTCATCGAATGCGTTATCCGCCTCCGAGAGAATCCGCCGGGCGGCGGCGAAATCGTCCGCGGCCACCATGACACGGCGCGGCAGGAGGGCGACGCTGCCTTCCAGAACGCTCATATGCAGATCGAGCACCAGCGGTTCGATCCCTTCGCCCCTCAGGGCCGCCTCGAGCCAGGAAATGAGCACCGGATCGGTGGTTCTGACCAGTTCGCGCATGGCTTTCTCCCGGCCGGCCCGGACATGTGCCGGCGCATCTGCCGCCGTTTCCGGACCAAGCATCGCTGCGCTTGTTTGCCGCTTGACCGGCCTTTGCGCGGCGGTGTCTGATATTCGGCTAGCGGGTACGATTTTTTGCCAATACGACAGGAATATCAAGAGGTTATACCGGACGCTCGACGGACGCGCGCCCGGTCGCCGCGATGCCGTGGCCGGCCAACGCCGGCAGGTGAGGAGACGCTGTGACGCCAGTCGCGACCCTGCAGCAGAACACGGCGCAGCAGAACACGGCGCAGCAGAACACGGCGCAGCAGAACACGGCAGCGACCGGCGCCGGACTGGCCTCCGCCCCCGGACTGGACCGTATCCTCAGGATCGTCGGCGCCGATCTCGAACGGGTGAACCGGGTGGTCCTCGACCGGATGCAAAGCCCGGTCGCGCTGATCCCCGAACTGGCCGGCCACATCATCGCCGCCGGCGGCAAGCGGCTGCGCCCCGTCCTGACGCTCTCAAGCGCCCGCCTCTGCGGCTATGAGGGCGACCGCCATGTCGAGCTCGCCGCCTGCGTGGAATTCATCCACACCGCGACGTTGCTGCATGACGATGTCGTCGACGAAAGCGACCTGCGCCGCGGCGTGGCGACGGCGAACGCGGTGTGGGACAACAAGGCCTGCATCCTGGTCGGCGATTTCCTGTTCTCCCGGGCCTTCGAGATCATGGTCGCCGACGGTTCGCTCAAAGTGCTGGAGACCCTGTCCGCCGCGTCGGCCGCCATTGCCGAGGGCGAGGTGCACCAGCTCGCCACGACCAACGACCTCTCGACCACGGAAGAGCAGTATCTGGACGTCATCTCGGCCAAGACGGCCAAGCTGTTCGAAGCGGCCGCGCAGGTCGGCGCCATCGTGGCCGATCAGCCGGAGCGCACGGAGCGCAGCCTCGCCGCCTTCGGCGCGCATATCGGCATGGCGTTCCAGCTGATCGACGACGTGCTGGACTATTCGGCGCAACAGGCAACCCTGGGCAAGACGATCGGCGACGATTTCCGCGAAGGCAAGATCACCCTGCCGGTGATCCTGGCCTACCGGCGGGGGCAGCCGGCGGAAAGGGAATTCTGGCGGCGGGCGCTGGAAGAGCAGCGGATCGAGGATGGCGACCTCGACCGGGCGATCGACCTGATGCGCCGCCACGGCGCGCTGGCGGAAACGGTCGAACGGGCCCGGCACTACGCCAACTCCGCGCTGCGGTCGCTGGACGGTTTCCCGCGCAGCCCGATCCGCGAGGCGCTGGGCGACCTCGTCGCCTTTGCCGTGGAGCGGCCCTACTGAAAACCCGGCCGGCGGGCCGGCGGTGCGGCTTGCACCTGCACCGGCCGGCCCTTATATAGCGCGCTCGGCCGGAGTGTAGCTCAGCCTGGTAGAGCACTGTCTTCGGGAGGCAGGGGCCGGTGGTTCGAATCCACTCACTCCGACCATTATATTTCGTAGTGTTTTTCAGTAGGGTAGCGGAAATCCGCACCCTCTGAATTCCCCCGGGTATCCTGGCGTTCGCAACGAAACCCGGTCGCAACGGGGCGGCCGGGCCCGTCCGCGAGCGGGATTGTCCGTCCGGGAGACGCGCCCGGAATACCGCCCGATGCCCGTGGCGGCAGGGAGGGCAGGATGGAGCCTGGAAAGATCGAGGCGCTGACCTACGACGTTTTCGGCACCGTCGTGGACTGGCGGGGCGGCATCGCCCGCGACGCCAAGGCGCTGCTCGGCGGCGAAAAGGGCCTCTCGCTCGACTGGAACGCCTTTGCGATCGCCTTCAAGGAACGCAGCAAGATGGCCGGCTCCCCGGAAGAGGCGGCGGCGCGCGCCGAACGCTCGATCCGCGCCGACGATCTCAACCGCGATAATCTGCGGGAGACGCTGGAGGAGTTCGGCGTTGCATCCGATACACTGACCGCAGCGGAATTCGACTGGCTTGCGACGGCGTGGCACCGGCTCGATCCCTGGCCCGATTCCGTGCCGGGCATGACCCGGCTGCGCACGCGCTACATCCTGGCCGCGGTGTCGAGCGGCAACGTCGCGCTGCTGGTCGCCATGGCGAGGCGCGGCGGCCTGCCCTGGGATGCCATTCTGTCGGCCGAGGTCACCGGCTACTACAAGCCCCGGCCCGAGGCCTACCTCACCGCCGTGGACATGCTCGGGCTCGAACCGGCGCAGTGCCTGATGGTCGCGTCGCATAACGACGATCTGCGCGCCGCCGCGGCCTGCGGTCTGCGCACCGCGTTCATCCGCCGCCCGGCCGAGGACGCCGAGGACCGGATCGAGGACGCCCGGGCCGCGCCCGGCGTGGACCTCGCGGTCGAAAACATGGTCGACCTGGCAGAGCGGCTCGGGTGCTGACAAAAGACAAGCGCAGTGACCGTCCCGTCCGGTTTGTCAGCCTGACCGGCTATCGGCATTGCAGGACGGGGAATCGTCGAGGCGGCCGTTCGGGTGACGGTCCACTGTTGTTCGGCGCGCAGGTTTGACCCTATAGGAATACGGAACATCGAACGGTTGGCCTGCCGATCGGCGTTCGACCCGTACGCCGATCGACAGACGACCGCAAGGCAGGCGAGATGGCCGAGTTACCGACACCGGACTGGATGGAGCGCTACCGGCAGCGGGTCAACGAAGACCCCGAGATGGCCGTGATCGGCGACTGGTTCTCGCTCGACTTCAAGCTCGCCTTCGAAGGCGATGCCTGGCTGCTCTCGGTGCGCGCGGGGCGGATCGTCGATATCGTCCACAACCCGCGCTTCGACCGGCCGGCGCGGTTCACGATCTCCGCGCCGATGCGGGTCTGGACCAAGTTCATCCGGCCGGACCCGGAACCGCTGTACCACGATTTCTTCGCCATGCTGATGCGGGTGCCGGACTTCGGGATCGACGGCGATTCCCTCGCCGCGATGCAGAATGCGCGCGCCCTGCATCGCATGATGAACATTCTCAAGACAATGGAGCCGCTCGATGGCCGATCTTGAGCCGGTGGTCGGCCGTTACCTCAACCTCGAAAGCGGCGGGCGCCGCTACCGGATCTATTACGAGGAGGCGGGGGAAGGGCGGCCGCTGATCTGCCTGCATACGGCGGGCGCCGACAGCCGGCAGTTCCGCCACGTCCTCAACGATGCGGACATCACCGGCCGGTTTCGCGTGCTCGCCTTCGACCTTCCCTTCCACGGCCGCTCGAACCCGCCCGACGAATGGTGGCTGGAGAGATACCGCTTGACCACAGATGTTTATCTCGGCCTGATCCGCGATTTCTGGCGCGCGCTCGGGCTCGAACGCCCGGTGGTAATGGGCTGCTCGATGGGCGGGGCGATCGTGCTCAAGGTCGCCGCCGATCATCAGGACGAGATCACCGGCATCGTCGGCCTCGAAAGCACCGCATTCGCCGAGGGGCGCGACAACGATTTCCTGCACCACCCGGCGATCCACGGCGGCGAGCTCGCGGCCTGCTACACCTACGGGCTCAACGGCCCCGACTCGCCGGAGGAGGGCTGCCGCGAGAACTGGTGGTACTACAGCCAGTCCGGCCCCGGCATCTACAAGGGCGACGTCTGGTTTTACTGCGAGGACTGGGACGCGCGCGAGGACATCGGGCGGATCGACACCAACCGCTGCAAGGTCTCGCTGCTGACCGGCGAATACGACTATTCGGCGACGCCGGAGATGACGCGCCGGGTCGCGGACGCAATCCCCGGCTGCCGCTTTACGGTGATGAAGGGCATCGGGCACTTCCCGATGGTCGAGAACTACGCCCTGTTCCGCGGCTACCTGCTCGAAGAGCTGGCGCGGATGGCCTAGCGCCTATCCGTTTCAGGTCGGACCATACCCGGCGTTCGGGAATCGCCCTGCGCCAAGGCACGAGAGGCGCCATGTTTGCGATCGAAGAGCCGGGTTCTTCGGACATTCAGCGCTTTCGCCGGGATGGCTTCCTGGTCGTCGAGCGGCTCATCGAACCCGAGGCCGCCACCCGCCTGGCCGCGCGCTTCGGGCCGCTCTTCCGCGGCGAGTTCGAGACCGGCCTTCACCCCGACGAGTGGAACTGGCGCGAAGGGCGGGACGCCGAAGACCTGACGCGCCAGATCTGCAACGCGTGGAAGTCGGACCGCGATGTGGCGCGCACGGTCCTTCATCCCCGCGTCGGCCTCTGGTGCGCGCGGCTCAGCGGCTGGCCGGGCGCGCGGATCAACCAGGACAATGTGTTGTGGAAGCCGCCGGGTGCGCGACCGCTCGCTTTCCACCAGGACGACAGCTATCAGCAGTGGGTGGTGCCGCCCGAATTGTGGACCTGCTGGATCGCGCTCGACGCGACCAGCGCGGCCGGCGGCACCATCGAATATGTCGTGGGATCGCACCGCTGGAACCTGGCCCCGCCGGCCGCCCGGTTTCACGCGCCCGACGACTACGAGCGCGAGATGCATGAGGCCGCCGCACGGGCGGGCGTCGTCCCCGAAGTGGTGCGGGTCGAAGTCCCGGCGGGCGGCGGCGTCTTTCACCACGGACGGACGTTCCACGGCTCGGGCACCAACCGCACCGGCGCGCCCCGGCGGGCGCTGGTGTCTCACTGCATATCGTCCGAAGCCCGCTACCACCCGACCAACGTCGGAACCGTCTATGGCCGCTACAAGCGCGCCGGAAGCACGGAGATGGACGAATCCTTCTTTCCCGTGCTGTGGACCGAGGACGGCTACCGGAGCGCCTTTCTCGACGGGTATCTCGGCGCGGTTCCCGACACCTCGGGCTGATCCGCGCATACAGCCCGTTCCCGGCCGTCGGGCGGCCCGGAACGCGCGATCGAACGGTCGACGCGCGTGCGTCAGGCCGCCCGCGGTCAGTCTTCGGCGATGTCTTCGGCCCAGAGCTCGGGCCGTTCCTCGATGAACCGGGTCATGAGCGCGATGCAGTCCGGATCGTCGGCAACGATGACCTCGACACCGCGTTCGCGCAGGAACGCCTCGTTGCCGCCGAAGGTCGTGTTCTCCGCGATGACGACCCGCGGTATGCCGAACTGGACGATGGTGCCCGAGCACATCATGCAGGGTGAGAGCGAGGTGTAGAGGGTGGTGTCGCGGTAAGTCCGTTGGCGGCCCGCCTTGCGCAGCGCATCCATCTCGCCGTGCGCGATGGGATCTCCCTGCTGCACACGCTGGTTCCGGCCTTGTGCGATAACCCTGTCGCCGCGCGCCAGCACGGAGCCGATGGGGCAGCCGCCCTCGTCGAACCCGGCGCTGGCTTCCTCGTAGGCGATACGCAGCATCCTGCGGTCGGTGTCGGTCAGGCTCATCCCTGCGGTCCTTCATGGTGGGGAAGCTGTTCGGCACGGATGTCAGGGCCTTGGGCGGAGAGGACGTTCAAATGATAGACATCTCCGGTCAGCCTTCGGCCAGGACGTGGCCGGCGTCGGCCGGCCAGCTGAGATGGAACCGGCCGCCGGCGTGCAGGTTCAGATCGCCCAGCGCGCGTTCCGGCAGCTGGACCTTCAGATCGGTCCCGTCTGCCGCCTCGAGGAACAGGGTCACCGTCGCGCCGACAAACTCCTCGGAAATCAGCGTGCACGGGATTGCGCCCTCGGTCGGCGTACGGTCGATCCGGACCAGGTCAGCGGCGACGACCAGGGTCGCGGGTTTGTCCGCCGCCGGCAGGCCGGCAGCGGGGAAGATGCCGAGTGCCGTTTCGATTACGTCACCGCGGCTGATGCCGCTCAGAATATTGTTCCGGCCCACGAACTCGGCCACGAAGCGGTTCGCCGGCGCCCGGTAAATCTCGCGCGGCTGACCGACCTGGACGATGCGGCCCCGGGACATGATCACGACCCGGTCGGCCAGGGCGAAGGCCTCGGATTGCGAATGCGTGACATACACGAAGGTGATGCCGAGTTCGCGTTGCAGGCGCGTCAGCACACCCTGCATGCGAATGATCAGGTGGGCGTCCAGTGCCGACAACGGCTCGTCCAGCAACAGGATCGGCGGCTCCGTTACCAGCGCGCGCGCCAGGGCCACGCGCTGGCGCTGGCCGCCCGACAGGGTCTCGACATTGCGCTCGGCGAATTCGCCGATCTCCAGCCGTTCCAGCCATTGCACCGCACGCCGCCGCCGCTCGGCGGCGCCGATCCCGCGCATCCTGAGCCCGAATTCGACATTCTCCCGCGCGTTGAGGAACGGAAACAGGGCCAGCGACTGCCAGACCATCGGCGTGTCGCGCTCGTGAACCGGCACGGCATTCATCAGCCGTCCGCTGATGCGAGCCTCGCCCTCGGTCGGCACCTCCAGTCCGGCGATCATCCGCAGCGTCGTCGTCTTGCCGCAGCCGGACGGGCCCATGATCGCAACGAATTCGCCCGCCGTTATTTCCAGGTCCAGATGGTGCACGGCCGTGAAGTCCCCGAACCGTTTGACCACGCCTGAAAGAATGACGAGCGGCTCTGTCATGTGCGGCTGATCCGGGAGATGAAAAAGACCTGGGCGAGAACCACCAGCGTGATCGAGGTCAGGAACACCAGCGACCCGATGGCGTTCACCTGCGGGTCGATGTTGCCCTGAACGATCTCCAGGATGATCACGGGCACGGTCTTGTTCAGACCGCTCACGAACCATGCGACCACGAATTCGTCGAAGGAAACGGCGGCGGTCAGACAGGCGGCGGAGATGATGGCCGGCCGGCAGAACGGCAGGATGACCGACCGCAGCGCCTTCCATTCGGAAGAGCCCAGGTTCCAGGCTGCGGCCTCGAGGTTCGGATCGATCTGGTTCAGCCGCAGGCGGATGATCGCCATGGCGAAGGGCGCCGTCAGTACGGAGTGGGCGATGACAATCGACCAGAGCTGGCCCGACGCCCCGATCCAGGACAGCCAGGCCAACATGGCGAGCGCCATGATGATCAGCGGAATCGTCGGCGGCAGCAGGATCAGCGCCAGATACGGCCCCTTGAAGCGGAAGTTGTAGCGATAGTCTGTATAGGCGGTGGCGAAGCCCAGCGTCGTCGCGATAACGGAGGTCGAGAGCGACACGACGATCGAGGCGCGGGCGGCCTCGCCGATCTCGGGGTCGGCGAAGATCGTGTCGTACCAGCGGGTGGTGAACGAACCCAACGGGATCGTGGGAAACCGGTCCGAGTTGAACGAGAAGACGACCGAAGCGAGGATCGGCGCGAAGATGAAGATAAAGACCAGCAGCAGCCAGCCGAGCAGAAGGGCGGTCGCGATCCGTGCGCTCATGCCGCTGACCTCTTGCGATAGGCCAGCCAGATGGCGGTCGCCGCGATCGCGAAGAGCGTGAGCATCATCATGACCGCGACGACGGCCGCGCGCGGCCATTGCTGGCCGGATTTCGTGGTGTCGATGATCAATATCGGCAGCGTCGGGGGTTTGGACCCACCCAGGTAATAGGGCGCGACGAAGTCGCCGAACGACAGGATGAAGCAGAACAGCGCCGCGATGATAAGGCCGGTCTTCGCCAGGGGCACGATCACGGCGAACAGCGTGCGCCCTGGCGGGTAGCCCAGATTGCGCGCGGCCTGGACGAGGTTCCGGTCGATGTTCGCCAGGGCGATGGTCTGCAGGATCACGACCAGCGGCAACAGCAGAGTCAGATAACCGACGATGGTGCCGACTGGCGTGTTGAGCAACGTGTACGGGCCAAGCCCGACGGTGCCGAGCCCGACGTTGATCACCCCGGATTCCGCCAGGATCACGTACCAGGAGAAGGTGCGCACCAGATAGGACGTGAAGAACGGGATGATCAGCAGAAAGATCGCCCAGCGCCGCGTCGCCTCCGACACCCGGAAAGCCAGGGCGAAGGCCGCGGGAAAGGCGACCAGCGTTGCCACCACCGTGACCGAGGCCGCCAGGCCCAGCGTGTACCAGTAGCTGTCCCAGACGTAACCCCTGGTCAGCATCCGCGCCCAGTTCTTGAGCTCGAACGCCTCCTCCATGCGATAGTTCTTCACCAGGAAGAAGCTCATCGCGATCATGAAGAACAGGGGGCCGAGGAAGAAGAGCCCCTGCCAGACGATGATCGGAAGCCGGAAGGCGAGCGCGAACCGGTTCATGACGCGCGCACGGACATGCGGAAGAGGCGTTGCGGGTTCAATGCCGCCACGCCCTGGCCGAACCGCCCGCGGATGACCTCGGCAGGCGGCCCCTCGGTTGTGGCGCCCGGGACCCGGCCGGAGGTCCCGAACGCGTCCGCTCCGAAATCAGGCGTTCTTGTATTCGGACCAGAAGTCGTTCCAATCCTCGAGCGACTGTTTGACCGGAATGTTGCGGTAGTGGATGCGGCCATTCTTGATCAGGGCGATCGGGTCCATCGGATTCCCGTCGACCTGGTTGGTGCGCTCGGCCTCGGCCCGGTCCGCGGCAACCAGTGCCGCGCGGCCGCCCTTGGTGATGCAGTTTGCGGGGTAGGCGGCCATCTGGGCCGATTTCACCTGTCCCTCGGGGCTCAGCATGTACTGGATGAATTTCTTGACGATGCCCGCCTTGGACGAGCCCTTGCCGATGCAATAGCTCTCGGTCCACTGGATCCCGCCCTCCTTCGGAATGACCGAAGCGACCGGTGCGCCGTCCTTTTGCAGGACCCCCGTGATCCAGTCGCCGATCCCGCACATGGCCAGCATCTCGCCGTTCTTCAGGCTGTTGAAGGTGCCGCCGTAGTCGAAGAAGCCGCCGACCTGCGGGCGCAGGCTCATGGTGGTCTTCTGCACGGCCTTCCATTTCTTGTCGTCGAGATCCCAAAGTCCCGCACCGTTGCCGTTATAGAGGCTCATCATGCCCAGAGTGGGAAGGTGCCAGTCGAAGTGTCCGACCTTGCCCTTCACCTCGGGCTTCCAGAAGCACTTGTAACTCGTGGCTTCTTCGGCCGAGATCGCCTTTGTGTTGTAGCTGACGCCCAAGTGCCCGAACCGCACCATCATCGAGAACAGCTTGTCGCCGTCCCAGTGTCCCGGGAACTTCGTGAAGTCGTCGTGCAGCATATCGTCGAACGGGTAGTCGTTCGGGTCGAGCGGCTCGATGTAGCCGGCCGCGTTCAGCTGCTGCACGAACTCGGCGTCCGAAAGGATGACGTCGTAGGTGCCCGGCGGCGACTGGGCGATCAGCGCCAGCATGTTGTCGCCGCCGGCGTAATATTTGGGCTTGAACTTCACATTGTTGGCTTTCTCGAAAGCGCCCACAATGTCGGGTTCGCCATGGCCGTACCATGCGAGCATGGTGAGTTCGGTCGGCGCGGCCGATGCCCGGCTGACGACATACGGCGCCGCCAGCGCACCGCCGACCGCAGCCGCGGTGCCATGCAGAAACCGCCGGCGGGTGACAAGGGTTCCCGAGCTTGGATTTCGCTCTGACATATCGCCATCTCCTGTTTGATTTGTTGGAGGCGCCGAACAGCCCGTTACGATTGTTGGTAACGCCGGAACCTCCTTTTTTGCAGGATATGGGCGACCGTTACATTCTAATAATTTATTGTCCTAATGCTGCTATTTTGTTTTTTTATGTTTGTTATACGGAGCCCCTGATCTTTCGGTTTCGCCGGGGCGCACCGGGGCGGTTTCGGAGCGGCTCTAACGGCGTTGCGGCCGTCTGAAATCCGGCTCTCTCGCGTCGTCCAGGCTGGCGATGATGTGGTTGACCAGGCGAACGCCGGCCTCGGTCTGCCGGGGGTGTTTGTAATAGAGGCCGACCCGGATATCGGCGAGGGCCGGGAAACCGTCCCTCTTCGACAATATCTTCATGCCGTCGAGAAAGGTTCTGTTGGTGAGAGCGCTCACGCCCAGCCCGGCCAGAACGGCGTTCTGGAGACCGGATATGCCGGGGCTGCAATAGGCGACCTGCCAGTCGCGTTGAGCCGAATTCAGGGCCTGCATGATCCGGTTTCGGTACTCGCAGCCCTCCGGATGCACGACGATCGGAAGCGGTTGCCTCTTGTGTACGCTGGATTTCGCGGCGGTCACCCAGATCGGCCGTTCCACCCATGCCCTGGCAAGGTATTGGGCAACGCCCTCGCTCGTCATGGCGATAACGATATCGAGATCGTCCTTCCTGAGGTCGTCGAGAAGTTCGCGGCTCAACTCGCAGCGGATCTCGAGCCTGACCTCCGGGTGGCTGGCGGCATACTCGGTCATCATTCTCTGAAGAAACGCGACGGCATAGTCGGTCGGCAGTCCGACCCGAAGCGTTCCAGCGGCATTCCGGCTTCTGAACCGGGCGACCGCTTCGTCGTTCAGACAAAGGATCTGGCGCGCATAGACCGCCAGCATTTCTCCCTGCTCGGTCAGCTGCAGGCTGCGCCCGACCTGATGTGTGAGCTTGGCGTCGACCAATTGCTCGAGGCGGCGCATCTGCAGGCTGATCGCGGGCTGTGTCCGCCCCAGGACCGTCCCGGCCTTGGTGAAACCGCCGAGGTCGATGACCGTAACGAAGGTGCGGAGCAGTTCGGTCGGAAGGTTCGGATTGCTCAAGACCACGATCCGGCGCGATAAGGTGAACAAATGATCTTATAAAAACTATAAATTTTCGTGATTGACTTCTCAACCCTATCCTCGCCGCCGTCGGCGTGTCGATGTGCAGGGTTGGTCGATGTCACGGCAAAGCGTGTTCGCCTACGAACTGACGTGGCCCGAATACGACCGTCGCGTGCGCGGCGGAGACACGCCCATGATGATCCCCGTGGGCGCGCTCGAACAGCACGGACACCATATGCCCATGCATGTGGATGTGCTCCTGCCGAACGAGTTTGCGCGGCGTGTCGCGGAGAAGGTCGGAGCGCTGGTCGCCCAGCCTTTCACCTATGGCTACAAGTCCCATCCGAAATCCGGCGGCGGCAACCATCTGCCGGGCACGACCAGCCTCGACGGCGCCACCCTGGTCAGCGCCCTGAAGGACGTGATCAAGGAGTTCGTGCGCCACGGGGTCCGCAAGCTGGCGATCATGAACGGGCACTACGAGAATTCCTGGTTCATCGTCGAAGGTGTGGACATCGCGCTGCGCGAGTTGCGCTGGGACGGGATCAGGGACGTGAAAATCGTGGTCCTGTCGTACTGGGACTTTGTCACCGACGCGACGATCGAGCAGCTCTACCCCGACGGCTTCACGGGCTGGGATCTGGAACACGGCGGTGTTCTGGAGACGTCGCTGATGCTGACGCTCTATCCGGACCTCGTTCGGATGGACAAGATGGTCGATCACGCGCCGGCAAGCTTTCCGCCCTACGACGTCTATCCGGTCAACCCGGACTGGATCCCGGCCAGCGGAACGCTGTCTTCGCCCAGGAACGCGAGCAAGGAAAAGGGCGACATACTGCTTGAGGTCTGCACCAGCGGCATCGTCGATGCTCTGACCGCGGAGTTTGCCCTCGAACCGAAAGCGAGAGCCTCGGCGGCCTGAATGCGTGGCGTGCGGCGCGCGGCTTCGATCGCGGGATTCCGGCCGCCACGTCCCGCAAATCGCCCTTTTTCCCGCTCCCGAGGCCGCGCCGGAAGCGGAAAATTCAGTTCCCGATGATGTTGTGTTCCGGGCCGAAGGGGAAGCCGGTGATGTTCTCGGCGCCGTCTTCGGTCACGACAAGGATATCGTGCTCCCGGTAGCCGCCGGCGCCGGGCGCGCCCTCCGGAACCATGATCATCGGCTCCATCGACACGACCATGCCGGGCTTGAGCACCGTCTCCACGTCCTCGCGCAGTTCAACCCCGGCTTCGCGGCCGTAGTAGTGGCACAGCACGCCGAAGGAATGGCCATAGCCGAAGGAACGGTATTTGAGCAGGTCGTGGCTTCGATAGATCTCGTTGAGCTCCTTCGCGATCTCGCCGCAGCGCGCACCGGGCCTGATCAGCGCGAGCCCGGCGCGGTGGACGTCGCAGTTGATCTCCCACAAGCGCAGATGCTCGTCCGAGGCGCGGTCGCAGAACAACGTGCGCTCCAGCGCAGTGTAATAGCCGAAGATCATCGGGAAGCAGTTGAGGCTCAGGATGTCCCCCGGCCGGATGACCCGGTTGGTGACCGGATTGTGCGCCCCGTCGGTGTTGATGCCGGACTGGAACCAGGTCCAGGTGTCCATCAGCTCGACGAAGGGGAAGCTCTTTGCGATTTCCCGGATCATCGCGTTGGTTGAGGCGATCGCTACTTCGTGCTCAGGCACGCCGGCCTTGATCGTCTCGGCGCAGGCCCAGCCGCCCACGTCGCAAATTCGCGCACCTTCCCTGATGAGCGCGATCTCCTCGTCCGACTTGACGGTCCGCGTCCACATGGATTGCGCGCCGGCGTCGACAAACTCGACGCCGGGGAGCTCTTCTTCCAGTTGCCGCCGATAGTCGAGATGGATGTGGTCGAACTCGATGCCGATGCGCCTGACCCCGCCGGTGAGCTGCCGAACGGCGCGGAAGAAGTTGTCGCGCCGCCAGTCGGTATAGGTGATGTTGCGGCTGAAGGAGCGGCGCCAAGGCTGCCCGCCGTCGATTCCGGCCGAGATCGTCGTCGCGTTCTCATGATCGATCACGAGACCGTACTTGCGGCCGAAATAGCAGTAGAGCCAACCGGAATAGTAGTTGATGCAGTGGTGGGAGGTGAACAGCACGGCATCGACATCGTTGTCGGCCATCCAGGGGCGAATCGAATCCTGACGCCGCTGCATTTCGGCGTCCGAAAACGGGGAATACTCCTTTTCGCCGTTGTGCCACTCCATGACGTGCAACATGTCGTCAGACATGGCTTCCCTCCGTCGTTTCCCCGGATGCATCGCGCTTGGCGGCCGGGCGGAATACTAGTGCGCCGACATGCATCAGATAAATTTATTCCTGAAATGATTGCATAAGACGATCAGATGACAGGCGTTCGCTTCTTCGCCATCTCCGTTCGGTGTTGACGGCGGCGCAGCGATGCCCCGCGCGGCCCGGCCCGGCAGCCGGCCGCGGCGCTCGAAACCGGGCGGCAGTCCGGCGATTGCCGCCCGGCGTCGCATCGGGGGCCCTCAGGTCAGGAACTTGGTGAAACCGCCGTCGACGTTCCAGCAGGCGCCGGTCACGAAGCTCGCCCGCTCCGACGCGAGAAAGGCCACGACGCCGGAGACCTCGTCCGGCCGGCCATAGCGCCCGGTCAGAAGGAGTTGTCCCGCGAGGTTGGTGAACACCTCGTCGACGGTCTCCCCCGCCTCGCCGACGAAGGCCTCCTCCGCGATGCGTTCCCACAACGGGGTGTGGATGAGCGCCGGGTTGACCGCATTGACCCGGATGCCGTCGCCCGCGAGGTCCTGGGCCAGGGTCTTGGTCATTGCGAGCATCGCCGCCTTGGCCGAGTTGTAGTCCGCCATGCCGCCGAGGCCGCTGTGTCCGCTCACCGAGGCGACGTTGACGACCGAACCGCCGCCCTGCTCGCGGATCAGCGGCACTGCGGCGCGGGTCGCGCGCACCGCGCTCCAGAGGTTGATGTCGTAGGTCTGCTCCCAGACCTCGTCCGGATCCTCGATGGTCCGGCCGACCGCGGCGTCGCCGGCGTTGTTCACCAGAATGTCCAGGCGCCCGAAGTGCGAAGCGGTATCGTTGACGAAACGCTCGACATCCTCGCGCTTGCTCATGTCGGCAGCGCACGAGAACACCTCCCCGCCGGCCGCTTCGATCGCCGCCCTGGCCTCGTCGAGCGGTCCCTGACGGCGCGCGCAGATCGAAACCTTCGCGCCCTCCTGCGCTAATTCCATGGCGATCGCCTGGCCGAGGCCGAGGCTCGAGGCCGTCACGGCGGCCACCTTGCCGTTCAATCCGAGATCCATTGTCCGTTCCCTTTCGTGGTGTTGTCTGTGGGTCGTATGCCGGCAACTTCGCCGGGCGGTGTCCGACTCCGGCGCCTCCGCTAGAAGGCAGGGCTCAGCCGGTGCTTGGGATACTCCGCCCCGACGACGTGCTGAATCGTGATCGCGCGGACCATCTGGTAGGTGCGGATGCGGAAGGCGGGATCGCAGGACATGCGGATGTAGGTGTCCTGCGGCTTGACCCCGTAATCCTCGCTCAGCCAGTCGATCATGTTGGCGCAGGCGTCGTAGACCGCGTGCTCCATTGGCAGATTGATGCCGACCGCGACGATGCTCTCCGGCTTGACGATCCGGACCGTGGGCTGGCGCTTGTTCTTGATGACGGTGCAGTTGAGTTGAACGGTTGCGCGCGTCTCGTCGGCGATGCCGGTGAATTCCGTATCGCCCTGACCGCCGTGGATGTCGCCGATGTAGAGCAGCCCGCCCTCGTGGTAGGAATTGAGCAGGATCGTGTGGCCGGGCGCCACGTCCCGGCAGTCGATGTTGCCGCCGAACGGGCCCTGGCCCAGCAGCGAGGTGAAGACCTCGCGCTCGGGCGCGGTCGCCAGCGTCCCGCAGAACGGTTCCAGATCCCAGGTCAGCGTGTCGGAGTATTTGCCCTTGCCGTCCCGGGTCTTGCCGCTCGGACCGGGCAGATGTTCGATGACCTGGACCCGTGGCTCCGCGCACTGGCCGCCCCAGCGCGTCGACTCGCCATAGGGGCCGATGCCCGGGAGGATGCCCGAAAAGCCGTAGCGCCACGGATCGATGAATTCGAGGTTGACGGCGAGGACGTCGCCGGCCTCGCAGCCTTCGACGTAGATCGGGCCGACGACGGGATTGTATTTTGGCGGCCAGGCCGCGTTCAGCGCGTCGACATGGGCATCACCCACGAACTGATGCACCTTCGGATTGTCGCTGTCGTCCTCGATCAGGCCTGATAGCGCGTCGTCGGTCTCGATCTGGAACGACTCCTCCTGCTTGACGCGAAGCACGGGCTCGTCTCGCGCATCGAACGCGTATTTCGTCACTTCGCCACGCTTGATGATCTGCATTAATCGGCCTCCCTGGGTTCGGTGGACGGCCGGGGTGTCGCCCGGCCGGCACGTCGCGTGCCTTGTCCCCGCAAGACATTGCAACCAAACATTACGATACCGGGCGCATCGGAGAAACCTTGCCCTGTAATCCCTGCCCTGTGTGGCTCAAGCCGCCGGCCGGCGGTATCGTCCGGGGACGGCCGGACCGGCCTGCGGACACGGACGGTGTCGCGGCAGGTCGGCCCCGAGGCGCGGCGGAGGTGGCGCGAGTGCGGAAAACGGGATACGGCGTGAGGCGGAACGATCGGGAGCAAGCGCAATGAGGGCGGCGGTGTGCCGGGCATTCGACGCGTCCCTGGAGATCGCGGATATCGATCTCCGCCCGCCCGGGCCGGGCGAGATCGAGGTCGCAATCGCCGCGTGCGCCGTCTGCCATTCGGATCTCCATGCGATGGACGGCGCCTGGGGCGGCTACCTGCCAGCGGTTTACGGGCACGAAGCGGCGGGCCATGTGACGGCCATCGGTGAGGGTAGTACCGACATCGCGAAGGGCGACCCGGTGCTCGTCACGCCGATCCGGGCCTGCGGAGCCTGCCCGTCCTGCGCCGGTGGGCATCCCGCGACCTGCGAAACACCGTATGACCGGGTCGGCGACAGCCCGCTCAGGGACCGGGACGGCACGCCGGTCGAGCAGGGAATTTCGGCAGCGGCCTTCGCCGAGCGCGTCGTCGTCGACCGGAGCCAGGTCCAGAGGATACCGGCCGATATCGGCATGGATGCGGCCTGCCTGCTCTCCTGCGGCGTCATCACCGGCTTCGGCGCCGTGACCAACACCGCCAGCGTGAAACCGGGCAGCGATGTCGTCGTGGCCGGCGCCGGCGGCGTGGGGCTGAACAGCATCCAGGGCGCCGCCATCGCCGGCGCGGCGCGGGTGATCGCCGTCGACCCGGTGCCGGAAAAGCTCGACGCCGCCCGCGAATTCGGCGCAACGGATGTCGTGCTGGCGACGGATGACGATGTCGAACATCAGATCGGAAAGTTGACCGGAGGCCGCGGCGCGGATACCGTCCTGGTCACGGTCGGCGCTGCCGACGCCTACCGGCAAGCGCCGCGCTTCCTTGCGCCCCGAGGCCAATTGATCGCGGTCGGCATGCCGCCGGCGGACGCGCTGGCGGAATGGTCGCCCGGCGACTTCTCGTATCTCGGCCAGGGCATCCAGGGCTCGTGCCTGGGCGATACGGTGCTCTCGCGGGACATTCCCTTTCTCGTCGAACTCTACCGGCAGGGGCGCCTCAAGCTCGACGAACTGGTAACCGGCAGGTACCCGTTCGCGCGGATCAACGACGCCATCGGCGACACGCGCGCCGGCCGGTCCCGGCGCAATGTCATCCTGTTCGACGGATACGGCCGATGAAGCTGGCGGATCTCGAGGTCTTCGTCGTCGGCAACCCGCCGCCCGGCTGGGGCGGCCGCTATTTCTTCTTCGTGAAAGTCTCCACGGCCTGCGGCGTGGCGGGATACGGCGAGGTCTACGCCGCCGCTGTCGGGCCGGCGGCCATGGAGGCCGTGGTCCGGGACGTCTTCGAACGGCACATGGCAGGCGAAAACCCGGAAAACACGGAACTGATGTTTCGCCGAGCCTATTCCTCCGGCTTCACCCAGCGCCCCGACCCGACGGTCATGGGCGCCTTCTCGGGGCTCGAAATGGCGTGCTGGGACATCATGGGCAAGGCGCACGGCCGGCCGGTCCATGCCTTCCTGGGCGGCATGATGAACGAGCGGCTGCGCTCCTACACCTATCTCTATCCGTTGCCGGGCCATGACCTGACGGCATTCTGGACCAGCCCGGAGATGACGGCGGAATGCGCGGCGGAAATGGTGCGGCTCGGCTTCACCGCCGTGAAGTTCGACCCGGCCGGCCCCTATACCCTGCGCGGCGGGCACCAGCCGGCGATGGGCGACATCGAGCTTTCGGCCGAATTCTGTCGTGCCGTGCGCGACGCGGTGGGGCGCCGGGCCGATATCCTGTTCGGCACCCACGGCCAATTCACCACCTCCGGCGCGATCCGCCTCGGCCGGCGCCTGGAGGAATTCGATCCGCTCTGGTTCGAGGAGCCGGTGCCGCCCGACAATCCCGACGAATTCGCCAAAGTCGCGGCGGCCCTGCGCATTCCGGTGGCGACCGGCGAACGGCTCTCGACCAAGGCCGAATTCGCGGCGGTGCTCAAGACCGGCGGCGCAAGCATCGTCCAGCCGGCGCTCGGCCGTTCGGGCGGTCTGCTCGAAACCAAGAAGATCGCGGCGATCGCCGAGGTCTTCAACGCCCAGGTCGCGCCGCATCTCTACGCCGGGCCGGTCGAGTGGGCCGCGAACCTCCAGCTCGCTGCCTGCATCCCCAACCTGCTGATGGTCGAGACCATCCAGACCGGCGGCGACTTTCACCGCCGGCTGATCGGCGACACGATCACCTGGGAAGACGGGTACATCCGGACGCCGACAGCGCCGGGCCTCGGCATCGATTTCGACGAGGAGCTGGCGCGGTCGCATCCCTACGAGGGTACTAAGCTGCACCTGGAAATGCAGGAGGCGCCCTGCGACTATGCCGGCGCCAATGCGTTCGCCGGCGGTGCGCCGCCTGTGAAGGAATGATTCGCGACGCCTGTCTCTTTCAAGCCGGCTTTCAGAGTGCGTTGCGCTGCCGGGGCGGCCGGAAAATGCCCGTGTTAAGGCAACCGGGGGGTGCTATAATCGATTCCTGCACATCTGTCGGCATACCGATATGAATTTGGATTCATGCATCGCGCTCATTATGGGGCGCCGCTGGCTGACCGTTCTTCTTTCATTGCTTCTCATGCTGGTTCTCGCCACCGGCGCAATGTTCATAGTCAATGTCGACGTCGACGTTCGAAATCATTTCAGCAAAAACGACCCGCACATTGTTGCGCTCGAACAGCTTGAAGACACCTACGCGCTTTCGGACGCCGCGTTCGTTACCGTAGCGCCGCGCAACGGCACAGTTTTCACACGCGAAGCGCTTGTCGCCATAGAAGACCTGACCGAACAACTCTGGCATACGCCCTACGTCACCCGTATCGATTCCATCGCAAACTATTCGCACAGCGAGGGCCGTGAGGACGAACTTATCGTCGAGCGGCTGATCGACGGCGCCGGTTCCCTCAGCGCCGGCGATATAAGACGTATCGAAAAAATCGCGCTCGAAACCGAGGAAGTTGCCGGGCGCCTGGTTTCGCGCGACGGTCAGGTCGCCGGACTGGTCGTCAGCATTGCGCTTCCCGAGAACCGGCAGCCGGCGCGCGTGGAGATCGTCGATTTCCTCAACGAAACGCTCGCCGCGGCCCGGGCGAAACACGCGGACATCGATTACCACCTGACGGGCGAAATCGTCCTCAATCGCGCCATGCGCGATGCGATCAACGACGACATGGGCATCCTCGCGCCCCTCGCGCTCGTGACGATGCTGCTCGTCGCCATAGTCCTGCTCCGCTCGATCTGGGGAACCGTTGCGATCGTCGTGATGCTGATCGTCGTTTTCCTGTCGGCGCTGGGCTTCATCGGCTGGGCCGGGATGAAGTTTTACGGAGAAAGCGGCGCGGCGCTGTTCGTCCTGATGGCGGTCACCGTCGCGCACTCCGTCCATATGATCGAGGCCGTGGCGGCGGGATTGCGCCAGGGCATGGATCGCAAACAGGCTGCGACTCACGCCCTGCAAGTCAACATATGGCCCGTTTTCCTGACGTCGCTGACGACCGCGATCGGTTTCCTCAGCCTGAATTTTGCGGAAATGCCGCCGTTTCGGGTCATGGGGAACATGGTGGCGTTCGGCGCCATGTGCGCCTTCGTCTATTCGGTCACGCTACTGCCCGTATTCCTGTCGGTCGTGCCCCTGCGCGCCCGGCCCGTGCGCGCCGGACACTCGGATGTCTTCGATCGTCTCGGGCGGTTTGTCGTTTCCCACCGCACGACGCTGCTATGGTCTTTCGGCATTGTGACCGTTGTGCTCATCGCCGGAATCTCGCGGATCGAGCTCAAGGAAAACTGGCTCGAACTGCTCGACGAAAGCTATGAGTTCCGGCGCTCCACGGATTTCGTGAGCGAGAAGTTCGCCGGCGTGGAAACCTACGAATATTCGCTCAATTCCGGGCGCGAGGGCGGCGTAACCGATATCGAATACCTGCGCCGCGTCGATGCGTTTGCGCAATGGTACCGGGCGCAGCCCGAAGTGGCCCACGTCTTCGCGATTTCCGACATCATGAAGCGGCTGAACAAGAACCTGCACGGCGACAAACAGGAATTTTACGCTATTCCGGACAATTCCGATCTCGCTGCGCAGTATCTGCTGCTCTACGAGTTTTCCTTGCCCGAAGGCCGCGACCTGAACAATCTCATCGACGTCGGACGCGCGGCGACGCGGATGACGGTCACGCTCAAGAGCCTGTCCACCAACGAGAAGATCGCGCTCGACGAACGCGCGCAAGCCTGGCTCCGGACCAATGCCCCCGGCATGGAATCCGGCGCCACCGGCGTCGCCGTCGTCGGCGCCAATTCGATCCAGCGGAACATCGAGGGCATGTTGCGCGGCACCATCGTGGCGATGGCGATCGTCTCCCTGCTCCTGCTGTTCGTCTTCAGGAGCGTGCGGCTCGGCCTGATCAGCCTGATACCCAATTTCGTTCCGGCCGCCATGGCGATGGGCCTGTGGGGCTATGCGGTCGGAGCGGTCGGGAATGCAGCGGCGGTCGTCACCGCGATCGCGTTCGGCATCATCGTGGACGACACGATCCACTTCATGACCAAGTATGTCGGCGCCAGGAAGCGCGGTCTGTTGCCCTCGGAGTCCGTACAATCCGCCTTTGGCTCGGTCGGCAAGGCGCTGGTGACGACGACCATTGTGTTCGGACTGGGTTTCCTGGTGTTCGGCGCGTCGGGGATGACGACCAATCAGGCGCTCGGCATGCTCGTGGGAATGACGGTCGTCATCGCGCTGCTGGCGGATTTCCTGTTCCTGCCGCCGCTGCTCATGGCCCTCGACGGGACCAGGGAGACGACCGCGCAGATCAGGGAACGGCTCAGGCGGCCGACCGATTGACGCCGGCGGCTGGACGACCTTCCTGGGTCTTTTCGGGAGAATCCGCCATGCAACTCCGCAGATTGTCCGACGGGTTGAAGTCCGCGTACCGCGGGTCGAACGTGGCTCGCCGGGTGCAGTTGTTCGATGGATGGACCGGCAGGGCTTTCGCGGAGGATTCCGGCGCGACCGGCTACGATCACGCCGAAACCGTCAAGGAATATTACGACCTTTGCAGCGAGTTCATGGCCTTCGGTTGGGGCGAATCCCTGCACTTCGCGCCGCTGTCGCCCCGGGAGAGCCTGGAGGACGCCAAGATCCGGCATCAGCGGCTGATGATCGCCAAGCTGGAACTGCGGGAAGGCATGACGGTTGTCGATGTCGGCTGCGGGATAGGCGGACCGATGCGCCGTGTCGCCCGTGAGGGGGGCGTCAGGGTCACCGGAATCAATATCAATGAAATCCAGATCGAAAAGGCGAAATCGCTTAACCTCCAGGCAGGGATCGATCACAGGGTCGACTACGTCACATGCAGCTTCATGGACATGAGTGCCATCGAGGACGGCGCCTTCGACCGGGGCTATGCGATCGAATCGACGTGCCATGCGCCGGACAAGGCG
>WTGH01000004.1 GCA_011523655.1 Rhodospirillaceae bacterium
ACGCCGATTCCGCATGGACTCGCTGACGCGAGTTAAGGTTCTCACACCCGACGCAGCATGCTGCCCTGTCATCCCCTGTCCCCCTGCGGCTACGTCAGGCTACGCCCTGTCCCCATTTGTCGCCAATGTATGCTCCGGAATCCCCTTGGAAAAGGCGGTTGCTCTGGGGAACCACCGGCGCAATACGGCGTAATGCGCTTCAAACACATGCCGCGATTTCAAAGGGTTAGAGGCCGTCGGCGCGGTTCTCCAGGGAACCTTGGGCGCGGGATGGCCCCGGCCCGTTACACGAGCGGTCCACGCTCGAATTCTCCCGAGCATCGCAGTTTCCCAAGATACCCCTGTCCCCTTCCGGCGTCCCCAAGGCCCTCGCAGCGACGCCCCGGCGCCCCGTGGCCGTCACTGGCGCCGACTGTCCGGTTTCGGGATTATCGGCGGCCGTGACGGGCGCGCCCCGCGACGGAGTCCGGGTCCGTCTCCAACAGGTTGTTGGCCGGAAGGAGGAGGGAGGTCAGAGCTTGAGTTGCTCGAAGGTCCGGAGCGGGAGGTAGAGGCGCAGCGGCCGCGACGGGAAGGGCAGGAAGCCGTACCGCTCATAGAACGCGCCGGCGCGGTCGTGCAGCGCATCGACCACCACGGCATAGACGCCGATGGTGTCGCCCGCGCGGACCACCCTACGGATCGCGTCGAGCAGCAGGACCTCGCCGAGCCCGCTCCCCTGGCTGCGAACATCGACGGCCAGCCGCCCGATGACGGCCGCCGGCACGGGATAATGCGGCAGGCGCTTGGCAAGCTCCGTCGGCAGGTCGTCCTTCTCGAAGCTCGCCGCGCTCAGCGTGTAGTAGCCGGCGACCCGTCCGGGCGGGTGCGCGTGCGCGACAAAGACCCGCGCGACGCGCCGCCGGGCGTCCTGGGAAGCCTGCCGGCGGATGTAGCGGTCCAGCGACGGCTCCCCGCAGGAGAAGGACGCGCGGTCGTGATGCGAGGCAAGCGGCTCGACCGTCAGCGGCGCCTCATCCACCGATGCGCTCGCGGTAACGGCGCGCGGCCCGCCTCAGCGCCGCGTTCGGCGCGGGCGGATTGAGCAGCGCGTCGTGGAAGGCGTCCCAATCCGTCGCCGGGAGCACGATCCGCTCGCGCGCCTCGATCACCCGCTCGGCCGCCGCCACGGCGTTGCGCAGCATGAAACGGCTGACCGTGGTTTCCTCGTAGGCCGCCGCGCGTTCGAGCTTGCGCTTGCTCCTTGCGTCGAGGCGCAGGTGGACGCGCTCGTGCTTCGTCTCGGCAGTTTCGGCCATTACGCTGTCTCCCGCGTGAGAAGGCGATGGACATATGCACCATAACGGCGTACATTGCAAGCATATCGGCCAACGAGGCCGACAAGAGACAGGAGACCCTACCCGATGACCATCCGCGCCGCGCTCTATGCCCGCTACTCGTCCGACCAGCAGCGGGCCGCTTCCATCGAAGACCAGTTCCGTATCTGCCGCGAGCACGCCGAGCGCGAGGGCTGGACCGTCGCCGCGACCTACAAGGACTCCGCGATCTCGGGCGACAGCGTGATCCTGCGCCCCGGCATCCAGGGGCTGATCGAGGACGCGCGGCGGGGGCTGTTCGAGGTCGTGGTCGCCGAGGCCCTCGACCGGGTGAGCCGCGACCAGGCCGACGTTGCGATCCTCTACAAGCATCTGCGCTTCGCGGGCGTGCCGGTGGTGACGCTGGCCGAGGGCGAGATCAACGAGCTTCACGTCGGCCTCAAGGGCACGATGAACGCGCTGTTCCTGAAGGACCTCGCGGCGAAGACGCACCGGGGCATCCGGGGCCGCGTGGAGGCGGGCAAGGCGGGCGGGGGCCGCAGCTACGGCTACGACGTGGTGAAGGCGCTGGACGCCGCCGGCGAGCGGATACGCGGCGAGCGCAGCATCAACGAGGGCCAAGCCGAAGTCGTGCGGCGCATCTTCCGGGAGTACGCCGCAGGGATGAGCCCCCGCGCGATCGCGCGGGGCCTGAACGCGGAGGGCGTTCCCGGCCCCACGGGGAAGCGGTGGAGCGACAGCACGGTGCGCGGTCATGCGAACGCGGGCACGGGCGTGCTCAACAACCCGCTCTATATCGGGCGGCTGGTGTGGAACCGGCTTCGCGGGATGAAGGACCCGGAGACGGGCAAGCGGGTGACGCGGCTCAACCCGCCGGAGGACTGGATCGCGGTCGAGGTTCCCGCGCTTCGCATCGTGGACGACGCGCTGTGGCAGGCGGCGAAGGACCGGCAGGCGGAACAGGCGGAGCGGTACGCGGCGGTGATCGCGGGCACGCGCGCGGCGAACGTGAACCGGCTGAACGCGGCCCACCGGCCCCGCCACCTGCTATCGGGCCTGCTCGAATGCGCCGTGTGCGGCGGGCCGTATGCGATGCGCGGCCAGGACCGCTATTCCTGCACCGGCCATGTCACGGGCGGCTGCACGAACCGCAGGGGCATCCGCAGGACCGTCATCGAGGACCGGGTGCTGACGGGGCTGAAGCACCGCCTGATGGCCCCCGAGGCGGCCGAGGAGGCGATGCGGGCCTATGCCGAGGAGACCAACCGGCTCAACCGCGAGCGCCGCGCATCGGGCGCGAGCGACCGCAGGGAGCTTGCCGCCATCGGGAAGAAGATCGCCGCGATGATTTCGGCCATCGAGGACGGCGGCTATGTGCGGGGCATGTCGGACCGGCTGCGCGAGCTTGAGGCGCGCCAGGACGAGCTGACCGCGCTTCTCGCCGCCGTCCCGGCCGACCTGCCGGACATCCACCCCAACGTCGCGGCGATCTACCGGCGCAAGGTCGAGCGTCTTGCCGAGGCGCTGAAGCGGCCCGACGAGCGCGCCGAGGCGGCGGACGCCATCCGGGGGCTGATCGAGCGCATCGTGCTCACCCCCGGCGAGAAGTGGGGCGAGGTCCACGCCACGCTGCACGGCGACCTCGCCACCATCGTCGAATGGACCGGAAACGGCGGCGGAAAGGGCGGGTCCGGCACGCCCGGTTCGGGATTGTCGGTCTCGGCTAAAACGGGGAGCCCTTTGGGCCCGAGTTCCCGGGCCAGCGCCTCGGCGAGGATGCGCTGCCCCGCCTTGGTCGGCGCGAAGCCGGTGAAATGCGGCTTGCCGCGCCAGGCGCCGGTGTTGCCGGTGACCAGCAAGGCGGCATCGCCGCGCTCGACCATTGCCGGCGCCAGTTCCTGCGCCGCGACCAGCAGGGAAGACACGTTCACCCGGAAGGTGCGCTCGAAGTCGCCGATGTCGATCTCCCGGTAGGGCGCGAAGACCGCGTAGGCGCCGTTGTAGATCGCCACTTTCGGCACGCCGAGATCGGCGACGATCCGCTTCAGCGCCGCCCGCAGCGCGTCGTGATCGGTCACGTCGCAGGGATAGGCGCGGCTGTCGGCGACGTCGCCGGCGATCCGCTCCAGCCGCTCGGCCTTGCGCGCGATCATCGCGACGGCGTAGCCGCCTTCGGCAAAGCGCCGGACCAGTGCTTCTCCTGTCCCCGGCCCGACGCCGATGACGAGGCAGGTGGGTTTCCGGTCCGTCATGCCGCCTCCAGGGGGACAATATTGGAGAGATCGAGCGTCTTACGGGCTCGGGCCAGGTCGTAGGCCCGCTGCAAATTCATCCAGAACTCGGCCGAATTGCCGAAGAATCTTGCCAGCCGCATCGCGGTATCGACCGTCAGCGACGTCTCGCCCCTGACCAGCCGCTCGATCCGTGTCCGGGGCACATTCAGCCGTTTCGCGAGCGCAATCGCGCTCATGCCAAGCGGTTCGAGAAACAATTGGGCGAGCACTTCGCCCGGATGGGAGGGATTCTCCATCAGCGCCATCTCCCGCCTCATTCAATGATAATCCACGATTTCGACACGCGCCGGTCCCTGTTCGGTCCAGACGAAGCAGATGCGCCACTGGTCGTTGATGCGAATCGAGTGCTGACCGGCCCTGTCGCCCTTCAATTCCTCAAGGCGGTTTCCCGGCGGAAACCTGAGATCGTCGAGGACCGTGGCAGCGTTCATTGCCGAAAGCATGGCGCGTGTTCGCTTGATCAAATCGGTAGGGAAGCCCTTGCCGTAGCGATCCCGGATCGCATCCGCTGCGAGCTTTCCCCTCGTGCTTACGATCATGCCCAGAAGCGTATCATATCATGATACATTGTTATCGGCCAAGCCACCGGCGCGACGGGTATACGGCTTTACTCCTGGCCTCGGGAATCCAGCCACATATCCAGATAGCGGACGCGGTCGTGGCCCCAGAAGGGTTCGCCGTCGGCGACCATGTGGGGCGTGCCGAATATCCCGGCTTCGGCGGCCTCCCGGCTGGCATCGGCGCAGGCTTCGGCCGCTGCCGCGTCGTTTGCCGCGGCGTCGACATCGGCCCCGGAAACCCCGGCTGCGGCGGCGGCCTCCTTCAGAGCGTCCGGCTCCGACAGGTCCGCCCCTTCGGCCCAGTAACCCTGCATCAGCGCCGCGGAGAGGCGGTTGGCCAGTTCCGGATCCTGCAGCCGGATGCGCCAGATCAGGTGGCGCGCCTGGCTGAGATCGCCCCGGGGAAAGGACTTGGGGATATTGAGCGGCAGGCCGAGCAGGCCGGCGGTGCGGGTGAAATCCTTCTTGATGTAGCGGCCCTTGGCGATCGGATTGCCGATCGGCATGTAGTCGTGGAACTTCCAGACCGTCATCAGCGAGATCGGCACCCAGTCGATGCCACGGCCGTGTTTCGCCGCCACCCGCTGCAATTCCGCGATGCCCAGGTAGGTGTGGGCGGAGGGGAGATCGAAATAGAGGGTGATCGGGTCGGCCATGGCGCGGTCTCTTCGGTTTTGCTGACGCGCGCCAAGCAATCAGGTCGGCAGGGAATGCGCAACCCCTGCGATTGCGTCGAACGCGCCCGCGACATCCTCTTCCGCGGCGTCGAACTGGCCGGCGACGAACCGGATCGCGACCCGGCCGCCATGAACGGTCTGGGTCAGGTAGATCGCGCCGTCGTCGTTGATCGCGTTGACCAGCCGCAGGTTAAGGTCGTCCAGTGCCTCTTCCGAAACGCCGTCCGGCGCATAGCGGAACGAAAACAGCGACAGAACCGGCGCCGTGACGATCTCGAAGCCGGGCTCGGCGGCCAGCCGGGCGGCGAGGGATTCGGTCCAGCGGACATGGTTGCGGATGCGGCGGCGCAGGCCTTCCAGGCCGTAGGCGCGCAGCAGGAACCAGATCTTGAGCGCCCGGAACCGCCGGCCGAGCGTGATCGACCATTCGCTGAAATTGACGATGCCGTCCCTGCCGTGGGTCTTGAGATATTCCGGCTGGATCGCCAGCGTGCGCACCAGCGTCTCCGGCGACCGGACGAAATGCGCCGAACATTCGACGGGCGCGCCGAGCCATTTGTGCGGATTGAGCACGATGCTGTCCGCCAGCTCCACGCCGTCCCAGAAATGCCGGTACTCCGGGCAGATCATGGCGGAGCCGGCCCAGGCGGCGTCGACATGGCTGTAAAGGCCCTCTTCCGCCGCCACGGTGCAGACGGCGCGCACGTCGTCCATCGCGCCGACCGAGGTGCCGCCGACGCAGACGACGATGCCGGCCGGCGTCATTCCGGCGGCCCGGTCGTCGCGAATGGCCAGTTTCAGCGCGTCGACATCCATGGCGTGGGCCGCATCGGTCGGCACCTTGACCAGGTTGTCCTGCCCGAGGCCGGCGATCCAGAGGGCCTTGTCGATCGAACTGTGGGTCTGGGCCGAGGCATAGATCCGGAGCGGCGGCCGGCCGAACAGGCCCTCCCGGTTGCCCTGCCAGTCGAGGGCGCGCTCGCGCATGGTCAGGACGGCGCACAGGGTGGCGGTCGAGGCCGTATCCTGGAACACGCCCCTGAAATCCGCCGGCAGGCCGACCGCCTGGCGCAGCCAGTCGACCATCCTGATTTCCAACTCCGTCGCCGCCGGCGAGGTCTGCCAGAGCATGCATTGCGCCGCCATGGCGCCGGCAAGCTGCTCGGCGACCACCGCGGCGGGCGCGGCGTTGGACGGGAAATAGGCGAAGAAGCGCGGATGCTGCCAGTGGGTCATGCCGCCGGGGATCAGCCGTTCGAAGTCGGCGAAGATATCCGCCATGTCGTCGGCGGCTTCTGGCGGCGCATCGGCGATCTGGGCGCCGATCTCGCCAGGCTTCGTCTGCGCCCGCACCGGCCGGTCGCGCAACGTCTCGCGATAGTCGGCGCTCCAGTCCGCCGCCTTGTGCGACCAGTGGCGGAAATCGAAGTCTTCCATATCAAATTCCTGGGTCGGTATCCCGTCGTTTTCCCGCTCCTGCGGGGCAGGCCCGATGCCGGATAGAGGTCGTACAGAATCCGCCCGGCGCCGGAAAGGCGGCCGCGCTCAGATCAGCACGCAGGTCGCGACCAGACCGAGCAGGCAGAACAGCAGGAACATGAACATCCAGGGCATCGGCCCGCCACCTTACGACCGCTATTTCACGACCAGGTCGAGCGGCGCCCCGGTCAGCGCCTCGCACCCCGTCCCGGTGACCGCCACGGTCTGGCCGGTCGTCATGGCGAGGCCGGCATCCGAATCGAAGATGATGATGTGGATGAAGAAGACCATGCCGGGCGCCGCCTCCACGGCATTGCCGTGGAAGAACATCGGCCAGTCCATCCAGATCGGCGCGAAGGTGGCCCCGAGGGAATAGCCGCAGGCGTTGAGCCGGTGCGCCTGCATGCCGGCCGCATCGATCACCCGTGCATGGGCGTCGAACACCTCGCCGACCGGCCGGCCGGGGCGGAGCGCCTCCCTCGCGGCGTCGAGCGCCTCGACGGCGACCTTGTGCATCTCGACCTGCCGGGCCGGCGGCGCGCCGATGCACAGGGTGCGCATGAGGCAGGCGTGATAGCGCCGGTAGACGCCGGCGAACTCCAGGGTGAGCTGGTCCTGCGCATCCAGATGCCGCCGGCCGGTGAAATAGCGGCACAGCAGCGCCTGCGGCCCGGAGCCGATTATGAATTCGTTGCCGGGATAGTCGCCGCCGCCGCGGAAGACCGCGCCCTGCATCGCGGCCAGGATATTGCCTTCGAAGGCGCCGGGTTCGGCGTGCGCGACCGCTTCGCCCCATGCCGCATCGGCCAGCTCCGCGGCGCGGCGGACATGGGCCATCTCCGCCGGGCTCTTGACCAGCCGCAGCCGGCTGACCAGCCGCGACGCGTCTTCCAGCGCGCAGAACCCGTCCATGGCAGCCTCGACCGCGCGGCCGTTGTTGGCGGTGAGGCCGTAGGCCTCCCACTCCACGCCCAGGCGCCTGCCGCGGCAGCCATGCTCGTCCAGAATTGCGCGCAGCTTTTCCGCCGGTCCGGCGTCGGGCAGGTCGACCCAGATACGGATGTCCTCGATGACCGACGTCTGCTGCGCCTGGCGCAGGTCGGGCGCGCGGGTGAGCAGCGTCATCGTGCCGTCGGCGCCGAGATAGAGGCACTGGAAAAAGACGTAGCCGAACGTGTCGTAGCCGGTCAGCCAGAACATCGATTCCTGGCGGAAGCACAGCAGCCCGTCCAGCCCGGCCCCGGCCATCGCCGCGCAGGTCCGCGCCCGCCGGTCGGCCAGTTCGACTTCCGAAAAATGCAGCGGCATTATCCGGCCTCCCCGGTCAGACAGATCGCCGAGACGTTGCGGCCGTAGTCCCGATGGCCGCGATGGGTGTTGCGCCGGAAGCTGAACAGCCGTTCGGGATCGGCATAGGTATCGAGCCCGGTGTCGTACACGGCGGCGAGGCCGGCGGCTTCCAGCTGCGCAACGATGTAACCGCCCAGGTCGAACTGAAAATGTCCCGCCCGCGCGCCGGCACAGAAATACCGCGCGTTGTCCCTGTCCCGCTCGAGAAAGGGCGCGGGGAACTCCGGGCCGACCTCGTAGGACGGTTGGCGGATGCAGGGCCCCAGCGCCGCGACGGTCCGCGACCGGTCGGCGCCCAGCCTTTCCATCGCCGCGACCGCGTTCGGCAACACGCCGGCGAGGGCGCCTTTCCATCCGGCGTGCGCGGCGCCGACCACCCCGGCTTCGGCGTCGGCGAACAGGACAGGCCCGCAATCCGCCGCCAGCACGCCGAGCCCGATGCCCGGCCGGTCCGTCGCCATGGCGTCGCAGCGCGGCCGGGTCTCGCGGGTCCAGGGCTCGGTAACCGTCGCGACCCGGTCGCTGTGGCACTGGAATACGGAAACGAGAGCGGTCTCTTCGACCGTCAGTGCGTCCGCCACGCGGCGCCGGTTTTCCGCGACCGCGCCGGGATCGTCGCCGGAGCCCTGCCCGCCGTTCAGCGAGGCATAGATGCCGGTGCTGACCCCGCCCCGGCTGCCGAAAAACCCGTAGCGGACGCCCGGCAGCCCCTCGAACGGCGGCGCAGAGGCAACGGTCAGGGACATGCGGGCGCCGGCCCGTTCGGTCTCAGCAATCGAGGGTGTTGCGCCGCTCCCAGTCCGAGATGGCGCCGGCGTATTCGTTCCATTCCCCGGTCTTGAGCTTGACGTAGCTCTTGACGAAGCTCTCTCCGAAACCGGCGCGCACGACCTTGTCGCGCTCGAACAGGCGCAGCGCGTCGAGCAGGTTGAGCGGCAGCCTGCGCGCACCGCGCAGCTTGTGGCCCTCGGCGTAGAGGTCGAGGTCGGTGCGCTTGCCGGGATCGCGCGCATTCTCGATGCCGTCGAGCCCGGCGACGACGATACCCGCCTGTAGCAGGTAGGGATTGGCCGAGCCGTCCATGAGGCGCAGCTCGAAGCGCCCGGCGTCGGGAATCCGCACCATGGTCGTCCGGTTGTTGCCGCCGTACGCGACCATGTTGGGCGACCAGGTCGCGCCGGAGAGCGTGACCGGCGCGTTGATGCGCTTGTAGCTGTTCACCGTCGGGTTCCAGATCGCGCACAGCGCCGGCGCGTTGTGGATGATGCCGCCGAGGAAATTGTAGGCCAGAGGAGACAGGCCGAACCCCTCGTCCGCGTCGTCGAACAGGTTGGTCGTGCCGGCGTCGTCCCAGAAGGAGATGTGCGCGTGGCAGCCGTTGCCGGTAAGGTTCGGGAACGGCTTCGGCATGAAGGTCGCCCGCAGCCCGTGTTTCTCGGCGATCGACTTGACCATGAATTTGAAGAAGACGTGGCGGTCGGCCGTCACCAGAGCGTCGTCGTAGCTCCAGTTCATCTCGAACTGGCCGTTGGCGTCCTCATGGTCGTTCTGGTAGGGGCCCCAGCCGAGGCTCAGCATGGCGTCGCAGATCTCGGAGACGACGTCGTAGCGGCGCATCAGGGCCGACTGGTCGTAGCAGGGCTTGGCCTGGATATCGAGCGGGTCGGAAATCGCCTCGCCGTCGGGCGTCACGATGAAATATTCCGCCTCGACGCCGGTCTTGACCCGGTAGCCTTTCTGCCGCGCTGCCGCCAGCCTGCCCTTGAGCAGCAGCCGCGGCGTATCCCGCATCGGCTCGCCCTCCATCCAGCAGTCGCCGGCGAGCCAGCCGATCTCCGGCTTCCACGGCAGCTGGATCAGGCTGCCGGGATCCGGCTTGACCAGCATGTCGGGCTCGGCCGGGGACGAGTCGAGCCACGCGGCGAATGCGGCGAAACCGGCGCCTTCCTCCTGCATGTCCGCGATGGCTTCGGCGGGGACGAGCTTGGCCCGCAGCACGCCGAACAGGTCCACGAAGCTGATCAGGAAATAACGGATTTCCTTGTGTTTTGCGGTCTCGGCAAGATTGACGGCCATCGCTCCATCCTCCTCCTGTCCCGGGACCGGCCGGGGCGCTCGCCCTGCCCGGCCGCCGGTCGACGGATGTTGCCGAAATTCGGCGCGATATGCAAACCGGCGAAGCGGCGCGCCCTTCAATACGCCCCGCCCTTCGATACGCCCCGGCCGGGGGCCGGGGCTACTCAGGGTGAGGGGAAGGGAGTAGTTCGAACACCATTCCCCTCATCCCGAGTAGGCGCGTTAGCGCCGTATCGAGGGACGCAACGCCGTCATGGTCCCGTTCAGGACAATAGCCTCTAAAGCGGAAATCCGGGCAGCGCGGCGCCGGACGGCGCGGCGACCGCCATTGCCTTGAAGGCCGTTCCCATCGCGGCCGGATCGATCAGCCGGTCGATGGCGGCATCGACGATGGCGGCGTCTTCCGCCGAAGCCGAAGTCTTGAGCGCCGACCGGCGGGCCTCGATCCCCAGCGACCGGAGAAAGGCGGCCTGCCCGATCGGGCCCAGGACGGCGGCGCCCGCAGTTTCCGCCGCTTCGCGGAGTCGGGCCAAATCGACATCGACGCTCAGGTCGGTCTCGCCGGCGCCGTCCAATGGATCGATAAGCCGGTGCCCCCGGATGCCGCGGAGCGTCGACTGTCCGGCAGGGAGGTTGCCGCCATAGTCGATCAGCAAGGCTGCACCGCCGGATGCAACGAGCCGCCGCGCCAGGTCGCGAACGAAAGCCAGCGCATCCGGCTGAATTTCCCCGATCGCGCCGGGTTCGGCTTGCGCCGGCAGCGACAGGCCGGACGCCGCGACGGCATCGGCCGGATCGTCGCCGGCGGCGAAGACAAGGCCGCCGGATTCGGACCCGGATTTGGACAGGGCCACCATCCGCTCGCGCCAGCCGTCCGGCGTCATGACGAACTGCCGGGCCGGCAGGGCATCGAGAAACTCGTTGGCGACCAGGAACAGCGGACCGTCCGGCAGCCCGTCCAGCCCCTCGATCCAGACCGGCGCGGCCCCGGCCAGAGCCTTCGCCTGGGTGGCGCGCAACGTCGCGTTGCTCTCGATCAGGTGAAGGCGTGCGGCAGCGGCGAATCCGGGAACGACATGCCGGATCGCCCGCAGGGCATCGGCCATCAGGGCGCCCCGCCCGGGGCCGGCCTCGCACAGGAAGCAGGGGTCGGGCCGCCCGGCCCGCTCCCAGGCTTCGGCGAGCCACAGGCCGACAAGCTCCCCGAAAACCTGGCTGATTTCCGGCGCGGTGATGAAATCGCCGCCGCGCCCGATCGCCGCCGCCTGCCGGTAATATCCGTACTCGGGATGCTGCAGGGCGAGCGCCATGAACCGGAAGACCGGTATGGGCCCGCTCTGCGCGATCATGCGCCGGACCAGCCGGTCGAGGGGCGTCACCCTTTGCGGGCCTCCGGTTTGACGGCAGCCGCCGTTCGCTTCCGGGCGCGCAGGATCAGCCAGACGCCCAGGGCGACCAGCGGCAGGGACAGCAGCTGGCCCATGGTGACGAAACCGAACAGGAAACCGCCGCCGGGCAGGAAGGCATCGGGCTGGCGGAAAGATTCGACGACGAAACGGGCGATGCCGTATCCGGCGCAGAACAGGCCGGTCAGTTCGCCCGGCCGGTCGAGGGCGCCGGTCCGCCGGCGCCACAGGTTGATGACGACGAACAGCAGCAGCCCTTCGAGAAAGGCCTCGTAGAGCTGCGACGGATGCCGCGGCAGCGGCCCGCCGCCCGGAAAAACCATCGCCCAGGGCACGTCGCTCACCCGGCCCCAGAGTTCGCCGTTGACGAAGTTGGCCAGCCGCCCGAGCAGCAGCCCCAGCGGCACGGCGCAGGCCGCGAGGTCGCCGGCGGAGAACATGTCGATGCGCCGCTTGCGGCAGAACAGGACGATGGCGAGCGCCACGCCGATCAGCCCGCCATGGAACGCCATGCCGCCCTGCCACAGGGCGAGGATCCGTTCGGGGTTCTCCAGATAGAAGCCCGGTTTGTAGAAAATCACATAGCCGAGCCGGCCGCCGACGATCACGCCCAGCGTCGCCCAGAACATCAGGTCGTCGACCGCGCGGTCGTCGATGATCCGCGACCCGGCCCGCCGCTTCCCGGCGAGGCGGCGCATGAACCACCAGGCGAAGGCCAGCCCGCCGACATAGGCCAGCGCGTACCACCGGATTTCGACCGGCCCGATCCGGACCAGCACCGGATCGATCGACGGATAGGAAAGCGCGAGGAGGATCGGATCCATCGGCGGTCCGCAACAGGGGCAACAGGGATCGTCGGCCGGCACCTTGCGGGTTGCGTCACCCCGCACACCGCCATTCGGAAGGTCGCCGGACAACCGAAACCGGCGAGACAACCGAACCCGGCGACCGGAATTGTGGACGCCTTATACGTTTGCGGCCGAACGGCGGCAATGTCCGGCAGCGTCCCGGTGCGACTTGTGGCGCCGGCGGGAGGGAGTCTGGCCTGGACTCAGAAATTTCACCTAAATTATCACTTTTTTCTTGACATGCCGGTTTTTGTCTCCTATATCTGCTCCTGTCAACGCCCGAATTGCGCCCGGAGCGCCCCGCGGGCGTCTTTCCCGTCCGTTCCAACCGGCAAACCGATGCATCCCCTCCCAGCGATTCATCCCCCTCCCCTTGGGGGTGGGGGTTAGGGG
>WTGH01000049.1 GCA_011523655.1 Rhodospirillaceae bacterium
ATGAATTTCGGCGAGGGCGACTACATCATGACCAACACGCCGGCCATGCTGGCGGCGATGGCGAAGCGCGTGCAGGCGCTCGGCGTGCGCCCGGAGATCGAAGTGTTCGATACCGGCCATCTCGTGCTCGCCAAGTGGCTCGCCGGGCAGGGCCTGATCGACGATCCGGTGATGGTCCAGCTCTGCATGGGCATCCCCTGGGGCGCGCCGGACGATATCGGCACGCTGATGTCGATGGTGAACAACCTGCCCGAAGGCTGGAGCTTCTCGGCCTTCTCGCTCGGCCGCAACCAGTTGCCCTATGTCGCCCTGGCGCTGCTCGCCGGCGGCAATATCCGTGTTGGGCTCGAGGACAATCTCTGGCTCGACCGGGGCGTGCTGGCGACCAACGCCGACCTGGTGAAGCGGGCGGTCGGCGTTGCCGAAAATATGGGCGTGCGGATTCTCGGCCCCGAAGCGGTGCGCGAGAAACTCGCGCTGCGCAAGCGCTGAGCCGGGCAGCCGGCGCTCCCGTCCGGACGCGACAGCGAGAGGCCCGTGACAGCCGGCATCGAACGGGCCGCCTGTATCGGCGGCGGGGTGATCGGCGGCGGCTGGGCGGCCCGGTTTGCGCTGAACGGGATCGACGTCGCGATCTACGATCCGGACCCGGACGCCGAACGCAAGGCCGGCGGGATGCTCGACAACGCGGAGCGCGCCTTCGCCCGATTGTTCGGCGACGACCGCCCGGCGCCGGGCGCGCTGCGCTTCGCGGGCAGCGTCGCCGAGGCCGTCGACGGCGCCGGATTCGTTCAGGAGAGCGTGCCCGAACGGCTGGACCTGAAACGGGAGGTGCTGGCCGAAATCGATGCGGCGGCGCCGGCCGGCATCCTCGTTGCGTCCTCCACCTCTGGCCTCCTGCCGAGCGACATGCAGCGCGATCTGAACCGCTCCGGGCGCCTGCTGGTCGGCCATCCGTTCAACCCGGTCTACCTGCTGCCGCTGGTCGAGCTGGTCGCCGGGCGCGACACCCTCCCCGCTTCCGTCGAACGGGCCGCGGAGATCTACGCGTCGCTCGGCATGAAGCCGGTCGTCGTGCGCAAGGAGATCGACGCCTTCATCGGCGACCGGCTCCAGGAGGCGCTGTGGCGCGAGGCCCTGTGGCTGGTCCGCGACGGCGTCGCGACTGTCGAGGAGATCGACGATGTCATACGCTACAGCTTCGGCCTGCGCTGGGCGCAGATGGGCGTGTTCCAGACCTACCGGCTGGCCGGCGGCGAGGCCGGCATGCGCCATTTCCTCGAACAGTTCGGCCCCTGCCTCGCCTGGCCGTGGTCGAAGCTCACCGATGTGCCGGAGCTGGACGACGGGCTGATCGACACCATCGCCAGCCAGTCCGACGCGCAGGCCGCCGGCCGCTCGATTCGCGAACTGGAACGCCTCCGCGACGACAACCTGATCGCCATCATGGAGGCGCTGGAACGCAGCGGCGCGGCCGGATGGGGCGCAGGGGCCGCGCTAAAGGACGCGCGGCAGCGGCTTCGGAAACGGCGCGGCTGATTCCCGCCACTGACTGCGCCGCGTACCGGGCGGCAGTCCGACGCGCAAGCCGATGCCGCGTCACTCGATGTTTTCGGCCGTGTAGCTCAGGCTCAGCGTCTCGCCGCGCACAGGGTCTTCGAGTTCCACGGTGAAGCCGTCCGCCGTGCCGTGGGGGCGCCCTGCCTGGCGGGCGGCGAACAGCAGGACGCGATCGGGCGGCAGGTCGTCGAGAGCGGTGAAGTTCGCCACGCGGCCCGCGCGTTCCTCCGTCGCCGGCCGGCGCTCGTCGCCGGTCAGATGCCAGCTGCGCAGCCTCAGCCGGTCGAGATGGGGCGCGACATCCCGGAGCCGCCACGCCTGCCGGCTGAGCGGCTTGGCGCATGCCAGGAGCGCCGGCGCGTAAAAGCTTGCCGAATGCAGGGAGGCAACGGTGAGCAGCGGCCCGTCGCCGGCGCCGACCAGGGCGATGGCCGCAATACCGTGCGGCTTGCCGCCGGGCTGCTGGATCGCGGCTGCGGTCGTCAGCCGGTCGACCGGGAGCGCGACGACCTTGCCCTCGCCGTAGGACGCCCAGGCCAGTTCGATGACCAGATCCGGCGTGTAGACCTTGCCGCCGGAGCGGACATGCGGCCGGTAGACGAAATGGCTGGACATGCGCCCGGTCGCCGGCGTCAGCCGCCGCTCGCGTCGGGATCGGGCCGGGCGGCGACCGCCAGCAGTTCGATCTTGTTGTTGCCGGCGAAGGTGACCTGGACGCAGGAGCGCATCGGCCAGTGCTGCGGCTCGTCGCCGATCCAGTCGGCCCACCAGCGGTCGAATTCGCCCTTGCGGCCGATGTCGTAGAGATAGACCTGCACGGTGATGAGGCGCGTCCGGTCGGTGCCGGCCGCCGCGAGCCCGCGGTCGAGGGCCTGGAAGGCGCGCTTGGCCTGTTCTTCGAAATCGAGGGAGAAATCGTCGGACATGCCGAGGGCCCAGACGAAGCCCTTCCAGGCCGAGCCCCAACACCGGCTCGGCACGTTGCCCGGAATGCGCAGGATATCGCTCATGCCGCCGCTCTCCCGAACTGCCGGCTACTCCGCCGCCTGCGCCGCGGCCGGCGCATGGAGCAGATTGTCGATCACGTCGTCGGTCGTGCGGACGTCGCCGAAGCTCTGCCAGAAGCTGGTCAGCCCGGCGAGATGGTCCTCGTCGAAGCGCGCCGCGTTGCCGTCGAGCACCATGACCGCGCGGTAGCCGATCATCATGGCGTCGCGGGCGCTCGATTCGCAGCACATGTTGGTCGCCGTGCCGCAGACCAGCAGGTTCTCGATGCCGCGGGCGCGGAGCTGTTCGTCCAGGTCCGACGCGCCCTGGATGAAGGCGCTGAACCGGTTCTTGCGGCTGACGATGTCGCCCTCCTTCACGACCAGGTCGGGATAGAGCGCGTGGCCTTCGCTGCCCTCGGTGAGGCCGTCCTTGTGGGCGTGCATCTTGGCCTCGGTGAAGAAATAGTCGTGGTAGATCGGCCACTGGCTCTCGCCGCCCATTTCCCCGGCGACGGTCAGCAGCACCCAGGCGACGACCCCGCCGCGTTCGCGCACGACATCGGCCAGCCGGTTGATGTTGGGCACGATGCTGATCGCGGTCTCGACCTCGGCGACGAAGAAATTCTGCATGTCGATGACGACTAGGGCCGTGCGCGCCGGATCGAAGCGGTCGAACACCTCCAGCTTGCCGCGCTTGGCCATGATGCGGTCGATGACGTATTGCGGCATTTCCAGATTGTGCGGCATGGCTCCCCTCCCCGGGATATGTCGAATTCAGGCGGCCGGCTGCCAAGCGATCATGCGCAGCTCGCCCAGTTCCCGGCGCATTTTGAGCCAGGTCTCGCCGCCGTCGGTCGAGCGGAAGATCTGGCCGAAGATGGTGCAGAAGAAGATCAGGTCCGGGTCCGCCGGATTGGTCGCGATCCACCAGATCGTCGTGTTGGGCGGCTCCGGCAGGTCGACGATGTCCCAGGTTTCGCCCCTGTCCCGGCTGCGGAACAGCATGCCCTGTTCGCCGGACGGCTTGTCGCCGACCGAGAGAAACGTGACGCCGGAATCGTCGGTGCGCCTGGCGATGCAGCGGAAATAGGGCCAGGGCGCATCCGGCACCTCGACAAACTGCCAGCTCCGGCCCTCGTCGCGGCTGCGGTGCAGGCCTTCCTCGGTCGAGCACAGGATTGTGCGGCCGTCCCCCTCGTCGTCGTCGAAGAAGACGAGATTGTGGGTGTCCGGGCTCTTCAGCCCCGCGATGCATTTCTCCCAAGTCTCGCCGCCGTCGCGGCTGACGAACACGCCGTCGATCTCGATGGTGACCCAGATCGTATCGCGGTCGCGCGGGTCGAAATGGATCGACGTCACCCGCGGCGTGTTGATGAACTCGCATTCCACGCTGTTGCCGACCTCGCAGCGCCGCCAGGTCCGCCCGCCGTCGGCCGAGCGGTAGAGCTGCGCCGGGCGCGTACCGGCGAAGATGACGTCCGGGTTGTGGGGCGACTGGCCGATCTGGAGGATGTGCAGCCCGTCCATCGGCGAGGGCAGATGCTCCCAGCGGTCGGCCGCCACGGTCCAGCGGTAGACGCCGAGATCGGTGCCGGCCAGCACGTCGCCGGGCCGGGCCGGATGGGTCGCCACGCACCAGGCGCGGGATTCGTTGTAGATGCCGCCGGTCGGCGTGAAGGCCCGGTTCCAACTCTCGCCCAGGTCGTGGCTGAACCAGACCGAATGGCCGACCGACGCGGCATAGGCGGTGACGTTCATGGAGCTTCCCGAAGGGCGCGCAAAGTGGGCGGCCAGCGGACCGCAGGCGCGGTTGTACCATCATTTCCGGGTTGCCGGAGAAATCTTCGTCGCCGCGGCGCCGCCGCCCGCTACCGGCCGGTCACGCGTTCCAGGAATTCCGCCGGCGTCAAAACCGGAATATCGTGAAACGGAGACATGGCCAAGCCGTCGCCGTGCCCGTGGTGCAATGTTGCTCCGCCGCGCCGGTGCATAGCCCCGCCGCCGTTGACAGGCTCATGAATTCCGGCGATTCCATTTGCATCGATCTTTGCGACGATGACGGTAACGCCGTCTTGGGCGCCGTCGCGCAAACGGCGGAACGCAGCCAGCTTCAACCGCTAAACCACATGCCGAAGTCATTGAATTTTTTGGAAAACAGGCAAAGCGGGAGGTCAATATGACGCTTGAGTTGTATTATCTCGAAGAAACCGATTCCATCTGTTCCAATCGGGTTGTCGTCACCCTGGCGGAGAAGGGAATTACGGACTGGATCCCCCGCAAAATGATCCTGATGAACCGGGACCAGTTCCAGCCCGAATATCTCAAGCTCAATCCCCAGGGAGTCGTGCCGACGCTCGTTCATGACGGCAAGCCGATCCGCGAATCCTCGCTGATCTGCAAATATATTGACGATCTGCGGCCCGACCCGCCTTTGAGGCCCGGCGATCCCGCCGAACGATACTATATGGATGAATGGATCAAGCTGTTTGACGAGCGAGCCTTTGAAGCCACGGCAGTCGTCAATTTCGTCACGAAATTCCGCCTGACCGTACCGCGCGAGAAGATGGAGGAACGCTGGAAAGTCATTCCCAGCATCGACCGGCTTTACCGCCAGCAATCTGTCATCAGGGAAGGCGTCTCCTCGCCCTACGTCATGCGCGCGATCGGTTCGTTTGAAATGATCTTCAAACTGATGGAACGGGCACTGGCCGACGGCCGGCCGTACCTTATGGGCGACCGGTTTACGCTGGCGGAAACCAATCTTGCGCCCTTCGTTAAAGTATTGGAGATGGTCCGCTTTCTCGATTTCTGGCTGGAGCCATATCCGCTGACCCGGGCCTGGTGGGACCGTATGGCGAGCCGGCCGAGCATGCAGCGACTCGACGATTTCCCCTACAGCGCCGTCTCCGAAGATTCTCCGCACGCCACCTCCGGCCGGCAAACCGAGCCTGAGTTCCGCGTGAAATTGGCGGAATACCGGGAGCGGTTCGACTACGCGTTCAATCCCGGCAGCTAACCGGGATTTCTCACAAGGAATGGGCGCATCCGAGGCTTGCGGGCAAGAAATCTCCTTTACGATAATCGGTTAGTATAAAGACTCATGTCACCCCGGCCTCCGAGCCGGGGTCCAGAGTCGCACGACGGGCGGTAGGTTCAGAGATTGGCGGCAGGGTTTTCGCAGCCCTGCAATCCAATCCCCGCAGCGCCGCGGATCGTTGCCGTCGCCCGGACCCGTATCCGCCGCTTTACCCTGTAGCCCTGGGCCCCCGGCTCGGGGGCCGGGGCGACAGTTCTTGTGAGAAATCCGGGTTCGGTGCAGCGCCGGTAACGGCCGCGACCTTCCCGTCCTGCCCGCCGAATCCAGCCTCTCCCCGGTCGGTCCGACCGTCCTGTCACCAGACGGCCCGGTGATGGGCGCGAATGCGGGAGATCCGAGTCAGCCGCCCTATCCGCTCAGTTCCCGGCGGACGATGGCGGCGCCGTCGACCAGGGCCTGGAGCTTGGCACGGGCGACCGCCGGGTCGAGATATTTCATCCCGCAGTCCGGCGCGGCGACGATGCGTTCGGGCGGCAGCACGTCGAGCGCGCGGCGCAGCCGGCCGGCGACGGTTTCGGCAGTTTCGGCAGCCGGATCGGCGAGGTCGATCACGCCGACCATGATCTGCTTGGACGGCAGCGTCTTGAGGATCGAAAGGTCGAGCTTCGGCTGGGCCGCCTCGATGGAAATCTGGTCGGCGGCGCAGGCGTCGAGTTCCGGCAGGAAGGAATAGCCGGTCGGCTTCTCCTTGACCGCGTAGGCATAGCCGAAACACAGATGGACGATCGTCGGGCCGGCGGCGTCCCGCAGGGCATGGTCGATCGCCGGCACGGCGAGGCGTTTGGCCTTCTCCGGCCGCGCCTGCATCCAGGGCTCGTCGAGCTGCACGATGTCGGCGCCGGCGGCGAACAGGTCGGCCACCTCTTCGCGCACGATCTCCGCCAGCGCCATGACGACGGCCTCCTCGTCGCCGTAATGCGCGTCGACCGAGACCTGGGACAGGGTGAACGGCCCGGGCAGGGTCATCTTGATCGGCCGGCCGGTGTGGCGGCGCAGGAATTCGGTGTCCCGCGCCTCGACTGGATGGCGGCGGGCGAGCGGCCCGGTAATCCGCGGCACCGGGATCATCTTGCCCGGCGAACGCCCCGGCACCATCGCCGGGTTGTCGACGTCGATGCCGTCGAGGGCGGTGTGAAACCGGTTGGAATAGCTTTCGCGCCGGATCTCGCCGTCGGTCAGGATATCGAGGCCCGCTTCCTCGAACTCCCGGATCGCCATCAGGGTCGCGGCGTCCTGGGCTTCTTCCAGCCCGTCCCCGGCGATGCGCCAGATATCGTTGCCGCGGGCGCGCGACGGCGGCCGGCCGGTCAGCTTCTCCCGGTCGACCAGCCAGTCCGGCTGGACGTAGCTGCCGGTCAGCGTCGTCGGAATGAGGGGAAGGTCGGGAAGTGCAGTCATGGGCCTGTCCTTGCGTCCGGTCGGCGGGCGTCGTTATAGCCGCCGGGCCGGGGCGCGGCGAGACCCGGGGAGGACCATGTCCCGGCGACGATCAGGCCGCCGTCACCAGGGCAGTTCTTCCCCGTTGGCGTGCCAGAACCGGCCCGAGGTTTCGAGGGTGAGCGCGTCCATGCGCCGAATCAATCCCTCCGCCGCCTCGTCCGGCGTGATGTAGTCGAAGTCGCCGGGAATGTCCTTCGTCAGGTCGGTCGCGACCATGCCGGGATGCAATGCCGCCACGGCGATGCCCCGCTTAGACAGATCGTGGTGCAGGTTGAGCGCCACCATGTTCGCGCCCGCCTTGGAGACGCGGTAGGCATACATCCCGCCGGTGCCGTTGTCGGCCAGCGATCCGACCCGGCTGGTGACGATCCCGACCTTCGCGCCGGCCGCCAGATGGGGCAGCGCCGCCTCGACCGCGCGCAGCGGTCCGATGGCGTTGATCTCGATCTGCCGGCGCACGTCGCCGAAGTCGAGGCTGCCCAGCGCGTCGAGGCCGAGCACCCCGGCGACATGGATCAGGCAGTCTATTTTGCCGCCCCGCTTCGCCAGCGCCCCGGCCATGCGCGCAACCGCGGCTCCGGACGTCACGTCGATCTCCGGGATCGCCTCGACCCCGGAACCGTCATGGGCCTCGCCCCGGCCGAGGCAGGCCGCCACGACCGTCTCGCCCCGCGCGGCGAGCTGCCGGCAGACGGCAAGGCCGATGCCGCGATCCGCGCCGACGATCAGATAATCTGCCATTCGGAGCTCCGCCCGCTTCGCCCCCCTACTCCGCTGCGGCCGGAAGGGCGTTCAGCGCCGGGTCGGTCTCGCCGCCGACGACGCCGTTTGCATACAGGTCTGCGATCTCCGCCTCGCCCAGGCCGATTTCGGACAGAATTTCCGAGCAATGCTCGCCGAGCTGCGGCGCGCCGGTCAGGCCGGTCGCGGGTGAGCCCTCGAACCGGGCGGCGGTGCGGGCCTGGCGCAATCGGCCGGCGGCATGGTGCTCGGTGTCCACTAGGATCTCGCTGGCGACGACCTGCGGATGGTCGACGACGTCGTTCCGGGTGAGCGCCGGCGCACAGGGCACGCCGCAGGCTTCGAGGCGATCCATCCATTCGCCAGTGGTGCGTTCGAGCAAGACCTGCTGGGTCAGTTCGAGCCGTGCGTCGACATTTGCGGCGCGCGCCGCCGGCGTGGCGAAACGGTCGTCGGCGAGCCAGTCCTCCCGGTCGAGCGCCGTACACAGGCCGCGCCATTCCTTGTCGGTCATCACGGCGACCGTCATGTAGCCGTCCGCCGTCTGGTAGATCAGGTCGATGACGCTGGCCGCCGCCTGGTCGGAAACGTCGGCGCCGGGCCAGGTCTGCGCGTTGAAGTCCGAGGCCCAGAGGAAGGACAGGACGGCATCCAGCATCGACAGGCGGACATGCTGGCCCGCGCCCGTGCGTTCGCGGCGGAACAGGGCGGCGCCGATCGCCTGGGACGCGGTAATCGCGGACAGCTTGTCGGGCAAAACGGTGCGCACCAGCCGCGGGTGCTCGCCGTCGGAACCGGCCTGGATGGTCGTCAGGCCGCTGAGCGCCTGGATCACCGGGTCGTAGACCGGCTTGTGGGTCCACGGGCCTTTCTCGCCGAAGCCGGAGAGCGAAAGGTAGACGATCCGCGGGTTGACCTTCGCGATGTCGTCGTAGCCGACGCCCAGCCGCTCGACCACGCCGGGGCGGAAATTCTGCACGAAGACGTCGGCGGTTGCCGCGATCTTCAGCAGCAGGTCGCGGCCACCGGGCTTCTTCAGGTCCAGGGTGATCGAGCGCTTGTTGCGGTTGATGTTGAGGAACGCGGACGACAGGCCGCCGCGCCGGTTGCCGAACGCACGGGTGTGGTCGCCCTGGCCCGGCGGCTCGACCTTGATCACGTCGGCGCCCTGGTCGCCCAGGATCGAGGTCGCCCACGGCCCCGACAGCATCGCGCTCAGGTCGACGATCCTGATACCCTCATACGGTCCGCTCATGTGCATCGCTCCTTCAGAACTGGGCCATTATCGAGAAAAGTCGTTCTGCCACCCCGGCAAACCGATGACGGGAAGCCGGGCTAAGCGGTCTCGCTCCGTTCGACATGCCGCCTGAGGGCGCGGTAAATTGCGGTCTGATAGCCCCGGCCGCCAGGAGCCTGCCGCTTGAACCACGCCACCACGTCGGCATCCAGCCATAGCGTGATCTGCTGCTTGACCGGACGGTAAAACAGCCCGCGCACCGCGCCCGGCCAGTCCGTCTGTTCCGGGATGTCGCTCGTATCGATCCGGTCGTCCGGCAACGCCTCGAGCGCGTCGAGATCCGCCTGCCGACCCCCGGCTGGGGCTTTCGAAGCCGCCTTCTTCAAGGACTTTTCTCTGGCGGGGCGGGGACGAGCTATGGGATCAGCTTGACAGCGGCGACGACTGCACCGCCGATAATAAGCATCCATCGGACCAGACGGAACTCCTGACGGGCGAGCGCGGAGTTCATCTGGTCTTGCGTTACCGGCTCCGCCGCATGAGCCGCGGCCTGCAATTGCGCCGCATGCGCCTTTGCCTGCGCCGGATCGACACCGGCGGCTGCTAAAGCCTCGGCCGCCGCTAGGGTATCGAAGGATTCGCTCATGTCCGTCAATGAAACCTATTATCCGGGCCAATGCAATATGCCGCTCGCGGCGACGCGACCTCAGGCGTAGCCGCCGTCCATGATCCGGTCGAGATAAGCCTGGACATCTTCGGCCCGGCCCTCGCGCACCAGTTGATCCGGCGTCGCGCCGTCGAAGCTGGGCAAGGGCTTGGAATGGAACCAGGCGTGGGCAGCGGCCGGCGATCCGGTTTGGGCTTCGACGCGGTCGAGGATTTCCTGAACCTCGGTTCGCATGCGAGTCCCCCTCACCCGTAAATCAGCGCGCAGCGGACTTCGATGCTCCAGCGGTCGGGGGCGTCGGGCGGGGTGGCGGGATCCTTGAAGGCGCTGTGGAAGCTGAAGGTGCTGGACCGGCCGCCTGCGTCGGCGTCCGGCCGGGCGCCCCCGGTCCGGGCCAGTTCGCCCGCCGAATCCCACTGCTTGATGAGCAGCGCCTCGTCGCGCGTCATGCCCGACCAGTAAACCCAGCGGTGGCGGGCATTGTGCTTGGCGAAGTAGTTCTCGCCGACCCGGTCGCTGTAGTGGATCTCGAACACCACCAACTCGTCCGGCTGCACGGTCTCGGCGTCGCACAGCGCGAGCGGCCGGGTCGCCACCGGCTCCGGCGCGATGTTGCGCCAGAGGTTGACGAGGGCGAAGCGGCCGCTCTCGATGGCGCGCTCGACCGCGCCGGCGTCGAGCAGCGTTTCGCCCTCGGCCAGCGCCGTGCGGTAGGTGTCGTTCAGGGTCGGCGGGCGCGCCAGGTCGCGCATCCGCTGGGGCGCGCTGGTCAGCGTGTAGTCGCCGTGGACGACATGGGCCGGCCCCTGGACCTGCTGGCCGCCGGCGATGCGCCGCTTGTCGGACTTGCCGGAGGCCGAGCGGACATTGTGGTCGAACGCCGCGACGGTCGCCGCGCCGGTCGCCGCCTGCATGATCGCCACGCACTCCGGATAATAGGTCCGCACCACCGCCTCGTGATCGAGGAAATCGAGCCCGGGATGGGCCGTCGGCCGGTCGAGCAGCTCGAAGCCGCTGGCGGCGAGCGTCGGCTGCTGGTCGGGCCGCAGCGTGCGCGCGTCGACGATCGACATTTCGCGGCTTTCCAGGTCGATGCCCTCGAAGCCGCTGTCGCTGCCGTCGAGGTCGCGCCGGGTCAGCACCTTGCCGTTGCGGTAGAGCGAGGATTCCGCCGCCGGCGCCATGTAGCGGAAGGCGCCCTGGCTCTGGGTCTCGAACAATATGTCGGTGGCCGGTTCGGTCATGCTGGCGGTCCGTAATTCTGAATCTCGGTCGATGCCAGCCCGAATTGAGTTCGCCGGGGCGCTTTGGCAACTGGTGGCGAGGGCGCTGCAGTTGTCGCCGGCGCCAGCGCAGCAGCGGAATGGCGTTGCGCAATGCGGCGGGCACTGTAGGGGATGGTTTCAAACCCTCCCCTACGGCCGGCGCGCTGGCAGCGCATTGGCCGCTACTTCCAGCACTCGACGAGGACAGTGAACTTCCGCGCCGCCGCCGCGACGTCTTCCGGCGACCGGGGCTTGTCCGAGGGTGCCGTCGCATAGGCGACTCCCTCGGCGTCGAGAAAGGCGCGCGCAGTTCCGGCGCTGATGGCGAAATTGACGTTTTGCGGAAGGTCCCCCGTGGCGCGCGCCACCTTGAGCGCGTTGAGCTTCGACACGACGACGCCGACGACGTTGCCGGCGGAATCGAGGACGGGACCGCCGCTGTTTCCCTTCTGGACCGGTGCGGAAATCTGGATCATGCGATGGTCGTTGCCCGGTCCCGCCAGCGCGGCGACGCTGCCGGTGCTGACATTCACACCTGCGGAAAGCAGGTTGTGAAGCGGATAGCCGGCTACGAGCACGCGGGCGGCCGGGCGAACGCCGCGTCCCTGGCGGAATGCCGCGGACGGCCTGCCCGCCCGTCCCCTGAGCAGGGCGAGATCGGCCGGATCGTTGCTGGCCGAGACTGCGACCCGGCGCGACGGGACATTCGGCGCCGGGGCGACCTGCACCTCGGCGCAACCGCGCACGACATGGGCATTGGTCAGGATATGGCCCTGCCGGCTGACCCGGAAGCCGGACCCGGTCGAGACCATCCGCATCCGGCGGCGCTGCGGGCCGACGCCCGCAGACGCCTTTCCGGTCGCCCGGGCGGCGCGGACGGCGACAATGAATGCGACCGCCAGACTATTCGACAACCGGCCGTCCGCCGGCAGCCCGACGGTCGTCTGAAAGGCCCGGATGGCGGCGCGCGTCCGCGGACCCATAACGCCGTCCGCCGGGCCGGGATCGTAGCCGAGTTCGGCAAGGATGCGCTGCACAGCCGCGACCCGCTTGCGCGTCTCGGCGACTCCGCCGCGCGTGCCGGAGCCGGCGCTCGTCCGGCGCGCTGTTTCCTTCGTGGGCCGCCATTGCCGCGCCAGCCGCTGCGCCCGGGCACGCTGCGCCGCCGTCAGGCGCGCTGCGACGCGGTCCCCGTTTTAGCCGAGACCGACAAACCGCGCGCGGGCGTGCCGGCCCCGCCCTTTCCGCCGCCGTTTCCGGTCCATTCGACGATGGTGGCGAGGTCGCCG